>CAINNK010000046.1 GCA_903851135.1 uncultured bacterium | reverse complement strand
TTTTCTTTTTCATCCTTAGCCAGGTTTCAATCTTTTCCCTTTCAAAGAGGGTTAACGGCCTTCCTTTTGGCATATCCATAGCGTTTTAAAAGTTAACGCTCTAGTTTAGCAGAAAAAGGGGCTTTCATGTTTGAATGTTGCATTTGACATAATGGCTTGACAAAAAAAGTGGTGTGTGTATAATTAGATATATCTTTTGTTACATCAGATGATTAAAAAGTAATATATTTATATGCAAAGACATCTTGATTCTAAGCTTAAACTACATTTTGAAAAATACAAGCAAGTGCTTATCTTGCTTGGTTCAAGGCAAGTTGGAAAAACAACCTTGGTTAAAAAGATTTTTCCAACAGGATCCTATTTCTTGGTGGATAACGAGCCTATCAGAAAAATTCTTGAATCATACGATATTGAAACCTATAAAACGCTCATCAATAAAAAATCCAAAGAAATTATTATTGATGAAATTCATCTCTTGAGCAATCCTGGTAGGGCAGTGAAAATAATCTATGATCAATTGGAGGGGGTAAAAATCATAATTACGGGCTCATCTTCTTTTCACATAAAAAATAAAACAGGGGAGAGTTTGGCTGGCAGAAAGATAGACTACAATATTTATCCGCTCACTTTTTCTGAATATTTGAATCAAAAAGGAATTGAAAAAGAGTTAAATTTCAATATTCTTGAAAAAATAATAGATGATAAAAAATACAAGCCCAGGGATCAGCTTTACAGGTTTGATTTGAAAAGTGTTCTTGATGGCGTGTTGGTTTATGGACAGTATCCACATTTGATAGACAATCCAAGTGATGGGAAATATCTTTTGAATTTCGTGGACAGTTTAATTTTCAAGGATATTTTGGAATTGGATTTGATTGAGGACAAGAAATTAGCCAAGGATTTGCTGAGGTTGCTGGCTTTTCAAATTGGAAATCTTATAAATTATTCAGAGCTAGCCAGTAGCTTAAAGGCTGATCAGCGGACAATTAAACGCTATATTGAAATTTTCGAGCAGAGTTTTATTTTGTTTCGGCTGTATCCATATTCAAAGAAAAAGCGGGATGAAATTTCAAAAGCAGCAAAGATATTTTTCTATGATACGGGCATCAGAAATGCCCTGATTGGTGATTTCTCTGATTTGGATTCGCGGACTGACAAGGGGGCTTTGTTCGAAAACTTCATTATTAGTGAATTGATAAAGCAAGATAGTTATTGTGATGCAAATTTGAAGTTTTATTATTGGCGAACAAAACAAGGCTCTGAAATTGATGTAGTTTTGGAAAAAAAAGGAGAAATCATTGGCGTGGAAGTGAAATACAAAAGAAGATCTGTCAATAAGGCTTTTAAAAATAGATACCCAACGGCTAAAACAAGATTGATCACAGCTGATAATTTTTTCTAACTTTTTTCGAGCTTTTTTCATGCTTGCCAAAAGGGCTCAAATTAGCTAAAATTTGAGTTAAGGCAAAAGCCGTCCTAGCTCAGTTGGCAGAGCGACGCACTCGTAACGCGTAGGTCATCAGTTCGATTCTGATGGACGGCTCAAAATTGAGGAGCGGTTTCCGCCCAAGGCGGATCAGCCTAGGGCTGACGATTCCGGCCATCGGCTCCATGCGCACTTCCGCCCAAGGCGGACAGGCTCCACGCGTAGGTCATCAGTTCGATTCTGATGGACGGCTCAATGAATATATATTTTTAAAAAATAAAATATGGAAAAATTTAATCAACAATTCTATCGTGACGATCTAGCCAAGGAACTTAAAGAAGTTCGCCAAGACGATCCTGAAAAGGCAAGGGAAATTTTAGGTGAAGCGAAAAAAACCGAAGCATACAAAAGTGCGGAAAGTAGGTTTATGAAATTGAAGGAATTGGATAAAGAGGCACAACTTTTTTTTGAGGAATACAAAGACGCTATTGAGGAAGTAAATAGCGAGACGGCAGATCGTAGATATTTTTCCGTTGATGAAGACTTTGAAAAGTTTGATCTGCTCCGAAAAAAATCGAAAGGGTATAGATCAGAATTATCTAACTTGGGAGCTGATGTTCTTAAAGGAGAGTACTTTGCGCGTGATTATGCTCAAAATCATGGAACCGACTATACTGATGAATTCTCTCGAAAGCGCGAGATTCTCAGTAAAAATAAACGTGTCTATGAAAAGTTAGGAATTTTTTTAGAAGCAAGGAAAGCAGGATTTGTGGGACGCATTAAAAATGATTTGGAGAATAATTCCCTAATACCCCATGACACGTTTCGCTCCCTTGAATTTCTTGCTGTGGCCGGTTTATCGGGGGAGCTTATGAACGAGCTAAAAGCTGTCCTTTTGGAGGCTGGTAACGCTAACGTTTTGCGAAAATTTTCGGAAGAATTTCCGGTCAGTTTTTCGCAAGATGAAATAAATATAGCTCTTCAAAATGCCATAGAAAAAAAGTCGCTTTTTGATGTTTCGAAAATTATCGAGATTTTAGGCGAAGGCAATGTTGATCCTGCTGCTGTAGAACAAAGAGATCTGTTATCAGCAAAAGTAAAAGAAAAATTCACTGAAAATTGTAAGATCATAGAAGCGGGCGTAAAAAACAAAGACTTTCTCCTTCATTTCACAGGTACTCCATATCTTGGATCCATATTGAAAAACGGCATCCTTTCGAATCTTGATCAAAGCGAACATTTTGGAAAGAGTAACTCTGGCCAAGGGAATGACCTCCAGGCAATTACTGGCCGCCTTGATTGCGTGTCAGTGTACGATGTCTATAAAGGTTCAAACAAAGGCGAAAAAGATTCGCAAATCTATCGTGAAATGAAACGGAAGATACGCTTGCTCATGAGCCGGTATTTAGAAGAAAATTATGGTCAGATAAATCCCGCCTGCATATTTGAAGTATTAGCCGGTTCTCAGCTGGTGCAAACATGGACTTTGGGTGGAAACATCGAGCAGATTATCAGAGATCAATATACGGAGCTTGTAACGGTTTCTGATACCAGCGAGTCTTATATAAATCCGAATGAAGTGAATAAAGACGGGAGTTATCATCGTGCGACAATATCACGGACTGATAATAAAGTTTATGAAACTTTTATTCATGGCGATGGCGAGTTGCTTTTTGACGGGAGATTCTTTAAAGATTGGAATGAGGCCAAAAAGGAATTGATAGAATCCATCAAAGAATTAATGAGGGATGCATACACTGAAAGCAATCAGGAAGAAGAAAATAAGAAAGGAAATCTTGATTCTTTCGAGCGGCAGGTTATGTGGATTACAAGAGCGAAAAACCCAACCTTCTTACTTAATCCTTCCATGGATAGGACATTTATTCAATCGGCTTATGATGGGGAGTCTTTCGTGGAAGGAAGTATCTCGCCTGATAAAATTCTTGGCGCGTTTGCGAACAATGCTCATCTTGAGAGGGTTTGTTATAATGAGGGTATGGTTGTCATTGATTATAAAAGTAAAGAAGAACTCAGTGATGAGCAGAGAGCGAACATTCTTTTTGAAACTCCGAATGGCGCGATTTTTATAAAGGATCTTTATAAGTAGTTATAGAATTTGAAAAATATTTTTGGAGTTTGTTTGCATTTTTTATTATAGATAAAAATTAAAATTATCAAATCATATGAAAACTTATATCTGTGAAATTTGTGGGGATGCATATTTGGGCGAAGGAAAACCAACCAGTTGTCCTTTTTGTGGGGCAAGGCAAGCTTTTATCAAAGAAGGCAAAGATGCCAAACCGGTGGTGGAAGTCAAAGAAGATTTGTCGGAGCTAACCAAAAAAAATTTGCAAGAAACTTTGCAATTGGAGATTGAGGCTAATGCAATTTATCTTTGTATGGCGGGCAAGACTGATTCGTATGAAGTGATGAAAATGTATAAACGCTTGGCGAAAGTTGAACTTGAACATGCAGTCATTTGCACCAAGATTTTGCAAATTCCAATGCCAGAAGTCAAGCCTGAACTTTGCAGCGACGCAGTTTTGGAAAATTTTCAAAAGACGCTCGAGCTTGAAGACCACGCCGCCACGCTGTACGGCCAGTTTGCGAAAGAGGCGATTGAAAGGCATGTGAAGATTATGTTTACGGCACTGAATCAAGTTGAGTTGGATCATATCACCTTGATTAAAAATTACTTAGCGTAATTTTTAACAAGAATTTTAAATTTTTAATTTTAAATTTGAATTGAATTTTTAATTTCTAAATTTTAAAATTTAGATTTCACCTAAAATTTCAAATTTCAAATTTCAAATTGATGTACGTTTGGCTTTACACTTTAATATCTGTTTTCATCGTCAGCCTGCTTTCCTTGCTGGGTTTGGTTGCTTTTCCGTTTGGGGAGCAAAAAATCAAGAAGTTTTTGATTTGGGCGGTGGCGTTTGCCGGGGGGACGCTTTTGGGCGACGCTTTTTTGCATTTGATTCCGCAGGCGTACAAAAGTGGCTCGGGAGTTGGGATTGCCTTTTCCATTCTGGCTGGGATGCTAGCCTTTTTCGTTTTGGAAAAATTCATTCATTGGCACCATTGCCACGACATCAGTTGCCGCGAGCATAATGAGACTTTCTCCTATGTGATTATGATTGGAGATGGGGCGCATAATTTCATCGATGGAATGATTATAGCGGCAAGTTTCTTGGTGAGTGTGCCAATTGGAATTGCCACGACTTTGGCGGTGATTTTTCATGAAATTCCCCATGAAATTGGCGATTTTGCTTCAATGCTGTATGGCGGTTTTTCCAAGCGCAAAGCTTTGCTGTATAATTTTCTGGCTGGCATTGTAGCGATTTTCGGAGCGTTGCTTGTGCTTATTATCGGCGAAAGTTTTTCCAACACAACTTATTATCTGATTCCTTTTGCGGCGGGTGGCTTTATCTATGTTGCCAGCGCTGACATTATTCCGGAACTGCACAAATCAACCAAGGTTTTACATTCGTTGCTGCAACTAGTTTTTATTATTGCAGGAATAGGTGTGATGTATGGATTGCTCATTCTCGAATGAGAAACTGATTTTCACGGATTTTTAACAGATATTCACAAATCACGGATTGTGAATGGAAATTTTTTTATTCGTGATTAGCGTCAGATCCGTAATTAATCCGTTTTAATCTGTTAGTTTATATGAAAGAAATTCTAGACAATCTTAATGCGATAAAAACTAAGCTCCCGCTGTTGCGGGACTATCTTTGACTTGGCAGAAAAAACCAAAAAGATTGGTCAATTGGAATTGCAAACCACTGAGGAAGGTTTTTGGAATGATCCGAAGCAGGCCGCGCAAATTTCCAAAGAATTGGAAACGCTCAAAAGCGAAGTAGAGGATTTTGAAAAGCTTGAAAAAAAAGTTGCTGATTTGATTGAATTGTTAGAGCTTTTTGAAACACCTGAAAATCAAGAACGCACGGAAGTTGAAAAACAAATGTTGGAAATTCAAAAAGAATTCGAGACCTTGGAGTTTAAGACTTTGCTCAGCGGACAATATGATTGCAATGATGTTATTTTGGCCATTCGCAGCGGAGCTGGTGGTGTAGATGCGCAAGATTGGGCGGAAATGTTGCTGCGCATGTATCTCAAGTGGGCAGAAAAAAATGGTTTCAAGGCTGTGATTGTGGAACAAACAAAAGGCGCTGAAGCTGGCATCAAAAGCGCGACACTAGAAATTGATGGCGCTTGGGCTTATGGATATTTGCAAAGTGAAGCTGGCGTGCATCGTTTGGTGCGGCTCTCGCCCTTTAATTCTGACAACTTGCGTCAAACTTCTTTTGCAATTGTGGAAGTTTTGCCGATTATTGAAGATATCGCTGAAGTGGTCATTAATCCTCAGGATTTGGTGATTGACACTTATCGAGCATCGGGGGCTGGCGGCCAACACGTCAACACCACGGACAGTGCGGTACGCATTACGCATCTTCCGACCGGCATTGTGGTGACTTGTCAAAGTGAACGCAGCCAACTTCAAAACAGGCAGCAGGCCATGAAAGTTTTGAAAGCCAGAATTCACAAAAAGTTTCTCGAGCAACAAGAAATTGAAAAGCAAAAATTGCGTGGAGAGCAGAAAAGCGCCGAGTGGGGCAGTCAGATCAGATCCTATGTGGTTCATCCTTACAAGATGGTCAAGGATCATCGCACGAAATTTGAAACGAGTGATGCGGAAAAAGTTTTGGAGGGAGAGCTGGAAGAATTTATGCAGGCTTATTTGCGCTTCCATGCAAATGAAAAATAGTGTATAATAAAAAAGTCATCAAAATAATTTGTCATTTCGAGCGGAGCTAATTCGATTTTATGAGAATTAGCAAAGTCGAGAAAGCTGGGCTCAGGTCTTTCGACTTCAATATGTTACGCTCAAGATGATAAACTTGGCAAAATATTTCTTAAGTTTAAAATAAAAAAATGCTCAAGTTTGAAAATGTTTCGAAAATTTATCCCGGTGATTTTGTGGCTCTGGAAGACATTAATTTGACAATTCAACAAGGTGAATTCGTTTCAATTGTGGGACACAGTGGAGCTGGCAAATCAACTTTGCTCAAGTTGCTCTATGCTGAAGAGCAACCGACCTCGGGCGCAGTATATTTCAATGAACGTTCATTGGATGCTATTAAGCGAAAACATTTGCCGTTTTATCGTCGTAATGTCGGAACGGTTTTTCAGGATTTTAAATTGTTGCCGCAAAAAACCGCCTATGAGAATGTGGCCTATGCGCTTGAAGTGGCAGGTGAACCTGATGAGGAAATTGCCCAAAGAGTTCCGGAGATCTTGGACATTGTCGGTATGAGTAGCAAAATGGGTAAATACCCGCGGCAGTTGTCTGGTGGTGAGCAACAGCGAGTTTGCATGGCGCGAGCTTTGGTCCATCATCCTTTGATTATTATTGCGGATGAACCGACCGGGAATCTTGATCCAATTTCAACTTGGGAAATTATTCAATTGTTGGTGAAAATAAACAGTCTCGGGACCACGATTTTGCTGGCCACTCATAACAAAGTGATTGTCGACAAGCTAAGCAGGCGTGTGGTGGAAATTGATGACGGTAAAATTATTCGTGACAATGAAAAAGGCAAATATTCAGGAACAAAAGTTAACGCTTAAAACAAAAACATAAGCTTATGGGAATGAAAATCACAAAACTTCAAAGAACCTTCAAGGAAGGACTCAGCAATTTTTATCGCAACGGTTGGCTGAGCTTTGCAACTGTCAGCGTGTTGGCTATTTCGCTTTATATCATTAGCGTGACTTTGATTATTGGTGTTGCTTCAAACATCGTATTGAAAAACGTCCAAGATAAAATCAATGTTAGCGTTTATTTCAATCCAGACGTCCAGGATAGTAAAATCCAGGAGATTAAGAGCAAATTGGTGAGTTATCAAGAAATAAAATCCATTGATTTTGTTTCCAAAGAACAAGCCTTGGAGCAGTTCAAAAAGTTTGGCAATAACAATCCTTCCATTTCTCAAGCCTTGGATGAAATTGGGGACAATCCTTTGCTTTCAGCGTTGGTGATCAAAGCAAGGAGCTCTGATCAATATGATGTTATCGTAAAGGCTATCAACACCTCCTCTTTTGCAGAAGATGTCAGTCATATTGATTATGAGGAAAACAAATCAGCTATCCAGCGTCTCATCACTATCATCAAAATTGTCGAACAAGTTGGTTTGACACTTGGAGTCGTTTTTGTTTTCATTGGAATTTTAATCACCTTTAATGCAATCAGGCTGACGATGTATGCTCACAGGCAGGAATTTGAAATTATGCGCCTGGTGGGAGCTTCGAATATTTACATTAAAATGCCTTTTATTTTTGAAGGAATATTTTACGGAATTTCTTCAGCTTTCAGTGTGATGCTGGCGCTTTTTGTCACTTCCAAATTCTTGGTGCCAATCACGCGGGGCAGTATTGCCGGGGGTGATATTTTGGATTTCTATCTTAGCCATTTTTTTGTCATCTTTGGATTGCTGCTTGTTTCGGGAATAATTCTAGGGACAGTCAGTGCCTCAATTGCAATTAGAAGATACCTGAAAATTTAGTATAAAGTATTTTGTATGATGTATAATGTATATAATGTGTAATGCATAAAACCCGCCGATGAGGCGGGTTGATTTATTCTCCAAATCTGTTATACTGGATTTTGTTTGATGTGTTTTGCGTCTGTGTATAAAATATATTATTTTGAATATACAATGCATTTTCTGGGAAGTAGCCAAGCGGTAAGGCAGCGGGTTCTGGTCCCGTCACCGGGGGTTCGAATCCCTCCTTCCCAACATAGAAAAGAAAACAGGAACATTTTTTCATTCGCAGTGAACGCCGATGAATGAGAGTGTGCGAGCATTTAGCGCCACTGTGTGCAAGGAGCGAACGAGTGTCGACGAGTGAGTGACGCGGAAATCCTATCGACCTAACACTCTGAAATTATGGCTTCATAAAGCTATATTTAAACTATTGACGGCAGTTCAAAAAAGTGCTATCATTTTTCATTGAGCAGGAAACCTTGCTCGAAAATTTTTCTTTACAAATAAAATAGTTTTCGTTCATCTTAAATTATAGGGAGCGTTATGTCTGGAGTATTTTACAAGCAGAAAAAACGGAAAAATCATTTGCCTTTCAATGAGAAAGAATTTGAAATGTACATCGAAGTGGCAAAGTCTTCATTGGAAGAGCATTTTTATTCTGAAAAAAGGGTTACATTTGAAGACGTTTTGATAGCAGCTATTGAGCTGGTAACATCATGTCTAAAACTTTGCATTGTCTAACTCCTGGTTTTTGTAGAAAAATGTCATGAATTTACTTAATGGTTGTTAATTTTTTTAATCTTTTGATTTGAGAAGGAGTGAATTATGAGTGGAGGAACCTCAAGTGGTCGTCCTGATATGCTTTGTGGTGGACCTAATGTTGACCCAAGGCCAGTGGGATTAAGGGGAGAAAATAAAAAAGTTAATTCTCCTATAATAGTGAAAGAAGCTTATCCAGCTCCCAACCTTCCTCCCAGCTTGGAAGATGCGGTTGAAAAATTGAGAAAGGAGAGGGGGATAAGAGAGCCTTTCTCGTAAATAATTTTTCAAAGAGTTTTACTAAAAGAGTAGAATAAATTTCTTTACTAACCCTTAAACGGAGTCACTATGACTTTAGAAAGCACGTCAGAAGTAATTGGGGCTGAAGTTAAAAAAATACTAACCGCAGGACTTAAAATCGTAGAAGAGAATCCAGAATTAGCCAACGGCTTGAGGCATGGCGACTTTTGTTGCGGTTGTGGTAATAAGTCCCAGTGCGGTTTTGACAAAGAACATACTGCGTCAGAAAATAGGCTTGAAGACCTTCTTGAAAACGAGAACGCGATGCGTGTTATCAACTGGTATCGTGGCGACAGTGAACTTTGATTCTTTTCATCAACTACTAAAAGGGATTTTCTCATGGCAAAGAAAACAACGAAGGTAAACAAGGACGCAGAAAAAGCTGATGAAGGAGAAAAAAAGAACAAGGGAAACTCCGCCGAAGTTCCAGTGGTAGATGAATGCCCAAAAGAACTAGTGGTAAGTGTTGTTTTTTTAGTTGGGCCAGACCTGAGATTTAACGCCAAGAAGCACTGCCGAGGTTGCAGTTGTAAAGATTCTTGGTGGCATCGTCAGAAGCTGGGTCAGCTGGTACGTTGTTAGGTTTTTACATTTCAGTATTTTAGAGTCACCAAGCACATGATGCAGGGTGGCTCTATTTTTTTCTCAAAAACCCCAAATTCTCTCAACCCTGGCTTATTTTTCAAATAGTTGCTATGATAAAGTAGTTGTAAAAAACATTCAAAAAAAGAGGCGGTGTAGTCTAATCGGTTAAAACGCAGTCGTTCATTTGGCTGAATTGAAGGTTCGAATCCTATCCACCGCTACAAATATTGAATTAACTCAAATAAAAATAGCGTGTCATGCTGAACTTGTTTCAGCATCTACTTCCTTTATATCTCGTAGTTTTCTGTAATAGGGAGCCTGAAATAAATTCAGGATGACATATAATAAAGATTAGGTTGAAAATCCGCAAATAAACAGGAGACAAAACTATGAATTCAAAAACATATCATCAGACAATCAAAGAAACTTCAAAAAAGCTAAACACTCACTTTGGTGATTTTTGTCAGCAGTATCCGCAATACGCTTTTTTGAAAAATGACTACGTCAAGAAAAACGTGCATCTTAATGGTATTCAATTTCAGGCTGGCTTTATCAGTGGTCCTGACAGCAATTGGGAGCAATACGTTGAAGTAGCCATCATCATTGAGTTGGTCATGATTTGGGCCTACAAAACAAAATGGATTTTGGATCGCAAGCAGGATGTTTGGGAAAGTGAGAAGGTTGTGATGGAAACGGTTTTGCAGCATGATTTGGTTTTGTCTTGCATTAATGATTTGTTTGGACAATGTTTGAAAAAAGATTTAAAACATATCGACAAAATCCGTAGTTTGGTTGATGAACTCATGGGCAAACTTTCCTATGGTTTTTGGTTAGAGCGAGAAAAATTGAATGTGAATTTTTCTACTTTGGAAGAAATAAATGCAAAATGGCAAGAAAATTATATTGAGCGAAACACAAGTCTTAATCTGGTTTATGACTACACGCCCTTGATTGGTTTTTCCTTGTCTTGCGGCAATTTCGACATTATTGAGAACTATGTTTTTGAGGTGCCTGGCAATTTGCGTTTTTCAAATGCCAGTCAACTGATCAGTGATTTTGGTGATTTTGGACAAAACATCGACAAGGTCAGCAAGGCGAGTCAGGACATTTTTTCAGACATCAAAAATGGGGTGGTTACTTTTCCAGTGCATAGTCTGATTGAAGAAAAAATTATTCAGAAAGCCCTTACTAATCCAAAGGAAACGAAGAGCTCTTCTTGGCAGAAGAAAGTGCTCGGACTTATTGCTGAGAGAGAAATAAACAAAGAAGCGATCAAGATTGCCGCGCAGAGCTTTGACGCTCATCGGAATTTTTTCCAGACGCATTTGGAAGAACCTAATCCGATGTTGATGCGGGTTTTTGGGATGTTGATCAACAACAAATATTTTGATCAGAAGATTGTTTTCCAGGAAAGTCCGGTGTTGCGAAATCGGGTGGTGCTTTGCGATGTGCGTGGCAAGGAAAAGGGCACCCAAGACAAATTGAGAGCTCACCGTGAAGGCAAATTACACAAAGCTTTTTCAATTTTTATCTACAACGAGCAGGGTCAGCATTTGATTCAAAAAAGAGCCGATGGCAAAATGCATTCAGCTGGTCTTTGGTCAAACTCTTGTTCAAGTCACAGTGTTTCTGGTGAAAAATTGATTGTCACAGCGCAGCGAAGGCTCCAGGAAGAATTGGGAATTGAAAGCAAGCTTCAAAAGAAATTCAGCTTTACGTACAAGTTTGAAACTGGTAATGGTTTGATTGAGAATGAATATGCCACAGTTTTGCTTGGCAAATTTGGCGGTGAGGTTCTGGCTAATGTCGCCGAGGTTCAAGAGACAAAGTGGATTAGCATTGAAGAATTGATTGATAACATTGTTGAAAAACCTGATGACTATTGTGAAGGTTTGAAAATTATCCTGCAACGCATGGGCTACAAATTGTCGAAAAAAGTCATCAAGACTATCAAAGTTGATTTTGCAGAATAGGTTTTGAGCTTTGGATATTTTACTTATCAAAATTTGAGAATGAAATTTTTCTCAAAATATCCTCACCGCTCTTTCTTTTTTAACTAAAATTTTCCCTCAATCGACGGCAACCAATGGAAAAGTTTAGAAAAAAGAAAGGCTTGCTCAAGCAATATATTTTTCAAAAATTTATTCTCAGGTTTTTAGATTAAGAAATAGGTGTTGAGTTGAATATAATCAAAAATGCAATAATTATGGAAGAAAAAATAGTTTATCCAATCCGAATCAATCGCTATTTGGCGCTGCACAATTATTGCAGCCGGCGGGAGGCTGACGAGTATATTGTCAAAGGCCTGGTTCTTGTCAATGGTAAAAAAGCTCAAATTGGTGACAAAGTTTTTGAAAAAGACAAAGTTGAGCTTAATGTTAAAGAAAAAGGCGTTTTGAAAAAATATGTTTACTATGCTTACAACAAAGCACGTGGCATCGTGACGCATTCGCCGAAAGACGGACAAAAAAGTATCGCCAACGTGGTTAAAGTGGCGGAAGATGTTTTTCCGATTGGTCGCTTGGACAAAAATTCACGCGGACTTATTATTCTCAGTAACGATGGAAGAATCACTGACAAATTGCTCAATCCTGACCGAGAGCATGAAAAGGAATATGTGGTTGGTGTAAACAAACCAATCACAAATATTTTTCTCAAGGTCATGCGTCAGGGCGTGCAACTTGAGGACTTTAAAACTCGCAGTGCGATTGTGGAGAAAAAAGATGAATTGACTTTTCACATCACTTTGACTGAAGGCAAAAAACATCAAATTCGTCGCATGTGTGCGGCGCTTGGTTGGGAAGTGGTTGATTTGCAAAGAATCCGAGTCATGAACGTCAAACTTGGCCACTTGAAGGTTGGTCAATTGCGAGCATTGGGGGAAGAAGAAGTCAAAACTTTGCTGACAAGTCTAGGCTTGTAAAATCCTTTTTGGAAAAGAATAAAGGCAGGGAATATTTGTTTATATTCTCTGCCTTTATTTGTTGTTGGTATCGTGCCCGTTTAAATTGAAAAAATAACTAACTTGCTTCTACTATCATTAGGGTGACTTTTTTTCTCCCTAACGCTTTGGCAATCTGCTCGGCTTTTTTGCCATGTCCGCAAAAAATGTCCATACGTCCTGATCCCTTAATTCCTGATCCAGTATCCCTGACTGTTCCCGAGAATTTTAGTTCTGGAATATAGATTTTTGTACCGAACGGATAATAACGTGTATCTGCAGCAACAGTCCCAATGCTTGGTACTTTTCCCGATGCTGTTTTTTTGCCAGCGCCGTTCATTGCAATAGCTTTTAGGTACTGTGCTGTTTTTGTGTAGTCTTCTTTTACGGGACCAAAGTAGCCTGTTACGGTTACTTGTTTAGTTTTAGAAATTACTCCGGGCAGGAGCTCTTTGTCTTCCGTTGGTGGTTGAACGTACTGGGCGGTGTACGCTCTGGTCGAGTTAAAAAATGTGCAAAACATTAGCATTGTAAATATAATGCACATTCTTTTGATAGATCTCGGCTTCAAGCTTTATCCTCCTTTGATTCAGCCACGATACCCTTATATAGACAAAAAACTTTCTTTTTAGAGATTGTTTTTTTGTTTATATTGCTCACTTGCTATTTGTTCAATTTTTTGAATAGTTCGTGAACCCGACACTTACTACACCTGAAACTAATTTTTCTTTCAAATCCCCAGGGACTTACGTTTCATTTTCGACTTAAGAATGGTACAATGAGTCTATCTCATTGATATTGTTATATTTGCAGTAATCATTCTTAATTTGTAGTCATATGAAAATCGCAATTCATGCCGCAGATTTGGATCATCAGCGGGTTGATGGAACCAGGGTTTATATTTTAAATATGTTGAAGAATTTCGGCAACTTGGATCGGGAAGATTCTTTTGAAATCTATCATCAGAATAATTTTAATCCTCAGTTGACGCCGCCAACGTTTGCGAACTATTTTTTCAAACAGATTCCTTTTCCGAGATTTTGGACGCAGACTCGTTTTGCTTGGCAACTTTTTTTCGACAAGCCGCAGGTGCTGTGGATGCCGGTTCACAATCTGCCGAAGTTTCGGCGCAAAAAAATGAAAACCGTGGTGACGATTCATGATTTGGCGTTTAAACTTTTTCCGCAGTATTTTCCTGAAAAAGAATTAGTCAGGCTCAACAGTCTTAGTGACTATGCAATCCAAAGTGCCGATGGTCTGGTGGCGGTTTCGCAAGCGACCAAGCGTGATATTTTGAAATTTTATCCAGTCATTAAAGAAAACAAAATTAAAGTCGTTTATCATGGTTTTGACTGTCAACTTTTTAACCAGAATGTTTCTGAGAGTCAAACAGAAAAAATTCTAGCAAGCTATAAGCTAAAAGCTAAAAGCTATTTGTTGTATGTTGGAGCGATTCAACCGCGCAAAAATTTGCTGGTGTTGCTTGAGGCTTTTGAAAAAATCAAGAGTAGCTATCCAGAAATGAAATTGGTTTTTGCTGGCGCGCCGGCTTGGAGTTTTGAAGAAATTTTGCAGCGCACAAAAAGTAGTGTTTTTGCTGAGGATATTGTGATCACTGGTAAGGTGCTTTTTGCTGAGTTGCCGATTTTGTATCGCAGTGCTTCAGTTTTCGTGTTTCCGTCGCTGTACGAGGGTTTTGGCATTCCGGTGCTGGAAGCGATGGCGTGCGGCGTTCCAACGGTGCTAGCTGGCAATTCTAGCCTGCCAGAGGTTGGTGGTGGGGCGGCGCTTTATTTTGACGCTAATAAAGTTGAAGCATTGATAACTTGTTTGGAAAAAGTTTTGAATGACGAAAATTTGCGCAAGCAAATGATTGAAAAGGGTTTGACGCAGTTGCAGAATTTTTCTTGGGAAAAAAGCGCCCGTGAGACGCTCGATTTTATCAGAAAAGTTTGATATTATTGCTAGGGCTTACGCGCCTGCTCGTAAATTCCTAGAGCGTATTTTCTTTGCTAAGAAAGCTGCCCCTGGTCTACTTCAAGTTTTTCTCGCTAATAAAACTGGTTGTAAGTAATTTTCGAGCAAACGCGTAAGCCCTAGCTTAAAGAAGTAGTAAAATTTTATTATCTAGCGAAGCGAGAGGAATGAAAGTACTCTTTCATTTCCGAGCGAGCGACGATAACAAAAGGTTTAATACCTCACCGATTTTATCGGTGTGAGCCTGAAGGGTCCAGGGCTTGCCCTGGGGTATTAATACCCTTTTATTTAGCAAAAAATATGCAAATCAATCAAAAAAGAATTGCTCAGTTTGTTTTGAAATTGGCTGCCAGCGCGGTGCTGGTGTATTTGTTGATTTTGAAAATAGAATGGGCGGAAGTGTTGTTCTATCTGAAAAGAATTTCTGTTTGGCAAATTGTTCTGTATGTCGCGGTGCTTCTTGTTGGGATGGTAATTTCTTCTTTCAAATGGCAAATGTTGGCCAAGTTCAAAGGTCTGGATGTTTCGGTCCAGCAGTGTTTTCAACTATATTTAACAGGAACTTTTATTAACAATTTTTTACCGTCTTTTATTGGCGGCGACACTTATCGCGCTTATCAAATTGGCAAAAAAGACAAAAGATTTGCGGCGGCCGCTGCCAGTGTGGTGATGGATAGATTGACGGGATTGCTTGGAGCTATGCTGCTGTCAGTTTTTTTCGCAGCTCTCAATTGGCAAGTTATTTTTGAACACAAGGTTCTCCTATCAATTGCGAGTTTGATTTTGCTGTGTTTGTTTGGGGTTCTAAGTTTGGGACTGATCATGAAACTTCCATTTTGGAAACATCTTGCCAAATTTATTCCGAAAAAAGTTTTGGAATTTCTGGGGGCGCTGCATGAATATTATGCTCACAAAAAAATCTTTTTGGGTGCGATGACTCTGTCTGTTGTTTTTGGTTTGGTGGGTTTGGCGGTTTTGAATTTTGTGATTTTTTGGGCGTTGGGAATTCAAGTTGGCCTCCTGAATTATCTTTCGGTAATCTTTTTGATTAGCATTGTTTCAGCCGTGCCAATCAGTGTGGGGAACATTGGCGTGCAAGAATGGGCGTATGTCACTTTTTTTGGCTTTTTCGGGGTGAGTTCTTCGGCGGTCATTGCAGTTTCCATTATTATTAGGATTTTGCAAATGATTGTCAGCTTCACGGCTTTGCCGCTTTATTTGAAAAATCGCAAAGCTGTTTAGGTATTATGTGTAGCGTGCATCATACAAAATATAGGGTTTTAAAAATTTTGAATTGACTCCTTAAAATTTTTACTTCCCTTGTTTACTTTTTAGGACACGCTCTTGGCTAGGAACTATAGCCAATCGCTCAGAATTCGCTGTCGGTCGCAGTGGTCTAAAAAGCAAACAAGCTCGTAAAAATTCTAACTTAGTTTTAGAAAAGCATGATTTATATATAATCACTTCTCAGCTTAAATGCTGACTTTTCTTTCAAAAAGAAACTTGATCGCTGGAAACTTCCGGACTAAGTTGGACTTTCTTTTGAAGGGTAGTTGGATTTTTTGAAGGCAATTGAATGTTTTGTGTTGCAGCGCCGTTGACCGCGGCGCATATTTTTGTGGCCAGTGGGCAACTTGGATTTTCAAGTAGCACGTTGCGGCTATTGGTGATGGTGAAAATTGGAGCTTCTTTGGATTGGATAGTGGTGGTCTTGAGTGAAAAATTGTTGACGTTTTGCAGATCGACACCTGCCCCAGCGGCAAGTCTGCTATTTTCAATCGTCACGTCTTCCACAGGGCTGTTTTCCAAGGCATCTATTTCAATCGACTCGTGGGAATGAGGACTAACAATGTTTGAAAAATGAATATTTTGAAAAACAGGCACGCCGGTGTTGCCGGAAGCTTGGTCGGAACCATAGTGCATGGTCATTTGAATTGCATTAAAAAGAATTTTATCCATTTTAATGTTTTGAAACCACAAATTGTTTGCCCAAATGCTTTCATTTTCCAAGCCTTTCAAACGAATGCCATATTGATTGCCAATGATACTGCAATTATACATGAAAACATTTTGAACTCCGCCGGCAATCTCACTGCCAATGGCAATGCCTCCATGACCGTTGCTGATGACGTTGTTGCGAATGATGATGTTTTCGGTGGCCCGGTTGACTTTCAAGCCGTCACGGGCTTTGCCAGATTTGAGAGCAATGGAATCATCGTTGGTGTTCAGGCGTGAATCTTCGATGAGCACATTTTTCGACGAGTCAACATCAATGCCGTCGTTGTTTTTGCCAGTTGTCAAAATGGAAATATTGCGAATGATGATGTTTTGACTGTAGGTTGGATGAATGGTCCACATTGGGCCGTTTTCAATGGAAAAATCTTCAAGCAGAATAGAATTGCTGTTGATGAATTCAATGAAAGCCGGTCGCAGCATTTTTTCAGCACTGCCGAAGACGCGATTTTTGATTGGCACATTTTTGTCGCCCATGTCATAGAGAGTATGAGTGATAGCCACGTCGTTAAAATCCAGCCAAGCTTGGCCGTTGCCCAAAATTCTGCCATTGCCGGTGACTGCAATGTTTTGTTTGCCGTTGGCGTAAATGAGGGGAGAATAATTGTAAACATCGATGCCTTCATAGCGGGAGAGCACAACCGGCAGATAATCATTTGGATCAGCGCTGAAAATCAAAACTGCGCCTTGGTTTAAATGTAGATCAATGTTGCTTTCCAGATGCACGGCTCCGGTCAGCCAAGCTCCCTTTGGAATCAGCACGTGACCGCCGCCATTTTTCGCGCAGTCGGCGATGGCATTGGCAATGGCTTGAGTATTTTTGGTAGTGGCGTCTGCTACGGCTCCATAGTCGGCGATGTTGCAAGCGCGTTCAGGAAAAATTGGTTGAACAATGTCTGGCATGGCAAAGGGCAAGGTGAAGTTGCTTTCATTTTGAAAAGGATTGATGTTGATTGTTTCGTATGTGGGTAGTGGGGCGACTATTGGTTGCGGGACGAGGGTTTTTTTGATGGAAATCAAATTTTCACGGTTAAGTGAAATTCCCAGCAAGATCAAGATGCCGATGAAAAGATAGATGAGATAGTTTGGCAACAGGAGTTTATTTTTTTTGGGTTTTTGTTTGGCTACGGTTTTGTTTTTTGGCATAGTGAATAATAATTTAACAAACAAGATAGATTTAAATATGAAGCATGCGAAATGCATGGCTTCAGGAACATGAAATGTTTCAAAATTTTTACGAGCTTGTTTTCTTTTTAGGCCTTAGCGCCCGACAGGAAGCCAGAGCCCTTGGCTATAGTTCCTAGCCAAGGAGCGTGCTCTAAAAAGGAAACAAGCTCGTAAAAATACGCTGCGAAATAACTAGACTTATTTAGAATCATCTGTAAAAAAACTTTTCTTAAACTCACTTAAAAAGTTTCTCCCACGTGAGCAACTTTGAAACAATGCTGATTTCCTCAGTTTTTTCTCTTTGCGAATCAGCTTGTCTTTGGGCGGTTGCGGCTTGCGGCAAGGGCTGCATGAAATAAACAGTCAGGGTGCCAAAATTTTTGCTTTCCAAGGCAGCGAATTTAGAATCAACTTTGTCAGAAGCGCCAGCCAAACGAATGTCAAAATAATTTCCTTGCACGTAGAGTTGCTTGGTGTTGATCTCGCTGTAATAGTGAATGTTGCGTTGTTCAAGTAGTGCCCAGAAGGCCGGTTCATATTCTGATTTGGCGCTCAGATAAACTGGATAGTTATTGGTTTTTGCTTTGGATTGGATGTAGTCGACAATTGCGACTTGTTGTCCAAGAGTAAGACGGTTGGTGTTTGGAAAAATGTCGCCTGTTTCGATGTCATCATTTTGACTGACTGGCGCGCTTTGCAATTGCTGAAAAACTGGAATTATTCTTTGCAAATTAAGACCAGCCAGCACCAAAATAGCGGCGCAAAAAATGGCGAGTCGCTTTTTGTTTTGCTCGGGTCTGAGCAGCTGCAAAAGAAAGCCATAAAAGATGATGGCCAGTGGGCAAATCATCAGGAAAAATCTTGGATACATGCGATAGCCGTCGGCGATAGAGTAAATCAAATAAAAAGAAAACAAAAACCACAAAGCCGCCAAGAGCAGAAAATTTTTGCGGTCGCTGTTTTTTTCCTTTAGAAATTTTACCATCAAAACCACTAAGCTGAGCAAAAAAAGCACAATTGCCAAAATCTTCAAGCCAAGATTTTCCTGGCAGTTTTTGCAGTCAAAGCCATTGCCAGTCAGTTTGGTTCCGTTGATTTGGTCGTTGGCAGTGTTGATGAAAAAATATTCATAGGCGCTATACTGAACTGTTTGGAAGATGGTGTTGGCCGCAAAAATGTCTCCCGGCTTGGTCTTGGCAAATTTTTCTTTCAAATAATGATAATTTTCTTTGCTGTTTTTGACGTCATTAAGAACAACCGGGAGATAGAGCACGGCAACAATTCCCAGGGCGGCCAACCAGACTTTCCAAGCAAAGCGAGGACGTTTGATGGCGGTGAAAGTCACGGCGATGAGCGGCGCAACAAAAAAGGAATTAAAGTGGATTTGAGAGGTGACGGTGATAGCCGCAACAGACAGCAAAAACCAGCGAGCCGGATGTTTTTCTTTGGCTGCAAAAGCTTGCAGCAGCGCAAAGAAAGAAAACAAAATCAAAAATGGCAACACGTTGGGACTCCAGGAAAAACGGGCATAAAGCACGCAGTAAAGCGAAGTGGTAAAGATTGTCAGCAAGCCCAAGGCTTCAATTTTGGAAAAATATTTGCGGCAGAAAACATAAAAGAGCGGCAACGCCAAGATGGACAAAATAAGCACGTTCATGGCGTGGCCGGTTGGGGTGTTGCCAAAGACAAGGGCGCTTGCGTATTGCAAATAGTAAAAGGCTGGACCAAGTCGCAGCAGCCCGCCGCCGACGTTGGGACCAAGCAAAGGCAAGTTTTGCGGACCATCGCTGACAGCTGGCAAGACCAAATCGAAATCGAAAGCTTGATCTATTTCGAAATGCAGCCAGCTGGAAAAGTGAAAAGTTCTCAGGAAAATTCCGAGTGAGATGACTGCGATGATGAAAATGATTTCGAGCTTGTTGGCTTTAATTTTTTTGAGCAATTTTTCTTTTTGGTTTTCTGGCGACATGGTAGTTTGTTAATTTTGGTTAAACTCAAGTACTGGCTTTAATTAAAACTTACTCAGAAATTTTTACGAGCTTGTTTGCTTTTTTAGACCACTGCGAGCGACAGTGAGTACTGAGCGATTGGTCATAACTCCTGACCAAAGGAGCGCGCCCTAAAAAGTAAACAAGTGAGGTAAAAATTTCTAACTTATTTTCCGAAAGTTATTATTTACTCATGGCTTGTTAATTTTTCAGTGCTTGGGCGGAAATAATTTTCACAAAATTATTCGAGCGTCCGCCGACAGTGATGTTTTTTTCAACTTTTTCAGTCGCATAGATTTTTTTGAAATCAACGATGTCATTGGCGCTGCCTGACAGTTTCATTGAACGGCTGACTCGACCGGCGGAAATGACGAAATAGTCATAATTTTTTCCCAGCAAATCTTTTTTGGAAAAACCAATGTTGCAAGTTCCGACAAATTCAGTGCAAACTGCGCCTTTGTCTGACCAGACAATCAGGTTGCGAGCATTAGGCAATGCATTGAGATAAGCGGCGGCTTCGAAACTGCCATCGCCCATATCTTTGGTGTTGAGCAAATATTTTTCCGGCAGTAAGGAAGAGGCGTAGGTGAAATAAAAAGGTTTGAGCGCCAGCAGGGAAATTGCCAGGATGGCGAAAAACGCGATGGTCACTGCAAAAGGCGTGATATATTTGAATTGCTGAATTTTCTTTTGCGAAAAAACGTGGTTTGCGCCAATGGCAGCGATGATGAAAGCCAAAGGATAAAGGATGATTTGATAGCGCACAGTGGCAGCCACGTCGTTGACGGTTGAGGCCAGATAGTAAAGCAAAATGAAAAGCGCAAAATAAATGATAGTTTTCTTTTCTTGATCGATTGCGACTTTTTGCTTAGTGGTTGTCAGTAGTCCAATGATGAAAAACAACAAGATGACAGGATTCATGCCAAAAATCAAGCTATACACATTGGCCAACATGGCGCCGGCGGTGGCAACGGCAAAACCTTTTTCATTAATGCCAATGCCTTTGGGAGAAGAAAGGATGCCTTCCAAGTTGAAAGGTTTCATGCCCAAGTAGGTGTCCACGAAAACCAATAGCACAATTCCAAGAAAAGCAAAGATCAAAATGTTGATGAAGATTTTTTTATGTTTGGAAAAAAAGTTCAAAATTGGCTGGGTGATTTTGTTGCTGAGCAGCACGGTGTCAGCCAGGATGAGGAAGACCAGGCCGGCGAAAATCGGCCAGGTTTTGGCAAACGCTTTGCTGAGGAAAGTTCCTTCTAGCAAAACTTTTGGATGCGCCCAGGTGGCGGGAAACAAAACATAAAAAGTTGCCATGGAAATGGCGGCGAGGATGAAATAATTTTTGAGCGCTGCTTTGAGAAAATTTTTCAGCGGCGGTTTTTCTTCAGTCAGGATGTATTCCAAGAATGGCAAAATGAAAAAGAAAATGTAAAGGATGTTGGCTACGTATTTGGTCAGCAGGGAAAGTCCCAGGAAAATTCCACTGGCCACTAGATATTTTTTCTCGGCCTGTTTTTGAAAAGCAAAATAACTCAGCAAGGAAAGTGGCAGGAAGATCCAAAGCAAGGAATCCGGATTAATAATCAGGGAAATACCCAGCAAAATTGGAGATAGGCCGATGAAAACAAAACCCAGCAGGGCGGTGGTTTGACCAAAAAGTTTTTTCAGTAAGAAATAAAAAGCCAACAAAGAGAAAGTGCAAAACAGAAAAATCGGCATTCGGAAATAAAAGTTGATGCCGTCGATGTCTTTGATTTGCTGATCGGTTTTCACGTCTCCTCGGATTGATTCATATTGCATCGGATCATATTTCAGTAGTCCGGCGCCTGACAAAATCGCCACGGTGATGCCGGGTTTGTCGTTGATGTTGGTTGAGCGCCATTTGTGTTGGGCAATGGCAGTCCAAAATTTGGAAGTGCGTCCATAGGTCCAATAGGGTTCATCGACGGCGGAATAAGTTCCGATTCTGGAAAATCCCAAAAAAAGATTCAGGGCGATTACGAGGGTTAGGATGAAAGGTACGGCGTATTTTTTTAGCATAAAATGAAAAGTTTTAAGTTTAAGTTGTTTCTATTCTAGCTCAAAAAGGCTAGGAAGTCTAGCCAGCAGCAGGCTTAAAATTAAAATCTTTGACGACCTGCTTTGGTGGTGATATAATATCATTGTTAGGCTTTGCTTATGACTTAGTCAGACCTTACTTAGAGCTTGCGCCCTTGCTCTCAAATTCCTAGAGCGTAATTTCTTTGCTAAGCAAATTGCCCCTGGTCTACTTCAAGTGTCTCACTTGCTAAGAAAACTGGTTGTAAGTAATTTTCGATCAAACGCGCAAGCCCTAAGTCTATATTTAAGAAGTGCAGACTAAAAAGCAAACAAGCTCGTAAAAATTTTAGATTTAAGTTTTGACTGGAACCATGAATCGTATCTAATTCTAAAAGCTATGCAGCAAAAAAAGAAAAATGAAATTGTGATTTTTCAGACGAGCAAGGGAGCTGTTGAAATCAGAAGGGATTTTTATGCCAACACGCTTTGGGCATCGCAAGCCGACATTGTGAATTTGTATGAAAGAGATCAGTCTGTTGTCTCGCGACATCTGAAGGGCATTTTTAAGGATGGTGAAATCGACAAGGAAAGTAACTTGCAGAAAATGCGGATCGCAAATTCTGACAAGCCAGTGGTCTTTTATAGTTTGGACATTGTCTTGGCGGTCGGCTATTGAATCAACTCGCAGCAAGCCATCGAATTTCGCAAATGGGCCACCGTAGTTTTGCGCCAGCACACCGCCGAAGATTTTCCACTCAACTCCAACGCAGCCGAACTTATGCCTATCTGTCGGTAAGCAGGGAAAAGAAAGGTTAACCCTAAATTTGCGATGCTGAATTGAGCGAAAAAGTAGCATGTGCAAAATTTGCACATGCTACTAGTGTGAAGTAAGTGTTAGTGTTGTTCTCTTTTCAAACAGCAAAAATGGGAGTAGAATGGGGATGTGAAACTTTCCGGAGAACCGTCCTCCGGAAAGATTGTCCTCTGGAGAGATTCTTATTCCCGTTACAATATTTCAGTATATAACGGAGTCCAAACTGCATAATCTGAAATTTATTGCGCCATGATCTTAAAAGATGAGAAAGTCTATTTGCGAAAAGATCTAGTGGAAGAAAACTTTCCTCTGCTTTTGAGGTGGTTTGGCGATTTGGAAGTGATGAAATATGTTGGCTGGGTCAAAAAGGGTTTGGCGCTGAAAAATGTTGAGGAGTTGAAAAGCTTCATTATTGAATTGGAAGATGGCATCATCTTCGGAATTTATACTATTGATAACAAATTTATTGGCTATGCCTCGCTGGCATATTTTAAGCAGCCGGCGGAATGCGAGTTTGCGATTTTCATTTTGGACAAGGATTTTTGGGGCAAGGGTTTCGGACTTGAAATTTCAAGGCTTGTTTTGAAATATGCTTTTGAAGATTTGGCAATGGAAAAAGTCGTTCTTTCAACCAGTGAGTTTCACCAAGGCGCTATCAGACTGTATGAAAAAATCGGATTCAGAAAATCAAAAATCATCTCAAATGATCGGACCATTTTTCACAACGGAAAATGGGTTTTGAGTGGCACACTTGAAATGGAAATCAAGAAAGCAGAATTTGAAGTTGCATAATTTGTCACTTTCTTGAGGAGAGATGATGTGTGTTTTGTGGCTTAGTGGGAATACTTTTAATTTGAGTTTTTGATGTTGATTATGATGGATAAAATGCTATACTTATTTTGACGCAAAAGTCCCCAGTGGTGGGATTTTTTGGAAGGCAGCTGTCTTGTGCAAAGTGGCTGTTTTGAGCTATAATAGTGGTAGCTAACAAACTTATTTCAACAATCATATCTATCAGTATATAAAGCTAAAATTATCCAAGATAAAGCGAAAAACCTGGAAATGGATTGCTGCTTTTTTTGTTTTGAGTGTGTTGTTGTTTTGGGTGTTTTTTGTCAGGGTTTATCACATCGCGGGGAAGACGAGCTTGGAACTTGGCGGGCCAAGGGACTCATCTTTGGTGATTGCGGGAAGAAATTTTTTTCAGCGAACCGTTTTGAAAAATCCCGATTTTGCTCAGAAAAATGCAAAGATCGGTTGGGTGAGCGACATTCACGCTGATCGTTTCAAGCGCAGAACCGTCGACAGTGGCACGATATATCCGCGTCAATATCAAGATTATTTGCCAAAAGTTTTTGATGATTTGCGTAGTAAAGGAATCGACACGGTTGTTGCCACCGGGGATAACACAAATTCCGGTGATGACAATTATGCTCGGGAGCTTTCAAAAATCGCTCAAGAAAAAAGCATGCATGTGATTTGGGTGAGAGGAAATCATGATAATGATAAGGTGATGAATGTGTTGGATGGCAAAAAAGCCAGATATTATTATGTCGATTATGGCAAAACTAGGATTGTGGCAATTGATGATGTTGAAGTCGGGGGTGGTTATCAAGGATTCATTGATTCAGAACAGCTTGCTTGGCTTAGGGGCGTTTTAAAAACAGACAAACAAGTGATTGTGGCGATGCATATCCCAATTTTTGACGGAGGAGATGCGCTTAATTCCAATCATGTTTTGCAAAGCGGGAATTTCACCAATATGGGAAACATTTTGGCTTCCTATGTTGAGTTTGAAAAGGTTCTGCATGAGAGTGGCAACGTGAAAATGGTGTTATCCGGTCATTGGCATGTTCCTTGGCAGAAACAATATGATGGGATAGCTTATTATGGTCAGGCAGCTTTGACTCGAGAAGGTTATGCGGGCTCATATGGAGTCATTGATTTGAAAAGTGATCAAGTGGAGTATTTGTTTGCAAAGTAAAAAAGAAAAAATTCTTTCTTACACTGAATTTGCTAGATAATAATAATTTTAAAATATGCAAAAATTGAAAAACTATTTGGCGAAAAATTATGTGTGGCTGACGCTGTTGGTCATTTTGGTGGTGGCTATTTTTGTGCGGACGTATGAATTTGACAACTGGCTATATTTCAAAATGGACCAATCTCGGGACGCGCTCTTGATCAGTAACGCAGTTGAAAATGGTCCGCAAAATTTGCCTCTATTAGGTGCCAGAGCTGGAGCAGTGAAACTCAAACATGGCTTTTTGCGGCTGGGACCGATTTTTTATTATTTTCAATATGCCGCCGGGGTGATTTTTCATTCGACCCAGCCCTATGTTTATGCTTATCCGGATTTGTTTTTTTCAATCTTGGCTATCCCATTGCTGTATCTTTTGCTGCGACTTTATTTTTCCAAGCGAAATTCGCTGCTGATCACGGCTATGTATGCTTTTTCCTTCATTATCATTCAATATTCGCGGTTTGCCTGGAATCCGAATTCTTTGCAGTTTTTTTTGCTACTTAGTTTTTATGGGCTGTTGAAATTTTTAAATGAAACCAGTGAAAAACGCAAAAGGTGGTGGTTGGCCGTTTGGGCAATCGGGATGACGATTGGCAGTCAGCTGCATTTTTTTGGTTTCTTCAGTTTGGTGGGTATTTCCGGTTTGTTGATTGTTTTTCATTTTCAATTGTGGAAAAAGGAGCGTTTGTTGGCCAGTTTGAAAAAAGAAGCACTCAAAAAAATTGCGACCTATGTTGGAATCGGAGTTTTGGTTTTTGCAATTTTCTATACGCCGGTTTTCATCAGTGAGGTCAGAAAAAATGGTCAAAATACCAGAAATTTCTTTGAAGCAATTGGCTCAAAACCAGCTAATAAACCTTTGACAGCAAAAATTTCAAAAACTGTGACGGAGAATCTCAAATATTATTGCTTGGTCACCACTTCGCAGTGCTATGGCTCCAGCCTGAAAAATGAACTGCCGGCAATTTCTGTGACCGGTTTGATTTTGCTTTTTGGGGCAATCCTAACGTTCCGAAAATTGCGTGAAAAGAAAATCAGCATTGCGCAGCGAGATTTTTTGATCTTATTGATCGCTTGGGTGGCGGTCTTTACGATTTTGACGGTGCCGGTTTCTTTTCAATTGCGTCCGCGTTTTTTCATCGTGGTTTTTGCACTGCCTTTTATTTGTTTGGGTTTGTTGTTTGAATATCTGGAAGAAAAAATCAACAAGCAATGGGCTATTGCGATTGCCTTGCTGCTAACTGCCGGAATCATTGCTTGGAATACGCATGGAACTTATGCTTGGTTTAAAGAGCAAGCCAAGTCGCAGAAAAGTGCGTTTATTGTCAAGCGTACGCTGATTTTGAAAGCCAAGGATGGCGTGACATTGGGTCAATTGCAAGGAGTCACGGATTGGATGTATGCTCGTCATCAAGTTGGCTCAACTTTGTATTATTATGTCAAACCGGAACACGTGCGCCCGTTGGAATTTTTGCTGACCAACAAACGGGACAAGAAATTGAATTTTGCCACTTTGAAATTAAATGGTGATCCCAATGCCCAATTTTTTGCTGTTACGCCAACCAAGAATGGACTAGATCCAGTAACTAAAAAATTTGGAAATGACATTGAAATTGTGACTTCTCAAAAATTCGGCCAAATAACTGTCTATGAAATCAATTTTCCAAAGCGGGTTGTTTCAAGCTCGTTTAAATTAAAAAAATCAGGCGGAGGAGAAGACCGGGTTTTTTGGAAAGACGTTTTTACTTTTCATACTAGCAATAAACAATGAACCTCAAACAAAAAATAAAAAATTTTTGTGAAAAACATCCTACAATCATTGCAGTGGTTTTGTATGCGTTGATTGCAATTGTTTTCACTTTTCCGCTCATTAGCAGAATCGGAAGCCAACTTCCGCAGGGCAGAGGTGACACTTTCCAAGCTATCGCAAACATTGATAGTCGAGTTGCTAGTGTTTCCGCTTTAAACTTTTCTGGTAAAGCGATTTTTCTCGTCAAGCACCTTGATGTTTATCTCCCGTATGTTTTTTTGAACTTGTTCGTCAACAAATATGTCGCCTATAATGTCTTGTTTTTGTTGAGTTTTGTTTTGAGCGGCTTTGGGGCATATTTGCTGGCTTTATATTTTGTCAAAGACAAATATGCGGCCTTCTTGGCGGGAATTATTTTTGCTTTTTCGCCTTTTCATTTTTATCAAGCCACGGTTGTGAATTTGGGAACGATGCATCAGGAATGGCTGCCTTTTTTGGCGCTGTTTTTGTTTAAGTTTTTTGAAGAGTTTAGGTTTAAATATTTTCTGGCTTTTTCGGGTGCGGCTTTTTTGATTGCCATGAATGAACATCAAATGCTGGCTTTCAGTTTGTTGTTTGTGGTTGCAGTGGCGGTTTACAAAATCTCAGTGAACAAAAGTATTCTGAAAAACAAAAAGTTTTGGATTTATGTTTCCTGCCTGTTAGGGCTGCTGGCAATTGTGGCTTTTGTTATGTTTGGAGCGATGTTGAAAGTGGCAACTTCGGACAACAACTTTTTGGATGCCGGAGCCAATGCTGCAAACAAATATGCTATGTTGGCGCTTGATCCCTTGGCTCCGCCGATTTTTCACGCCTTGTGGCCAGGGGCTAGCGAGTTTTTGCAAAAAATTATGCTAGGCGGAACCGATCGTGGTTCATATTTCGTTGGATTTTCGGTGTTGGCAATGTTGGTGTATTTTGCAAACGCAATTTTGAAAAAGAAGGTGACTGAGCTGGAGGATAAGAGCTATCGTCGTAACCTTATTTTTTGGGGTTCGTCAACTTTGTTGTTTTATCTTTTTTCACTCGGCAATTCTTTTTCAATTGGCAAGCATGACATTTATCTGCCATATTTTTTGATTTATAAGTTTTTGCCCTTTTATGAAAATATCCGGACGACCGGTCGATTGTTTGTTTTTGCGATCATGGGAATTTCTGTGCTGCTTGCTTTTGCTTTTACCTGGCTGCTGAAAAAAAATGCGCACAAACAGATGCTACTGACGAGTATTTTTGCGGCAGTTATTTTGCTTGAGTTTTGGGTAGCGCCAATTCCTACTATGTTGGTAGGTTATTCATCTTTTTATGACAAGCTGGCTCAAGACAATCAGCAGTATACTTTGATTGAAATTCCCGGCAGCACAAGTTATGAATTTGCCAGTTATGATCTTTTCTTGAACACGGTGGCAAAAAAGCCGGTGCTTAATGGTATGCCGTTGGCGCGCAAAATCAGCGGACAGTTTGACATGCAACAGGGAACCCCGGTTGTTAAACAGCTTTTGTATACGATTCCTAAGGGCAATGACCCAGATCAGAAAGACATGTTGGACATTATTGATAGTTTTGATTTCAGTAAATCGAATGAAGTGCTTAGTTTTTACAACGTGAGATATATAACTATCAGCAAAAAATACGCCAAGCCGGAAGTTGTGAAATTAGCAGAAAATTTCATCAAAGCACACATTGCATATACCAATCGTTTCGAAGATGAATATTTGATTGCCTATGAAGTGCGTCAGGTCGAGCAAAAAAGTTTCTACGTTGATTTTGGCAGTGGCGAGCAATTTTCAAAATCGTTTGTCAATGAAAGTGATGGTTTGCTTTCGCGAGTTATGGGTAATGGCGCAAAGCTTAGGATTGTGAATGTTTCCAAAATAAATCAAAAGGTGAGAGTGACAGTGGCTGCGAAAAACAGCGGCTTGCAATTGCAGCTTGCGGCTGCAAGCAATGGACACAGTGGGTTGATGGAAAAATTGGCGGATGTTTCGAAGACATATATTTTTGAAACTGTGCTTGTGCCTGGTGAAAATGCGGTCAATTTTGTAGTTACTGACGCTCAAGGAAAAGCGGTTGAAATGGTCAATACTAAGAAATTGCGTCAAGGCGCGTTGGTTTCGAGCATCAAAGTTACGCCGTTGTAAAGTGGTTTAATTTAAATTATTTAGGACTTACGCGCTTGCTCTCAAATTCCTAGAGCGTAATTTCTTTGCTAAGAAAATCTCCCCTGGTCTACTTCAAGTCTCTCTTGCTAAAAAACTGGTTGTAAGTAATTTTTCGATCAAGCGCGTAAGTCCTAATGTCAATACCTTATCGTTGTCGCTCATATGGCCCAAAAAGGAAATAAGTTTGTAAAATTTTAAGTTGATGTAGCCTCGTTTATTATATTGTATGAAAAATCAAATGAAAAATTATTTCAAAGCGGTGCCAAAATATTTTTGGATTTTGTTGGCTATTATTGTGGTGGGTATTTTTTTGCGCACCTATCATTTTCGCGATTGGTTGCAGTTTAGTCCGGATGAAGCTCGAGATGCGACTTTGATTGGAGCTGCCATTGAGGGGAAAGCTGCTTTGCCAGCACTTGGGCCGCAAGCTGGCAACACTCAATTTTATCTCGGACCGTTTTATTATCAAGGTGAATATGTCGCGGCGCTACTTTTTGGAAATTCACCTGATAAAATCGCCTATTTTGACTTGTTTTTTTCTATTTTAGCTATTCCGCTGTTGTTTGTTTTCTTGCGAAAATATTTTTCGACGAGAATGGCGCTTTTCTTGAGCGCGCTGCTGAGCGTTTCCTATTTTGCGATTAAAATTTCTCGCTTTGCTTCTAATCCAAATTCGATTCCGTTTTTTGCGCTGATTTTTTTGTTGGGCTTATTGGGTTTGTTGGAAAAGGAAAACAACAAGAAATATTTTTGGGCCAGTTTGGTTGGGATTGGGATGGGCGTTGGGATCCAATTGCACGCGCTGCTTTTTTTGATTATGCCGGTAGTGGCCTTGGGAGTTTGCGGATATTTGATTGCCAAGAAAAATTTGAGTTGGAAAAGTTTTTTTTTGGTGGTATTTTTCTTTCTGCTTGCAAATTACGGACAGCTTGCCTATGAATTTAAAAGTGGTGGTGCAAATGTTGGGCAATTGTTCAAAGGGGCGAGTAGTGAGTCGAATGTGGGCGGCAGTGCTTTGCTACGCAATGTTTCGTTGGTTGCTTCTTGCCAAGCACAAGCCAACATTAATATTGTTTTTTCGCCGATTGATATGGAGAAGTGTGGGGCAATTTTCAATGTGGCCAAGAGTTTCAAGAGCAATAAATTGGTTCCAGCCGGACCCAAAGTCAATGGCGGTCTGTTTATTTTGGAAATGATTGTCACGCTCATTTTTTCGTTTGGTGGGTATGCGTTGCTCTGGCGTTATCTTCGAAAAGAAAAAGATGAGCAAAAACGCAATTTTTTGGGGTTGTTTGTCTTTTACAGCCTGGTTTCTTGGGCTGTACTATTACCAGTGGCTTCTCAAATTGAAGTGCGCTATTTCAGCATTTTGTTTTTTGTCCCTTTTGTCCTGCTGGGTTTGTGGCTCAATTTTCTGTTTGAGAAAAAAAAGCAAGCTGAAAAAAACATTTTTCTTGGGTTGGCGATTTTCTTTTTGGTTGCAAATGTCTGGATGCTGTTGGCACTAGCAAGGCCTTATTTGGAACAACGCGCTAGTGATGTTAATAACAGTATTCTAGGTGAAACCCAAAACATGCTGGCTTATTTAATGGCTAATGCTGATCAGCAAAAGCTGGTCTATATTGACGGGCAAACATTTTATTTGAAGAGATTTCTCAAGCCGTTTGATTATCTGGCTCAACAATCAGGCGCGACAATGGTTCGTCCTGGCAACAAGCAACCTTTTGCTAGCGGCACCAAATTCTTTTTCATTGATGGCAGCAAAGCAAAACCAACTGAAATAGGCAAGACTTTGAATAGTGATTTGGTTTTGGGTTATCAGAAATTTAGTAATATCATAATTTACACTTTAATTAAAAAATAATGCAAGAAAAAATCCAGCAATTTTTGAAGTCCAAGAAGTTTTTAATGTCGATAGTAATTTTGTTGTTTGGCTTGGGAATTTTCTTTCGGGTTTATAAATTTCATGACTGGCTTCATTTTGGCAATGACCAAGCGAGAGATGCTTTTTTGGTTGAGGATGTGGTGAAAAATAATGCGCCTTGGCCACTGTTGGGTTCTTCAATGGGAAACACCGGTTTTCTGTTGGGTCCGATGTATTATTATTTCCAAATAATTTCGGTGAAAATTTTTGGGATTGGACCTGACAAACTGGCATATCCGGATCTTTTTTTCAATCTTTTGTCTATTCCACTGCTTTATTTTTTTCTCAAAAGGTTTTTTGGTAAAAATTTAGCCTTGTTGCTAGCCGGGCTTTATAGTATTTCTTATTACACGATCGAATATTCGCGTTTTGCTTGGAACCCAAATCCAATCCCGTTTTTCGTGATGCTTTTTTTGTTGTCGCTTTGGGAATTTTTAATTGCTAAGGAAAAAACCGCTTGGAAATGGATTTTTTTCTTGGGTATTGCTTTTGGAGTTGGTTCTCAATTGCACGCAATTTTGTTGTTGACTATGTTGGGCGTCTTGGGTGTGACTTTTGTTTTTTTGATGAAAAAAAGTTGGAGAACTTGGAGTCGGTGGGTGGTGATTTTTTTGATTGCAGTTGTGGCAAACACTGGGCAAATCATTCACGAGCAGCAGACTAATTATGCAAATTCGAAAGTTTTTTTGGCCTCCTTTAACGATAAATCAGACAATGGTGGCAGTAAGAGATTTTTTCGAAATTTGCAATTGAATGTCGCTTGCAATGCTCAAGCCAATACGTTAATTTCAGCTGCTTTGGGCAACAAGGAAAATTGCGATTTCCTTTATTCGAAGGCACGAAACATGAAATCGGGCAGCAAGTTGCAATTGCCGAACCGCCCGTTTTCATTGCTGGGAATCTTTTTGAGCTTGCTTTTTTCAGCTTTGGGATATGGATTACTTGGCTATCAAACCTGGAAAGAAACAGACAAAAAACGAAAATATTTCACGGGCATTATTCTTTTGTATGCCGCAGTTTCTTTTGGAGTGATGCTGCCAATTATTGATCTTGCTCCAATGCGCTATTTTATCCACACGACCTTTTTGCCGTTTGTTTTGGTTGGTTTGATAGTCAAATACCTGAGGCATAAATATCCGCAAAAATATCTTTTGGGGGTAATCTTAATTTTTATTTTCTTTGCTTTTACTAATTTATTCTCTATTTATAATGAAGGGTTGGCACTGGAAAACAAAATGCGCGCAGATTCAGGATATCTTGTTTTGGATGAGGCGCAGCCTTTGGTGGATTTCATGGTTTCCAAGTCGGTTGGCCAAAAAACCGCCTATTTGTTTGGGGGCACAAGATATTATTCGCCATATAACAAAACTTTGATTTATTTGACAGCAAAAAAAGGTTTGACTTTGCAGCGTGGTGTTAATCTTGAAGTTGTTCCTGTTGGCACGCCGGCTTTTTATGTAGGTTCTGGTCTTGGAAAAAGTTCGCAGCAGGAAATTGGCGGGATGAAATTTATAAATCATTTAGATGTCGGACAAATCGGCATATATCAACTTCAATAAAATATGTATAAATATTTAAAAGAACAAATTAAAAGAATTCCTAATTACGTTTTGATTTTAACGGGAATAATTTTGCTTGGCATTTTTCTGCGAACCTATCATTTTCATGACTGGCTGCGTTTTAATGCTGATCAATCGCGCGACGCTGGCGTGGTCAGTGATTTTGTCGAAGGCAAGAGCGGTCTGCCATTGCTTGGACCGAAAGCTGGCGGAACTGAATTTAAACTCGGCGGTGCTTTTTACTATTTACAAATAACCTCGGCCAAAATTTTCGGCGATGCGCCAGACAAAATGGCGTATCCTGATTTGCTGGCTTCTATTTTGGCGATTCCACTGCTGTTTTTGTTTTTGAAAAGAGCTTTCAATGAAAACATCGCCTTGGTTTTGACAGGCGTTTTGAGCGTGAGTATTTTTGCCATCAAATATGCGCGGTTTGCTTGGAATCCAAATTCAGCGCCTTTTTATTGTTTGCTATTCCTTTATGCCTTGCTTGTTTTGGGTGAAAATAAAACCGTGAGAAAATTTTGGGTCGCGTTGGCCGGCGGCGTGGCGCTTGGCGTTGGCGTGCAATTGCACACTTTGCTTTTGATTATCATGCCAATCACGGCGGTAATCTTTTTTGTTTGGGTGAGTAGGAAAAATCCACTCATTTGGAAACAAGCTGCAATTGTTTTTCTGTTGGCTGCCTTTTTAAACACCGGCCAAATTGTTAGTGAATTTCAAACCAATGGCGCGAATGTCAAAGCTTTTTTTGGTGGGGCTTCTACGAAAACTGCCAAGGGAAGTTCATTGCTCAACAATCTGGCTGATGACGTGGCATGCCAACTGCAAGCAGATGTTTTTATAATTTCTGGCCTTGGCAATGATGATCAATGCGGCGCAGGTTTACTGAAAAGCATTTACAACAAGACGCACGGAATTTTCAATAAAGCCTTTTTTGTGTTTGGAACATTTTTGAGTCTCGTTTTTTCTTTTGGTGGAGTGTGGCTTTGGCTTCAAAGTCTTCGCAAAACAACTGAACCAAAGAAAAAACTTTTTCTGCAACTAGCTGGCATCTATGCTTTGGTTGGATTTATCTTGTTGATTCCCTTAGCCAAGGAAATTTCGTTGCGGTTTTATTTGGCTTTGATTTTTGTGCCATTTGTACTTTTGAGTCTTTGGCTGGAAGCTCTTTTGCAATGGGGGGAAAAATATTCAAAATATGCCATGACTTTGGTTGGAATTATTGTTGTAATTATTTTAGGCACCAATATTTTGGCGGTCAAAACTTCTTTTGCAGATCACGCCAACAAGAAACAGATCAGCACTTCAACTGAAACTGAAATAATGCTGGGGGAAGCTGAATTTCTGGCTAACTATGTTGTTCAACATGCTCAGCCTGGTAGCACTGTTTTCTTGCAAGGTAAACAGACTTATCTTTTCAAATATCTCAAATCAATTGAATATTTTACCAGTAAGCATAGTGTTCAGCTCAAAGCTTTCTCAAAAAAAACGGAGCCGAGTCCAAGTGATCTGATTTTTTCAATCAGTAATGCGAAAAACAAAGGTAAGCTCACAAAATCATTTGCTGAAATTTATGTGGCTCAAGACATCAAGTCACATGGACGATTCACAATTGAAGAACTTATTAAAAAATAAAAGCATATGGACATTATTAGACAAAAAATAAAATCGCCAAAAATAAAGCATATTCAAGAGCATAATGAGAAACTTAGAGCTTTGAAACAAGTAGATACTGATAAGCAGCCAATAAGCTTTAAAGAAATTAAAGTTCCCAAAAAATCCAGAGTTTATGGCAATTTTAAGCTCGTATTTTTTTTCTGTGGTCTTTTTTTGCTCGGCATAATACTTTTCATTAAGTTGGATACTGCTGGGGCAGCTTATTTGACTGATAATGTTTTGCGTCCATTGATTGGAGACAATCGAATTGTTTATTTGGAGAAAATATTCTTTAACGCTTCTGATTTGGCCCAGCGCGTGACCCATAATAGTAACTCCGACAAGGCCCCAGTCTTCAATGATAACGGTCTCGGAACCAATATCATGGGTGGTAAACTTAACTTGAATTCACTTTCAACAGTTGGAGATCCTCAGCCACTTGCTGGCGAAGGTGAGTGGAAAAATTTGCCTATTGGAGCCTTCCCAAATAGGGAGGTTATGGCACATACTTTTGTTCGTCCTGATCCGGCCAGGTCTTATGCTATTACAACTATCGTGCAAATTGATAAAAGCGTGATGAGGCTGGGCAGCGTGGCTGGCACTAAACAACCTGGTGGTCCGGTTGGAAAACCTGGACCTGGCGTTGTACCTAAGGATATTATTAGCGGTGGAAAATTGATCGCTGCTTTCGATGGTGGTTTTCAATATAAAGATGGTGCCTACGGTATGATTGTGGGCGATAACACGTATTTGCCACTTAAAAATGATTTAGGAACCTTGGTTGGCTATAAAGATGGGTCTTTGAGGATAGTAAATTATACTGGTCAGCAGTTGGGGGATAATGTTGAATTTGTTCGGCAAAATTGTCCGATCTTGATTGATAATGGCGATTTGGCCGTTGGTGATCAACGCAATAAAAAACTTTGGGGACGACTTGCGGCCGGCACGGTGGATATTTACACTTGGCGATCTGGCATTGGCCTAACCAAGGAGGGCAATCTACTTTTTGCGGTTGGCAATAATCTGACCCCAGTGACTTTGGCCTCAGCCCTGAAAACAGCCGGCGCGGTTAGTGCCATTCAATTGGATATCAATCCTATTTGGGTAAGGTTTAATTTGTTCGACTATGTCGGCAACGGTAAATATAATTCCACAACCCTGACAAAGGATTTGGCTGATGGTTCGAAGCAATATCTCAATGGTTATGAAAAAGATTTCTTTTATCTTTATGCAAAATGATTTATTTAGGCGACTGGTTCGTTGCCGGAAAGTTCTTCTTGCATTTGGACTTTCTTAGATTTTTTAGCAGTGATTTGTTTTAGATAAATCAAATCGGCTTTATTGATTTCACCTAGCAAATAAAGGACTGCTAGATATCCTGCAAAAAGGAGGATTGACCAAGCAAGAAAAATGAAAGTGCCTTGACTAAAAAAGAATGAAGCCAGATACATCAAAACTCCGGCAAAAAACATTTTGACCAGACTTTTCAAATGAATCATCACGCCGAAATCACGTTGAATATAATAGAGAATTGCCAGCATCGTGGCAAAAGAGGTGATGGTGGTGGCGATGGCGCTGCCAGCTAGGCCATAGCGTTTGATGAAAACATAATTTAGAATTGAATTGACAATCACTCCGAAAATTGAAATCCACATTGGGATTTTGGTTTTGCCAGCGCCATTAAGCACAAAACTCATGACATAAAAGATGGTCAAAAAGCCCACGCCATAGGCTAAGATTGACATTGGATAGGCAGCATCTAAGTATTTAGCGCTGTAAAAAAGTTTAATGATGGGACGCGAAAATTGTGACATCAAAATTACGGCAGGAATCAGCAGGATTGTCATGAGGCGCAGTGATTGACTGATGACCGCATTGGTCTGTTTGTGATCTTTTTCGGCGGTGGTTTTGGAAATGACTGGCAGCAACATGATGGTTAGCGCGTAGAAAATATAGTAGGGAATGCGCCCAACTGTCAGGGCGGCGTTATAGATTCCGGTTAGATAATCATCATGCAAAATGCCTTTGACGAGATAAAGGTCGATACTAATGAGGAGTTCATAGGCCAAAAAGAAAATGATGACTTGCCAAGCATAGTTGAGAAGTTTTTTGTAATCAAATGAAACGTCAATCGGTTTGGTGGATGCTTGTTGTTGAAGAGCGATTTGTTTTTTCAAATCTCGAGAAAATTTCAACTTATCAATGGTCACGGCAATGAAATAAACGGCAAAGGTTGAAAAAGCATAGCCCAGCACTGAGCCAGGCACACCCCATTTCCAGGCCATGCCCACAATGATGACAACCTTGAAAACAGAACGCACGGTTTTCATGATGGACTGCAAATTGAATTGATGCAGACCCGTGTAGTAGGAAAAATAAAATGAAGCCAAAGCAAAAGAAGGAATAATCCAGGCGGAAATTTTGAAAAGATAGGTTAAGGAAGGATCACCTAAAACATTGGCGATCAATGGTGCGCAGAAATAGAAAATTACTGTTACGCCGGCAATTAAAATGCCTTGCATGATGATAGCTTGGCGTTTGATGACAGGAATAAGGCTCGGATTGGTTTCAAACACTTCGCTCATGTATTTGCTCATGGCGGTCGGGATGCCGTTGCCAATCAAGATGATGACCATCGTGGTGAGCGTCACGACCAAACCGTAGCGGCCATAATCAGCCGGCCCAAGGATGCGGCCAACGAAAGAATGAATGAAATAACCCGAAAGGTTAAAAATCAATTCCGAGACAATGAGCCAGACAGTTGATTTTGCAAGATTATTGGAGGACATAAATATTTTAAAAAAGATTTTTCTCCTCCCTTTGGAAAAGGGAGGTTGGGAGGGATTGGAAAACTTTCTTTGTTTATTAAGTTTTTCAAATCCACCTTAATCCTCCTTTTCTAAAGGAGGAAAATCAAATATTAATGATTATTAAATTTCATTCTTCGTGTTTCACTTTTTGTGGCTCTGGTAAATGCTCCGCGTGTTTGAATTTGAAAAAATTGAAACTTTTTTCGTTGGAATAATGTGCGTATTTCGCATGACCCCAAGCGAGTTGCGGAATTTCGTCGTGATTGATAAAAACTGGAAGATACGCATGATCCCCATCCCCTTGAATCGAGTAAGATTCAGGATCACCAATAATATCCAATGCAAGTGCTACATGAGCTATCAAAGATTCTTGAATATTTCTATCTCGGCTCACAAATTTATCTCTCCATGTATATTCACTTACTAGCGAATCAATTTTCAATTCGTATTTTATGCATATTTTTTCAAAAATCTTACAAATAAGTGCCGTCTTAGCCTTATCAGGATCAGGAGATTCGGGATATTTATTTATCATGGCTAACATTTTAGCAAGCAACTCTTCATCTCGTAGTATCTCATCAAGAGACAGCATAAGAAGAGAGTTCTCTAAATGCCCTCCAAATATAGTGGATGCAATCTCTGGCTTAATACCATTCTTTTTATTTGAATAGAAATGGAGGCATTGTCCCATATAATCTTTCATGTGCGACTCAAGCTTCATTGGAAATCCGAATGAGGTTGAATCTATTTTCAGGCCATTGAAGAAATTTGAGACCAATAGATTTATTCCATCCCGTTGTGGCGCAATGAACGCCTCAGGATTTTTCTGTAGCACCTCGGGAATGTCACCAGGGTAAAGTTCATCTTCCAAGATTGCCCCTGTTTTTTTATCAAATGCGCAGAATATCTTTTTTCTGTCCCTCTCCTCCGCATATGCTGGATTATTATAGATCTCTTTTTTTTGAAAGTTTTCAAGATGCTTTTCTGTTCTATTAAGACCATACATTCTTTGCACAAAAAATTTATCTTCCATGAATGCATTTGACTGAGCGCTTTCCTGTTTACTGCTATGTATGGACGCGTTCATTTTATGATTGTAACAAAATCTCGGATATTCACCATTCGACAATTCCATAAGTATGCTACCACCAATAACCCGTGCATTTTCGGTTTTATAATCTATTCGCACCCTTTTTTTCTTTTTAATCTTTTCAATATTGTTACTTATTGTAAAATCTATACTGCGAGTTTTCTTTTTGGAGGCTTTGAGTGCATCAAAAATTGCATCATTTGAAATCTTCGTCCTCTCATATCCCAAAATCCCCGTTTCTTCTTGAATGTGTTTAGGATATTCAAAATCATATGACTCAGTCTCGAGGGGAATTTTGATGCCATCAAATTCAATTTCAATTGTTTGCTTTCTGCGCTCTTGAGCCAGGCGATTTTTGACAGGTTCAATCTTCGGCCCTGAATTTTCAGCAGGGGATTGCTCCACTTCCTCTTGCGACTTTTCCATTGGCAATTCTTCCACCGGTTTTTTCTTCGGGATATTTGCAGCCTGCGTCTGCGATTTCAAAAAATTGTCTTCCATACTCATATGCTTTTTCGCTACTTGTTATTTTCTTAGACCCATATATTAATTTATGGGTGTGGGCCGACTTTAATGTTTCCGATTTCCGAAGGTTCAACCTTCGGAAAGTCTTCACTAGTAACTAGTTACTGATTACTAGTTACTGATTACTTTGAGAATTTCCCCAAACACTTCTTGCTCAGTTTTGTTTCCGTCAATTTCAAGCAAATCATTATTTTTTGCAAACTCAACCAGGATTTTTTGTTTGGACATAAGATAGTCGCGGCCTTGATCGGCTGGGCGAGGGCGCTGCATGATTTTGGCAGGGTTGGCGTTGAGGAAGAAGGCGAAATCGGGAGAGGGAATGCTTGCGCAGCTTTTAGCTTTTAGCTGATAGCTTTTAGGTTGATGATTTTTTGATTCAAGATAATTGATATTTATTAAACTGTCATAAAAATAGCGGTCGGATAATAAACAGTCATAACCTGACTTTTCTAATTTTCTTAGTAATTTTTTGAATCGCAGAAGGTCAATAAATAAGGCGATTTTGCGAAGCTGAATTTGCAGCCAGTTTGCCTTGGTGACACTTTCTTTGTGTGTTTTTGTGATGACTTTGTGAGGCCGCAGGATATTATAGGTCTTGCTGATGCTAAATTGACCAGCGTGAAAATAAAAAACTTTCCCCCCTTGAGCTTCCAAATGCTGCTGCAATAATTTTATTTGAGTTGATTTTCCGGAGCCATCAAGGCCGGAGATTGAGATGATGCGCATTAATTTTAATTTTTTAATTTTAAATTTGAAATGAAATCGAAATGACTAAATTTTAAAACATTTAGTAATTTAAATTTAAACATTTATTTAAAATTTTAAATTTAGCCTTTAAAATTTTTTCTTAGTACATCAGCACTGCCACTGGCTGCATCTTGGCCACCACGTTGACCATCTTGTTTTCTTCCATGCCGGAAATCACTTCGTCGATATCTTTGTAGTAAGCGCTGTCTTGCATGATGACGCCTTCAGATTTGGCGTTGTATAATTTGACATGGCTTGCATCCATCTTTTTGAAAAGCTGATCTTTGTCTTTGGCAGTTTCCTCGGAGATTTTGGCACGGCGTCCAGTCCCGTGCGGGGCAGAGAAGAAAGAAGATTGGTTTTCATTGGTGCCCACGGCGATGTAGGCCGGGGTGCTCATGGAAGAAGGGATAAAAACGGGCTCCCCGGTCTGGGAAAAGAGGGGGTGCTCTGACATCCGCTCAGGCCCATTGGCACGCACAGAGCCGTTTCTGTGCACCCAGACGTCACTTCCATAATGATTTTCCTGTTCGATGGAGATATGGGTGGTATCATAGAGCATTTCCAGTTTCACTTGGCGACCAAAAGTTTTTTCCAAGGCTTGATCAAGATGATGGTTGAGCACTGTTCGATTGGCAAAACCAAAATTGGCACTGGCTTTGTGCGCCGTGAAAAACATTTGGCCTTCAGCGCTGTCAGTTTTGTAGCCAATAAAGTCGTTGCTGTTTTTATATTTCTCAATTTCCTTGGCAATCTTGGCGTAAACATTTTTAAGATGACTTGAAAAAAAAGTGGTGCCGAGTTTCAAGATAATTTGTTGACTTAGATGTTCTTTTTTCTTGGGTGTATACATATACGAGGCATATTGGCCAAACAGGCCCGAACCGGTGTGCATCAGGAAAACATATTGGCCTTCCTTGAGACCAAATTTTTCAGCGATAGGAGAATTTTTGATGTCGGTGATTTTCATCAAATCCAAAAAGTGATTGCCAGCGGCACCGAGAATTCCCAGGCGATATTTGCCAATGTGAAAAAATAGACGCGGCACGGCATTGAGAATGTCTTGGTCGCTGACTTTTTCGTCGCGGAAAAAATTCCCCTCGGCAAAAGCATTGGAAATTTCGTTTTCAGTACGGGAGTCAAGATGTTTTCGCAGCGGGGCAATACCTTGTTTGCAAACGTCGAGTGCCAAGCGGAAGGGGATGGCGGTGCCGATATATTTTTTGGTCGGAATCACTTCAACCAGCTCTTGAAAAAGTTTTTCCAATTGCTCCGGACTAGCATTTTCCTGGTTTAAATCAGTTTTAATCAGTCGCATGCCGCAATTGGGAGCGGTGTCGTTGACTTGGGGCAGAAAATCATTGCGGGTGGCAATGACGCTGCCGGTCGGAGTTTTGCGACCTTTTTTGGAATGCACGTCGCTCATGGAAGCCACGTGATGGAAAAGTCTTTCGTCGCTGGCAATGTCTTCTAGTTTAGCGAGGGTTTCTTCGTTTGGCAAAAGTTCGTCGCTGCCATGCAAAATCGTCGGAACTTTCATTTTTTCCGTCTTAAGTTCTTTTTTGTTTTGAGAAAGCGAATTTATTTGATAGGACATATTGGTTGAATAAATTTTAATTGTTATTGTTAGGACTTATGCGTCATTTGTATTTTTGAAAATTTTGCCTATTTCTTGGAAACATTTTTACGAACTCATATCCTTTTTTGAGCACGCGCTTAGCTCAAGACTATGGCTAAGCGCTCTGACTCACTGTCGCTCGTATGGCCAAAAAAGAATATAAGTTCGTAAAAATTTCGAGTTGCTTTTTTAAAAATCCAATTTAGATTGACAATAAATCCCTGTAAGCCCTTTCATATTGTTTGGCAACTGTCTTGATGTCAAAATTTTCTGTTACATATTGTCGAGCAGCTTTGCCGAGTTTGGTGCATTTTTCTTTGTCTTGAGACAAATCAACAATCGCTTTGACTAATTGGGTCTGGCTGGTTGGATCAATAGAGATTGAATTTTTATTGGAAGAAAATTCTTGCAAAATTGGCAAATTTGAAATGACAACCGGCTTGGCACATGCCATCGCTTCAATGACAACCAAGGGAACATCAAATTTTCCATACATATTTTGGGCAGGAAAAATGACTACATCGGAAAGATTATATATTTTTGGCATGTCGGAAAAAGTGTCGGTGAAAATAACTTTGTCTAAAATTTCAGCTGCCTTAAGGGTTTCAATAACTTGAGCTTTTTTGACGGCGTCTTTTTCGTTTTTAATGCGGTTGGCAAAAATGAATTTGGCGTTGGGAATTTCCTTGAAAAGCTGCGGCAAACTTGCCACGATGGTATCGGTGGCGCCTAGGCGAGTGTATTCACCTTGATAGGAAACTACAAAATCGTCCTGTTTGATTTTGAAGAGGGCTAAAGTTGAAAGATTTTTCGGGGCAGGGCTATATAGTTGGACATCAATGCCGGGATAGATTCTTTGGACGTTTTTGAAACCAAGTTTTGTGAGTTTATTTTTGGCGTAATCGGAATAGGTAATAACCAGGTCGGCGAAAATAATTTTTTTGAAATCTTTGTCAGAGAAAAGATCTTCACGCAAAGTTGCCACGGTCTGGACGGATTTTGTCTGGCGTCTTGTTAGGAATGTCTTAAAACCAAAAGCATTAAGTTTGTTGGGAGTCAGCATGAAATGGGCGATATCAAATTTTCCAATCAAAGGTATTAGTTTTAACAGTTTGGCTTGTTGATTTAACCGCAAATTAGGATGATTGCTGGAAAAAATCGGAAGCTGCTTGATTTTCAGGGGCAGGCTATTGACAACGCCGGGAGTCAGTACGCTAAATTCAAAATTTTCTACGCTTTTAGCGAGATAAAAAGCGAAATTTTTTGAAGCTTCATCCCACGGTGGAGCAATCGGACGGGTGATTAATAAAATACGTTTCATGTTTTTGATTATTTATAGTTAAAATATTCAGTCTATTTTTTCTCTAAGCTGTTTTAAAAATCCAAAATCTAAATTTCCAATGTCAAATAAATAATAAATTCTTTGTTATCGTCGCTCGCTGCGAAATGAAGGATTACTTTCATTTCGCTCACTACGCTAGATAATAAAATCCAAAATCATAAATCCAAAAAGTTTCTTATTGGTGACTATTTATTTTGATGTTTTACATTTTTTAATTTTTTTTGAGCTTAGTCATTTATTGGGAATTTAGATTTTGAAATTAGGATTTTAAGGAAAGTTTTTATATATCTCTTTGACTTTGCTATCACTTGTCACTGAGATGGTGATTTTCTTGCCTGCCAATTCGGGAACTGAAATTGAAACCGGAATATTTTTTGTTTCTCCGAGGGAAACAATTGCGTTGCCTTCTTTGATGATTGTTTTGTCGGCAGCAAACTGCCAGTGAAAGGAAACGTTGCTGGAATGATTTTCAATTTTGAAATCAATTGCTTGGTTTTGCGGATTTTCAAAATAAAGCATCCAGATGTTTTGGTTGTTTGGGTCCGAGGCTTTTTTCTCGACGATAGCCAGAAAAACAAAACTGAGCATGAGAAAAAAAATGGTTGAAAAAATAATAGTCTTATTGTTCATTTTTTTGTTGAATTTTACTTGCTTAAGAACTTTAACTGCGAACCGTGAACTCTGAACCAAAAACTGCTTATTTGGCTTTGTAAAAAACAGCTATATTGTCTGCGGTGTAGACTTGCCAGAAATCATTGAGGCGATTGAATTGGGCGGCGTCATTGTTAGGATTGAGCATCACGAAATCTATTTTGGTCCCAGCAAAACATTTTTGCGCTTCTGGGCTGCTAGGCAGGGAAATCATATTATTGGTGCACTGTTCGCGAGTCTTTGTGTCATCTTGATAGCGTTTGAAATATCCTCTGGAAAATGGAAAATTATAGCCGCGCATGAAAAATAGCTTTACCCAGGAATCACCGGTTAGGTAGTTGTGATCTTTGAGCACAAAGTCATTGGCTTTCAATTTTCCAGCTAAATAAGTCGAAGCTGCGTAGGTCTGGATAGCTTCCTTGGCATTGTTACCAGTGTTGAGCGCCATTGAATTTTCATAAAAGCCACTGACTGCAAAAAAAGTTATCAAAACAAAAAAGCAATAAAAAAGCAGCGACTGTTTCAGATAATTTTTTTCCGGGTTGGCAGTTTTGATTTTGGAAAAAATGAAAACAAAACCATAGGCGGCTGCAATCGCACTGGGAAAGATGACGTAACTTGCAATGCGATCAGAAGGGATGTCAACAAAAAGCCAATCAGGGCGAAGCGACATAATTGAAAGAGAAATTGTCCAACCTAGCAGAAATGCTCGAGGGTATTTGTCCATCTTTTTGGCTAGCAAAAGAATTACAATGGCGACCGCGGCCAGGGCAAAACGTGCTTCGCCGGCCGTAGATTTGAGTTGGGTCAGGGTAAGGCCTGCTCGACTGGCTTTACTGGGGGCTCCAACGGCTGTGTTGATGGCGCTGGAGTTGAGATAGGTTGGCGTGTAGATGAAAAAAACAAAAACAATCGCCAAGGCAAAAATTGCCAGTACGGCAGGCGAGAAAACCAGTTTAAGCCATTGCGCGCAGTAGGTTTTTAATTCTTTGAAATTTAAGGCGCCGAAGATTAACAAAGAAAAGAACGCTATGAAAATGAAAACAAAGGTGCTGAGATGATGAGTGTAAGCCATGCCAAGAGCAATGAAAACAGCCAGGGCAAAATAAGTTGATTTCTTCTCTTTGAAAGCTCGTAAAAACAATAGCAAGGTCATCGGAATGAAAAGATTGCCAATTGTGTTGCCGATAACGCCGCCACTGACAAATTTTGCTTGCGGTGATGCCAAAGCATAAAGCGGTCCAACCAAGAAAAGCGCTAAAATTGAAATCAAGTTTACGTTTTTAGAATCTTTGAAAAGCTCTTTGGTTAAAATGAAAATAGCCAGCACGGACATGACGTTGATCAAGAAAAGCACCAAAATTGGAAAAGCGGAAATGAATTGTGCTCCAGAGATTATGGCAATGGCTGCAAAGATGAGATGTTCGCCGATAATAAAATCCGCAATCGGTGCTGGTTTACTGACGGTGTTATCTTGAAGAATGTCCGCTTTTTCATATTTTGGCAGCGCTCCGGTGGTTGCAATTGTCTTTGTCCAATACATGTGATGACCCATGTCTGTAGCAGTTGGGAAAATCACATCTTGCAAGTAAATAGTTTTGATGAAAATGGTCAGGAAAATCAGGATAATGACAAGTAAGCTGGATTTTGCCGGCAAATTGTCTGATGTTTTTTCGGTGGACTTTTTGGTGTCAGCGTTTTTCCTATACATATAAATGCCCAAACAAACAGCGCCAAAAATTGTTAGCGCGCCAAGAATGTTCAAGTGATTGATTGTAAATCCACTTTTTCCAATCAGGATAAGGATGAAATCAACAACAATAATGCTAAGGCTAAATGAAAGTATGAATTTTTCCAAAGAAGAAAAATTCCGCTGCAATCCGGTTGCTGCAATCAAACATAGCCCTGGAACAAAAAGAATTAATCCCAGGGTTAAGAAAAAGCTAAATTGTGAGGAGATAAATGATAGCATTTCAAAATCAAATTACTGATTGCTGGTTACTTTTATTATTTCTTGCATATACTGCTCGGCGATTTTTTTCCATTGATAATTTTCAACAACATAATCCCTGACGGCTTGGCCAAAGATTTCGCGTGGACTACCGTTGGCAAAAAGCTGTGTGATTTTCTCGGCAAAAGCCTGCGAATTTTCCGATTCAACTAAAAATCCATTTTTGCCATCTTTAATAGCATCCTTGAGACCTTCAAGATCCGAAGCCAGAACTGGCAAGCGACAGGCCCCAGCTTCAATTACGGAAATGCCAAAACCTTCCATGTCGCCGGCTATTTTGATGTTAGGCTGAACAAACAAATCGCAAGTGGCCCAGAGAGTGTTGCGAACTTCATCAGTGACATAGCCCAACACTAAAATTCGCTGCTCTAGTTTCTTTTCGGTTATTGCCTGGAGGACACTCTCTTTGTCTTTGCCATCACCTGCAATCACATAGAGATATTCTGTTGGTAATTTCGGAAAAACATTGCGGATGAACCAAGCAACGCCTTTTCTTTTGGCTAGTCGTCCTGAGGTTAGCAATATTTTTTTGTCGGCAATGGAAATACCAAGAATTTTTTCAAGATCTGTTTTGGTTTTTTCAACCAAATTTTTTTCCGTGTCTACGCCATTGGGAATGAAGACGATTTTTTCTTTGGGAATTCCTCTTTCAATTGCAACTTTGATAGTCTCATTGCCAACGGCAATAAGTTTGTCAGCGCTTTTGAGAAAAATTCCGACCCATAGTTTTTGATAAATGGTAACAAGAATTTTTTCGCCCCGGACTCCCAGCGAAGCCGAGCCGTAGTTAATATCTAGACCATGAATGACGGAAATGACAGGTTTTTTGGAAAATAATTTGATGATCCAACCATCAATAGCTAAAATGCCACTGCCGAAAATTACGACATCATATTTTGGCAGCAGCCATAAAGCTTTTAGCAGAGCAAGCGGCGCAAAAAATGGCAGAAACCAACGGCCCTTGGTGTTGGCGATAACCTTAACTTGCGCAATTTTACTTAGCCATTTTGCCAATTCGAAATTTTGAGCTTCGATCCCGCCCACGATTGGGGGATAGGTGTGTGAAATGAATAGTATTTTCATAGATTAAGCTTAAAAATCATATCTTTATCTTAGCTTATTTTGCGACTTTAGACAAGAAAAAATGCCATCTTTTTTTGGCATTTTTTCTGAGTTGTAAGAATGTGGTTGCTACTTTTTGTAGCGCCATTTTTTGAGGGTGTGGGCTTGATCCTCAATCAATTTTCGGGCAGATTTTATCATGTCGGCGATGAAAGCGAAAATGAGAAATTGAATGCCAACAATCAGCAAAGTGATGCCTGCAAAAAGACTGTTGCGATGCGGGGTAATTTTGAAATCACCGAAATACAAAACCAAAAAATGAATGAAAAATCCAAGGGAGGTCAAAAGCAAAATGAAAGCTGGCCAACCGAAGAATTTCATTGGGCGCACATCGCGGACAGCTTCAAGAATGATTTTGCCGCTGTTGCTAATATAGTTGAAAATACTTTTCACAACTCTAGATTTTCGGCCAGCAAAATAGGTGACTTCAACTGCAATCCATTTCAGTTTCAAATGTTTGCCAATAGCATCAATGATGGTTTCTTGGGTGTAGGTAAAGCCTGGGGTGATGTTCAGACGAATCATGGTTTCTCGGCTGTAGGCTCGAAAGCCGCAAGTAAGATCATCGATTGCGTAGTTCATAAAACTTCCGATGATTTTGGCGGCGATAAGATTGAGATAGTATTTCGCTTTTGGCATATCTTTGGCTTTTTTGTTGCCAAAGCGCGTTGCACTAACCATGTCAGCTTCTTTTTTCAAGATAGGATCAATGATTTTGACGATATCTTGAGGATTAAATTGTCCATCAGCATCCATGTTGCACATGATGTCAGCGCCATTGTCCAAAGCGCTTTCCACGGCATGTTTGAAGGTGATGCCAATTCCGCGATTAAGACCATTGGTGTAGACAAAGTCAGCTCCAGCTGCTTTGGCAACTTCAATCGTTTTGTCTTTTGAACCATCATCAATAACTTGCACGAGCACTTCATCGATGCCGGGAATTTGACGAGGAATTCTTTTGATAGTTTCGGCAATTTTTTCTTCCTCATTGAAAGCTGGAAGATTTACAATCAGTCTCATAATTTTTTAATTATAAAATTAATTCTTTTTGATTACTAATTTGGGATCAACACATCTGAAATCACATTTGGCATCTTTGGTGCCGTAGTTGACAATGTTTTTTGAACAAACATCCAACTTCTGCTGACAGAGCGCTTTGCTTTCATTGAAATAATTCAGATTCAGTTGATAGCCGAAAAAGGGGAGCGCCAAATAGGCAATCACCAGGATGCCAGCAAACCAAACAATGAGTTTTAACAAATGAAACATGGTTTTAAAATGCCTAATTTCTAATAGCTAATGCAAAATATCAAATCAGGCTGCTCTATATAAAGTATACTACTTTTCTTTTTTAAGGCAATGCTAGCGTCCAATGCCGGCGTAGACAATTCCAGCGGCGCGGATGGCCTTTTTGTCCAAACAATTGCGTCCATCAATGATAACTTTGATACCATTTTTCACAAAATCCTCCACGGGAATATCCTTGAATTCATTGTGGTTAGTAACAATAACGAGCGCCTCTGATTTTTTAAGAATTTCCGCGAGAGTTTTTTCGGTTGAAAGTTGAGGTACGTATGGATCAAAAGTCAGCAAATCAGCACCCATTTTTTTGATTTTATCAATGATTCGTAGGGAGGGACTTTCTCGCAAGTCTCCGATGTTGGCTTTGTAGGAAATTCCGAGTACGCCAATTTTTGTGCCTTTGACTGCCTTTGAAACATCATTTAATTTGTCTTGTAGCATTTCGACAGTATAGTCTGCCATGCCATCATTGATTTTTCTGGCGGCTGAAAGAAATTTGTGCTCGAAATCATTTTCTTTGCCTTTTTCAATCATATAATATGGATCGACTGGAATGCAATGTCCGCCGACTCCGCAGCCGGGATAGTGGGGCATGAAAGAGAATTTTGAAGAAGCGCCTCGAATGACATTAGTGATGTCGATATCAATTTTAGCAAAAGACATAGCCATCTCATTGACGAAAGCGATGTTTATGTCACGGAAGGAATTTTCCAAAATTTTAGTTGCTTCTGCTTCACGAATGTTGTCCATTTCAGCGATTTCTCCGGAAGTGATGTTTTTGTAAAATTCAACAGTTCTTTTCAGGCCTTCTGCGTCGAAAGAACCGACTACTCTTGGTAGATTGGTGACGTTCCATTTTTTGTTGCCTGGATCAACTCGTTCAGGACAATGTGAAATGAAAACATCTTTTCCAATAGTAAAACCTGCCCGTTCAAAAATCGGTTTGACAACTTGTTCACTGACGCCAGGGTTGACGGTTGACTCTAAAATGACCAAGGCACCTTTGTCCATGTTTTTGGAAACAGTAAAAGAGGCATCGGCAACATATTTGATAATCGGATTGTGTTTTTCATCAACTGGAGTTGGCACACAAATCACATAGATGTCATTATGTTTAATGTCTTCAGGATCATTGGTGACTTTGAATTTTACATTTGGCAGAAGATCATCCAAAAATTCTTCATAAAAAGGGCTCTTGCCTTGGGCGATAATATCAAGCTTTCCTTTGTCAAGGTCATAACCAGTTACATCGTAGCCATCTTTTGCGCAAACCGCTGCCAATGGAAGTCCAACATAGCCCATGCCGATTACGCAAACTTTCTGTTTGTTTGTTTGAGTCATAGAAAATTTTTATACAAATTAAATTGGCGACGGAAAAGAGTCCTCAACCAACTAGGGTTATTATATATCTTTTATGGGAAAGGGGTCAATGGATGTAGATATTTTAAAATAAACAATGTCATGGAAGATGACATTGTTTGAAATCTCGTCACTCGCCAAAGATGAAAGTGAGCTTTCGCCTTGCGGCTCGCTAGAAATTATAAAAAAATGCCCCGGCGATTGCACGGGGCGTTAAGGGCTGATTGTTAAAATAATCAACAATACAGAAAGAAAATGACGGCACTATCAATTTGTTTGAGCCCGCCTTTCTCTTGCCTTTTTAAGATTTGGATATGTGCCAGACCTTTTTGGTGATTGCTGACTTTAATTTCAATAAAAGTGTCATTTTCCAGTGAATGTTCTTGATAGAATCCTTTGCCTGGATAGACATTTTTTGCGTCTCCATAAACAATAAAAAATTCCAGAGAATCATGGTCTTTCTTGGGAGGGCCATAGAATTTACCGTCGATTCCTTTTAATGTGAACTCGGTCAATTTTATGTGCTCATCAGAGAAGTGTGGAGATGATTGAATGATAACGAAACCACGTTCGATCTTACCATCCAGATCATTGGTTTCAAGCCATCCAACGTCAGGTTGATTTGTGGCATACATAACTGCTGTGCCAGCATTTTGTTGAGGATGGATTATCCTTGCCCAGTGTCCCGAGAAATCATCAATGACTTTTTCGGTCCGTTTTAGCGTCTGATTTTTGGGATAGAAAGGCGAACCACAAACACAGCAGAACGCAACAGAAAAAGGATTAGTGAAATGCCTCATCATGGTGTTCCAGCGTTTTTTTCCCATGAAAATTTCAATTTTGTTCTGCGTTTCATGTTTTTCTCGCAGGTGATCCATCATAACTTCATAAATCCAGGCGTCTTCCATCTCCACCATGCTGTGATCTTCTGGCATTTGCGAAAGAACCGACTTCGGAATGATTTCTTCCAGTTCAGCATTTGTCGGAAAGTGGATGTCAATGATTCTGCGAACATCAATGCCGGAACCCATGGTTTGAACGCATGAATCATAATCTGGAATAGCAATCTGAAGGATGTGGTTCCACTTTTTGTCTGCTCCTGTTCCTGAGAAGGTTTTGACGATGTGGGGTCCTTTCTGGCCAGCAATCATAAATACTAACCCTCTGATTACAGGACTTTTCATCCTTTTGTATGTGTAGCTCTTCCGCTTCCTGAGAAGGTTTTGACGATGTGGGGTCCTTTCTGGCCAGCAATCATAAATACTAACCCTCTGATTACAGGACTTTTCATCCTTTTGTATGTGTAGCTCTTCCGCATGACAAAAGCAATGCCATAGGTGTTGCCACCCTCTTTCTTGAACCTTCCTAAAATCTGTGCTTTTTTCATGAGTTTCTTTCTCCTCGTATGTTTTGTTGCTTAAAAGTAATAAGAACTATTTATGACTAAACACTGGCATAGTGGTCTTTGTTGGGTCAATCTGTTGCTTCGCTGGTGATCTACAATTTCATCACTCCAGCGACGAACAAAGCCTGCGTCTTGATGACCTCAGCTACTTTTACATCTTGGATGGCTCATCTGGGGATTGCCGTGGCTCTGTTTCTAGCGGCAATTTTGACTAACAAAGGAAAAGGCTTGGAAAACCTGAGCCACAATGTTGGAGGTCGACGAAAATTGGCTTTGATTTTCTTGATGGTCAGCATTCCAATGGCATTTTCCAATGCGTTGGCTAGCTTTTCTTTTCAGCTCGGTGCCGTCATTCCTGGTGTCTATATGCTGAAACGTGTTTTGCCAGCTTCCTATTACTATTGGAAGAAAGAGGGAAAGCTTAACACTTTTCATGCGACCAGCATCGTTCTGGCAATTACTGGAGCCATATTAATGGCACTTTGAAGTCCAGATATTTTTATACAAAATATCTGGCTTCTTTTTTTATTTTCAAAAACTTGCTATATTTGTAAGGTCAATTTTTATTTTTTTAATAAAACTTTTATGACCATTCTTTGGGTTTCGCTTTCAATCGCAGGAGCATTGGCGCAGGCGATTTCCTGGGCGATGAATTACAAAAATCTGAATCAAATTAAAGATGTCCAAAATGGCAAGGCTATTATTGGATTTTTTAACTATGCTGCCGCAACTATCGTCATCACCTTATATGCATTTTTAACAAAGGGACTTTCCTTTGAAATCAAGGATCATTTTGAATTTTGGAAAGGCATTGCAATTGCGATGCCCTTTAATGCGTTAGGGGTTGTGATCGGCTATCGCGCAATGCAATTGGCGGAATACAGCTTTGTCACCCCATGGGTCACTTTGACCACTTTGTTTACAGTCGTCACGGCGTATGTTGGACTTGGGGAAATTCCAACCGGGGGAAGTTTGGTTGGAATGGTTTTTATTGTGGCCGGAGCGTTGCTTATTTCTTTCAAAAAGAAATCAAAAAGAATTTTGAGTGAAAGTGAGCAGCTTCAAAGAAAAAACATGCGTTTGGCAACTATTTATGTGATTATTGTCGGCATTGCTTTTTCCATTTCTCCAATTGGGACAAAAATTGCTGTGCAGCAAAGTTCACCAATGTTGGTGGTTGTTTTTATGCAATTTATTTTGGCAATTTTGTTTTTGATTATGCCTTTTGTCTTGTTTGTTTCAAGAAAATCTTATAGTGTTTTGAAAAATGAAAGCTCCGCCAGAAGGAAAAAGATTAGCTTTGCCGAGCTGCTTGATAGTTTCAAAAAATTGATTGCAAAAAAGAATTTTTTGAGAATTGCGCTTTTGACTGGAATTGCAATGTCGGTTGCCAATGGAAGCATCTACACGGCTTTGCAATGGGGAAGTGTATCGTATGTTATGGCACTCAAGCGTCTGAATCCAATGTTTGCTTTTTTGATTGCGTATTTCATTTTAAAGGAGCGCAAAGAAGTGAAAAGAAAACTCGTGGCCACTGCCTTGATGGTCGCCGGCGCAGTCTTGATTGGAATTTTCGGCTAATTTGAAGTTTTTTGGGATGTTTTTAATGTTTTAGGAACAGACATTTGGCGGTTCCATGTAAGTTAAGAAATTAGGCTAATTGTAGCACTTCATTTGGTGTTTTTCCACCAAGTCCACAATGTTCCAGGTCGTTGTAATACATATTCCATAATTTCAACTTGTATT
>CAINNK010000045.1 GCA_903851135.1 uncultured bacterium | reverse complement strand
AGATTACAGAAAGAGATGTTTATGAAATCCAAGAAAAATTAAACAATAGACCAAGGAAATCTAATAACTATTTAACACCAAACCAAGTTTACGCACTCAATCAGTAAAAAGGGGCTCTAAATTCTTGAACTTGCTAAAAACGCTTTAAATAAGCGTTTTTGGGCTGTTTGCACGGGCTAGGGCTTGTCTGCCGATGAGGCAGGAACCCAATCTGCTGGAAAATTGGGATTTGGTTGGGGCGAGATTGGAGCGCGTGGTGGCTTTGATGAAATGGATATAAATCAATTCTTAGCATACGCAATTCCCGTAAATTTAGTTTTGAATCCTATTTGTTTGTAAAATTCATTTGGATAGGTATTTTCTTCTGTTGCCAGAAAATGCAAATTATTTCCTCTTTTTTTCGAAATCTCAACACAATATAATGTTACCAATCTACCAAAACCTTCACCACGAACTTTTTTCAAAGATCCCACATTTGAAATATATCCGATTCCTTCGAAATTACTTAGCGCTGCAACTGCTACCGCTTCGTCATTCTTATAGGCAATGAAATACTCAAGCCTATCTGAATCATGGAACTCAAACCAAACCTTTTCTGCAACTTTCAAATAATCACCCAATTCTCCATAAGGATTTTGGGGATCATCATTTCCAAAACAATCATCTAAAGTTTTCAGATATATTTTCAAATCATCACTATTTTCGACTTTTTTAATTTGAAAAAATCTTTCGTCAGAAATTTCATTTTCATTCCAAAACATCCAAGAATCTTCATAGATCTTTTTATAATTTTTGCTTTTCAATAGCTGAACTGTTTCTAAAAATTCCCCGCTATTTTCAAGATAAACAACTGGCACCCTATCAAATAATTCCGTCTTCTCTTCAATTTCTAAAAGTTCTGCTTCATTTATATTTCTACATGCTAATGAGAAATTCCAAAAAGCGGTCTTGTCCAAATTGGAAGTTCCAAGTCTTGATCCATTCAGCTCAATAAGATCATCAAACATTATTTTATGCTGAAGTTTTTGATATTTTTTCAGAAAATCAATATTTTTCATAACTTTATGCTAATAATATCACAAAAGTTCGATGATGTATTCACTCTATACAAAAAAACAAGGCTCAATAATGATTCTTTCCAGAGGACGGTCCTCCGTGAATTTCCCTCATTTAACAAATTAATTCCAAATATTAAAATCGTTTTTAAGCGTAGGAAAATACAAGTCAGACTTTTTCTTAATTGATGCAATTAAATACATCTCTTCCATCATCTCCAAAAATGTTTCGAGTTTCATAAACTCCATAGTAAAACGAGAGTAAAAAGTAGGAGTTAAATTAAGAGAAAAAGCACCTCTCTTTATTTTCAAAATACCAATTTCATTTGGTGCAAAATTATAAATAGAATTCTTTTTTAAAAAAATAGTTTTTTCGGCTGATTCATAAATAGCCAATTGCTGATCTAATTCTTTTTCTGTGATTTCTTCAACGATCCAGCCATGCACCTGCAATATCTCTTTTAATTTTTCCACATCAAGAATGCAGTTAACAAGATAGTGCCCGGAAATTAATTTTATGCAATGCTTTTCAAATAATGGATAAACCGAGTAAGGAACTGCTGATCTCAAAAAATTCCCCTTTTCATCACTATAAAATGTATCCCAATTACTTTGAGGGAGAAGCAAGCCCTTCTTTGATGGATACACTAGTTTGGATTTCAAATTATCAATGTTAACTGTATTTCCTGCCAGTGAAATTGCATGAAAATTTGTAATATGCAAAGTTAAACAAGGCTCGATTAGCTCAGAAACGACTAACTCATTCTCCGACTTTTCCAGCAATTGTGAAAGCTTATCAAAATTTGTTTTCAATTCAACATTAAGCCTTTCCGTTCTGACATGAATGTCGCCTATAATGGCACTTTCAGACAGGGCAATTCTTTGTAATTCTAATAATCTTTTTGACTGATCACTAATCTCTCCGCTTTCCTTTAATTTTTTAAGAGTGAATAAGTTTATTATTTTTTTGCCAAGTTTCTTTATTTCATGGATAAATATTCCCTTGTCGCTTATTTCTGTCAAATCGCCAACTCTCAAAAAATGGGTTAGATCATTTAGAAGCACGACACTATCAAAAGCTTCGGATATTCTATATGCCCAATCAAATTCACTTTTAAAGCTTTCGTTATTGATATCAACATCACCAGCGCCAAACCCGCGTGCTGAAGAATTTAGAAAAGTACGATTATATTTTAGATTTCTCCAGGCAATCCCATCACAAATTGTTCTCGAAATTCTTACTAGCTGTTCATTGATAAAAATATGATTTTCAAGATTTCCAAGAGATTTCTCATCAGTCTCAGTTAATTTTTGTTGTAGTTTTAATTGTTGCAATTTTTTGGCACACTCTCTGCCTTCTCTTAATGTTTTCCACAACATCGTTTCAACCTTGGCCAACTCCAGTTGCATTGCCAGTAATTCCTTTCTATTAAATCGATACTTTTCATCACGAGTGTCTTTTAGGATATTTTCAAAATAACCAACCCATTCTTTATAATAAGAATTGGCTAGCGATTTATTTATCTTGAAAATAGTTTCTTTTTCTAAAATATGCATTTTAACAAAAATTGTAATTATGTAATTTTTTTGTTTGATTCAAATTCTTTTGAATTTCCAGGTTCTCATTGAAAAAATAAACACTTTCCTCAGCCCTGTAAATCAAATTAAAATTAATTAAATCTACTATTTTTTCTTTATCTGCACCTAATTTGTAAACTATAACCGGCATTGTTTTCTTATTGAACCTGCTAAAACATAAGCACCGATTGGGAGATATTGGGAGGTATACAAATTGATCTTCTCCGAATTCAAAACCGAATGGCCATTCAATCTTTTCATTTTCGTTAAAGGCAAAAACTGGATTATCATTAATAAGAAAAACATCTTCCGCAGATTCCAATATAACCACATCTCTATTAAAAATATGTTCACTTAATCCAATTCGGATCAACCCTGAAATGACAACCAAATGGGAATTTAAAATAAAGTCTATGTCAGAATACTTCCTCGGTTTAAATTTCCGTATATCCTCAATTTTGATATTAAATTTATTATCTTGAAATATAGCTTTTATTGTTCTCTTATTAAGATCCTCTACTTTAATAATGTCGTTTTCAAGTAAATAAATTAAATAATGCTTAATCTGATTTCTAAAAGATGGAGTTCTCACGTATAAACCAGAAACGAAACTACTCAAAACATTCAATTCTTCATCGCTTAAATATCCCCCTGAATCTATACTCTTTAACTTATTTATTAAAGGCACTGCCATACTTTCAATAGTTTCAGTTTCAATCCGGTCCGGTAGGTTATCCGCAGCCTTGCTACTGACGTTTTTAACGTCATAAAATCCTGATTTTGATGCAACCTTTTTGATTGGTCTAACTTTAGGATCGGCTTCCGCTCTTTTATATTCAAAGATGTGTGTCGATTTTCCCACGTCCTTCTTGATGCCAAAATTCCTCAGTAAAAACTGAGGAATAAAGTGGTCATTTTTACCGGAATAGCTTGGCGCACTTTCAATTCTTTTGATTTTTTTATTAAAAGAAGCAATGAACTCTTTCATTTTTTTATCTACTATTTACAAGAGTTGTTTAAGAAATTATCCCACGAAAAGAATAGAAAAAAGTGAAACCATTATTCCCAGCACTGTTAAACATAAAATCCAGACCGTTAATTTAGTGGTTGATTTTTGTTCTTTTAATATTTCTTTTTGAATTTCCAAAACCGCACTTTGCACATTTAAAATTTCCCCATGTCGCGTCCATGCATTTTTTTCGCTAATAACATCCATACTCGGAGGCAAAATAAACGTTTCACTTTTTGGTGGAATTAAAAAACTAGGAATTTTAATGTTCTGTAAATTCGGCACAAAAGAAGCAAAATCAGTAAGTAATTTTTTATAATTTTCTTGCGCATCCCTCATCATGCGTAATGTAGATTCGGGGATTTTTTTATCTATTTCCATATGCATCTAAAAATTAAATTGGGGATTTTTAGTTAAGATCCTTTTATAACACCAATAACTTTTCCATTTATAAAAAACTCATCGTCTGGATGCAAATATATAGGCTCATAGTCATATGAAGAATCGGCTTTCAAAACTATTTGCCCATTCTTTCTGTCATCAATAAAGCGCTTAATTATCGCCCTATCATCAATAATTGCAAGAACGACCTCTCCCGTTGTTGCATTTACGTCCTCGCTATTAATAATCACGAAATCGCCATCCTCAATGCGCTTTCCATCTATTTCAGCCCTATTCATGGATGATCCGTCTGCTTTAATCGCATATAAGCCTTTCGGGCTTGAACGCCCAATCAATTTACTTGAAGTTCGGAGAAAACCTTGAAAATTCTGTTCTGCGTAAATAGTTGCAGGACCACAATTAGCAACACCTATAATTGGAATTGAAAAGAGTTTCGATGTTTTTTGTAAAAATCCCTTCGACCAAGAAGGCTCGCCTGTCGTTCGACCCATAACACCTTTAATTCTATCTATGGTTAAAAACCCTTTCTTTTGAAGCTGAAGGACATGGTGCTTTATTTTTTGTGGTGATTCATTAGGCATGCCAATGCTCCTAGCCATATCCCTAAGACTAAGTTTTGCCAAATTCTCATTTTTTGATAATTCTAAAAGTTTTTGTTGTATTATATGCATGATACTATCCTAACACACCTTATTTTTAAAAGCAATATCTCCTTAAAACTTGACAGAAGTCAATTCTCTTGCTTATATAGAGAGAAGAAGAGCGCTTTTTCTACTAGCGCCCTAGGCACTAGCTAATTCGCCCGGTACTAACCTAGGGATAAAACCAATAAAAATACAGACATGGCAACATACCAATTAAAGAAAGATATTGCTGGGTACTATTTTTGGATTCTTAAATCCGATAATAACGGGAAAACCGTAGCCAAAAGCAGTGAGGCTTATAACTCAAAGCAAGGTGCGAAAGAATCAATAGCATGGACAAAAGCAAACGCCAAAGATGCATCATTTGAAGACTTAGCCTAATCAGCTTGTCTACAAAATCCATAACCGCCTACTATAAATGGGCGGTTTATGTTTAAAAAACTTATTACAAATAAAAACCTGGTCAATAACAATTCTCGACTAAAATTGTTTAATTTTCAAAAACCTCATTTTCAAGCTCTTTCTTCTTTTCCGTCCCAACAACCTTATCATAACAAAAATCCCCATAATTGCCAGTGTTTCAAACTGATCCAAAAAAATAACTTAGTCAAGTATCCTTTTTCATTCAATAAAAACAAAAAGAACACTCTTTTAAGAAGTGCTCTTTTTCTTGTTTCTGCACACCGTTCCGGTCTAGTACCTATTTGAAGGCTGTTTTAAGGGGTATTTGGATCAATTTGATGACTTTTTGGGCAATTGTAAATGTTACAAATGTTACACTACTCCGGCATAGTCTCAGTTAAGCAAATACTTGACTTATTTAAATTTTATTGCATAGTATAACACCTATCGTCAGACATCCATCGCTTTAAGAATTTTATCAAGCTTTGCAGTAGCCACTCCAACAACACTGTCTCCCCCGCCATAATACATGGATATCGTGCCGTTTCGATTCACTGCGCCACAAGGAAAAACCACGTGTGCGACCTGACCATTTTTTTCATAGTCAGTTTCTGGTTCAAAAATAAAGTTAGTGGTTCTTGAAAGTATAACCGTTGGATCCTTTAGTTGCAAAAGCAATGCTCCAACTCGATATGTACTGTCATCTGAAACACCATGATAAAAAAGCAACCAGCCTTTTTTTGTTTTTATGGGCGGCGAGGCAATTCCTACTTTTTGAGAGTCCCACATACCTAATCTTGGGCCAACGATTGGAGTGAAGCTTTCTATTTTATCAGTCTTGAAATCAAGTGATTTGACTGGATCTAAGCAAATATGGTTATGCGCCCGATGAAATACATAATAATGTCCTTTTATTTTTTCAGGAAAAAGACAAGCGTCCTTATTGTCAATGCCTGCAGGTGTAACAATAGATGGCTCAGACCAGTTCCAATTTTTCTGCAAAAAATCTTTTATACTTATGCTAGTAGCGGCAACTCCTGGCGGGTTATTTCCATCATACGCAGTATAAAACATATGCAATGTATCATCGATTTGCGTGATTCGAGGATCTTCGCAACCAGAATTTCCTGGATGGGTTTTTGATTCAAATGCGGCGCGAGGAACATATATTGGCTCTTCAAATCGCTGATCGACATCCTTACCATTTTTTGATATTGCCAATCCCATCACAGAGGTGTCATCTTTGCCCATAGCACGATACACAATATGAACTTTTCCCTTAAGTTCAACTGCTGCAGGATTAAAAACTGCTTTATCTTCCCAGGCATGTTTAGAGGTTGGCTCCAAAATTGGATTTTTTTCATAGCGCTCAAAAACAGGCTGCTTTTTCATGGAATTAAGCAAATCATCCAAATTCACATTTGCTCTGCATCCAGTGGTGTCAGTTGCTCCATAGTATATAAAAAGTTTTTTTCCGTGCACGAAAGCGCCGGAAGGAAAAATCACATTCGGCACCTGACCGAATTCCTCATATATTTCCTCCGGCACCAGAAGTGGGCCATCCGTACGTGCAATAATTTTTGACGGATTTTTCAAATCAAGAAGCAAAGCTTCAATGCCAAAAATTTTGCGATCAGAAAAATAATTTTGAATGTGTGAATAAATGAGAAGCCAACCATCTTTTGTCTTGATTGGCGCTGATCCAATTTCTACTTGATCATTCTCATTTCTTCGAAGCACGATCCTATGCTCTTCAATATTGTCGTGCCACTGCTTCCAATATTGCTCCGACCACAATTGATCAAGACTATCAAACTCAGCTATTGCTGTGATTACTGGCGGCCTATCGGTATGGGCGCTTAACATAGCCACATATTTTCCGTTTATTTTTTCTGGAAAGAGCACCATGGCTTTTGCATTAAATGGCGTAACAAGATGTTTTTCATGAATTTTTTTAAAATCCTTAGTTGTTGCCACAGCAATCTTGATGCCATCTGCAGAAAATGGAAAAGTTGAAAGAGCAGTATAAAAAATATAATAAGTGTTGCCAATTTTTGTAACTCGTGGATCCTCACACCCAAATTGTTCCCAATCATGCTCAGGCACAATAAGTTGTCTGCGTTTGTCAAAATGATGACCATCAGAGCTTTGCGCCCAGCCAATAGTTGAAACGCGCAGTTCCTTCCCATGAATATATTCCACCCCGGATTCGGCTCTGTATACACAATGAACTTTGTGTTTGTCTTGAACAGGACACCAATTGAAAGCTGCAAAAGATTCCCAAGAATGATCAGCTACGGGCTTGAGCAAAGGATTGTGCGTTGATTTTCTAACTACAAACATATTTTTTTCATTAATTATTTCTCACAGCTACATGCCAGTAATAGCCTCTCTCATTATATCACGCAAAAATTCATGTATATTTGCCGTAGCCACACATACAACACTATCAGCTCCACCATAATATACAAACAGTATATCTTCTTTTATAACTGCCCCACAGACATAAACTACTCCTGATTTGGCTCCATTGTTTTCATAAGTTTCAGAAGGTTCCAATATTGGGTGAGATGCGCGATATAAAATTTTTGTCGGATCACTGCGATCCAAAATCATTGCACCAACTTTATATTTGTCAGGATCTTTTTTGTCCATAGCATGATACAAAACCAGCCAGCCGTAATCTGTTTTAATTGGTGGAGCGCCAGCACCTCGAACAATATTATCCCACCTATGATTATCTTCTCCGGGTTTTTTGCCACTATGAATTACCAACCCTTCCTCATTCAAATCATCAACATATGCCACTGCAATGTGCGGGGTAATACTGTGCAAAATTGCATATTTGCCATTTATTTTTTCTGGAAATAACATCCAGTTTTTTTGTATTTCTCCAGCCTTTGAAATGAGCACTGGTTTTTTCCATTTCCAATTTTTATGCAGAAAATCATGCACACTTATGGACGTCAACGCCACACCCGGAGGATTACATCCATCAAATGCAACATATGTCATATAGATACGATCGCCAATTTGCGTCAAACGTGGATCCTCGCAACCAACCCAACTTCCACCTGAAACATATTGTGGAGAAAGAAGTAGTTCTGTCTTTTTTGGATCACCATGAAATAACATTGCGGCGAATGCTGGACTTTCAAGTCGCTCATCTATTTTTAATCCATCCTGCGAGGAAGCATAGCCAAATACTGATACGCCACTTTCCCCAATTGCTCGATAAATTAAATGAATTTTGTTTTCCAAGTGCAGAGCTGCTGGATTAAATGTTGCGTCATATTCCCAAATATTTTTCTGATTCGGCTCAAGTATTGGATTACTATGATGCCTACTGAGATGACTAGGCCTTTTTTGCAAACTTCCAATTCCAACAATGGCAGGCTTGATGGCTTCTGAACTTATTTCATTTTTGTTTGTCACCCAATAGATATGCAATATGCCATTGGTAATAATTAAACCTAAATATCTCAATGGATATTCTTTTTCTTGTAAGGTCTTTATCCAAATAGGTTCGTTGGATCTCCATAAAATTTTGTACGGTTGATCCAGGGCAAACAAGGCAGCTCCTATCATTATTTGTTGACCTCTTTTGGAATTTTTTTTCGATTCATAGATAACCAATATTCCACGGTCTGTTTTTATCGCATCCAAAAAATAAAGTCTCTCATCATCAAAAAATCCTTTGCGTGGCGCTAGGATCTCGCCAGAAACATGCCAGTCTTCCAAGTTCTTTGATGCCGCTGCATAAATAGATCTTTTTCCAAAATAAGCCAGAAAATTTTTTCTGTGAAGATGGCTCGAAACAACAGAAAACGCCTCTGGAAACTCGCCATCCAATTCATCCTCAATATCAAAGCGCTCCAGATCGACAGATTTTGCAATAACTGTGCGCATCTTTTTCTTAAAGAGTTTTGTGTGCTCTTGAGAATAGGTCAAATACCAAATATTATCACATTGAAAAAAATGAAAGTTACGACAATTTGTCAGATGTTTCTTTTTGCCTTTTTCGGAAAAAATTTGCAAAGAATTTATTTCTTTGAATTTTTCTCCAATATTTTCATACAAAAAAAGTTCGGCGCTTTCCCGGTCATGCTCAACACAAAAAAATACGACTTTCCCTTGAAATTCCGTAACTGCAAGAGGATGTATTATTTTTTGTTTTTTTGTTGTTTCTTTTTTCAAAATGAAAACTTAAATAACTTTTTATTTTTGAGGAATTCTCCCATAAGCATCTTCAATTCTGACAATGTCATTTTCATCAAAATCTCCAAAAGCGATTTCAAGCACTTGCACATTATTTTCTAACGCTTCTATTCTATGATTTGTCTTTTTTGGAATAGAAAACTCTTCTCCGGCAATAGCGTGAGTGACTGTTTCGCCTATCCTAATAACAGGATTACCAGAAAGAACAACCCAAAATTCATCGCGCTTATTGTGATATTGCAGACTAAGTCTATGACCAGCATCCACACTTATTATTTTTATCGTGGAAGGTTCATTTTCAGTAAATTGACGGAAAAATCCCCAGGGCCGCGTATCATTTTTTATATTCATTTTTTTATTTTGAATTATTTTAATGTTAGTTTTCTATATAACAACTTTAGGATACATATAGGTACTCAAAAGTGAAATGAAAAAAGTGGCAAAAAATAGCACGAATATATCCAAAGGCAAACTAGAATAATTTCCCGAAACAATAAGCGCTCTTAGGCCGTCTACCATATAGCTCAACGGATTCACTTTCGCGACAATTTGAAGCCATTCCGGCATTATACTAATCGGATAAATAGCATTAGAAGCAAAGAAAAGTGGAAGAGTTATGACCTGCCCTATTCCCATAAACCTCTCCCTAGTTTTCACTATTGAAGCGATAATCATAGAAAGTCCTGTGAAAAAAGAAGCTCCAAGCAGCACAATCAATACTACGCCCGCAACTGATATAAATGTAAGATTGAGGTTGATGCGCAAAATAATAGCAAAAAGAAAAATAATCACGGCTTGCGCCAAGCCGCGGACACTAGCGGAAATCATTTTTCCCCAAACCAAGGCCAGCCTGGGTGTTGGAGTGACAAGAATTTTTTGCAAAATTCCAGTATCTCGCTCCCAAATAACCGATAAGCCATAGAAAATTGCCACAAATACGACAGATTGGGTCAGGATACCAGGAGTAATGAATTGAAGATAAGTATAATCGCCAGTAGGTATAGCTCTGACCTTACTGAGCGCTTCTCCAAAAATTCCTAGCCAAAGAATTGGCTGCACCGCCCTTGTAATAAGTTCTGTCGGATCATGTAAAAGCTTGACTATTTCCATTTTAGCCATGATATATGATTTTGTAATTGTTTGTAGAATGTAATTCAACATATTTTGTTTATCCTAACTTTCTTTCCATCGCTCTTCCTCTTTTTATATCACGAAAATTACTTCTATCTTCAGACAATTCTCCTCCAGTAAAAAAGATGAAAGCGTCATCCAGAGTTGCGTTAGCTTTTTTTGTTTTCTTCTTAAGTTCGGATACTGTGCCAATAACAGCCAGCTTTCCCTGATTCATTATGGCAATTCGGTCACTCACGTCCTCCGCTTCCTCCATATAGTGAGTAGTGAAAAAAATAGTAGTATTGAACTTATCACGCAGTTCTAATAAATGCTCCCACACATCTTGTCTTCCAATTGGGTCAAGCCCTGTGGTCGGTTCATCTAAAAAAAGAACGGGCGGATGATGAAGCATGGCTTGCCCTATTTCCAATTTCCTAATCATGCCACCAGAAAAATTCTTTACTAAGGTTTTCTCAAATTTTTCCAGCTTAAGAAACACTAAAATTTCTCTTATTCTTTTTTGCCTCTCTTTTCTTGGAACATCATATAATGAAGCCATAAGCATCATATTTTCATAGGCAGTTAGAGCCCCATCCACCGAAATCATTTGTGGGACATAGCCAATAGATTTACGAACCTGTGCAGGATTTTCAATAAGACTAAAACCATTAATAATACCACTGCCATCAGTGGATGAAAGCAGTGTAATCAATATTTTTATCATTGTACTTTTTCCGGCGCCATTAGGACCAAGAAATGCAAAAATCTCACCTTTCTTTACATCAAAAGAAACTGAGTCAAGAGCCACAAAATCTCCAAATTTCTTGGTAAGATTTTCGACCTTGATAATACTATTTAATTTTACACCATTTTTGGTAAGCATATGACTACATTATAGCACCAATAACTAAATCAGATAAACAAACCTAAAACTGCCACCACTGGCAGTTTGTTTTTTCAATTTATTGACCTTGATTTTGCCCTCCTCGATTAAATCCACCGCCTGATGGTCTAGTTGGGTTTATCTGAATATTGGTGGCATTAATACTACCATCAGCATTAGCAACTCCATAACCAAATATCCTTGTTCCAACTACTATTGCATCTTTAGTGCCCCCGCTAAAGATTGTGCTACTAGTAATTGTCACATTAATTGTAGTTTTTGTTGGAGTTGTTGTTGAGTCCGTTGCAGTGCCACTGGAAGTAGCGGGGTTACCTCGTCTGCCCATAGTGGTAACAACAATTTGAGAACCACTCACTGAAGTGACTTGTCCAAAAATTGGCTTTGAACCAGCTGGGATATTCGCCATTGGCCCGCGACCTGGCGCGCCACTTGTGGCAGGATTTGAAGTGGAATTTGTCGTATCAGAAGGACTATTTGAGTCGGCGGTTGAATTATCTGAAGATGGCGCAATAGGCGTAGCAGAATCATTAACTGGGTTCTCACTCGGCTGATTTTGTAAATTTTGACTAGTATCGTTTTGTGCTAGATTGGCTTGATCAGCAGAAGCGGTCTTACTGCCTGAATTGTTTTTTATCAAATAAAAAACAACAGCTCCTATAGCTACCACACAAATAGCAGTCCCTGCAGCATACAATTTATTTTTATGCGTCATAAGGTTTTTATTTTATTTTTATTACATATATTTAATACGAATTGCATAAATCATTGGGTGCAACTTCTGACACATGAACTCCTATGCAAGAAAATTATTTTCTACCCGTAGTAGACATTAGTGGTCGACACAAAATTATAATTTCTTTATTTACAATAAAAATATGTTTAATGAAAAAAGTGAAGGTATGGAAGGCTCTTGTGGCATGGAAATGCACAAAAAATGCGGAAAAGAATTTAAATTAGCTCATCTAAAAATGAAAGAAAGCATGTTAGAGGCTAAATTGGAATTCGTCCGTGAAATTAAAAAACTTATAGAAAAATCCCCTGCGGAAAAGGAGGAGGAATAATAAGAGAGATTACTAACACTCCTTTTTATTAAGGAGTGTTTTTTATTTTCAATGCAACTAATATTATTTTTTGCACCTAGAATTCCAACGGAATCGTAATAAGTAGCAGAAGCATAAACTGCTTTAGCTATAATTTTTTTAAGATAGTTGTGCTGGATATTTTATTTATTAAATATCCACCGAGTCGACACAAAAATATAATTACTTAAATTACCAAAAAAATATGTTTACAAAAAATACATTAAAGAAAACTTTAACCAATAGAAAGAAGTTGATTATGGCTACTCTAGCCATCACTGCTGTTTCTGGGGTCACTGCACTAGGAATAGGCAAGGCTTTTGCTGACACTAGTTCGAAAACAACTCTGGTTCAAATGATCGCTCAAAAATTCAACTTGAATCAAAGTGATGTTCAATCAGTTGTTGATCAATATCGTCAAGATCGCCAAACTCAAATGGAAGCTCAATTTAAAACCAAGCTTGATCAAGATGTCACAGCTGGAAAAATTACAGCCGCGCAAGAAACACTTATTATTAACAAACATCAAGAACTAGCAACCAATCGCGCCGCACAAATGGCTAATTTCAAAGCCATGACACAGGCGCAAAGACAAGCTGCTATGCAAAAAAATAAGCAGGATCTGACAGACTGGGCCAAGCAAAATGGCATAGATGTGCAATATCTTTTCGGTGGATTCGGGCGCATGGGAGGACGTGGATTAGGCATGAGAAATAGCCAGCCAACAAACTAAGTTAAAAAAATATTAGTGCGTTAAATATTATTAGAAAGCGTATCATCAATGATACGCTTTTAATATAGCTGAAAGATATTCAAATTTAATCACGTATAAGACAAAGTGTAACATACTGGATCGTGTCACATCATTGTTCTTTAGGGCTGTTGCCCATATCTTATAAAAAGGAGAAGTTTCACATGCCAAAAACTGCAGATTTCACTAAAGACATTCACACCATCGCTAAACAAGGGGAAATAAGTAAGGGAGCGCTGCGTAACCTCATCGAAGAAATAAGTCCTGATTTATGTGCAAATAAGGCCGTGCTTCACGAAGAAATTAATACGGCTTTTTCCTTGCATCAACAACAGCCAAATGGCTAATGCAATGTCAACGAACAGAGCGAAAAAGAGCTTCCGAAATCGGTCGCTCTTTTTTAATATTGCATTGTAAATTTAATTTTATTCTAACGCAGCCAATATATCCTTGGCCAAGCGCACCCTTCCCATTCTTGGAAAAGTTGATTGCACTGTGTGTTCATGCTCTGCTGCGCTGCGAGCACTCATTGCATCTTCGACAAAAATTTGTTGGTATCCATATTCAAAAGCAAACCGCGCAGTGCTTTCCACGCCAATATTAGTTGAAATCCCACACAAAACAATTGTTTCGATTTTTCGGCGACGTAGTTGCAAATCTAGTTCTGTTCCATAGAAAGCTCCCCATTGTTTTTTGGTAATGATGATATCTCCCTTGCTAGAACCAAGTTCTGGAACTATTTCGCTCCAATCAGAGGGCATCTGCATTTTTCCCCAAGAATTTTCGCCGTCAATAATGGGCTGCAATCTATCTTTACTATCTGACGAAGTTGCAACCCTAACTAAAAATACAGGCATTTTATTTTTGCGAAAAGCCTCTGCCAATTCCGCAGCATTACCAATAATAGACTTAGCCTCATAAGGCTGAGTGGGCATAGCAGTTATACCTTTTTGTAAATCAATGACGACTAATGCTGTTGTGGTTTTTGTAAATAGGACTTCCATAAATATATGAATTTTAATGAATTAAACCAACTCTTTGCTATACTACAATAACAAACTCGGCTTTCTTTTTAAGTTATCTTGGAGATTTTTCCATTTAATTTTTCAAATATTGATCAATATTTACCTGATGTTCCTCATAAGTTTTAGCGCAATGAATTTGGCGATTACTATCATGGAGATAATACAGGCAGTCAGTTTGAGCAGGATTAAGAACGGCTTCTATCGCAGCTATTCCAGGATTACCGATAGGAGTTGGAGGCAATCCCTTATTTTCATATGTGTTATAGGGTGAATCAATATTTTTAATGTCATCAGCCGCAATAGGCGCCCACCATCCCGCACCTGTGTTCCCTCTGGCATACTGAACAGTAGCATCAATTTGCAAGTTCATTCCCTGATTAAGTCTATTCCATAAAATTCCGGCAATGAGAGGCATGTCAGCAGATCCTGCTGCCTCCCTCTGAATAATTGATGCCAAAGTAAGTCCGGTTGTCCATTTGATATTTTGCTGAGCAAACTGAGAAAGATAAGGTGCAAATTTTTGATCAAAGTTCATTGTCATACGATTGGCCATATCCAATCCGCTTTCATCAACTGGAATAAGATACGTGTCTGGAAAATATGTTCCTTCGGTGTAACCACTTTTCATTTTAGTATAAATCGTATTCCACTTATTCAATTCGTCGCCGTTCCAATTGAAGGTTTTTGCCAAAAGCTCTCCTATTTGTTCTTTTCTCCAACCTTCAGGAATCACAACCCATTTCATGTCTGGAGTGCCTGCAAGCTTATTAGCGACTTGCCACGCATTCATGTTTGTATATATGTAATAACCACCAGGAGCGATATCTCCGTGTTTAAAAGAACGGATGAGATTAAAAGCACTTTCATTTCTTATTAAACCTTGAGCTGTCAATTTATCCAAAGTCTCAAGTTCAGTTTGATTTCGACTGACAATGAAAACTTTCTTTTCCGCTTGAGATTGAGGCGCAGAAAAAAATAACCAATAAACTATGAATAAGCCTGCAATAAAAAGCAAACCTGCACCTATGATTATGCCAATTCTTATTTTTGTACTCATACTATTAAATTGATTTTTCATCCATTTTAGCCTATTATCAATCTACCTCTATGAAAACCAAAAGTAAAGTAAGAAAACCTAAAAAATCCAACAAACTGAAAGAATCAATTCCGGCATATTTGCAAGATTCTATTATTAAAAATAGAGACAATCTCAGTCTTCTTGTTTCATATCCTAAATTTAAAAAGGAAATACAGAAACTGCGAATTGCATTAGACATGCCAGCCGAAGGATTTATTGGTGACAATACCTATCAAGACCATGCTAAATGGTATGGTGAATTTTTAAAAAAATCAGACGAAGCTAGTCAAAACAGATATTTCATTAAAGAATTAAGAGATATAAGCGAAAAGCAGAAAGCTAAAAAAATATCACGTTTCGAAGCAATGGCTCTTTTGAAAAAATTACACCTCAAAATTCCAGCAAATTTATTAGCCCAAGGGAAAGAGGACATTATCAAAAAATTTAATCTGCCAGCTAACTACGCTTTTTCTATCCATCAATATCTCTTTTATGACAAGTTGGTTTCGCAAGGATCAAATTATGCCATCGTCACTGACGCATCAACCAAAATACAGGATGCTAAATTTGTCACTTTGCATATTTATACAAAACTTACAGATGGAGATCTATGCCTAATTAAGGAAGATGTTAATAATATTTTTGGCAAGAAGCTACCTTCATACAAAAATACAGCTAACATTGAAACTGGAATAGGGATTGAAAAATTATCTGGCGAAATAGAATACGATTACGCTGATAATACATCGTACAAATTAACCAATAGGGATATAGCCGAAAGAATTTTAGGAAGCGCAAAAAGGGAAAATGAGATTCCAAAAATAAAGAGAAATTTGAAGGATTTAAGGCAAAAAAGGTTTACGGTTTTATAGTGTCATAAAACCGTGTAGTACAAAAAAATAGCATGATTTAATGGAGATGCCAAAAGCGTCTCCATTTTTTGGCGCGGAAGCAATTAATTAATTTTAAGTAAAAAACTATGACAAACGTCACAGAAGAAAAAGTCGCAAGTGAAGACTTGCGCATTGAGTATGTGGATATTACCACGATCAAGTCCCCATCCTATAACCCTAGACATTGGGACACAGCTGCCGAAAATAATTTACGAAAAAGCCTAGAGGAACATGGATTTTCTGATCCAGTTTTGCTCAACAGCGCTAAGAGTCGTAGAAATATAATTATTGGGGGCTCGTTTAGAACTCACGTTGCCAAGAAAATGGGAATAACCAGGGTTCCAGCTATTTACCTTAATATTCCAGACATCGAAAAGGAAAAGGCTTTAAATCTCCGATTGAATCGTGTAAATGGCGATTGGAGTTATGAGCTTTTAAGAGAATTTGATACATCTTTTCTTCTAGAGACTGGTTTTGACGACGGCGATTTATCTAGCATTTGGGACAGCGAGCTGGAAATAAACGATGATGAATTTCAGGTCGAACGTGAAATCAAGAAAATAGTTGAGCCAAAAACAAAACTCGGAGATAAATATATCCTTGGTAGGCACGTCCTAATCTGCAATGATTCCTCAGATCTTGCCGTTGTCGCCGAGCTTACCAAGGCCAAAGAAGTTTCCATGCTATATCTAGATGCTAATTACAACATTAACTTGGACTACAATAACGGTATTTCAACTGCAGGCAAATATGGAGGTAAAGTTGATGACAATAGATCGCCAGAAGATTACAAAGCGTTTTTAAAAAAAGTAATCTCCAATGGACTTACTCTCGCAAAAGAGGATGTACACGTTTTTGAATGGAGCGATCAGTGCGGAACCTCAGTTGTTCAGGATATTTTTCGCGAACTTGGAATAAAAAACAGAAGAACCTTAATCTGGATTAAGAATAATTTTTCTATGACTCCTCGCGTGGCTTTTAACAAAGCGACCGAAAGTTGTTGCTATGGGACGATAGGTTCACCTTATCTTTCAAATTCAGATAAAAATCTTAATGAGATTTTAAATAAATCTGTGGGATCTGGGAACAATGCGGTGGATGAAATTATGGACATGCTTGATATATGGATCGCGAAAAGAGTGACCGGAAAAGATTACACGCACCCCTGCGAAAAACCCCTTGATTTATTAGAAAAACCAATCAGAAGATGCACAAAAATAAATGACGTGATTTTAGATTTGTTCTGCGGATCAGGAGTCTCTATTATTGCTTGCGAACAAATGAAACGCAGATGTCTTGCGGTGGAAATTTCTCCTGTCTTTTGCGATCTCATTGTGAAAAGATGGGAGACTTTGACAGGAGAGAAGGCTCAATTAATTAGAAAATAAAAAAATAATATGGAAGAAATAAAAATGGGAACAATTATTAAACTCGGAAATCACTACCTTGCTCGGGGCGACGCCCGCGATCCTGAGCTTGTAAAAAAATTGATGGGCGAGGAAAAAATAAATCTCGTTCTTTGCGACCCACCCTACTCGATTTCATTGACTACCTCAGGATTTTCAGGAAATAAAAATACATTTAAACCAATTGAAAACGACCATGAACAAAGCGACGAAGAATATCGCAAATTCACCAGCGACTGGATAAACATACTCAAACCGCACCTAGCTAAGAAAAACTCTATGTACATATTCAACTGCGACAAAAAAATATTCGCACTCCATGATGGAATGATTGACTGCGGATGCCATTTCGCACAGCTATTAGTATGGGCAAAAACGCATTCCATTATTGGGAGGCTAGATTACTTGCCACAAAATGAGCTTATTGCCTATGGCTGGTTTGGCAGTCATAAATTCATGCGCTCAAAAGACAAAAGCATACTGGTGTATCCCGGAACAAGAAAAAATACTTTACATCCCACCATGAAGCCTATCGGGCTTTTACGTAGGATGATTCTCAATAGTTGCAAAATAGGCGAAAATATTTTTGATCCATTTGGTGGATCTGGTAGCACACTGATAGCAGCCGAGCAGACTGGTCGGAGATGCTACATGATCGAGCTTGATGAAAGTTATTGTAATACAATAATTTCAAGATTTGAGAAACTGACTGGGATAAAGAGCGAAATAGTTAATTAATTTTATGGAAAATTCTGTCGTTAAAAAAACAAAGAGGCAGAATACTATTGAAATGCGCCAAAAAAAGGAGCAGGAGCTTTTGCTTGAAAAATTTCGCGAGATTCATCTTATTGGAGTCGCTTGTAGCAGAGCTGGAATTAGTAGAATGACTTATACCCGATGGGTAAAGAATGAGGAGTATACAATAAAAGTAGAGGAAGCAAGAAGTATAGGCAGAGAAGCTACCAACGATTTAGTGGAATCAAGTACTATCAAAAGCGCAGTCGGAGGAAGCGTGCCAGCGCAAAAACTTTATTTGTCACATAATCATGATACATACAGATATAGGCCTGATGCGCTCTACAAAGGGGAGAGGAATAACTTAATTGACCAGCTAAGGGCAACGATAAAACAATTTACTGGGAAATATCGAAAAAATGAGATAACTAAGGACAATTCCGAGGAGCCAAAGTTATCAACTCCCGAGGCCTAGACTTCCCCAACCGTAGCGGTATTGTGTTGCTTGTAGAAGATATAAGCAATAAAATAAAGCCTATGGAGACCATAAAAAGCCAAGAAATACGCTGCTGCCTATACGCTCGAAAATCGAGTGAGAGCGATGAAAAACAGGCGCTTTCCATCGATTCTCAGGTAGATGAAATGTTGGAGCAAGCCAAGCGCGATGGCGTCAATATTACAGATATTCGCAGAGAAAGTCATAGCGCTAAATCTTCCGGGGAGCGTCCGGAGTTCAACCGCATAATCAAGGATATCCGCAGTGGGATGTTCAATAGCGTCCTTACATGGTCGCCGGATCGCTTGAGTCGCAATGCGGGCGATCTAGGCTCTCTTGTAGACCTCATGGACCAGGGGGCGCTGATTGAAATACGCACGCATGGACAGGTATTCACCAATTCCCCAAATGAGAAATTTCTCCTGATGATTTTAGGCTCTCAAGCAAAACTGGAAAATGATAATCGAAGCATCAACGTGAAACGAGGGCTTCGCTCCAAGTGCGCCATGGGAATCAGACCAGGGCAAGCACCCCTAGGATATCTCAATGACAGAATATCCGTGCAAGGAGAAAAACAAATATACCTTGATCCTGAGCGTGCTCCAATAATAAAAGAAATGTTTGAAAAGTTTGCCTATCAGGGTTACAGCGGAAGGATGCTACTTCGATGGTTAAGCTTTGAAATGAATTTCACAACTCGGAGTGGAAAAAGAATTGTGCTTAGCAGCATCTACAACATTCTTGCAAATCCATACTACTGTGGAAAATTTGAATTCCCCAAAAGAAGTGGCAACTGGTTTAAAGCTAAACACGAATCAATATTAACAGAAGAAATTTTTGAAGAAGCTCAAATTCAAATTTCAAGAATACCAAAATCCAAACCAGGAACTAAAGAATTCAGCTTCACGAAAATAGTCAGATGCGGATCATGCCATTCAGGGATAACTGCAGAAGAAAAATTCAAAAGATTCAAGAATGGAACTGTAAGGAGATATGTATACTACCATTGCACACGAGGAGCCAACAGGGATTGCAAGGAACCATACATTCGCGAAGAGGACTTATTAGATCAGCTACTCAGCATACTAGATAAAGTTTCCATTGATAAGATCGGGGCGAGGGAAAAGATGCAAAAAGAGGTGGAGCGATACCAAAACCTCACATATAGGATGCTCGGGCAAGACAAGGCTGACACCGTAATACTCCCGAAAGTAGATCTAAAAAACTATGCCAAGCATGTATTGATCGAGGGAACCATGCAGGAAAAAAGAGAGATTTTGTCATATTTAAAAACTAAATTATATTTGAAAGATCAAAAGATAAGCTTAGTCGTTTAGCGCACTCATAAAATCCCTTACAAATTTACCTAATTCAAACTTTTTAATTTCTCTTTTCTTTTTTCATGATCAGGCATATGAGCCTCCATTAAACTTTTCCAAAGTTTACTATGATTTGGGACATAATAATGCAAAAGTTCATGTAAAATCACATATTCGCCAAGTGAGCGATCCATTCCTAGAAGTTCCAAATTAAAAGAAAAATATCCAGTTGTTGAACAACTAGCCCATTTGCGCGTCATTGGGCGAATGGTGATTTGTTTGATTTTAACTTTGACTTTATTTGCAACCAAATACACTTCTTCCTTGAAGTCCTTTTTTGATTCCCACGTTTTTATTTTTTGTTTTTTCATTATTTTGTTTGTGCTAGTGTTGCAATAATTTTGTCAGTAATTTTCTTCTGATCATCAAGTGAAATTCCAAGTGAATCAAGTCGATCATAAATATCATTGCGCATATCGCGAGTCAATTTTTCGCTGAAAGCAAATTCTGGATATTGAACAATTATTGACTCGATGTCTTTCACTGCATCCTGATCAATAATATTTTCAGCTGTTAAGACATCGCGTATAAACCAAGCCGTGCTAGAAATTCCTTCTTTTTCTTGTTCTTGCATTCTTTTTGTTTCCTGATCCGCAACTTCCAAAAGAGCTTTCAATGCCTCTTGCGTGGTTAATTGGCGATTTGAAAAAGCGTCCATAATATCTTCTGCTCTTTCTTTGACGGAGATAAGAACTGGGTCACCTGATTTTTCTTCAGCAAGTTTTTGAATACTCTTGATAAGATTGATGATTTTGACTTCATCGGGTTGGTTTTTCTCTTTGATAATTTCAATGCCTTTCTCATCAAGTTTAATCAGTTCAGCGCCTAATTTTATAGGACTGCTTTGTATATGTTCCTGAACCAATTCAGCTGTTTTTCTTTGAAATTCACGATCAATTGAAATTTGCTTTGCATATGCATTTCTTATAACTTGAAACATGACTGAAAGCGTTGTGAATCCATCAACATATGGACGAAGAAATGCATCTGGTGAAATAATCTCATAGAGCATTTCGATTTCATTGTAGAGTTTAAAAAATTCTTTGCGCTTCTCTTCATCGCGGAAATATTCAATCAAAATTCCAGCAAGTCGATCATCAAATGGTCCGACAAGTAAATCAGAATATTGTTTGGCATCCACAGTCAACTTTTTAACAAAGCGATCTTTCAATAGTGCTAAATCTTTGACGATGGCATTTATTTCATCACTATCAAATGCCAGCGCTTTTTCAAGTTTGTCGAAAATACCCACAAAATCCAAAACAAAGCCGTGAGGTTTTACCATTTTCATTTCCTCATTTTCATATGGACGATTAACGCGTGCGATTGTTTGTAGGAGTGTATGATCGCGAAGTGGTTTGTCCAAATACATGCAATATAAAATTGGTGCGTCATAGCCAGTCAGTAATTTTTCCGTGACAATCAAAATTTTTGGAGTTGTTCCGAATTTGGCAAAATCACGACGAATTTCTTTTTCTTTTTGTTCGTCATGTGTGAATTCCTTGAGTAGTTCAGAATCATTATTATTTCCAGTATAAACAACTTCGCTCCACTCGGTTGGCAAATATTTATCCAGTTCTTTTTTATAAAGCGCGCAGGCTTCACGATCAACTGCTACCAAAAATGCCTTGTAATTCATTGGCTCAATATGCTCCTTGAAATGCTCTGCAACGAATTTGGCAACCTTTTCAATTCTGCCCTGTCCTTTTAAAAAATTTCTAGTGTTCACTGCTCGCTCCAAAATTGCATTAAGTTCTTCAATATCCGTAATGCCATGTTGATCAGCCAAATTCAAAAATTCTCGCTCCAATGTTTCCTTTGGTACCAACATTTCATTAGGCGCAAGAGAATAATATAGCGGCAAAGTTGTGCCATCTTCAATGCTTTCAGAAATAGAATATTTATGCAGATAACCTTTGGCATCATGAATTCCAAAGGTTTTAAAGGTTCCTTTGCCATGCTGAATTTTATCAACTGGTGTTCCTGTGTATCCAATGAAAGTAGCATTTGGCAAAGCTGCCATGACAAAAGTTCCCAAATCTCCGCCAGTGGTGCGATGTGCCTCATCAATTAAAACAAAAATGTTTTTGCGCAAATTCAAATCAGCTGGCAATCCTCGAAATTTGTGAATCATCGTGATAACAATACCACGATAGTCAGAACGCAAAATTTCCACGAGCTCACTAATACTTCCGGCTTTGCGAACATTCTTGAGCCCCGTGGCGGTCAAATTGGCCTCCATTTGCCCCTCAAGTTCATTGCGATCAAGCATCATGATGACTGTCGGTTTGTCGGCTTCATTTGAGCGAAAAAGAAGCTCCGCAGTCTTGATCATTGTGAATGTTTTGCCAGAGCCTTGCGTGTGCCAAACTAGCCCACGCGTGGCGTTTTCATCAAGTGCGCGACCCAAGACAGCTTCAACCGCATTGGCTTGATGTTCGCGCAAAACAAGCTTGACCAACTGTTCATCTTTTTCAATAAACATAATATATTTCTCAATCAAATTGAGAACATGGGGAATATTAAAAAATGTTTTGACTTTGTTTTCCAATTCTCCAACTTTGTCACCCTTCCATGAAAAAATATTTCTTCGCACCGTGCTCCAAGTCACGCCATATTCCAAACGCATGCCTTCACTTGCAAGAAAACTTTGTTCAACTGCCAATAGTTCTGGCGATTCTCTGTGGTATCTCCTGATTTGATCAATTGCTTTTTCGATTCCTTCTTTCGTTGTGAGATTTTTACATTCAAGCATTATAACCGGAATGCCATTGATCAAGAAAACAATGTCTTGTCTGTTTGTGTATCTGCCGTTTGAAAATGAAAATTCATCGGTAATCTCAAAAACATTTCTTTGCGGATTTTTGAAATCAATGATCTGAACATTTTTTTCTCTATTTTCAACATTATCAAAAGCTGTGCTACTTCCTCGCAGGAAAAGCAGAAAATCACGATTGCCTGAAATGTTTGAAGTAAAATTTGGGAAAGTATAAACATTGCCACCTTTTGAACTTGCGGCAAGCCAAGGATTTTTCTTGTATAATTCTTCATGAAAAACATCAATGAAATGCAGATTTCCAGCACGTCTTTTTTCCACTTCCTCTCGCGAAACATATTGCCAGCCAATTTCAGTGGCATATTTTATGATTCTAGCTTGGACTGATTTTGATTCTGTTGGTTTCATATTATTTTTGTCTATATTTTAAAAAAAATTTTATCAATCCACCATTTTATTTTCCACCACCATATCCATTGACCAGCTAGCTTTGCTTTGCCATATGAATCGCATTTTTCGTAAATATATTTAAAATTTTCATAAATATCATCACCATCTTTTTCATCGTCAGCTTGACTCCTTGCATAATTTTTTATTTCACAATTATTCCAAATAATATCAATATACCAATCAAATCCATCATAAACACCCTCAATATCAATTAATCCTTTTTTCTCATAAGAACCAAGATCTTCAAAAAAACCAAGTAAGCAATCATCTATTTCAAAAGACGAATAGCATTCCTTATCCAATATTCCTTTTCGCTTTTTGAGGTCAATTTTTAATTGTTTTACAATATTTTCGTCTATCATGAAATAAGGAAATGGTTTTGTCGAAATGTCTTTACCATATTCTATCTCTGAACTTCTAAAATTTAGTGCTTTATAATCGAAAAGCATAATAATTTCTCTCGTAGTTTCATTAAAAAAATCATCAGTAAACTTCTTTATGAAGTCCGCCTTTGTTGTTTTATTTATGCCACTCAATTGACCCTTAGCGATCCACCATAGTAATATTGTTGCCACGAAAAGACCTGCTGTCCAAAGCGCAGTTCTGGAAATTGCTGTATCATTGGCAACTCCACTAATTTGCAATATAAACTCGTGAAAAATATTAGGCATATTATTTGGCTATTTTTCTTTTACGGCTCAGCAATTCATGAAGCAAAGTTTTAAAAAGATTTTGATAATTCGATAGTTTTTCTTGAACAACCTCAAGTCTTACATCAATTGCCTCCAATCTTAACGCAATAGAACTTTGCTCATCAAAAGAAGCTACGCCCACAGTAAGACCAAGTAATCGTGCTTTGGTGATATTTTTCATACTTGCACTCGTGCCCGAAGAAATATCTGCAAATATACCTTTTTGCCACATCAACTGCAGATAATACGCTATCCAGCGCATAGAATGTTTATTATAATCTTTTAATTCTATTTGCCATAAGCGATCAGGGAGAAATAATAACGGATTACCATTTTTTACATATGCATTCGCTCCAACAAGTTCGGGAGTATTCATTCTGCTTATGACTATAGTATCCGACTTGAGAGGTGTTGCTAATCTAGCAACCTCTTTCTCGATGACGGCTTTATTTTGACGTGAATCAAAAATACCAAGTGTAACACAACTTGTTTTTAATATTCCATATTCACCATCTTTAATAGCCCTATCATATGAATTAACACTGACTCCAGCTGCAAGTGAACTTATGATTTCTTTTAATTCCACAAGTTTCCAACTTTCAGGGATTTCACCAATTTCAGTTATCTTTGTTTTTTCACCTTTTGTGCCATGAGTAAAAAGCTGTTGCATCATGCATTGTTTCAAATCTTTGAGTTTGGCAATCAACTCTTCTTGCCCCATAATTGCATCTTGAACAGATGAAAGAGTTTTTGCTATTAATTTTTGTTCTGATAATTCAGGAACATCAAATTCTATATTCTCAAAATTGTTTTTGTTTAAAATTGGCAAAGTTACTTTAGCCGCTTTACTTTCTAATAATGGTCGATTATATCTAAGTAAATAATAAACAAAGTCTGCATCAAAATTATCATTGCAAACTACTGCATTGATTTGTTGATTGAAAGTTGAAATTTCATCTGTTGTTATTCCTATTTTTCCAACATTTCCAATACATCCAACCAAAACTGAATTTTTCGGCAAAGTTCGAGAAACTTTTAAACCCTCATCTGAGATGAATTTATGTGCCGTGGTTATATATTTTGAATCAGTAAGATCAGATGGGGATATTAGCTTATAGGCTCCCCCATAGTATTCTTCTTTTTTTGTACTTGGAGTTGTGCCAGTAGAAACAGTACCAAAATCTTTAATTTTGACTTTATTCCAAGCTTTAGTTGTATCTTTTTTTACTGTCATAAATAATTAGCTAAAAAGCTTTCAATTCCGGCTTTCATATTTTTAACATCGTCAATTGTATAATCATTGAATTTTCCATGATCTGCAGAATTTCTAATCGTTCGCCAAACATCTATTTGCTTTTGAACTAAAGCATTATAGGTGTTGCTTTGGGCTAATTTTTTGTTCAAATCATCAATGCCGTCTCTTTTTGAAAAAGCAATGCAGTTTTTTGTAGCAATATCTTTTAAACTTTTTTCAAGAGTGGCTCCAATCAAAGAGGCTGCTGGATCCTTATAATTATTATCAAGCAGATGTCCTGCTATCTCCAAAAAATCAGCAAAGACCTCAGCTTTCACCAAATCCTGCACAGAGACAAGAAATCCCTGTTCAATATCATCTTTTAAACCTCTAAGAATTCCTACTCCTGAATCAACACTGCTCTGATAGCCACCTTTAACTGCTCTGATAAAATTTTCATAATATGAGCTTTCTTTTCCGGCAACTTTAATTATTAAATTCTCAGCGCTCACCTTCCATTCATTTAAGGAGCCACTATCCAAAGTTGGAAATCCAATAACATTTGAAGGATTTGGCGTGTGAGTTGATTTTACTCTCATGGCCTTTTCTTCCAATTGTGCAATTCTTTCTATAATTTTTTGATCAATTATGTTCATATGTTTAAAATCCAAGTTCCTTCAAAACTTTTTGTAAATTTTTATCTGCCGCTTTAGCTTTCAATTCAACTTCCGCAAGTTTACTTAAAATATTTTCAACTGTTTCATATTCTGCAACATCGCCAATATGGATATATCGTGAAGGTGAAATATTATAATCATTTTTAATAATTTCATCTTTGCCGACAAACACGCTAAAATTATCAATAACCCTTTTAGTGCTATATGCTTCAACAATTTTTTTCATCTGCTCATCAGAAACATAATTTTTTGGATCACCTTTGATGAATTCTTTACCAGCATTTATAAGGAAAATTTTATCTTTCAATTTTGCAGATTTGTTTTTGTTAATGAAAACAATAATTCCCGGAGCGGTGGTGTTGTAGAACAAATTTTCTGGAAGATATAAAATCCCTTCAATCAAATCTTGTTCAATGAACCATTTGCGCACATCTTTTTCTTTGTTGGTGTTTGCGTTGCCACTGCCACGCGAAGCAGCGCCAGTGTCCAAGACAACTGCAGCTCGTCCACTGTCTTTTAGGCTTGAAAAAATATGTTGCACCCATCCCCAATCGGCTTTTCCACCCGGATTTCCAGCAGGAAAACGATGATAGGCGTCATTTGTATAAATTTCTTCATTAAATCCCGATTGATTCCACATCGGATTTGCAACTGCTAAATCAAACTTTTTGATTCCGTGGCCAGTGGCATCTTTGAATTTTGGATTATTGAATGTGTCGCCAAGTTCAACATCTCCCTCCATGTCATGAATAATCATATTCATTTTTGCCATAGCCCAACTTGTCGGAGTATATTCCTGACCATAAAGATGAAGTGGAGCAAAAGTTTTTGTGCCTAGCTTTTCTTGTTTTTCCTTGAGTGCTAATTCGCATTTGATAAGAAGTCCGGCTGATCCGCAAGTTGGATCATAAACATCCATGCCTGGTTCAGCATCCATTATACTTGCCATGATCATTCCGACTTCGCGAGGAGTGTAGAATTCGCCAGCTGATTGTCCTGATCCTTCTGCAAATTTGCGAATCAAATATTCATAACTGCGACCAATGATGTCGGGTTCAACATCATGAAGTCCAAGTCTTTTTTGACTTATGGCTTCAATAAGATTTGAAAGACGATCGTCGTCGATTTCTCTTTGTCCGCGAGTGGTGGCGTTATAATCAACAGTATCAATAACGCCATCAAGAATTGAATTATGCGAAGCAATTTCTCGAATAATGCGCGTGAGTTCTTCACCAATATTGCTTGAAAGTGAACGAATTGCATTCCAAGAATCTTCCGTTTCTGAATTTTTTGGACGAATTGGGATATAAAAACGAACGCGTGAATGATCGGCGTCAATGCGTTTTAGTGCTTCAATTCTTGATCCACCTTTAGCAATTCTGTTTATTTCGTCATCAAAAACATCACAAAGCCTTTTTACAAAAATAAGTGGCAAAATATAATCCTTGAATTTTCCTGCATCCTTGGCGCCACGAATAGCACAAGCCGAATCCCAGATCCACTGCTCAAGAGATTTATTGTTGGTTGTTTTTGTTTCTTTTGACATAAAATTAATTTCCATTTATTAAGACAAATTTAGCTATTTTTAATGTTTTTCTGTGTTTTTATGGTATCACTTAATAGGCGTTAACTCAAGGAATTTAAATAAGAGATGGACTAATAAAAAACAAGTTCGATTCCAACTACTAGGAGGTGGTTAGACACCACTGAAATACAAAAAACACGACCTATTGAAAAGTCGTGTTTTCTGGGTTTTCAAGGCCTTTCCCAGCATGGGTAACCGGTCTTTTGAGAACCTTGTAAGTTTGCACGGGTGGAGAGAATCGAACTCCCGCCAACGGTTTTGGAGACCGACGTACTACCACTATACGACACCCGCAAATATAAAGACGGGCAAAGCCCGCCCAATATAAACTACTTCATTTCCTTGTGGTTTGTGTGCTTGCGGCAGAATTTGCAATACTTGCTGAGCTCAAGTTTTTCCTTGATAATTTTCTTGTTGCGTGAAGTGTAATAGGTGATGTTTTTGCATTCACTACATTTCAGTTTCACCAAATTTTCCTTTGTCTTTGTCGCCATATTTGTCTGTGAGGTACGAACAGCTACAAATATGAGCGTCCCGCACCAATTCTTTATTAAAATTTACAATTATTACTAACCTAAGCCGGAGGCGTTTCCGTGAAGAAAATTTTATCCAACCTCAAATTCTTTTCGGAATTTGGTGCTGGGGCGCCATACCTTTTAAATTTCCTGAGCCGTTGTGCGGAATCGGACCGCAGACCTCATCCCTACCAAGGATGTGCTCTACCAACTGAGCTACAACGGCAATACAATTTGGTAGTGATAAGAACTGGGTTAAGAAATAAGCGTCGCATCGTTTGTTCGTCGACACTCACAAACTCCTTGTCCGCGGCAGCGCCAAATGCTCATCCGCATTTGTCGGCGTTCGCTGCGAAATTTTCCTACTGAAAAATTTCTAGCTCACTGCTGCCGGTTCGAATCCCTTTTCACTATCATACAAAATTAAAAACCAATGCCTTGAGGGGCATTTGTTTTAAATTTTGTGGGCAGAGAGGGATTCGAACCCCCGAAGGCGTAAGCCGTCTGGTTTACAGCCAGATCCAGTTGACCACTTTGGTATCTACCCCTGGGCTCAAGTATTATGTATTTTGTATAAAGTATCATGCATTAAATCACATACATTATACATACTACAAAATACATCATACATTTCTACATAATACATTCTACATCTCCTTGAGCCACCCACCGGATTTGAACCGATAACCTACTGTTTACAAAACAGTAGCTCTACCGTTGAGCTAGGGTGGCACTACATTCTATCCATTATAAACAAATTTCAACAAAAGACAAGTATTTCTGTTTTTTTCCTTATTTCAAGAGACTTTCCAATTTTCGGATTCGGGTTCTAGCCTTGTGATGAGCTGGGCTCAATTTCAAAACTTGTTTAAAGCACTCCAATGAATCACGATAATTTTCTCTTTCCATATAATAATCACCCAACCGCTCATACGCTTCGATGTCGCGAGGATTAATGGCGATTCGCCTAATAAGCGCTTCTTCCAACTTGTCTTTAGCTGCTCTCGCCTTCGCTTTTTGAGTTGCATTGGCTGGAACTTGATGACTCGAAGGATGCACCATTTCTTTTACTCTTGGGCGATCATCATCCGATGCTTGCAAAACCTGACTGATTTGCTGCAAAACTTCAGGTTCTTGTTGTTTTGCTTCTTGCATAACTTTCATTTTTTTCTCCCTTTTTTCTTTGATTGAATGAAAGAGCTCATTACTAGAATTGTGAAATTTCAAGGCAAACAATTTTGCTCTGTGCATTAATTTTTCCAACATTTTCAATCCAAACTGACTTAGCCAAGATTTGAAAGACTCAAATTTGCCAGTTGCTTTTTGCAGTGAAACTGGACTCGAAATTTCATCCTCAGCAACGTTTTCCATTTTGCGAAACAAAAACATCACCAAGGCGCCGGCGCTGATAACGATAATAAATGGTGGTAAAATATAATATAACATTTGACGTGTAATTAGTTTGCAAAATATCAGAGCAATTCTTCTTTTTTCACCAACACAATTGTTCCGTCAGTCAGACGAACTTTAATGTCACAAGTAAGCGCATTAAGCTCAATAACTTCACCTTTTCCTTCTTTCAACCGCACACTGCTATGCACTTCAGGCATTCCTGCTAGCATTTGTTGATATTGACCAGCTTCATAGGAGAGGCAACACATCAGACGGCCACATACGCCAGAAATTCTTTCACTTCCACGATGCGCAACTTGCTGAACTCTGGCCATATCAATTGAAATGCTTGGCAAACTCCCTGGAAAACGCAGGCAACAAAGATCTCGGCCACAAACACCACAACCACCCAATTTCCTAGCCTCATCCCGTGAGCCAACTTGATGCATCCGCACACTGCGATGAAAAATTCTAGAAAGATTTTTCACCAAATCCCTAAAATCAACTCGCTCATCTGAAGTAAACAACACGATTGCACTGTTCCCATCCAGACTGATGTGAGCATCAACCAGCTTCATATTCAAATCAAGCCGTTTGATTTCACTTTTACTCAATTTTAAAATTTCCACCTTTTTCTCTTTGTTCTTTTCATAGGTCTCAATATCTCTAGCAGAAGCCTTGCGAATAATTGAGGTGTTTCTTTCGTCTTTGACCAGTTTATCATTTCTTTCAATCAAACCTATTTCAAGTCCTGCATCATCTTTGACCACCACCATGTCACCATCAACAAGTTCAAGCTCGCTCAAACACTTTCGAGCAGGCTCCCAACTATAAACACGGACTGCATATGTATACATATTTTTTAACCCTAGATTAATCTTTGAATTTTACTACAACAGCCTATAACTCAAAACGAACCATTTCGCCAATCTGGATGTTCTCGCCCATCTTGCCAACATTTTCCACAATCAAGTCGCCTACTGTCTTCTGTGGATCTTTCACGAAAGCTTGGGTCAAAAGCGCTGACTCTTCTCGAAATTTCTTTTCCTTACCAGCCATAATCTTTTCAAGCATTTCAGCGGGTTTCCCCTCTTGAGCCAACTGAGCTGCCCAAATTTCTTTTTCTTTTTCAATAATTTCAATTGAAACATCCTCTGGCTTGATAAACTTCGGATTAAGCGCTGTCACATGCATCGCGATGTCTTTGGCTAGTTGTTGAAATTCATCATTGCGAGCCACAAAATCAGTTTCACAAAGCAGTTTAATCAAAGTTCCAACTTTGTTATTTGAGTGGATATAAGAAACTATCACACCCTCCTTGGCTTCTTTTTCAGCTCGCTTTAGCGCCTTGCCAGCGCCTTGCTTTCGCAAGATTTCAATCGCCTTTTCTTCGTTTCCACCAGCTTCGTCAATAGCTTTTTTGACTGCCACCATGCCAGCCCCAGTTTTTTCTCTTATTTTTTTGATCAATTCCAACATGTCAATACATTAATTTGAAATTTTAAATTTAAAATTTGAAATGTCAGCTCTAGGCTGATCCGCCTTTGGCGGAAATTATTCAATGTCCTAATAATTAAAACATTAAAGCATTCAGATTTGATTAAAAATTAAAAATTAAAAATTAAAAATTTATCTATTTATTTTGCGCTTCTACAATTGCCTTAAAGACATAAGAAAGAATAAGTCGCAGTGAAGAAATTGCATCGTCGTTAGCTGGAATTGGGAAATCTATTTTAGTCGGATCAGTGTTGGTGTCAGCGATAGCAATTACTGGCACGCCCATTTTACGAGCTTCAATAATAGCCAAGTTATCTTCTTTAATGCTAGCTGCAAAAATTGCACCTGGAAGTTCAGTCATGAATTTAATTCCGCCCATGCGTTTTTCCATTTTTTCAAGCTCTTCAATCTTTTTCATCTGTTCAAACTTGGTGTATTTCTTGTATTCGTTGCGAGCAAGTTTATCTTGTGATTCTACCAAGTAGCGAGTTCGCCCGCGAATAATTTTGAAATTTGTGAAAGTTCCGCCAAGCCATCTTTCGGTCACAAACGGCATCCCACTGACTTGAGCCACATCGCGAATCAAGTCCTTGGCTTGAATCTTAGTTCCCACGAAAAGAACGCTTTTACCGCTTTTTTTCAAAGCTTTAATAAAATCAATCGCTTCTTGCATTTTTTCCTGCGTCTTTTGCAAGTCGATAATGTTAATACCCTTGCGAGTGGTGAAAATATATTCATCCATCTTTGGATTGCGACGAGCTTTTTGATGACCAAAATGAACTCCATTTTTCATCATTTCTTCGAGTGTAAATTCAATTTTGGACGCATCAAGAGAAGCGAAATAGCTTTCTCGCTCAACCATTTTTTTTGCCACAACCGCCTGAGGAGCAGCTGTTTGCGCATTTTTTTCTACCATGTTTGTTTGCCCTGCTGAAATTCTGCCTTGTGGCAGCAAATCAAACCGAGCTTATTCCTTAATTATTACTGTCCGCCTTGTCGGCGGTGCAATCACCTACTTTTCCCTTTTTTCGGCCTCAATCCCAATAAAATCGGGACAGGAAGAGGTCAAGGAAAGTATGTATTTGTTAAATAGTGAGTACAAGACCAAGTATAACAGAACCAGCCCCCTTGTCAATTCTGCGCATCCATGCTACGGTAGTTGAGTACTCAATTTATCTATTTTAATGTTATTTGCCCGCCTCTCACCAGCAAGTGGATTTTTCCGCTATTGAAGACGGCTAAATCCATAAGACATCTATGAAAAAAACAATTCACCCAACTTATTATCCCACTGCAACTATCACTTGTTCTTGTGGCGCAGTTTTGACCACTGGCTCAACTCAAGCTGAAATGAACACGGAAATCTGCAGCGCTTGCCATCCTTTCTACACTGGCAAGAAAAAAATGATTGACACCACCGGTCGCGTTGATCGCTTCAAGAAACTTTCTGAAAAGGCTGCTGTCAAAAAAGAAGCTATCAAAGCCAAACCAGTCAAGGTTGTCAAAGCAAAAGCTGAAAAGAAAAACGTGATCAAAAAATAGTTTTCTCAAAAAATATATTCAAAAAGAAGCTCATAAGAGCTTCTTTTTTTGTGATATATAAAATACAAGCTGCTATTTTAATATCCAGTAGTTTACTAGCCCAACAATAGTTATGGCAGTAAAAGCCACGGTGTTGATAAACATGCCGATTTGCCCGACTTGCTTGTAAGATTTCCAAGTGGAGTATAGCCAGAAAGGCTGAGCCAGGAGCACAACAACAAGACCCCATTTTGGAAACTTGAGTGAAATTATTATTTGCGAACCTATAGTGAGAATTGGAATTGCAAATTGCGTTACCGAGTCAAATATTTTTTCTTTTTTCATTTAAATTTTTCAGTTAAAATTATTCCTTGTTTCTTGTGACCCACCATTGATCATCCTTGTCTCCAAACCACCAACGATCAGAATCAATTTGAATAATTTTGTCAGCCAGCATTTTCCCTTCTTTAGTTTTAAGTCTTTTCATAGCAGCATTAATCCAGGATTGCGCTCTTTCGTTTCCAATATCACATTGCTCTTTTAAGGCCAAAATAAATTCAATGTTGTCAGCATCCTTTGCCAGCAATGCTTCTTTGCTTGTGCATTCTTCATAGCTGCCAATAATCTGCTTGATTTTTTGACCAAACGGCAAACTAGCTGCCAAATCATCGATTGCCTGATGTTCATGTCGCGAAGTATATTTTTGATGAACATAGTTCAAATCAGAAACGCGCGTTTCAGCGAAATCATGAAACAAACACATTTTCAAAATTTCAGATTCATCCACGTCGCCAGCCAACTGTGCAAGCACATAACCAACATAGCAAACTCGGTTAACATGCTCAGCTACACTTTGCTCACCACTGCCCAGAAAATAAAATCCGCTTCGCGGTGTCTTAGCCAGCATTCCAGCTTCGAACAAAAAATCAGCAATCTTTTCCAAATCCTTATCGTTTTTCATATGTTTTTTATGTTAGCTTTGTCTACGTGTATAATTATAGCATGCTTTTTTCATTAAAGCCTTGGCTTGACAGCGCAATAAGTGGATGCTATATTCTTTAATCATCCACAACTAGTGCCAAGCTGGCTGAAATATGCTATCATGTAATTGCGTAATAGAAGATGTGAGTTTTTAAGGGGTTGAAAAGCAGAAAGGCTCTACTGCGGAGTATAACTAGTCCAGCTTGCTGGTAACGAAAATACTACGATGAAGGAATGTCGCCCTTCCAACTCCCTAAAAGCTCATATTCTTTCAAATAATTTTCTTTTCGAACCCTAAAAGCCGTTACCACAAAAATTTCTTCTTCAGAAATTTCAAGCGAGCACAAGTAATTGTCGCTTTTTATTTTTTTCAAAAAAGCAAAATGCCCCCGCTTGGGGTTTTTATTCTGGTAAACACAGTCAGGATATTTCACTATTTTGTGCAAATAGCGAACAACGAAATCAAATTCTTCGGCTGGCTTCTTGTCATAAAGATGTTTCACTACTCTGGTATTGATATAAACTTTTGTCGTCGGAATTGCTTCTAATGTTTTTGAAACTGAATTTGTTAGGTGACACAGAAAAATAGTCACATCCGCAACAATAGCTTTCGCAGGTGTACCCTTGATATGCTTTTCATATAAACCAAATAAAAATTCTGCTTCGTTATCCATAAAAAATATTAGATGCAATAAAGTCAGTTTATTTTATCATGAAGATGAAAATAAGTCACAATTGAATAAATTTTATCTTAATGCTAACATAAGCAAACAAGCAGGCTAATTTTATTTTCAAATTATCAGAAAAATATGCCAGCAGAATCACAACAAATCAATGAAATGAGTTCGGAAAATGTTGTCAATATATATACCGAATTAGAAAAACTAAGAATCAAAATTTGGCTTGATGGGGGCTGGGCCGTGGACGCATTGCTTGGCAAACAAACTCGCCCGCATAAAGATTTAGACATTGCCATTGAGCATAAAAACGTGCTCGAGTTTAGAGTATATTTAAAATCACAAGGTTTTGAAGAAGTCGAAAGAGCTGAAGACAAAAAATGGGATTTTGTTTTGAGTGACGATGAAGGACACGAAATTGACGTGCACGCTTTTGATTTTGATAAAAATGGAAACGTAATCGAAGAAAAATATTGGAATGGATATGAAAAAGATTCTCTCACAGGTTTAGGAATTATCAATGGAATTCCTGTTCAATGTGCGAGCCTCAAACAGCTACTTAAAACTCACGATATCACTAAGCGCAGTTTTAAGGAAAGTGATCACCAAGACCTAGCCGCCCTGCACGAAAAATTCAAACTTGAGAATTAAAAAATACTTTATTCACAAAAGGCTTACAATAGCCTTTTATTTGCATCCTTGCCTTTGTAAAAAACCAATCCATTGACTTTTTGTCAAAAGTGTCTTAAAGTAGTAGGTCTTTTCGTAGGATAAAAATCTTACCAAAAGAAGGTCTTTAAAATTTTTTAAAAAACAACCCAAATTTCCATTTAAAAAAGTTTTATCCTGTTTAATGAAAAATAAAATTCCAAAAGGAGCTACCACAATGAAAGACTGGGAAAAAATAATCCAACAAGGGATGAAGCGAGAAGGCCTCATTGAAAACAAAGCAGACCTAGAGAGCGTTCTTCAACAGGGATACGCAGTCAGACTTATTGGAGATGATTTTATGATATCAACTCCTGAAATGGAGACTCTTCCATGGCCAAATTGCATCTATCCAGCGTGTTGGCTACGAGATTACAACCATCGACTAAAGGATGAGCTAATTAGAAAACATGCCGACAGAATAAAGCTCATAACTGATACAGAAAATAATTTAAAAATTGGAGATATTTATCGCGGAGGGATTGTCTCTTTTTTCTATCAGCCAAACACTGTAGGCTACAACGCTGGATACACTCGCGAACACCCAGGAGGGTTGCTTACTTATTTTCTTCAGCCATTTACCAGTGGTATTAAACACAATTTCGATAGCATACTCGAAATAGGCAAAGAAATTGATAAGAAAACTGGTTTCAATGAATGGCGGTTACCAACAGATGAAGAGGTTATTGAACTACATCACATGCGAAATCGTCTGCCCTTCAGATCCAATGAATATCTAACCGCGACAGAAGTTTCCAATGAAAAGATTGCAACCATTATCATTGAGCCCGAATGGGAGCATGTATACAGAAATTCGGCGTTCAAAAAGTACTGCGAATCTCTTTCTGTGTTTTTTGTGCAAAAGTTTTAGTCACTAAATAACCTTTTCACTCGCCATGTCTAACGACCTCTGGCGAGTTTTTGTTTTATATTTTTAGCCTTTACAACTGGCTTTAAATCGGCTATAATCAAGTGACTATGCTCGGTAGTGAGAATTCAAAAACAATCGAGTATTTTCAAAAAACAAAAAATACCTGTTTTATATTAAAGTTTTTAGTAGCAAGGAGGTTTAATTGAGCGTAACTCATTTGAATTTCTACTACCGAGATGAATGAAAAACTAAACACAATTAAAAAAGAATACGAAGATATCACAGCCGAACTTAGCACTCCGGAGATTTTGGCTGACTCGAAAAAGATGGCCACCCTCGGAAAAAGACAATCCGAACTTTCAGAAATGGTTGGCAAAATCAATGAATTGGAAAAGATCAGCAAGAGCATGAAAGAAAATGCTGAAATGATCAACGCAGCCGAGGAAGATCCAGAAATGAAACAAATGGCTATGGAAGAAAATATTCAGTTGGCCGGGCGCAAAGCAGAAATTGAAAAAGAAATTGAAATGATGCTGCTGCCGAAAGATCCCAATGATCACAAAAATGTCATTGTGGAAATTCGTGGTGGAGCTGGCGGCGATGAATCGAGCCTTTTTGCGGCCAGTCTTTTTCGCATGTATGGCAAATTCGCCGAAAAAAATCGTTGGCAGATTTCAATTTTAAATTCCAATCAAACCGAAGTTGGCGGTTTCAAAGAAATTGTTTTTGAAATCAATGGCAGAGAGGATAATCCGGTTTTTGCCAAAATGAAATTTGAATCCGGTGTGCACCGCGTGCAAAGAATTCCTGAAACTGAAAAACAAGGTCGCATTCACACTTCCACCGCTACTGTAGCGGTACTACCTGAAGCCGAAGAAGTTGATCTAGTTATTAATGACAATGATTTACGCATCGATACCTTCTGTTCATCTGGTCCCGGTGGACAATCTGTCAACACCACCAAAAGTGCTGTTCGTATCACGCACATTCCAACTGGCGTGATTGTTTCTTGTCAAGATGAGAAATCTCAAATGAAAAACAAAGACAAAGCTTTAAAAGTTTTGCGCTCCCGTTTGCTGCAAACTCAAGAAGAAAAAATCGCCAAAGAACTTGGCGATGCTCGCAAAAGCCAAATCGGCACTGGCGATCGCAGTGAAAAAATCCGAACTTACAATTATCCCCAAGACCGCATTACTGATCACCGCATCAAGCAATCTTGGAGCAATATTGAAGGAATTTTGGCTGGTGATCTTGACCCGATTATTTCAGCTATCCAAGAAGAAGACACGAAATTAAAAATGGTTGAAGCAACAGCGTAAGCTAATTTAAAATTGTCGTTCATGACTATCAAGGAAATTATTAAAAAATATTCAAATAAGCTCGACCGGCTAGACATTGAACTTATCCTGGCTCACTCTCTTGATAAAACAAGGGAGTTTGTTTTAATACACGACGAAAAACAAGTAACCAGCAACCAGTCACTGGTGATCAGTAAGTTAATCAAAAGAAGAATCAAAGGTGAGCCGATTGCCTATTTGATTGGCCACAAAGAATTTTACGGCTTGGATTTTATTGTCAGCAAACATACCCTAGTGCCACGACCGGAAACGGAAATGCTAGTAGATTGCGTAGCTCACAGCTTACAGCTCACAGACAATCAAAATGTTTCTATCATAGATATTGGTACAGGTTCAGGATGTATAATTACTTCAATAGCTAAAACCCTGCAACAGACCGTGAACCATAAACTAACGACTAGGAACTTCTACGCGACTGACATTAGCAAGGAGGCGCTCAAGCTTGCCAAGAAAAATGCCAAGCTGCATGGCATCGAGAAAAAAATAAAATTCCTCCACGGAAATTTGCTATCACCTTTTTTCCCCGAATTTACGAAACTACAAGCTAAAAAGCTAATGCCTGAAAAGCTGATTATTGTCGCCAATCTTCCTTATCTGGATCTTGAATGGAAAAATTTACTCAAAAGCACGGAAACGAAAGGATTGAAATATGAACCACATATCGCACTCTATTCCGGAGTTGATGGACTGGATGCATATCGCGAATTAGCCTTTCAATTGAAAAATATTTTGCAACAAAAAAACTTCCCAATAACAGCATTCTGCGAAATAGGTCATGTTCAGAAAAAAGAAATGACAAAAATTTTCAGCTTTGCAAAGGAAGTAACATTTTTGAAAGACTTGGCCAACAAATGGCGGGTCTGTAAAATAGAAATTTCATAAGTTCATACTGAATTATGCGCAATATATAATTCTGACAGAAATTTACCTTTGAATTTTTACGAGCTTATTTGCTTTTTAGACCATAGGAGTGACAGCGACTCTGAGCCCTTGGCTATAGTTCCTAGCCAAGGTGCGTGTCCCAAAAAGGAAATAAGGGAAGTAAAAATTTCTAACTTAGCTCCTGAAGACAACAATTTGTATATACCCACCTAGTCTCATGCATCAACAAACTAAAAACCCTCCAGATTAGAGGGTCTTTAGTTTGTTGATGCATTCCAATTTACAATGAAATCGGAAAAAACAACGAAAGTATCAAAAACTAACTTATTTTTTCTTTGAAACTTTTTTTGCAACTTTTTTCTTTGGAGCTGCTTTTTTAACTGCCTTTTTTACAGTTTTTGTTGCTTTCTTTACAGCTTTTTTTACAGCTTTCTTTGCAACTTTCTTAGGAGCTGCCTTCTTAACTGCTTTTTTTGCTACTTTTTTTACTGCCATGTTAAGTCACCTCCTTTTCAATAATTTGTTTTTTTCTTCAAGCATGAAGCGAGATCTTTTTTCTCGCACCGTTTCTCTTTTTACATCCAAACTTTTGAATGATCTCAAGAAACGGTGCGAGAATAAATCTTTGAAACTACATACTTTTATCCAAACAAATATTTTTAATTTTTATTTTTCTCTTGATGTTTTTCTAATTGAAAATGACATCAAAAACTTTCTCTTACTCGTTTAATTATAATACATATTTTTCAAAAAGCAATGCAAAAAAGTTATCCACAGTCACAAAAAATTTGAAATTTGAAATTTGAAATTTGAAATTATTTCTTAACCCCATTATTACTGCATTATATCATACACAACAAATTATCTTCTTTTTATTTTTAAGTTTAAAAAAGAAAAGTTTTTCTACAAATTTTTTATTTTTTCCAAAAAAAATATTTTTAATTTTAAAAACAAAATCCGAGACAATCAATTTAATCCAAAAAAAAATATTTAATTATTTTTTAAAAATTTTTTAACTTCATTCTCAAATATAAATTTCAAGCTTAAAAATTAAAATTTATATTTCATATTTTATGTATTTCAAATTAAAAAATAAACATTATAAATTTTTAATTTTTACAATCGCTATTGCACACTTTCGGCCTTTTATTACGCCCAAAAAGGCAGTATTTGTCTAGTTGACGCTCAAAAATCGCTAAGTTACAATATATAGACTAAAGGAAAGAAGCCAGCCCTTTTGAATTTCGAATATTTGTTCTTTATTTTACCAATTGTATTATTTGGTAAGATAAAATGTAAAGAAATCATTTTTACATGTAATTCCTAGGAGCTGGGAGCTTCAACGAAAGCGACCTTTGACAATTAATCTCTTTAAACGCCCTGACCGGTTTGTTGCGTCAAAAACCGCAGCCTAATCACCCGGGGCAAGCTAGAAAGGAAGGTGACAACCAAATGGAAGAATACACCCCTCAATCACAAGATGAAAAAAATCAACAAATTAAAAGATGGTTTCAAGATAATCTGCGCATTATCGTCAGTATTATCATAGTTGTTGCAATTGCAGGCGGAATATACTCATATTCAAACCGAGGAACATCTGACACAGCAACTGATTCAGGTTCTGATCAAACAGCGCAAGATCAAAACGCTGCGACTGACACTTCAAACACTGACGCAAAACCAGCTTCAACCAGCACTTCAACTACAAAAGTTTCAACTGCTTCATCAAGCCAAGAAACTGAAAGTTCATTCGTTGAAACTGCCGGCAAAGGAGATGGTTTGACAACGCTAGCTAGACAAGCAGCAGCAAACTATCTTGAAAAGAATGCTGATTCAGCTTTGACTAAGGAGCACAAGATTTATGTCGAAGACTATCTTCGAAAAAATGTCACTCATTCAGGAGGAGTTCATATTGGGACCTCCGTTGAATTTTCAAAAGATTTGATTCAGAAAGCTATCAGCCAATCTAAAAACTTGAATGATAAACAGCTGAAAAATCTCCAGAAATATTCAGCAAGAGTTTCTACATTGTAAGTTATTACAACAAACTTAAACTGAAATTATCGTTCTTTTCTTCAATTGAATTTTTTTCTTTTGAAACACAAAACCCCGTAAATACGGGGTTTTGTGTTATTCAATTCTATAATCTGAAATCTAGTTTCCAGAATCTGTCCAAAGCACTTCATCTCCAATTATGATCCCAAGCCTATCGACAGTTCCAGCGTTAAATTCTAAAACCTGATTGGAATTTTCTGATGGTGTCATTGTCGCTGGAAATGAAGGTTGCACGTTTTTTTCAATGAAGTTTATTTTGCCATCTTTAATCCAAAGAATATCAAGCGCAAATTGCATGTCTTTCATCCAAAAAGCATACTTTCCAGCTTTATCAAAAACAAAAAGCATCCCACAGTCACCGCAAATTGATTTTCTTCCCCCAAGACCTTTTTCCTTTTTTTCTTGAGTAGTGATAACTTCAGCTTTAAAAACATGCCTCCGGATCACAATTTGATTGAACTGACCATTCTCGGAAAAATTATTTTTCCAAAAAAAATATCCGACCAACAAAACCACTAAAGTAATCACGCCAACCAATTTTAAAATATTATTCCTAGTCATATCAAAATCAATGCCTACTTTTTACTAATTACTAGTTACTAATTACTAGTTATTGATTACTATTTGATTGCCCTTTTTTGTCAACAAAAATATAAACAAAAAGCATTGAAACAATGACGGTAAAGAAAATAATCGCCTTCCCCACCGCTCTTGTGTTTAGAGCCATGATTGCTATCAATGATGTAATCAACAAATAGAAAAGGCAAATTTTTCTTTGCGACCAACCCAACTCAAGCAAACGATAATGGAGATGTCGCCTGTCAGCTCTAAAAACACTTGCCCTGGAGCTGAAACGCCGCTTGATAACCCAAAGCGCATCAATGATTGGAACAGCCAAAACAAGCAGCGTGGTGGCAATTTTTGCGCCAGCAAACAAGGCCAGAATGGCCAGAATAAATCCCATAAAGACACTACCACTTGTCCCGGCTAATATTTTAGCCGGATTGAAATTGAACACAAGAAAAGCAAATATTGAGCCCAACAAAGCTGCTGCGATTATCGCAACCGGCGGTTGATTAACTTCCGGTCGCAAACTAACAAAAAAGATTGCCAAGGCGCCGATGGCTGAAATCCCGCCACTAACCCCATCAACCCCATCAACCCAATTCATAGCATTAATAATCAACAAGATCCAAGAGACAACCAATATTAAATTCAGCACTGACCCAAAACCTCCATCTAGAAAAAAAATTCCGCCCAAAGGGTTAGTCACGTATTCCAATTTAATCCCAATCAAAAAAACAAATAGCGCTACACCTGTTTGAAAAAATAATTGCTTTTTCCATGACAATTGCCACAGATCATCAAGAATGCCGAAAATCAAAATGACCACACTGGCAAAAAGCACGCCAAGCAATTGACTGGAAATTACTAATTTTTTATCCAGCAACAAAGCAGCCGCAAAAGATAAAATTATCGCCACGCCTCCAAAACGAGAGATTCCCACGTTATGAATATGTCGTAATGATATCCTTTTGCCTGTGCTCGCAAATTGATAATTTTGAAAAAATCGCACGAGCGTCAAGAGCAAAAAAAAAGCAACAGAAAACGCAAGTAAAAAAGGTGTCAAAAAAATATTGCTTTCCATGAAAGATTTATTCTAGGACTTATGTATTTGATCTGAAATTACCTACAATCAGTTTTTTAGTGATAAAGACTTAAAATAGACCAGGGAAAATTTTCTCAAGAAAATACACTCTAGGAATTTGAGAGCAGATACGTAAACATCTAGATATTCGAAAAATACGCTATTTTTTTCGTACTTTTTCTGTCACCCAAAATTCACCAAAATATTTTCCAAACAAAATTCTCGTTTGGCTATCAATGGCTGGCAAAGCGCCAAGCGTAGGCGCAATAATCGGAGCTAGAAACCATTGCAAAAACATATAGATATATCTTTTTTTGGAATATTTTGCCGGTCGCGGCGGCAAGAGAAAAAAGTTTAAAAACATAGATATAACCAAGCCGCCCATTGCCAAGGTCATCAGATAACGAGTCACGAATGGCAAGTTATGCGCCAACACACTTTCATTAAAAGCTGAGCCACCAAAAATCAATGGCAGCCATCCCAAAACCGCCAAGATAAAAGCAGAAGTTGCCCAAGAGTGATGACCTTCCAGCATCTCAAAAGCAATTGAAAGCTTTTTTCTGGTTTTGATTTTTTTGTCAGGCCAAATCGCTCGCATAATAACTGGAAAATTTTCAATCCCATAAGCCCAACGTCTTTTTTGCTTATATTGATTCTTGATAGTCTTCCAATAAGTTTCCGCCAACACCGCATCCAAAGATACGGGCAAATAAATTGGCTTTACTTTATAGTCCCCGTGGTAATAAGTGAAACATTTCCAATAAATAATCGAGTCTTCACTAATCATATTAAGTGGCCAAAAATTCACCCGCACCAAGGTGTCAAAAGGTTCACTATGCGAAGAAAAAGTCACCATTTGCTGACGAGTGCTTTGAAACATATGCCAGAAAGAAGAACCAGTCACAATCACGCGTACAAAAGCATTAGTGTCCCACAAATTATTATGGTACATCGGCAAGGGTTGATAAGAACGCTGCAACCGTTTTGGATCAGTAATATAGGCATAAGTTAGTGCTGCAAAATATTGTCGATGACAAACGCTATCACAATCGAAATTCGAAAAAATCACCCGCGTATAATCAATCTCATTTTCATTCAAGTAGGTCATTAATTTTTTGGCTGCATAGGTTGCATTTGAAGCTTTGCATTTCATTTCATTGTCAGAAACCTCGTGCACCGTAACCAAAAAATCCTTAAAAACTCCTTTAAATTTGGCTTGCAAATAATCAATCTTTTCTGTTCGCTGTTTTTCCGGCTCGCGCTCTTCTGTTGCCAGTAAAATAATGATCTGTTGATTTGGAAAATTACAGTCCATCACCGCTTGAATAGCTGGCTCAATGACTTCGGCCGGTTCATTGGCAGTCGGAAGCAGCACCACATGCACGATTTTTCGCCAATCCCAAATTTCATGTCCGGCCAAAATAAGCCGCTGCACATCTTTTTTATATTCAACAAGTCTAACAATTTCCTGCTTTAATTTTCGACGATCACCAAAAGCAGTCATCTCACTCAAGATATCTTTTAATATAATAATGCGTTTAGCCAAATCCTCTTTGTATGCCAAAGGATGAATAATATTCTGACAACGCTCCCACCAATCAAGTTTTTTTCCACTTTGAAAACGTCGATAAGCAACCACCGAATAATAGGTAATAAAAATAGTTCTGAAAATCCAATAAATATCAAAAAGAATAATGAAAACTGCCATCCAAATTGGTAGCGCAAAAGAAAGCACCACCATGCCAATCAAGGTTGTCCAAGTGAGGATGCCAGGAATTATCTCCATCGTTCTTTGGGCAAAACGAGCTCGCGGCTGGGTGGTTTTTGGATCTGGGAATAAAAATTGTTCCATACTAGTAGTTTATTAAAAGCAAACTTGCCACTGCAACTGAAAGACCTATTTGAACGACAAAAGTCGCAAGCATCAACAGGTGCGCAGCAATCCTTTCTTTTTTCTGATAAAATAAATAGCCCAAAAAGGCATTTACAAGCAAAATCAACAGCCCGATGAGTGGCATGAAGTACATTTGCCACCAACTGCCAATCACATCCACCCCGAAATACACATTATAATGCAGAATGATTGGAAAATCAACCGGTCTGATGAAAAAAGCAATAAAAATCCAATTGGCAACATTCAGAATAAGGGAACCAATAAGCACCCATTGAATAAGCCCACTGTGAAAATATTCTTGCAAAAAAAACTTTTTTAACTTTAGTTTTACCCCCCTTAGTAACTGCATTTGATTATTTATTGCACCCACTTAAAATATTTAGACTAACTCATGCGGTTTTTCAATTACCAAAACTTCAATAGCTTTTTCCTTGTCGGTTATTTTTGCAACATCCTTGTCAATTTTTCCAAGTTCCTTATAGGCAGTGTTGAAATGATTCACCGTGGTGCCTAAGCTATTACCTAATTTTTTGAAATATTCATCATAGGCCGCAATGTGTTTGCCAAGTTTTTCCACGTTAGCCAAAATTTCCTTGGCATTTTCCTCAATTTGAAAAGCTCGCAGACCTTGCAACACTGTTTGCAAGTAAGCCAAAAAAGAAGTGGGCGAAACAATAATAACTTTCTTTTCTTGAAAAGCATATTCAATCAAGTCGCGCGTGTTGATTTGAGCGGCCCCAACTTTATTCACCAGTAAATCATAATAAATCGCTTCCGAGGGAATAAACATAAAAGCAAAATCCATCGTGCCCATCTCAGGACGAATATACTTTGAAGTCTCATCTATTCGATTTTTCAAATCTTGCTTGAAAAGTTTTTCGAATTTTTCTCGCTCGGCACCATCAGTGCAATTTAAAATTCGCTCATAATTTTCCAAAGAAAACTTTGAATCAATTGGCACAATTTTGTCTTTCACAAAAACCACCGCATCCACAATCAAATCTTGTTGAGTTTTGTCACTCTTGCCCATCTTATATTGCATTTGATACGATTTTGGCCCCAGCACATTCTTGAGAGTTTCTTCCAAAAAATATTCACCCAAAACTCCGCGCTGCTTCGGATTTTTCAAGATATCTTGCAAATTTTGCAATTGAGCTGAAAAATTCACCACCTGACGATTGGTCTCATCAAGTTTAGTGAGTTTTTCGGTCACATTACTGATAAGCTTAGCCGATTGCTCCGTGATCCCCTGCACAGTGCGAATTGTTTGAGTCATCTGCTCTTGACCAGCGCGATGAGTCTGTGAAAGTTTTGAATCAATTTCTTTTCGCAACTCGCGATTTTCCTCCACGATGTGCTGCAATGATTGCTGCATAGAAACCATTCGATCCCGCGCTTCCCTGTCGTTAGCACCCGAAATAATTCTTTTCTTCAAATCAAAAACCAACCACAGCAAAGCAGCTAGGAAGATGATAACTATGATAAAAATAAGATAGGACATAAAAAACTGATTTTAGAATTTAAATTTTAGAATTTGCATTTCCGCATTCCCCTGCGCCATACGAAGCGCGTTTCAAAATTAAAAGCGGATGAGCGTAAAAAATTTCAAGCGAGCTTTTTCAGCAGAAAAAGTGCAGCGGGAATTTTTAGCGAAGCAGCGTAGTAATTTTGACAGCGCGAGATAGGCGCGATTTTCTTTTGTAACTTTTCTTTACTAAAAAGAAAAGTTAACCCCTGAATTTTAGTATTTTTTCAATCCCAAAATAAATCTCTTGAGTCCAGGAATCTTATCTATCAGTTCAGTATGAGGACCTTCCAGGAAATCCAACAAAAAACGATCCAACATGTCCAAGCGATATTTGAATTCTTCACTGTTCATGAGTGCAAAACTGACCTCCTTGCCTATCTCAGCCTCAAGACTACTCATAACATTTTTTAGCTTTGAACGACTCACATTATTCACCACTAGCACCATATCTACCTTACTTTTCGGATAGTTCAAAAAAATCCCACTCACTAACGCCAGCTTTACGTCCCCAATTCCTTTTAGCCGCGCAAGACTTTTACTTTCCGGAGAAGCGGTTGATTTTGAAAATAAACTTTTCAGCTCTGAGTAAAAATGAAACGAAGAATCAAGCAAATATGTTTTCACACCTTTTTTGGTTTTTTCCTTAACAAAACCTATTTTTTTGAGAGAATTTACTTCCTTACGAACAGCAGCCGAAGTCAACATGTTTTTTTTGGTAATCTCTTCAACACTATATTCATTTTCACTATTAAGCAGAAAAAATCTCAACACCCTAACTCTTGCTTTCGAACCAAAAAGCATTTCAAGGACTTCAGACATAACCAATAATGTGAATTTCAGTGAGCCTTGCTCAAAAAAATTCTTTAAAAAAATTTAAATTAAATTAAGCTCTTAGGATATACGCAAAAAACGCTAACCTGGACAAGCAACTTTACCTCTATTATACAGCTCCCATGCCAAATAGCAACCCGCCCTTTTGGCATATTTAAAGTTAATGCAACAAATTTCTTAGGGACTAAGTCCCCAATTGGGGACTTAGTCCCTAAGAAATTTTCTCTTCTGTTTTATTCCTCCAATAGATATTTCTCCAATTCTTTTTTCTCTTTTAAGTACACAGCGTTATCATTCAAAAATATTTCATAATCATTGACACTCCTAAATTGATCAAGGATTGCGCTTTTGTTACAAAGGTTTCCATTTCTTTTTCCCAAATAATCCAAAGCACTGCAATATTTCCATTCACCTTGCGAGATTTCACTTGGGGACTTAGTCCCCAAGTTATGAATAAAATAGTTTCTATTCACATAGGCAGAAAGATAAAGCAGATAGTCATTCGAATCGATTTGAATTGCCTTAAATGGCCCTTGAAACAATGAACCACTACGTTTATACTTCTTGTTGAAATAAGTAGTATGACCAGTACTTACCTTCAGCATGAATTTACTAATTCCTTTTTCTGAAATTTGTTTTAGAATTAAATGAAAATGATTTGGATTCAAACAATAAGCAACAATTTCAACAAGGGGCTCGCACTTAGGGACTAAGTCCCCAAGTGGGGACTTAGTCCCTAAGTGCTCTACTTTTTTGAAACTTTTTTCATACAAACTCCCAATCGCTTCGATGCGGTTGAATTCTCGCAAACAAATCAAGAACCTTTCGTAGTCTGCCTCAGCCAAAAATACCTCGCGCTTGTCGACGCCACGGTTGTAGATGTGATAAAATTCACCATTAGCAAAAGTTGTTTTCCGCATATCCCCAGCATAACAAAAATCCCCCAAGGGTTCAACTTGGGGGATTTTATTGAAATTTCTCAACTATTTCTTACTAGAAAGAGAAATTAATGTTGCCACACAGCAGAAATTAAATACACTGTCTTCTCAAAATCATTCTTGAGAGAACCTATTTCCTTTGATCTAATCTCATTCTCTTTCTTGCTTATCTTATGCGCTCTTATCTTATACGCAACAACTGAATCCTCCTCTTTATCTGCAAGTTCATTATATTCACTGCCATAAGAAAATTCATTTGACACATTTAATTGAAGATCTTGAACTTCATTGCCACCAACTACCTCAATATCTCCTTCACTTTTTCGAACTATCAAAAGTGGATAACCATTGTGTGCATAAAGTTTTATATATTCTGCTTTTTCAATTTCACCATCTTTATTTCTATATCCATGATCTAAAACAACTGAACCAAATTTTTCTTTAAGCTTTTCCCAGTCTCCCACACTTATTTTTTCCGTCGCCTCATATCTGTAATATTCTTCTAATTGTTTTGAATTATTACGTCTTCCAATTTTTCCAATATGCTGAGCCCAAAGAAATCCTTTTTCACCACCAACCTCGACTTTTTTTCCATCTGCAGAAAAAAATGATTCAGCTGGATAAGGTGAAGAACAAAATGTATAATTACTTATATAATCAGCATCTTTATAATCGACACCGTCATAAATATTGAAAGAACCATTTTTTAATAACTCCACCGCACTGTCTTTGAACATTGGATCATTTTGAATTGATTTTGGACTTTCAAGCCCTGGAATATCCCATTCTCCTTTTTCAAAAGTGGCTTTAGCTTCAATAACAACTTGATTTTCTTCAAAAGAATCCACTGACTCAACTTTTTGTTCCCATTCCTCGCGTTTCAACTCAGCGTTTTTTTTGTTTTCCAAAAAAAGTTCTTCTATCTCGCCCTCATTTACTTTCCATTTTCCCATTAAAGAGGGAATTTGCTCGCTACCTTCATCAGGTGTAAATTCGCCTGTTCCTTTTTTGCGCTCATCTTTAGAATTCTTCTCTTTTTTTTGCGGAAGGTTAAAACCTCCATCTTCGATTCCCATAATTTTGTTTTCGAAAAATATTTTTTAAAAAAAATAATTTCCAAAAGTTTAGGTTTATTATTTTTTTAATTAAGTTCCCCTATTTGCTTTTATTTTACCCCCCCCCCAGCTTAGTGTGTCAAATGGAGTTTTTATAGATAATTTTGTTTATATATTGAATTCGCACTTAGGGACTAAGTCCCCAATTGGGGACTTAGTCCCTAAGTGCTCCTATATGCAAAAATACAAAAAAACCAATTGCAACCAAAGTCAATTTGGGCTATTATAAAAGAATACTGATAGTGATTATTTCGACCAACTGTGTTATAATCATAAACAAATGCCCGCTAAGAATACTGAAAAAAAATTAGACTCCATCAAGGAACTGCAAAAAAACATTTCCCCTATTTTGGTGATAAACAACTCCTCGCTCAAGCCCTACATTGAGCTTTTTGAATATGCTCCAGAAAACATTTATCAAAAACCACTGGGCAATCTGATTGGTTTTTTTGAAATCAAGGAATACAGTGAAGAATCAGCTTACGTTGTGAACTTCCTTACTTCTGTTTTAAAGAAAGAATACTACACCAATCCCAGAAGATCTGTTACTGAAAGTTTTGACAGCGCCCTACACAAAGTCAATTTAGCCTTATCAGAAGTTGCCAAACACGGCAACGTGGAGTGGATTGGAAAACTGCACGCAGCAATTTGCGTCATTGAAAAGAACTCTATTCATTTTACAGTTGCCGGCAATGCAAAAATTTTCCTTAGCCGAAAAAAAATATTAACCGACATCGGTGAAGGCCTCTCTTCAGATGAAAACGCGCCACACCCACTCAAGACTTTTATCAACGTTTCCAGTGGTAGGCTTGAAAAAGAAGATCGCCTCATCATCACCTGTGAAGATATTTTTCATATTCTCAAGTTGTCAGATCTCAAAAAAAATCTTGAGCGACTAACCAAGCAACAATTCGTGCAATTTTTGAAAACAGCGCTTTCAAATGAACTGGAGATGATCGCAACCATTGTGACTGATTTTGAAGAAGCCAAAAAAATTCCTGCCGCAAAAAAACTAACTACCATTGATGATGATTTCGAACAAGAAAGCATTAACGTTTTCAGTAATACGGCTTTTTCTGAAAAAAATGTTATTTCTTCAACGATTGTCGACTTGAATCAGACGCAGGAAGAATCGCCAACAACAGAATATACTGACAAAAAAACTGGCCACATCTATGTCCAAGGAGGAGCTCCACCGGAAGAGATTAGTCAGGCGCAACATTATTGGGAACTGACCGTTGAAAAAATGACTGACGGTTGGAATTTTACCAAAAACAGCCTAGGTAGAAATGCCAATTTACTCAAAAAACGACTGGCAAAAAAAATCCAGCAAGTCAAAAACAAAGCCGAGTTACGCCAACAACAAGTCCAGGCCGAAAAAGAACTTCAGCTTGAACAAGAACAACTCCTCCTGCAGCAAGCGCAAGCCGAGAAAATACTAGAGGACATGCGTGAGCCAGAACCAGCAACAGAACAACCAAGACCAAACCCTAGCCCAAAAAGAAAACTGGCTGAAATAATAAACCTCAAAGAAAAACCTCAATCTGTTCAAGAATTTTCAGCTGCCCAACAAGAAAATTTTGAAAACGAGGAAAATAACAGTGCCGAAGATGAGGAGTTATTAGCTCTGCAGACTAATCAACAAACGGATTTTAAAAATCAACAACGCTTCAAACTTTTATTTGAAAGATTGAATTTTTTTCTTGGCCAAGCAACTGCAAAAATAATTGCGAGCTTTAAGTCATTGCAAAAAATCCAACGACCACTATCATACTGGATTACTGCTATTTTTCAAAAAACAAAAAACAAAAAACTAAACCTGAAAGATTCAAAGATTATTCCCCATCTTTCAAAATTAAAAGGGCTTTATCAAAAAATGACTTCGCAGCAAAAAATAAATGCCTTATTATCTTTGGTGATAATTTTCGTTGTGCCAATCTTTATCGCCAACTGGCTCAACCGACCAAAACCAGCCACCATCAAAGATTTGCCGGTTGCTCCAATTTCACAAGTTGCCAAATTAGCAAATGAAAAAAACATCAGCTTCAACAACGAGACAACAAATTTGCTCTCCAAAACCAACCTTAAAAATGTCCTAGTGACTGACGGCAACATTATCACAACGACCGACAAAAATGTCATCACCCTGAAAAATGGACAACAATTCGAATATCCGCTGCCAAGCAACATTGGCAATATTGTCACTTCAACCTACATGTCCTCAATTTCAACCGTGATACTCCTTACGGACCAAAATAAAGTTTCGTCTTTTACGCCAGCCAACTCAAAATTTTCCGAAAACAAAATCAATCTTGGCAACGCTTCAGCTTCCAGTTTGATTGGAACTTATCTGACTTATCTTTATGTGCTTGATCCGGCTGCCAACCAAATTGCCCGCTATCCAAGAGCTGACGGTGGTTTTGGAGATCAAATAAACTGGTTGAAGGACAATGTCACCCTTGATAGCACTTCCGACCTGACAATCGACGACAGTGTTTATATTGTTAAAAACAACCAAGTTCTCAAGTTCTCCAAAGGCAAACAGGAAGCCCTGACATTAGAAACCTCCAATACACCAGTGCAATTTGACAAAATATTTACCAATATTGATTTGAAATCGCTCTACGCATTGGATACCAAAAATTCACGCTTGGTGCAATATGACAAGGCCAGCGGCTCAATCACCGCTCAATTTTATAGCGAAAACCTTAAGAATGGCACAGCTCTTGCCGTTGATGAAAAAAATAAAACCGCCTATGTGGTGACTTTAAGTGGGTTGATTTCGATGGCGATTCAATAGGAATTCTCTACGAATTACCTGCCTACCGGCAGGCAGGCGAAGCAGATACGAATTTACGAAGAACCCATAAATCTACACATTGGCTACAAATCTACAAATGAAAAATACTATTTTAGATATTCTTAATTAAGGCTTAATTAATAACATAATTATAGAATTATGAACCTAACAAATAAGGTAGTTATTATCACTGGCGGAAGTAAGGGCTTTGGAAAATCATTGGCTGAGTTTTTTAAAAAAGAAAATTGCCGAGTGATTGTTTCAAGTGACAACATTGAAGATTTGAAAAAAGTAAGCCAGGAAATATCAGCAGACTTTTCTTTGGCTGATGTAACGAAGTCAGAAGACCTCGAAAATCTTGCCACCTATGTTATCAGTAAATATGGTGTGATTGATATTTGGATTAATAATGCTGGCATCCAAATTGCCCCTAGCTTAGTCGAGGATGTAAATATCGCTAAACTAAAAAGATTGTTTGATATTAATTTTTTTGGTTATTTTTATGGTTGCCAAGTAGCTTTAAAAATTATGAAAACTCAGAAAAGTGGGACCATAATAAATGTCGATTCAACGGCTGGTCTTGATGGAAAACCATTGATAAGCGCCTATTGCTCCTCAAAATTTGCAATAAAGGGCCTGACTGAATCAATCAGAAAAGAAGTCTCAGAAGACATCAAAATATACGCCATTTATCCGGGAGGAATGCAAACTGAAATTTATCAAGAAAAATATCCCGATGATATCAAAGAATATATGCTAGTTGATGACGTTGCTGAAAAAATTATCGATAATCTCAAAACCGACAACCCAGCACAAGATTTAATTATCAAGAGACCCGCTAAATAAATACTCCTCATCTTCTTTATTTTATTTTCAAAAATCCCGCTTCCAAAGAAGCGGGATTTTTTTGTTTTTATATTTTGAATTCCAAAAAAGACTAAGCTTTTTGCAAAAAATTATCAATACTGATAAGATACTCGCCAAACTGGGAAATTCCGTCCTTGAGGTCTTGCATCATTTTTTCGTTATCCACTTTTTCATATTCATGCACCACAATATTTCGCAGGCCAACCACAGGAGCAATCTTTTTGACGAAATCAACTGGCAAAACACCACCATCACCAAGTATTAAAAAGGTTTCTTGCAAGGTTTCAGGAGTTTTAAGATTTTCACTAGAAATAATGTGCGTATTAATATCCAGCATTGTGTCAACAATTAATTGAAAATTCCGCTCCACCGTTCGCAACTTCAAAATATCACTGACAATTTCGTTGCTAGTTAGCACTAATAAGGGTTCGATTTCCTTAATATAGTTTTCAATTTTATTAATTTTCCGCCTAAGTAATTCTTTATTGGGCATATATTTTTTCTTTATATTTCTTAATTGTCTGGGTGTAAAGCTGGTCTTGCAAATTGAACAATTTTTCAGCGTCCAAATAAGTTCGCACCGCATAGGAAAAGAAATTTTCATATTCAAATTCCTGTTCAAAAAGAAGCTGATTATTTTTAATAATCTCTTTCAGCATAAAAGGAGAGGCTTTTTTCAAATCAACAACTTCCACGAATTGACAGGCCACCAATTTTGCCAAATCATTTTCAAGCTCACTTTTCTGCTGATAATTAAGCTTAGCATTAGCCAAAAAACCAAAATCATAATCGCTAAATTTATGCGTTTTTCCACTTGCCTGCGAACCAAAAACCAGCAACAATTTCAACTCGTGCTTTTGGGCAATTTCTCTTAATTTTTCCTCATTTATCGCTTTCATAGCCATATTCTAGCATAAATACACAGAAAGAACAATGCCACCAAAAAGCTAAGAACGTTTACCCCGTGGCAAGCGCCACTGGGGCTAAAAACCTGAACTCGCTTGTCGGGCAAATTTGGCGCGTTCCATGATTTCACGATTGACGATTTCAGCGTCGCGACCATATTTGAGACGAGAAAGTTCCTTGAGATAATTTGCGATTTCCTGATTGCCTCGCGTTGGGGGATAAAAATTAACATTAAAAGGTTTGGAAAGTTCGCCATTAAGCAGCACCCGCGCAAAACCTTTGTAGTTGTCAACATTAACCAAGTCGCTAGCTGAAAAAATTGGCGCAAATTGTTTTTCCAAAAATTCCCCATCTTCCGGACCGACTCGCAAGGCAATCATTGAGCCAACGTTACCGAAAACCGCCTTAGAAATTGGTTCACTAAGTTGTCCAATAAATTGATGGGCAATCACCAAACACAGACGATATTTTCGCGCCTCAGAAAGAATTTGCGAAATTGAATTTGTGGTGACATTTTGAAATTCATCCAAATAAAGATAGAAATCTCGCCTTTGATCTTCCGGCATGTCCCCACGGGCCAAAGCGTTCATCAAAATTTTCCCCACAATCACCATTCCCAAAAGATGCGCATTGATTTCGCCAATTTTTCCCTTGGAAAGCTTCACCAACAAAATTTTTCCATCATCCATGATTTCTCGAAAATTGAGCGTACTTTTTTGCTGTGCGATGATTGGGCGCATCATGTCATTGGAAACAAAAGTTGTAAGCTTTGAAGTAATGTAAGGCACCATATTGGCCAGGGCTGCATCCCCTCCAGCCTTTTCAGCTTCCTTGATCCAAAAATCTGACACCACGGGATTTTTGCATTTGGTCAGTTTCATCTTGCGAAAATCTTCATCAGCCAACACCTTGGAAATTTCCATCAAAGTACTGCCGGATTCCGGGTCCTCCATAATCAAAAGCATCGCATTGCGCACATATTGCTCAAACATCGGACCACCAGTGGCTTTCAAATCATAGAGTTGATCGAAAATTCCAATCATTTCATTGATCACAAAAGTTTTTTGTTCGGGATGCATCGGATCATATTCAAGCATATTTAGTCCAAATGGGCGTTCCATATCAGAAGGATCAAAAATGATCACATCTTCCGCACGCTCTTTGGGAATGGAAGTCAGAATATCTTCAATCGCATCACCATGAGGATCAATAAAGCAAAAACCTTTGCCATTTTTCGCATCTTGCTTGGCCATTTCTTGGAGAAAATTAGATTTTCCCGTTCCAGTTTGCCCAATAGCATAAAGATGCCGACGTCGATCATTGTCGCTTAGTCTTATTTCAGTTCTTGCACCCCGATAATCATTATAGCCCAGCAAAATTCCAGTCTCGGGAATATTCATTGGCGGTGGCGCCGCTCCGGATTTGAGCCATTTTATTTTCGGAGTTTCTGTGGTAGAGATTGGAAAATGAAAAATACTGGAAATCTCTTCCGTAGAGAGAATCACTGAATTATCTTCGTCAAAATTCCTAAAGATATAATCATAGGCAATCTTTTTGCCCTTTAATCTTTTTTTGACAATAAAATGATTGACTTCATGATTTTCAAACTGAGCAAAGGAATTTTCAATGTGAGCCAACACTTCATCAGCGCGCTGTTGAGTTCTGGCTGAGGCGAGCAACCGAATGTTCACCCTAAAGCCAACCTTGTTGGATTTGGTTTCAATTTTCTTGAGCAATTCTTGCTCTTCTGGTGTAAGTTGAACCGTGCCTTTTTGAAATTGATTTTCCGAATTATTGCTAGTTCTAAAAACTTGAATAGCGCCTTTGCCAAGCTCCATTGCCAAGGAACTGTTGGCGTCCTTAAGTTGTTGACCTTGTTGCATTTTGTGAGCAATTTCCTTGCCATGCCTTCGCCAAGCCTTACCGGCTGGTCGCAAGATCAGTTGAATCACCGCCCCTTCATCCAAAGTTTCCAATTTGCTCAAAGCGTTTGAAATTTCATTAAGCGGATCAATGTCCATGTGCTCATAGGTTGTAATTGGCAGAGCATGACCCCGCTTCAAAGTCAGTGAAGCTGCCGCCGTGAAACTGCCAGGCATGAAAATTGTGTAGTCTGGAACTTTTTCCACCGAAGCGTTTGGAAAATAACTATGTACTTGCTTTTCAATACTTTCACGAAATTTGCGTGGAACAGCCAAATAGAAAAAGATTTCCTCACTACTAGAGGGATTGGCAATTTCAAGCGCAAGATACGGCTCACTATATAAAAGATGACCCAGAATGGATTTTTTTTCTTTAATACTAGCCAGCGTCACAAGTAATTGTTCCATCGCACCAATTTCCTCCTTCCAGGATTGATTATCCCCAGCTTTTTCATTCTTATCTTTGAAAATTTTGGTCACCCTAACAACTTCCAAATCCATGTTCATGCTACGATTCACCTGTGCGCGAAAATTCAACCAACTGCGCAGAATCATAAAAATTCCACTGCCAAAAACTGCGATTGAGAAAAACCACATCAATGGAACGATAAAAATATTCAGATCAAGAGTGTCCATTTGTATTATTTTTGTTTTTTATATTTTAAAATCAATTTGAAATTTGAAATTTGAAATTTTTATTAAATTTTAAACGCCTAAATTTTAAATCAATTAAATTCCCTAATTTTCAGAATTTCTTGAATTTAGATTTCATTTTAAATTAAAAATTTTAAATTAAAAATTCTTTAAAAAGTTTTACAGAAACTTTTTAAAGTTCTTTAATCATTCCCCTTGCCACCAAAGCATCGTGCAATTCACTGCCCAAAAGTTTGTCATGAAAATTGTCCAAAACATAATTGTCTTCCATTTGACGGGCAACTTTCACTGCATAGACAACCCCCTTTTGTCCAGCAATGTCAATCAGATAACTGACTCTCGATTGTGCATCGGTTTTTTGAGCCAAGGCTTGAGCATCCTGAGAAAGTTCATCCTGATTAACATCATCATCAGTTTGTGCCTGAACTTTTGAAAGAATTTTGCCATAAGCTGAATCATTTTCAGCTGAACTGACCTCTGTCGACATTTCTTTTTCTGCCGCATGAATTGGAATCTCTTTCTCCTGAAAATTGTCGTTTGCTGGTCTTCTAAACCTTGCTTCAAAATCCAAGTCGTTATCTTCAATTGGTTCCAAATTACTTTTCATATTTTTAATTTCCGAATTACTGGTTACTGATTACTAGCTACTAATTACTGATTTGCTCCCAACATTTCTTCGCGAAAATCTTTGACGATAGCTTCTACTAGACCGTCGTAATTATTGATTCTTTCCTTGAAAAAAGCCGCTACTTGCTCTGGTTCAATTTCACCTTGCGACATTTTTTCATATTCCTCGCGTCCTTGCTCGCCCAATTTATCCATAGTTTCCAGAAAAATCCGCTTGAGCAAGATTTCGGTCATTTTAATGACAAGTTCATTTTGCTTGTCCTGCGGCAGACTGTCAATTCCCAAATCCTTAATAAGTTGCGAAAGGGCCTGCTGCTGCGCACTGTTGATTTCTTCGTTTTGATCGGTCATATACCCTGTTAAATAAGATTGGGTCTCAACAGGGAGACACAACTTACTTGTGATAATTTTTATTTTAAACAGTTTTCACGTTTTTATTATAAACCCCAATCTTAATTTTAAAAAATAGTAATTTTTTAAAATTATTTGACAGGGTGAATGTTTGTTTTAAAATTATTTATTTTAAGCTGCTAGTTTAGAAGTTATTTCTCTTGTCCACTTCTCAACATTAATGTCTTTATCGCTAGGCGCAAATTCTTTTGATTTTAAAAGTACCTCCGCAATTCTTCTGCCTTTTGGTGACAAACTTGCTTTGTAACGCTGCATTGTCTCATAAACATTTGCTCCCTTATGTAAATTATATTCCCTCGCATTTGGAAAAAATATTTTTCTAACAGCGTGTAGACCTTCTCGATGATTATTCTGAATAAATGGCCGTTTATCTACAAACTCGAAAATAATTTTTTCAGTAGAACTAATTACTCTTTGATGACCATCCGCATATACCAAACCCGCGGTATCAATCTCAGGGTCAACTTCATTACCCACCGCTAAGTGATCTCCGTAGCTAGCAGGATTTCCAAATGGATTATACGGCTCTGAAGGAATTGTTCCGATATTATAAGGTGTACTGTCAGCTACCGGAACTGAGCCTGCTGCATCATTGGCAACGTTCTCAACTGCTGGAGCAGCTGCTTCCGCAATTGGCTGGGCTGCTGCGTCTGCGTGCGAAGCCACGTGTTCATGCACATTCAAATGAGAAATTTTTCCACCAATATCAACCAATTTTAATTTGCCAGGGTCACTTTCATCAAAAATCAATTTCGTGCCTTCTTTAACATTAACCATTCCATCTTTGAGCATTTTGTCATATTCACCTTGACCAACTTTTTCAATAATGGAAACTTTATTGGCAGTCATATAATTATGCCAAATCTGGTGCGCCAGTTTTCCTTGATTTTTCGCATCCGGGAATTTTTTCACCAAATGATCTCTCAAAGTAGCCTCAATACTACTACCCTTGTTGATTGTCAGGGTTTCACTAGAACCAGGGACAGCTGGGGCTTCCATAGAATGGTGTCCGGAAAATATGCCAGATTTTTCAATAACAGGACTTCCTGATGAAGCTCCACCTCCTTTTCCTTGAAGTTCCTCTATGGCCTTTAGTTGCTCTGCTGCTGAAGGAGGAGCACTAGCGCCACCAACAACAGATGCATGTTCTAATTGAAAGTATTCCACAACCCCATGAAAACCCATTTTAAATAATTCTCCAGCTAAACCAGATCCAAGAAAAACCCCCGTAGCAGCAGCAGAAAGATTTTGACGAAGATCTTGATTTTTGATTTTTTTTAGAGCATCTGGCCCTTCTTTTGTAATAATATCATCAAATTTAGCTGCAAGTTCTTGATATTTTTTATCCTGTTCTTTTACTTTTTCCAACTCTTCAAAGATTTTTTTTTGCTCTCTTTCAATTTCCTTTTGATCTCGCGCTTGCCCTCGAACTTCGAGTCCTCCCTTTGCACCAACTCCAGCCGCGACTCCACCAAAGAGTCTTCTGCCTGTCAAAACCCCAGCAAAAACAGATGAAGCAGTAGCACCCGCCCCTGCAACCGTGACACCAGCCAATGTAAAACCTGCAACTCCAGCCCCAGTTACCATAAGTCCGCCAGCAATTGCAAGTTTGTATTTCCAATCCAACTTCTGATACCAATTAGCTACATCTTTAATTCCCTTTTTCGCCCAACCATAGCCAGTCCCTGTTATTTTATCAACCTTAACTTTATCATGTTCATCGGCGAGCGTAAGTCTTTGCTCAATTCTGAAACTGGCATAAAGTTTTGCCAATTCTTCATTTGAAAGATCTCGCTTTTTGGCATCAGCCAAAATCAATTCCTGAAGCTCTCTCAGTTTATCGTCATATTCCTTCTTATAATCCTTGTTTTCCTTATCATTTTGTGAGATTTCTCTGTTGTCTTTAAATTCTTGAGCAGCATCTTTTTTCTCGCCAAAACCATCCTTGAAAAATTTTCCAATCTTGATCAATTTTGCCGTTTTGTCATAATCTTTTTCCAAGTAAACTTTTCGGCAATCATCAAGTTCTTTGATCGTTTCAGTAATTTTTTTGTGTCGCTCCACTAACTCAGTGTCTTTTTCCTGTTTTACTTTTCCTTCATTATTCTTTTCCACCTCAGCTTTTTTTGATTCAAATTTCAGCCTTTGCTCAGCCTCTAGTTTCTGCTTTTCAGTTTTTTTCTCTTTATTTTTCTCTTCAGATTTTTCTACAAATTTGACCTTCTCCTCAATTTTTGCTCTTTCTGCATCATCATCTTTTGGATCAACTACTTTCTTAGCCTTATAAGTATCGGTATTATACTTCTTCAGATTACTAAGATTTTCATTTAATGTTGAAGACTTTCCCGTGGTAACATCAACTTTACTAATAATTACATCTGAACCAACTATATTATCAATCAACCAATCCTCTTCAAGACCATTGGCTCTTACAATTTTAACCTTAATGGTTTCTCCTCTAGCTAATAATTGTTCAATATTTTGCGGATCAAATTTTTTCTCAATTTTTTCTTTTGACTCTTTAACTCCTTGATTTCCGAGAGCATTATCCGCTTTAGTTTTATAGGCGTCCAGCATTGCCTTTGCCTGCTCGGAAATTTCACGAATTTCTCCTAAAGTTTTTCCATCACCAGGATTAGCCAGTTTTTCAGGCTCAAATATTTTGCTTATTTTTTTATATTCATCTTCTAGTTTAGTTTTTTTTGTTTTCAAATCAAAGTCAGTATTATCTTTCATTGCTTCAAAAACTCCAGTAAAATCATCAGCCTCAAACAGGGTTTTAAATTCTCCAAATAAATTTTCCAAGTTTCGTTCATACTCCAATCGAGCAATTGCTTCCAAAGCTTTACTGGCCGCCTCCCTCAAACCGAAAACTGCCGGCACATTAATCAAGGCACTTTTATCTTTCTTTACCGCTGCAAAAATTGTTTCGAGATTTGCGGCCGTATAAGTTTTTTTGCCATCCTGAATTTCGCCAACAGCTTCAGCCGCCGCCACAATGTCATCAAAACTTTGCGTTTCCGAAAACAATTCTTCGATAGTTTTTTTCTCAGCACTTGCAAACTCAGCCTCCTGCTCAGGAGTGCCTTTGGTTTTCTTGCTTGAATTTTCCAAATATTGTTGCCAGGCTTGTGGCCCTTTGAATTCGCCCATATTATTCAGCAATATATTTAAACTTTCTTAAAAATAGATTCACAAACAAATTCCACAAATTTTTCCCTTTCATTTTTGTTTTGAAAGATTTTTGCTTGCAGCAAATTTTCTTTCTCCGAAATCACTTCTCGCAAAAAGCGCTTAGTGAAAATTCTAATCAAAGCAGTTTGCTCTTCTTGTGTGATGATGTCCGTGACTTCCTCTTGCGATTCTTTTTTCAAATTTTCCGCAAAAACAATGGCGGTCTTTTTGAAATCCTTCAGCAATTCCATCGGGAATTCCGCGCCCGTTTTCAGCTGCCGCTGTTGTGTCGCAGCACGGGGTCCATTTTGCGTTTCAATTTCCACAATATCCACGATATATGTTCGCTCGCCATAAACCACATAACCGATATTTTCATTGTCGGCTGCTTGCAAAATCAAAGTTTCAAACTTTTGAAAATCCGCCGCCGTCTTTGCAATTTTAACTCCCGCTTCCACTTCCGTCAAAAACTGATTATTTGCCAAAAAATAAGCCAAGTCCCTGCGCAAATCAAAATCATAAACCTTGTCTTTACTTGAAACAGCTTTTCTAGCAAAATCATTTTTGTCAATGTAGTGCACGCGATTTCTGATTTGTTCAGCCAAGTTTTTCAGTCGCATCAAACCATCATCCTCTTTTTTCGCTGAGATTTCTTCAACATTATCTCGTATTGTTTGTTCATTTTCAATTTCTGCCTTGACGGATATTCTTCTTTTTTCATTTTGAGCTTTCCATGCCAATTCATAGTTGCCAAATTCCCTTTTCTTGACCAACCAACTCTTGGAAATTTCCGCTTTCAAGATGCTCAGCATCTCAGCTATCTCAGCTTCTTCCTGACCACTCAGATTGTCATATTCCAGCTCATTCAATTTGTCCAAAAAATATGCTTCTTCCGGCAGCTCATCTTCCCCAGGCAAAAGTCTGCCAATTTCTTCATCCAGCAATTGAAAAGTTTCCACCACCATAGTCCGACAAACCTGAAACAATTCCTCACTGGAACTTTTTTTCTCCTCCTCTAAAATAATTTGTTTGCCTTCATTTTGAAACTGTGAAAGTTCCAACAAAAAAGCTTCTGCATTGCGCATGCAATCTCGCAACCCATTGAAAATTTCAGACGATCGCTCACCCTGATCATAACGCTGAACAAAATTCCACAGTGCGTCAAAAACTGGATTGATTTCTTCTTCAATAACAGCAAGCTGCTCATCGTTGAAATTTTTCGAGTCAAGCACCTTGTTGATCCTATTTTCATATTCATCCGCGAAAGTGTTGGCAACTTCAACAAGCCTGGCCAAATCTTTTTCCATTTTTTCTGGATCAGTTTTTTGAATCTTTTGCGGAGCAGCTTTTCCGGCAGCAGCTTTACCGCCATCAGTAATTAAGATTGGAACTTTCTTCGTCAAGTTTGGATTTTTTGTTTTTGCTAAATTTTCTTTTTTTGAATTTTGCTCATCTGCAAAATTAATTCCAGGAAAAATTTTATTGAAAAATGCCATAGTAAAAATTGATTTTTATTTATACAAAAATTATAGCACAAAAAACAATTTTCAAGAATAGCAATTCATATAAAAAGGTTTTTGGATATTTTTAAAGGCATGCAAGAATATTATCTCACATGCCTTTAATTTTTGCGGGATTATTTTCCCGACTTTACTTGCTCCTCTAATTGTTTTTTAAGTTCTTCAAGAGTTATTTTTTTAGTCTTTAACTCTTCAAGGACAGCATTTCTTGCAGCCAACTGCCTGACTGTTTTGTTTTCTTCACTAACCGCCTTAATTTCATTTTCTGTTTTCGCAACCCGACGATCTACTGGATGTGTATCGCCAAAAAGCTTGCCAGAATAAAATCCAATTTGCGGGAAAAGCACGGAAGAAATACCGACTGAATAAAGTAGCACCAACAAAACAATACCAATCTTCGACAAAAATTCAAATACCCTCCACATAGCAAGGGCCACAACAACAACCACCATAAGAACAAAAATTCCCAGTGTCAAACCGCCTTCTGTATAATTAACGTACAGAGGAAGTGCTAAGAACAGCACTGTTTGAAAGAGGAAAACATTCTTGACCAGTGAAAGAAATCCGTCGGTCGTAGCATTACTGAATGGGCCAGTGGGCTTTTTTTTCGTTGCCGGCTCGCCGCCATCAGGTTCATCTTTGTTGATTTTTTTGGCCAGTCCTTGACCAAGACTGGTCAACCCTTCCAGCGTTTCACCGAAAACATGAACTTTAAAGACTTGCTTCGGCGAAAAGAACATCATTGCCGAAAGCAACCAAGCTGGAAACAAAATCCAGGCGCAAATTGCCATCGATGGTTTGAAAATAAGGATAAGAACAGCCACGATAATCGTGGCGAAGACAACATTTTTTGTAGCAAAGGACCAAGCTTTAAACTGTCCCTTTCCAATATTAACAATTTTTTCCATTTTTTAAACTCCGGTATAATTTCTGAATTTTTTAAGCCATGAGGTGGCAGATGAGGCCACCTTTTCTGATATTTTTGCATTAGGGCAAACTGAGGGTTCCTCTGTAAAAATTCGAGTATCCTCAATCAAATAATCCCCCAAAGCATTTGCATTTTCAGTAATCGCCCCCTTGCCATCCTTGAGAAATTTTTCAACCGCTGGCCAGGTAACATCCTTACCATAAGTCAAAACTTTCTCAATAATTTTTTTTGTATCCTGCATAGAACCAACAGCAACTATGCATGCCAGGATTTCTGCATGATTTTTGCAGTTCACCATAATGTCCCGCAAAATAGTCACGCTTGGACGAACACCGCCAACAGGAACAGGTTCCTCGTCTTTGAGGGTCACAATTATGCGAAAATTGCTCGCATACCTTGTTTTATTTAACTTGTCCTCTTGCTCAAGTTTTTCCATGACCTCCGCAAACATTTGCTTTTGCGGAACTGTCGCACTAATTTCTTGAATAGATTTTGCAAAGTAAAACTCATCCTTAAAGCCTTTCGGGTTAAAAAGATGCTCTGTTACTTTACTCTTTAAATCATCCCCAAGATTTAAAGTTTTGAAAATTCCCTCTGCCCAGCCCCAGGCCTTTCCCAAAAGAGCAACCACCGCTCCTCCACTAAGACCTCCGAGCACTTCCCCTATAGCACGACCAATCATAATATCCTCCTCACATTTGAATTGCTTGTTGTTATAAAAAAATTGTCAAAGTACCTGCACGGGGTCATCTCATTTGACCTCATTACAGGACTATCCTGTAACATCCTATTGTAGCACAAAAATAGGCTAATGTCAATCTTGGAAAGAATTGCTACATTGTTATATTGTTATATTGCTAGAATGCGGCTTATTTAAGGCTTTTTACCATCAAAAGAAGCTGCTGCCCCGTCATTGTATGCCCACAATTAATTTTATAATTCAAAAATAGACTATCCATATCCTTTATGTCATTCCCGCGTAGGCGGGAATCCAGGTTACGTGTTAAAAAATATAAATAATGATATTAAGTAGGACCAGATTCCCATTTTTACGGGAATGATAATGCTATTAATTTTTTAATTCTTAGTACCCCCACGCAATTTACAGACAAGAAACACAAAAATACGAAATTCTAAGATCTAAAATCAAGAATCTAGATTCTAATATTCGTTTTTGTAGATTTGTGGGTATAACAATAAAGATAAGTAAAATAATATAGCCAACTACTCTTAAAAATGCTATATTAAAAATATCTAAAAAAACTTAATCTTAATAAAAATAAAAATGAAAAAAGAAGAAAAAGGCGCAGTAACTCCTTGGTATCAAGACAGAACCCTAGTTGCCGGATTATTGTTTGCAATTCTCTTGGCAGCTTTCACGCTCAGATTTGCCAACATTGAAAACATCCCCTATAGCATCTTCCCGGATGAAGCGCAAAATGGAATCGATGCGCAAAATGCCAACGCCAGCGGTCAATACAAACTTTTTTATGAAAGCAACAACGGTCGCGAAGGACTTTTCATCAACATTCAGGCTATGTCAATCAAAATGCTTGGCAGCACCACCCTGGGTCTTAAGTTACCATCCATCATCTTTGGAACCTTGACTGTGCTGGGAGTGTTCTTGCTTTCCAGCGAACTTTTCGGCAGCTATTTAGCAGGTTTGATTGGAGCATACCTGACAACTTTTTCTTATTGGGCGATTAATTTTTCCCGTATCGGTTTTCGCGCCATTATGTTGCCTTTCATTTTGACTTTCGCTTTTTATTTTCTTTTCCGCGGTCTGCGCACCAAAAAACTGCACGACTTCCTTCTTGCCGGTTTCATTTATGGCTTAGGATTGCATACCTATATCGCCTTTCGGGTTTCGCCTTTGGTTTTGATTGTGCTCTTCATCTCCCTTTTAATTACTAGAGAAAAGTTTTTGAAAAATTATTGGCAGCATGTTTTGATTTTTGCAGTAGCCATGTTTGTTTCCTCGGCGCCGATGCTGCTGGATTTTTTCTATTGGAACCCGCAGCACTACGCATCCCGTACCAGTGAAATTTCCATCCTAAATCCAACTGTCAACCAAGGACACATTTTGCCAATTGTGGCCAAAACTTTTGGACTATCTTTGGCCAAATACAATTTTTGGGGCGATCAAAATATGCGTCAAAATTATCCACCCTATCCAATTCTCAATCCAATCACTGGCTTAGCTTTTCTGATTGGACTGATTTATATTTTCAGCAAGTTTTTTCACTTGCTTTACATCCGTTTTAAAAACAAAGTTCGCGACCAAAAACTAGATGTTTATGTTTTTTTGCTCATTTGGTTTTTCGCGCTGCTGATTCCAGAGTTTTTGGCTTATGAAGGAAACCCCCACGCCTTGCGCTCAATCGGGACTTTGCCAGTTGTGATGATTATTGCCGTGCTCCCGTTTTTATGGATCTTCAAAAAAATAAATTCCTTCGGACATTCCTTTAAAATTTTTGTCCTTTCTGGTCTTATTGCCGCTTTCACCTTCATTGCAATTTTTGACACTGTGAAATATTTTGTTTTCTTTGCCAACAGTCCGGCCCAACACGGAGCCTTCGAAGGAAATCTCAAAGAAGTTTCCAACTATATCCGCACGCTTCCCGGCGCAACGCAGAAAAACATCGTCACCGGCAGCATGCAACGACTAACTATCGGCTTCCTAAATCAAAACTTGCCAAACACTACTTATTTTTATCCAGATCAAGTAGAATCGATAAATTTTGGACCTGATTCTAAGGCCGTGATTATCTTTACTAACGCGGATTGGGAAACGATCAATGCAACTCGCAATCGTTTTCCAAACATAAATTTCCAGCAGCACACTAACAGATTTGGAGATACTTTTTACACATTAGCGTATTAAAAACAAACCAAGGTAAACAGGCTTTTTTCTTTTTTCACTAAGATAAAAAAAGAAAGATGCACGCAAACAAAAAACAAATTGTAATAAATATAAAATAAAAATAATTCACAAACAAAGACCTTACCCTATTAAATAACTTTAAAAAAAGTAATAATTTTTTAAAGTTAAGGTTTGGGTTTATACTAAAGACATAAGCAATAAAAAAATAAAAATTATTTCAAATAAGCTGTTTCTCTTTTTCAAGAAGAACCAAATCTTATTTAACAGGGTAAATGGAAAAATTTATCAACAAAAACTACGAGTTTGTTATTATGGGCATTATGGCATTTTTCATCATCGTTTCAATGCTCAATGCCAAAAATGACAGTGCTATTTTTGACGAAGTTGCCCACATTCCCGCCGGCTACAGTTATCTCTCCCAACATGACACCCGCTTGAACCCTGAACACCCACCCCTTATTAAAGATTTGGCTGCCTTTCCCCTGCTTTTTCTCCATTTAAACTTTGACACCACGCAACCTTTTTGGACTGGTGACTTGCCCGGTGTTTGGGATGAAGGTCAATGGGCTGCTGGCAAACATTTGCTTTATGAAGCTGGCAACAATGCCGATCAGATAATTTTCTGGTCACGCCTACCAATCATCTTGCTTTCAGTTTTGCTTGGCCTCTTTCTTTTCAAATGGGGCAAAGAACTAGCGGGCACTTCAGCCGGACTTTTTGCTTTAATTTTGTATGCTTTTGATCCAAACATTTTGGGACACAATCATTTTGTGACCACCGATTTAGGCGTAGCCGCTTTCCTAACTTTTTCTTTTTATTATTTCTTGAAATTCATCAAAACGCCTTCTTGGAAAAATGTTGGTTTGGGTGGATTTTTCCTGGGGCTATTGCTAGTCAGCAAATTTTCTTCCATCCTGGCGCTGCCAATTTTTGGCTTAAGTTTAATCATCTATAGTTTGGCTAAAAACAATCGCGATGGAAAAAATGATTGGAAGTCGCGTTTCAAAAATCTGGGACAATATTTATTAAAAGGCGTTGCAGCTTTTCTGGTAGCAGCTGTGGTGATTTGGATTGTGTATAAGGTCAATAACTACGCTATGCCGAAAGAAACTTTCGACAAAACCATTGATTTTTTCTTTGCAGTCGACGACAGCAATGCAAAAGCCACCGTCACTAATCATTTGCTACACAGTCTAAACCAGTCAGCCCTAACCCGACCTTGGGCAACTTACGCTTTTGGACCAGCTTGGACAGTCAAACGCGTCGTGGGTGGCAATGGTGCTTATTTCATGGGCAAGGTTGGTAATGGCTTTCTTAATTATTTTCCAATTGTATTTCTGATCAAAGAAACAATTCCGTTTTTATTCCTAGCTGTCTTTGCACTTGGCTATACCTTCAAACAAATAATCGCTTCCGCCTTTTCTGCCAAGAAAAAGAAGATTACCAATTTCCTACGAAGTTCTGTCGTGGAATATTCCTTGTTTGGCTTCATTTTCCTTTATGCATACATCAGTATTCAGGGTGGACTTAACATCGGCTTCAGGCATTTGTTTCCAATTTTGCCATTTGCTTATCTTTTGATTAGTAAAAAGGTTTTTGAATTTATCCATGATAAAAAAATAAAATCCGGACACAGCTTGGCTATAATTGTCGCTATTTTGATTTTTTGGCAAATCAGTGCAGCCGTTTTTGCCTATCCAAGCTACACCTCCTATTTCAATGAATCAATTGGGGGCTCAAAAAATGGTTATCAATACGTGACTGATTCCAACACTGACTGGGGACAAGATTTGAATCGCTTAAAAATTTGGATTGATGACGTCAATAATTGTCCACAATTTGGAGACATCCCAACCTTAACAAGCTCAAAAAGCGCAATCAAAAAATGCATTTTGCATCGAGATTTCGGCGTGATAGAAAAAATTCATGTTGACTATTTCGGGGGTGGCGTGCCGCAATTAGTCTTAGGCAACAAATACGTCGCTTGGTCTGACAGCAAGCGCCCAATTGAAACTGGTTGGTATGCTATTTCAGAAAATTATCTCATGGGCAGCATTTATGACACTAAACGAGACTCCAGTGAAACTTACAGTTGGACCAGAAATTACAAACCAGTTGATCAAATTGGCAAATCAATCCTAATTTATCATATTACTAGTCCAATAGCGCAGTAAAAAACTTTCTTCATAAAAACCCTGCTCACATTAAGCAGGGTTTTTTATTTTGCTATTTTTGTAATCCCTAGTGAGCGAAAAAATTTCAAACATATCAAACATGATAATTTTTATTTCTTGTTTTTATCTGTGTTTTGATTATCAACATTTTCAACTGGCGGAGCTGCAGCATTGAGCTTATAAAAAACCTTATTCTCTGTTCGCAGGTCAATGTAGGTAATTTCTGACGGTTGATTTCCTGACAATTCCTTTTTCAAAACAATATTCAAGGTTTCAATTGCACTTTTAAGTGGAAATAAAGTTGAAAAATAAAGCTCTTCGCCCCCTGTCACTTTTACATTAATTTCATCAGCTGCCAAAGCTGGCGTCCAATATTCACCTTCAATTGATAGTCCCAAACTTTGAAGTTGCTCTTTTAAGGAAGATACATATTGCACATAGGGTTGATCCAAAATATTATCCCCTACTTTGACGCGACTTAAACCTTTATCGACAATTTTTATCAGATGATTCTGCGTAAGTTCCGGAGAACTAAAATCAGCTTCATTATATGCATTACCAACTTCATCAATCAAAAAACATTTTTCTCCCTCACAAAGAATTAACAAAGCTGTTCTTTCTTGCAAGCTCACGTTTATAGTATCTGGAAATTTTTTCATTACCGAGACTTGCTTTATCTTCTTGAACTGACCAGCGAGTGAATTTTCTATGTCTTTTGCGCTAATCAACAAAAAATTATCCTTAGGAATTGTTTTGAATAATTTTCCTTGCTGCTTGCTTTCAACGACATTTTTGATTTCGTCCGCGTTAAGTTCTACGTTGCCACTAATATTAATTTGGGAAATTTTCAAATAAGTTGAAAAAAACAAAACATAAACCGTCACGCCGATAAAAGCTAACAACAAAAAACCAAACACGATTTTGGAAATAATCCCGCTTTTCACTTTTCTTTTTGCTTCCCTTTCTCCTCTTCTAAGGTGAGGGCCGGTGCAATTTTGAATGTATGTTTTTTTACGTGCTAACATATATTTTTTTTGTTTTATTTCTCATGCCACCTACAAATATACAAATATTAACCTCTAAAAAAAGCATTGATTTAACATTTGTAGATTTGTAATTGATTTGTAGATTTGTGGGTTCTTCGTACATTCGTACTTGTTCGTAATTCGTAGAAAATTTAGATATCCATAAACAAGACTTCCAACAGTAATCGACTATTAGCATTAGTGCTCTTTAGCAGTGTCATACTTTGCTGAATTTTCTCGATTGTTGCATAAGTTTTGTTTCGAACACCATCATCACTATTTGAAAGCGCATCCGTTCGCAACAGCCAAATCCAAGCATTGAAAGTGTCTAGTGCCTTACGAACATCTTTGGAAAATTCCTCCGCCAAGAGCATTTTTTCATTAAGCGATCCTTTTCGGAGTTTTTCCAATTGTTGCCATTGCTGCCTGCGCAATTCCAACTGTTCTTCATTTTCCAACATAAGCTTGGCAATAGCCGGCCTGCCCATCGCAAGGATGGGAATGTCAGTTGCAAAATTTTTCTCGCCGCTGAAAGCCAGAGAAAGTTCAATTTGAGTAACCAAAGAAAAACTTATTTTTTCGCAGCGTGATTGCACCGTCGGCAAAATTTTGTCCAATTCACTGGTGACCAAAATCAACATCGAAGTCTGATTTGGTTCTTCCAACAATTTGAGCAGCGCATTTTGCGCTGAGTTGTTCAATCGATGAGCATCTCTGACAATCAGCACTTTGTATTTTCCATGATATGGAAACAAACTCAATTTTTGCTGAGCATCCCTGACAGCTTCAATGGAAATGTCCCGCGTTTTGATCACGCCTTTTTTCTCAACCGTTTCCGGCTCGATCAAAATCAAATCCAGCAGTGCTTCTTTGTCCTGAAAAGCAACATCCAAATCAAGCTGCCTGCCGGCAATTGCCGCCTGCGCAAACATTTTCGCCAACGTGGTCTTCCCAACCCCCTGCGGTCCCGCAAAAATATAGGCATGATTAAGTGCACCTCTTTCAAGCGATTTCTGCAAAAATGAAACTGTTTTTTTGTTACCTACAAAATCCATAAACCTACAAATTTACAAATGAATTACAAATATACAAATGTACGAAAAAGAAATTCTGTATTTTTGCATTTTTTCTCCGCACATTGCGCAGTGCGTAGGCAAAAGACGAGTGATGAGCGTTAAGAAATTTTCAGCGAGCTTTTTCAGCAGAAAAAGTGCAGCGGGAATTTTAGCGAAGATTGAAGTCTTTGCCCCAGCAACAAGCACGTGTCGGGAGATTTTCACCCAAAGGGTGATCATCCTCTGGATGACTTTTGTAACTTTTCTTCTAAAAGAAAAGTTAACCCTTAAATTTTATCAAATAATTTATTTTTTCTCCACAACACCATCAATAAATTTTCTCATATCATCAACAAACCTTTCCCTTGAAAATTGCCCTCCTCTTTTCCCAATCACTTCTTTATCATAATTTTTCTCATTGTCCAAAAATCTGCGCACGCCGTCGGCCAAGACTTCCGGGGTTTGCGCATCGAAAAATTCACCGGTAATTCCCTCCTGGACCGTTTCCAAAACGCCGCCTTTGCGAAAAGCAATCACTGGCACGCCAAAATTCATCGCCTCCACCGCCGTCATGCCAAAATCATCTTCAGCTGGAAAAATAAAAGCTTTGGCATTTTTGTAATATTGCTCGGTTGTGGCATCATCTTTCCAACCCAAAATTTGAACATTTTCCTTGGCAATTTTCTTGAGATGTTTTTCTTGCTCACCTTGCCCAATAACGACCAAGGGTAACCCTAATTTGTTGAAAGCTTCCACCACCACGTCAACTTTTTTGTAAGGAGAAAGACGGGAAACAACAAGGAAATACCCACCTAGCTTATAGCTTTTGGCTTCATTAGCTTTTAGTTTGTTAGTTTCATCTATTGCATCTTGACTGTGAACTATTGACTGTGAACTGTGAACTTTTTCCTCTCCTATTGGTGGATATATCACAACCGAATCCCGGCGATAATATTTTTCAATTCTTTTTTGAGTGTAAACCGAATTGGCCAGCAAAAAATCTGGGCGGTCAGCCGCCATTCGATCCCAGATGCGCAGATAATTCAGCACGAATCTTTTCAGCAATGATGGACTTTTGCCTTTTTCTTGAAAATATCTTTCGTTGTAGTCCCAAACAAAACGCATTGGACTGTGCAGATACGCAATGTGCGTGGTGCTCATTTTCGTCACAATGCCTTTCATCCAAGCACCGGAAGAAGAAATCACCAAATCATATTCACGCAAATCAAAAGTTTCCGGCACCACTGGAAAAAACAAAATCAACCATTGATAATGTTTTTTCAAAAACTTTGGGAATTTTTGTAAATATGAAGGCCGGATGTCCTTGCCGGCAAACATCTCGCCCATTTTTTCCTGATCATGCAGCAACGTGTAAATCGGCGCCTCCGGAAACATCTCGGAAAGCACCTTCAAAACCCGCTCTGCTCCGCCCGGATAAAGCAAAAAATCGTGCAGCAAGGCCACTTTTAGTTTTTTGTCCTTTTTCTCTTCCATTACCCCATTTTAGCACATTTTGAGGTTTCAAGCACGCTGCGGGAAAACCCTTAAATCCAAAGTCATATGTTTTGAGTCTCATTTCTTTTTTCAAATAGACAGCCATTTATATTCTTGATATAGTTGACTTACAGAAAACCATACAAAATACTCGCAATATATGCGATATTCAGTCACCTATACAAGATCACTCACATATAAACGAGTTATATGAAATAAAATTCTTTCTTTTTTCTTTTTTTTAAATTTGATTTTTTATAATAAGGAAAAATAAGTTTTTTTATCTATTTATATAGGGGTATAAGGTGTCTTTTTTGCTCCTGGAATCGCAAAAAAGACGATTTCTTTAAAATTCTAAATCGTGATATAATTTAGTAGTAAAATCACGATAATAAACATGCAAGAACTTGCTTTTCCAATCAATAATAATGCGGTATTTGACCTTGAAAAAACGGCCACCTTTTTAGGTATTTCGACCGCAACAGTCAGAAATTGGGTTAAATGCGGATATTTAGCAACTCATAGTGAAGAAAGGCAATATTTTTTCAATTTGGCCGAAATAGAAAACTTAAAAGCTAACATTGCAAATGGTAGTCTTGAAAAATTAAATGGGCGAGCTAATAAATCAAAAGCAGAAAGAACCTTTATACCGGACGAATATTTAAAGGCTGGTGTTTGCGTTGATGATTTAACTCAAATAATCGACTTTGTAGAAAAAAATAATATCGATATTTTTACTTCGCTTCTTCTGTTGAGCTTGAATCTTACTAAAAGAGAGGGAATCGTTTCAGATATAAGCGTTCATGATTTAATTGGCAGGAAAAACATTAACTTCAACAACAGGCAAATTGAAGAAGAAATAAGGTCTTGGTTATCTGAGACAAAAATTGACAATATTAAACCAACCTATTCTTTTTTGTTAAATTGTTCATTGCCAAATCAGCGTGATGTTTTGGGTTTCATCTACCAATCTTTATTGTCTGAAGGAAAAAAATCTCAAAATGGCTCGTATTATACCCCCGAAATTATTGTTAATGAAATAATCAGAAATTATGTAAAAAAAGAGTCAAAAGTTCTTGACCCTTGCTGTGGCACAGGACAATTTTTATTAGCTTTTGCAGATGAGATTGATACTCCAAAAAATATTTACGGGGTTGATATCGATGAGATAGCAGTTAGAATAGCGAGACTAAACCTGTTAATCAAATACAAAAATCAAAACTTCGCTCCAAATATTGTTTGCAAAAATACTCTTCTTGAAATAGGAAATTATGATTTATTCAGCTTGAATGATGAAAATATAAGAGATTTTGATGTTATTGCAACAAATCCACCATGGGGAGTACACTTTTCAAAAGCAGATACTGAGCAACTAAAAACATATTATCCAGAAATAACATCCCTTGAATCTTTTTCTTACTTTCTGAAAAAGAGCATTGATCTGCTTCGTGACGGCGGAGTAATTTCATTTATTTTGCCAGAATCAATTCTGAATGTAAAAACACACAAGGATATAAGAGAAATAATTTTAAGAAATACTCACATAAAAAAAGTTTCTTATCTTAACCGTGTTTTTAAAAATGTTTTCACTCCAGTAATTAAGCTAGATTTAGAAAAGACCAAAAAAGTTAATGGAAAAATTGAAATTTGCAAAGAAAATGAGAGCTACGCTGCAGAACAGGAAAGATGGAAGAATAATCAAGATTTTGTTTTTGACATACATTCGAATAGCTTTGATACGGATATAATCAATAAGATTTATAATTTTCCGCATACTACATTATTGGGGAAGGCGGATTGGGCGTTGGGTATAGTTACTGGAAATAATAAAAAGTATATATCCAATGAAGCACAAGAAGGATTTGAAGAAATTTATAAAGGCAAGGACGTAGAAAATTTTGTTTTAAAAAAATCTTCAAATTATGTTAAATTTACTCCTGAAAAATTTCAACAAGTTGCACCCATGGAAAAGTATCGCGCCAAGGAGAAATTGATCTATAGATTTATTTCTAAGTATTTGGTTTTTGCGTATGATGATGAACAAAAATTGACGCTTAATAGCGCTAATATTGTAATTCCGAAAGTTCCAAGCTACCCGATTAAGGTCGTTGCAGCTCTTTTGAATTCCTCTCTCTACCAATTCATATTTCAAAAAAAATTTTCAAGTATAAAAGTTCTACGGAATCATATTGAACAAATGCCGTTGCCGCTTTGGGATGAAGAAGTTTTTAATAATATCGTGAAATTAGTTGATGAAGTTAGAAATAACAAAATCGAATTTGAAATATTAGATAATTATATTATGATGCAATACAATCTCTCAACAAAAGAAATAAACCACATTAAACACTTTAATAAATAATTTTTTATGGAAATTCTAGAAGCAGATTTAGAAAAATTGATTGGACAACTACCCACTGACGACAGTGATAAATTAAAAAATAGTCTCGAGGAGTTAATGTCGGTTTATCCTTTTAATAAATACGAATACATTATTTCGAATTTATTAGGCATTGATAAAATAACATTGGAAGATTATTTAACAATCAGAGAAGAATACTTAGTCAGAAATGAATACTTACACATCTATGAAAAGTATGGGTCTCCAACATCCTTTGGAATCACGTGGGCACAATCACATGTCCATGCTATTGCGCCAGAAATGAAAAAACCGACAAAGAAAGAGTGCCCTGGTTTTGATAATGAATATGACTTTTTTTACAAGCATGGAAAAGCTACCATAAGAATAGAAGTTAAGGCATCTAGGGCGGTTGACGCAAAAAGTGATGACCCACTTTTCATAAAAGCATTGGCATGGAGCTCTAAAAAGCCATTTGATATGAATTTTCAGCAGATGAAACCAAGTCACTGCGATGTCTTTGTTTGGGTCGCTGTTTGGAGGGATGTGATTAAATACTGGGTATTTCCTTCAAAAGATGTAGAAATAAATAGATATTACTCAAAAGGTCAGCACAGAGGGAATGTTGGAGAAGGACAACTCCACCTAAATCACGTCAATATTAAAGAATTTAAAAAATACGAAGTAAAGCCAAGCGAACTATTGAAAAAAATTATAAAAGCTTACAAAAAACAATCTGCAAAATAAATAATGGATGATTTAAAAATTAATTATGGAAAACAGGCGAAAACATCTTGAATTTATCGGACAAAATCGAAGTTTAAAGATTTAAAAGCCTTATTTCCTTCTAAAAATATGAGAAAACCATTTAAAAAATCACTCAGTCAAATCCCCATTGAGGAAGCGCATGGAGGAACTGGCAGCCGTCAGCTTCTTTTATCTAAAATTGATCCAATATCAAAACATCTGGAAGCTATGACAAAGGGCTACTTGAAAGCTGCCGGGAAATTTGATTGGCATTCACATGATAAAATAGATGAGTTCTTTTTGGTGACGAAAGGGTCTGGCCTTGTTGAATTTAAGAATGGCGATTCATGGGAATATAATGAAGGCGATTTGATTTATATACCAGCAAACATTGAGCATAAAATAACCACATCCAATGAGAACAACAATGAATTCTTTTTTATTCGATTGCAAGGCGAATAATATCTAAGTAAAAACTCAGCTAAATACATTCATCCACTAATAAAATGGCCAGCAACAAAGCGGTAATTTCCACATACAATAAAATAGCGAAGGTTTATGCAAATACATTTTCAAACCCCTCCGAGCACATGGATGAATTTTTAAAACTTCTTCCTGAGAATGGCAAAGTGTTGGATGCTGGCTGTGGTATGGGTGCAGATTCTAATTATGCCCATAGTAAAGGCTTTAAAGTCATTGGCATTGATATGTCAGAAAAGATGCTTGAAATTGCAAGAGGCAATAATTCTAATGTCGATTTTCGATTAGCTGACATAAAAAATATTAAATTTGCAGAAAATGAACTCGATGGCGTCATTGCTTCTTTTTCACTTATTCATATTCCAAAGGAAAATATTCCAAAAATTCTTAGACGGTTCGCTTTATTTCTGAAGCCAAGCGGTGCAATCTATGTTAGCGTGCAGGCTGGTGAATCAAAAGAAATTTTTATTGACGAGCCACTTGCACCAGAAGAAAAGCTTTTTCTGAATATATTTTCATTTGATGAAATAAAAAACATTTTGATTAATGAAGGTTTTGAAATAATATATCAGCACAAAAGGAGTCCGAGAAAAAAAGAGCTGCCTTTTACGAAATTATTCATTATTGCTGCAAAAAAATAATTCATTTAGAAATTTTTATGGCAAAAATTAAAGGCATAATTTTAGACATTGATGGGGTGATCGTTGGTGAGAAAATTGGCTTCAATTCCCCTGACCCGCATCCAGATGTGATCAAGCGACTAAAGGAAATACGCAAGCAAGGTATTTTTGTTAGTTTATGCACTGGAAAACCACACTTTGCCATCAAATCAATCATCGAAGCTGCCGAGCTTAATAATATGCATATTACCGACGGAGGCGGGGTGATTATCGATCCAATAGATAATATTATTGTCAAAAAACACATCATCGACAAAGCAACAGCAACGGAAGTGTTGAAAATGTGCCTTGAAAATAATATTTACACAGAATTCTACACCGTCGATAGTTATGTCGTTCAAAAAAGCCAGGTGTCTGACATCACAGCCCAGCACACTCACATCCTGCAACAAAAACCCAAACTTGTTGATTCCTTGCTGGATGAAAGCGCAATCAGTGAGATAACCAAAATCATGCCAATTGCCTTGGACGAAGAAGACAAGAAGCGCGTTTCAAAACTATTTGAACCATTCAAAGATAAACTGACTTTAAGTTGGGGCATTCACCCCATTGCCCTGCCACTGCAATTTGAAATCGTCACTGCCCCTGGAATCTCCAAAAAGCAAGGCGCTATCGACATATCCGAAAGCACAGGGGTGTCTTTTGAAAATATGTTGGGAGTTGGTGACAGTGGCAGCGATTGGCAGTTTATCTCACTTTGCAAATACGGAGCCGCCCCAGAAAACGCAAGCCAAGAATTGAAAGACTTAGTTATGACTAAAGGCGGCGGCAACGCATATATTGGCGGACATGTTGATGAAAATGGAATATTGGAGATATTGAATAATTTTCTTAAATAACAGACCTAGTCAAAAAAGTTTTTCGACTAAATTTCATACTCTCAATTATTGCAACACTCTGCTTCCTATGTTATAAATAAGCTATTAAGTAACTAAATTTTTATTTTTTTAATTTTCTTAGCAATTTATTTCGCAATCAGTATAACTTGCAACAAATAATGATTTAATTAATCTAATCATAAAAATATGTCCGAGGGAAATAAAATGAATATTCCATTATCCAGCAATAATCTCAGCCAAGATAAATCAAGAGAGAAAAATTCACCTACCGCAAAAGATTTGTGTGATAGTGTTTTCGCACAGCAATTAGGAGTACAAGGCAAATTCGAAGAAGCACTCGAGATATTCGTAAAGGCAACGGAGTTGGATCCACAATATGCGAGGGCTTGGCTTAATAGAGGTTGGGCATTAATAAAACTAGACGAAAACGGTGAAGAAAATAAAGAAGCATTTGGATGCTTTTCAAGGGCGCTAGAAGTAGATAGAAAATTTGCAGAAGAATGGCTCGAGAAGGAGATAGTATTAAGAGAACTCACAGAAGAATATGTAAGGAGTCTTTTATCTCAGAATGGTGATTCCCCAGAAAGGGCCCTCGACTGAGTTTTCCATACCCGCAAACACTGGGTGGAATTAAACTTTCCTATCTTCTTTCCAAAATCGCTGCCACTTCTCTGGCGCATTTTTCCCAAGAAAATCTTTTGATGTTTTCAAGACCTTTTTCAATAAGGTCTTTTTTGAAAGAAGGTAATGCGAAAACTTAATATTCAAAAATTGCCCATTTTAAAATCTCTTGCTAGAATATAGCCATGACCACACTAACCATCAAAAATAAAATAATCCCCATTTTAAAGCGCCAAGGAGTTCTCAAGGCGGCTATTTTTGGTTCGTTTGCAAGAGGCGAAGAGACAAAAAACAGCGACCTTGATTTATTGGTAAAGATTCCTAAAAATAAAACATTTCTGGATATGGCAGACCTCAAAGTTGAATTGGAAGACCAACTCGGTAGAGATGTTGATCTTGTTGAATACGATGCAATTAGACCTCTGATAAAAGACCAGGTTTTGAGGGATAAAAAAGAAATATATGAAAAGAAATCCTAAACTTTTCCTTACGGATATTTTTGAAAGTATCCAGCTTATTGAAGAATACACCGAAAAATTAAATTACAATCAATTTCTTAAAAACAACGTAACCCAAGATGCCGTTATGAGGCGGTTTGAAATTATTGGCGAGGCGACTAAAAATGTTCCACTTAAAATTAGGAAAGAATACCCAGAAATTCCCTGGAAGCAAATGGCTGGCATGCGGGATATGCTTGCTCATGAATATTTTGGAATTGCAATGAAAAGAATTTGGGATACGACCCAGAAAGATCTTCCGAAATTGAAAAATAAAATTTTGAAAATAATTGAAAAGATTTAATATCATTTCACTAATATCTCAGCCACTTCCCTGGCGCATTTTTCCCAGGAAAATCTTTTGACGTTTTCAAGACCTTTTTCAATAAGGTCTTTTTTGAAAGTTTGATCTGAAATTATTTTGTAGATTGCCTCGGCAATTTCTGTGGGACTTTCAGGATCAACTAAGAGCACTGAGCAATTCATTGGAGTTTCATTAGTAATTCGTACATTCGTATTTTGTTCGTAATTCGTAGTGATTTCCGGAATCGATGAATTATCAGAAGCCACTACTGGGCAACTGACACTTTGGGCTTCCAGAATCGGAATGCCAAAACCTTCATATTGCGTCGGAAAAACAAAGACTTCCGCCTTTTTCAAAAGCTCCCATTTCTCCTCCTCAGAAACAAATCCCAACTCGACAATACCTTCTGTGAACCGTGAACTGTGAACCATTGACTTTATACTTTCATATCCAAAGCCAGGTTTTCCCGCCAAAACTAATTTATGTTCAAGTTGGTATTTTTCTTTCAAAATTTCAAAAGCCTCGATAATATTGCCAACATTTTTTCGATCTTCAATGCGACCGAGGAACAGAAGAAATTTGAAATTTGAAATTTGAAATTTGAATTTTTTTTGGTATTTATTATTTGGAATTTGTAATTTATTTTCGTATCCCTCATACACCACCTCAATTTTCTCCACTGGGACTTTATATAATTTCATCAAATCCTTTTTTGTGTTTTGGGAAACTGAAATAATTTTGCTTGCCCAAAGGCAAGATTTTTTGATGAAAAAACGCATATACCAGCGTGCAAACCAAGAATATGCCTGAGGACAAAATTCATATTCCAAACCATGAATCGTTACGATAGTTCTTTGGGGATGAATCAGCGGCACCGTGTGTGCAGGGATAAATAAAACCTCGACTGGATGAAAAAGCATTTCCAATGAAAGCCCAATTTGCGTCCAAAAAAATGGCCATTTAATGACTTTGATTTTCCAATTTTCTGGAAGCTCAAAACCAAGTTCCTCAAAGGCTAAGCCTCCAATTGGAGGCTTAGCCTCCACGCACTTTTTTCCATTTTTTCGCACATACAAAACAACCTGATGGCCATTTAAATTGCCCGCCAGGTTCTTGATAACTTGATACGAATACTGCTCAATCCCCGTCCGCTTTTCCAAAAACGCCCGAGAACCGTCGATACCTATCTTCATCAGCTTTTAGCTTTTAGCTTTTAGCTTTTAGCTTTAAAAGCTAGTGAAGCTAACGACTATAAGCTTTTTTGTTATTTGGCTAACATAATGGTGCGTTTGTACACTTCCAGATTATCCAACGCAATTCCAATGCCTTTGATGACACAAAAAAGAGGATCATCTGCCACATAGCAAGGCACGCCAATTGTTTTGGTGATGAGTTGATCAAGATTTCGCAGCAGCGCTCCACCTCCGGAAAGAATCATGCCTTTGTCCATGATATCCGCGGCCAATTCAGGTGGAGTTTCTTGGAAAACTTTTTTGATCGCATTGATCACTTCACGAAGTTCATCTTGCAGCGCCTCGGTGATTTCGTTGGAAGAAATTTTGATTGTTTTTGGCAGTCCGCCCATCAAATCACGGCCTCTGATTTCCATGTGCTCTTCTTTGACTTGCCCGATGGCACTGCCAATTTCTTTTTTGATGTCTTCAGCCGTACGGTCACCAATAGCCAAGCCATATTTTCTTTTGATATAATCTGAAATAGCTTGATCGAAACGATTGCCACCCACACGAGCACTGTGAGCCGCCACAATGCCACCCAAAGAAATCACCGCAATTTCAGAAGTTCCGCCGCCGATGTTGATGATCATGTTGCCCTGGGCGTTGTGAATTGGGATGCCAGCACCGATAGCAGCCAGAAGTGGTTCTTTGACCACATACGCTGATTTGGCCCCAGCCTTGACCGCTGCATCAATCACCGCACGCCTTTCAGTTGAAGTCACGCCAGCCGGAATGGAAATCATAATTTCCGGACGCACCACTCGAATTTTTCCCATCACCTTGTTGATAAAATATCTAAGCATCGCTTCCGTCACACGATAGTCTGCAATCACGCCATCTTTCATGGGACGAGAAGCGATAATATTGTCTGGCGTTCTTCCAAGCATTTCTCTGGCTTGATTGCCAACGGCCAAAACGATATTTTCCGTCGGCGAAACAGCCACCACCGATGGCTCATTGATCACAATGCCCTTGCCTGGAATGAAAACCAAAGTATTCGCAGTCCCAAGATCGATTCCTATTTTTCGTATAAACATAAGCCTACAAAATTACAAATCAATTACCCGCCTACCGTCGAGGCAGGCAAATATACAAATTTACAAAAAATTCTAAATATCCAAATTCCTCAAATCGCCATTCAGCACAATCGGCTGCATCCCTAAGATTTCTTCTTTATAGACTATTTCCGGAATTTCATTTAAAAGAAAAATTTTTTTCTTTAGCCAGAGTGCCAGACCCATTTCAATCAGTGTATTTCCTCCAATATACCCAGCAATATTATTTTTTTCATAGTTTAAAACCAAAACAACATCGGCCCATTTGATTTTTCTAAAATGATTCAATATCGCCTCTTTTTTTCTTGTCCAAATCCAGCTATCATTGCTATTATGTTCTTCCTTCCTTAATCTGTAATATTCCTTAACCGATATCATGCGCCCATTTTCATCTATAATTTCAGTCGGTGGCAAATCAACCTCATGTCCAAGTTGTTCTAATTTTTCTTTAACCTCAAGCATCTCATCAAAAAATGCAATACTTCCACAAATCGTGATTTTCATAAAATTCTACAACTTTATATATTTTTTCTCTCTGAAATTTTTCACTGCCTCTTTGGTGTTTTGAACAGTTTTGACAGGAATTTTATTAACAGCAAACCATTTTAATTCATCACATTTATGAGGTTCCAAATTTTTAACCTCGCCTTTCTTAATATTAGCCAAATAATTGAAGGCGACCCAATGTTGACAATCCTTTTTCATAATATCATCAACATGAGGAAGTAATCCCCAAATATTTATATCCAGACCAGTTTCTTCCTTTACTTCGCGCTCCATGGCCATAACAACCTTTTCGCCATATTCAACTGTCCCTCCCGGCTTTGACCACCAACCTGCTTGATTTTTTGCATTTTTTCCTCGCTTCATCAGTAAAATTTCTTTCTTGCTATTAAAAATAATCACGCCGCCGCCAACTCCAATATGAGTTTTACCAGCCTTGCATTCACATTTTTTAATTTCTTTTTTCATAAAATTTTGAAAATTAAAAATCTTTTGTCATGCTGAACTTGTTTCAGCATCTACTTTTTTAGTCTTACAAAACTGCCAGCAACCGAGATCCTGAAACAAGTTCAGGATGACACTTTTTAATATTAGAAATTAGAAATTCCACTATTTACTCTTCTTCTTAATCCCTGCTCCCAATTTCTGCAATCTTTCAACCAGATTTTCATAGCCCCTTTCAATATGATAAACATCTTTCAAGACTGATTTTCCCTTAGCAGCTAGCATGGCCACCAGAATGATAGCCCCTGGTCGCAGGGCTGGCGGACTGGTCATTTCAACTCCGGTCAATTTTCTGGGCCCCTCAATCAAAACTCGATGCGGGTCCATCAATTTCACTTTGGCGCCAAGTTTGTTCAGTTCCACAAAATAAATTGCCCGATTTTCATAAACCCAATCATGAATCAAGGTTTCGCCTTTGGCCATAATTGCCACCGGCACAAAAAATGGCAAGTTATCAATATTGATGCCAGCTGAAGACGGCAAGGGATGAATTTTTTCTTCCAGAGCCACAAGCTTGGATGAAAAAGTTTTCAAGTCAACCAAATTTGTTTTTCCATTGCGAGATAAATACTTTTTAGTGATTTCATATTTAAAACCCATCTTTTCCAATTTCAAAAGTTCCAGTTGCAAAAAATCAATCGGGCAGCGCTTAATCAAAAGCTCACTGCAACTACTGGCGGCAAGGGAAAGAAAAAACATTGCCTCAATCGGATCTTCACTGATTTCATATTCCACCTCCTTATTGATGCTGTCCACTCCTTCAATTTCCAAAGTGCTCGTGCCAACGCCTTTAATTTTGACTCCCAATTTTTCCAAAAAATAGCAAGCGTCTTGGACCATATAGTTCGAAGAAGCCAAATGGATTTCGGTCTTGCCTTTAATTTGCGCCGCCGCCAACAACAAATTTTCTGTCACCGTGTCGCCAGTTTCATAGAGCACAATTTTTTTGCCAGAAAGTAGTTTTCTAACACTAACCGCAAAACCGCCAGCTTGCACTTTGATTTTCACACCAAGGTTTTCCAAGGCAAACAAATGCGGTTTGATGGTGCGACTGCCAAGTCGGCATCCGCCAGCTTGCGGAATCACATAGTTTTTGAGTTGTCCAGCCAGAGCCCCAATCATCATGATGATTGAACGCGTTCTCTCGCCAGCCACTCGATTGATTTTTTCAATCGCAATTTTTTTCGGCACGGTGATAACCAGGTCTCGACCGTTTTTTTCAAATTTCACCCCAATGCTTTCCATTACCTCAATCAAACGATTCACTTCTTCAATTTGAGGCACATTTTTCAAAACTGTTTTGCCTTTGTTAATCAAAGAAGCCATCAGCAAAGCCACAGCTGCATTTTTTGAGCTGTTCACAACAGCCTCACCCTTAAGTTTTTTTCCGCCTTGAATTTCAAAATATTCCATATAAATCAAAGTGTCACTGCGAGCGCAGTTTCATCACCCTTGAAGGTAATGAAATGAAGTCGAAGAATCTGAGCCCAGACTTCTCGATTCCGCTCCGCTTCACTCGAAATGACATTTAAAAAAGCCTATTTTAGCCATTAATTGCCCGATAAACCTATGACCGTAGTATATTTCAATTCAGGTTAAATTTCAAGCCCTGGGACTGATTATGGAATTTAGATTATGGATTTTAGAATGAGGAACTTTAAGCAAAGAAAAAAGCTGAATATGATTTACATATCCAGCCTTCCTTTAGCTGAAACAAAAAGAAATCTTTCATGGCATGCCAACTTTTGGCATATCCGATGTAGTTCTCCCTTTTCCATTAGAAGAAATCTCATCAATGGCATCTGCCCTAAGCCATTCAATAAAAGCATCTACACTTTCCTCGATTTCTTTTTTACCATTCCATTTTTTTTCAATAAGAATGATTATTTCTTCTGAAGATAATTCTATAAACCCTAGCTCTCCAGAGTTAAAATAAGCTTTGTATTTTTCAAGAAAATTATAGAGCCAAGCTTGATTTATTGATTTTTCTATAGTCATTGTTGTCGGGATTTATTTGTTAAAGAGAAATACCTTCATTCACATTTATGTGAATTTGGGGGAGATTTATGTCAGCTTCCGAGTTAAGACCATTAAACGCCACAATGACTGCTTTGTCAATGACTCCGTAATATCCAAAATAGCTTAAACCAATAGTAATCTTATCCTGTACATATTACGTTATTATTGACCAACGATTCAATTTATGCTAAAAATTGAATAATTGAATTTTCTTTAACAATTTAGACGCCTGCCGCTATGCAACCAATCTCACTAAATAATGGAGCTGAAATTTGGACTTATCTAGAAAAACAACTCCAAGATTTATCAATCAGAATGACGCTCAAAAAGCACGAAAAATATAACCTGAAAAAGCTATTCAGAAACGCTTATCAAAAGGAACTGGTATCAGAAGGAAGTAAAAATAATACATTTCCTATTTTTATTGAGCCAACAAGTGAGTCAAAAAGATTGACAAATTTCTTCATGAAAAGACTTTTGCCCTCTTGGACAATTAAAGGTGAAGAAAATCTTCTAAAAGCTTTTGATCATCATCTCAAAGGAGGAAGAGTAATTTTCATGCTTAATCACACCAATCTAGCAGACTCACCAATTTTCGATTATCTTCTAGATAACTTTCTAAAAAATAATTATTCAAGAACAAAGATTAAGCATCTCAAAAAAGCAATGGTATGGATTGCCAGTATACGTGCTTATGGCAATCCTTTTGTGTCTATGTTTTCAAAATGCTCAAATATAGCCACTGTATTTAATCGGAGAAACATTAATCAAGCCCAACAGAAAGCACAAGAAGCACAAGAAGAAAGTGAGAAAGAAACTTGGCAGCAAAAATTTTCTGCCATGCTTGGTCACAACATTAACGCAATAAAAGCGGTAGCAAAATATCGCTTTATCCCTCTTATATTTATTGAGGGGACATGCCGTTATGTCAATCTACTTCATCGTGGCGATCCAGCAGCAGCAAACATTCCGAAACTTATCAATGCCACAAAAGAAGGTTGCGACAACACCTTAATTGTTACATGTTTTCTAGAAGGCGTAGGAAAGGCTTTGGACTCTTCTGTTTTAACTGACGTTGAAGATAAACTATACCATTTCTTGGAGGTGTTCAACCTAAACAATGATGGATGTTTACACATTGGAGAGCCAATTCTTTGGAATGAAATAGTTTCTAGTGTCCCAAGACAGGAAAGAGTAGAACATGAACAGTTACTCGTTGATTATATCATGGGTAAACTCATGGCGCCCCTCGCTCCTGAGTCTGCGAGAGGCTATTATAGTAGCTACAATTAACGCTAACCTTACTTAACCGCCCCAGATCATTTAACTATGATTTGGGGCTTTATCATATCTAAAAGACTATTTGAGATTTTTCACTGCTGCTCGAAATTTGTCACCGCGGTCAAATTCATTATTGAAAAGTCCAAAACTGGTAGCGCCAGGCGAAAGCAAAACCACGTCGCCTTTTTCGGCAAACTTTCGGGCAAGTGAGACAGCTTTCTCCATCGAGTCAACAACTTCAATTGCTTCATAAAATTCCTTGCTGGCATATTTTTTGATTTGAGAAAATATTTTTTCCGTGGCGTTGCCTTTGAGCAAAATAACCTGCTTGGTTTTTTCAGAAATTTCTTTGCCAAAATTTTCAAAATCAAGATTCTTGTCAGTGCCACCAGCAATCAAAACAATTGGTTGCTCGAAAGCTTGCAAGGCTGAAATAGCGGCCTGTGGAATGGAAGCGGTCGTGTCATTGTAATATTTAACGCCAGCAATTTCAATCACAAATTCCAAACGATGAAGCGGTCCTTTTAAATTTGGCAAAGCCTTTTTGATTTCCAGCGGACTAAGCCCAAAAGCATACACCGCCCCAATGGCCGCCAAAACGTTGGACAAATTATGCCTACCGGGAATGTTAATATTTTTTACAGCAATAAGTTTTATAACATCAATGCCATTATTCAAATAAATATTTTCATCATCAATAAAAACACTTTTACTTTTCTTGAGTGGCTCATAAGAAAATTTAACAATTTGCGATGGAGATTCCTTGGCGATTTCTTTTAATTTTTCATCATCATAATTTATCACCAAAAAATCTCGAGGTTTTTGATTGATGAAAATATATTTTTTGTCTTTCAAATATTTTTCCATGGTACCATAATAATTCAAATGATCTGGCATCAAATTTTTAAACACCGCAATTTGAGGACTTAGTTTGGCTCGACCCAAAGCCGAGAGCCGCCAGCTGGAAAGTTCAAAAATCACCACCGAATCTTTTTTTAAAATATCTAGCTTATCCAGTACCGAAGTTTGACCAATGCCAACTTTGATTGGATTTTTGCCAGCCGCTTTGAGAATTTCATAAATCAAAACTGCCGTAGTGGTTTTTCCCTTAGTCCCAGTCACCCCAATAATTTTGTTTTTGCAGAGTTTAAAAAAAAGACTAGAATCCATCTCTACGGGAATTTTCTTTTCTAGTGCTAATTTGATATGCTTGTCTGTCCAAGCAATAGCTGGATTCTTGATAACCATGTCGACATTAGTAAAATCCTCAACGCGATGTTGACCCAAAACATATTTAATGTTTTTAAGACCTTTTAATTTTTCCAAAGAAGGTGCCAATTTTTCGCGACTATCCAAATCAGTGACAATAACCTGAGCACCCTTAGCAACCAAAAATTTAACCACCCCGACTCCGCCACCATGCAGACCCAGCCCATAAACAGTTATTTTTTTGTTTTTAAAAAAAGATAAATCCATAATAAATCAGTAATCAGTAATCGGGATAATTTGAACACGAAAATTACTAGTTGCTAATTACTAGTTACCAGTTACTTATTACTTACTACTGAAGCTTAAAATTCAAACAATGAGGCTTTTCGTCTTAAAACCTCTCCAGCTCTTTGGTCGGTAATCTTACCACTATTTAAGGCAATTTGTCCATTCACAAAGACGTAGTCAATTCCCTGACTATATTGATAAGGATTTTCAATGGTGGCCAAATCTTTGATTTTTTCTGGATCAAAAATCACCAAATCGGCGTGATTGCCCTTAGTTAAAACGCCACGATTAGTAATGCCAAATTTTTTTGCCGGCAGACCGCTCATTTTGAAAATTGCTTCCTCCCAACCAACAACTCCCCGATCCCTGACATAGGTTGCCAGCACGCGCGGGAACGCTCCGAAATTACGCGGATGGACCATCTCACCAGTTTCTCGATGCTCCAAACAATAACCGGAACCATTTGATGATATGATTGAAAAAGGATTTATCACAGCATTATCGACGTTTTTTTCACTCAACACTTCCATCATTGTGACCACGTGACCTTCACTGGCAATCAAAACATCAATAACAACGTCCTCAACAGTTTTTCCTTGAATCTGCGCCAATTCAAGCACGCTTTTGCGATTAAGGGTTTTATCCAAAGAAGAAATAGAAATAGTTATTTTTGAAAAATCAAAATCACTTTGATGCATTTCTCTGATGACCCGTTTTCTAGTCTCAGGATCTTTTAATCTTGAAAGCATCATAGTTCTTCCACCTTCTGTAACCCAATCAGGCAAGGTTATATATAAAACGCTACCAGTTGAAGTATATGGATAGACATCGAAATGAATATCGATACCACTTGTCCTAGCTGTTTCAATCAGATTTAAGGCCTCTTCCATCAGTTTCCAGTTTTTCTTACCCATGGCTTTCAAATGGGAAATCTGCAAACGAACACCAGTTTCACTGGCAATGCGAATTGCTTCTTCTACTGCTTTAATCAATTCACTGCCTTCGCCTCGAATATGGGTAGTGTAAACTCCGTTATATTTCTTCACAATTTCAGCCAGTTCGGCAATTTCTCTTGAGGAAGCTAATTTTGCATGTGTATAAACCAAGCCGGTCGAAAAACCCAATGCGCCTTCTTTCATGGCGCTCGTCAACATTTTTTTCATCAACTTCATTTCTGCCGGACTGATGTCACGCACCTCATCACCAACAAAGCCGCGACGCAAAGTTCCATGACCAACCAGTGTTCCAAAATTCATCGACAAACCTTTCTGTCCAACTTCATGCAAAAATTCACCCATACTCAACCAATTGAAACTGATTTTTTTGACATCAACCCATTTTTGAATGGAACGAATCACTTCATGATTAGCCAATGGAGCCAATGATGATCCACAATTTCCGCCAATGATAGTTGTCACGCCTTGATACAAAAGACTTTCCAAAGCCGGATCAAGAAAAATTCTCCAATAAGTATCCGAATGATTATTCACATCGATAAAGCCGGGCGAAACATATTTTCCAAAAGCATCAATTTCGCAGTGAGCATGCTCATTGTGCAAATCTCCAATAAAGCTGATTTTTCCTTCACTAATTGCAATGTCACCGGCAAATTTCGGATTACCTGTTCCATCAATAATCGTACCGTTTTTTATGATAATGTCATACATAATCAATGCTGGAAATTTAGGTGGGTTTTACCCAGAAAAATTTCTTTTTTTAATTTTTTGTTTTGAAAATTATTCAAGCATGCACAAAAGTTTTGTCTATGCCTGAATTATACTATTTTTTATATTCACTAGCAATCAAAATATTCACCAATTTAAACGTCTTAATTAAACTTCGCCCAACCAAAGATGTCTCCGAAATTACTGATGATAATCTGAATGATATTAGCTCTCTTCATCGGAGTCAGCATTGCAAAGTCACTAGAGGTTGCCTCATTGCCAGAAGCATCGGTAGATTTAACTTTGAAACTGTAAACCGTTCCGGGCTTAAAAACTGTTACCACTGCAATGTGACTAACTGTCAAGTTGTCAGCAATTCTGATTTCTTTTTCTTCCCCATTTTGACCTTCTTTATAAACGACACTCGTGGAGGATTGCTCGTTAGTTTTCCAAGAAATGATGGTTTGAACGGTATCTGATTGCGTCAACGCGCTGTCAGTCTTGACATTTTCAATAGTCGGCGGAGTAGTATCCTTGCCAGTGGTGAAATTAGGAGCATCAATTTTTGACTGAATACCCTGTTCATCATTAACAGAAATAGAAACTGCAAAAGTCGTGCCTTGTTTAAGATTGGTCAATTGTACTTTATGATCAACAGTTAAATCAGTCGAACCCTGAGAACCCGTAGTCTGATTGTCAGCAGTATCAATGTAGGAGACATTGGAATCAGTAGGAACATTGGTTTTAAAGAAAACTGTGGCACTATGCTCATCAACACCATTAATATTGACATTAGTAATTTGAGCCGGTGATTTTGGCTGAAAAGTCTGATCAGAAGAAGCATAGAGTTTGTTATCTTTGTCTTGACCCTTAACCCGGTAATGGTAAAGCACACCTTGACTAAGATTGGTCAAATCCAAGGAGTGATCAGTAGTAAGACTGTTAGATTCTTTTTTTTCTCCATAACTGGTAGTTAAACCATATTCCACAATAGAGCTGGTTTGATTACTGGTGTTCCAAGTGATCGTAGCCTGACCGATACTGGTTGATTGCGCATTGATAGATGAAATTGAAGAAGGTGCGGCAGTAGCAAAAGAAGCTTCAGAAGATTCAGCAATGTTACCAAGAGCGTCCACAGAAGTAGTCTTAAAGAGATACTTTGTAGCTGGCACAAGCCCAGTAATTATAACTGAATGTGAGGTCACATAATTATCTTTGCTAGAATTTATTAAGTCATCGCCAAAGGTCACGCCATAATTAGAATCCAAGCCATATCGCACGCTACTGCTGCCCTTTTGATCCGTGTCCCAAGTTACAGTAGCGCTTTCACCGGTTGTGGCAGCAACTTTCACATTACTAATGACCAATGGTGGAGCACTGTTAAGCAAATCGCCAACCCCAGTGCCGCCGCTGCCGGAAGCGGTGTAATTTTTTTCTTTAGTGATAAAGGTTTGCTCCTGAGATTCAACAATATTATCAAGATTATCCTTGCAAGATATTTTATAGAAATACGCCGTCTGAAAAATAAGGCCCATCAGATGTGAGGAATGATGCGTGTCATATGCCCCAGCTTTTTCAGCTATCGGAACTCCATTATAAAGTTGAGAGGCGCCCCCGTTTTCCAAGATGCAATTAGCCGGCTGGTCGCTATCATAGGAAATCATAGCTTCCGTGTCGGTGATTACCGGCGTTGTAATATTATCTATCTTGCTAAGCGGATCATGTTGAAACTGCAAATCTTTCTGAGTAGAAAACTCATGTTGACTGCTGATACTTTCGTTTCCATTGATATCCTTGCTAGTAACTTTGAAATAATATTTTGTGTCCGGAGTTAGTCCTGTCAGAATAACAAAATGATTGCGATCATAAATATTTATTTCCTGAGTATCCGTGTACGGACCACCACTTTTCTCTCCATAGGAAACTTTTGAAGTTGCCGATTCATCAGTTAGCCAGGTAATAGTCACACTGCTTTGGCTAATCACTGGAGCATCAATAGCGGAAATGACAGGTGGAACATTATCTGCAGTGGTAAGCAACTCATAAAAATTGCCGCCATTGTTATCAATCGCAACATTGCCAGTGCCGTCAACTGATTTGACTGAAAAATAATATTTAGTGTCATTAAGCAGTGGCTGATCATTGTATGAATTAATAGTCACGCTGTGATTATATGGCGCCGATCCTCCAACTAAATCAGGCGTTCCAAATTCTTTCGGCGCATCGAGTTGCCGGTTGGAAATATTTGGTGAATAAACAATATAACTAGAAGAATTGGTTGTGGTTTTCCAAGCAATTGTGGCTTGGTTGTTTGAAATATTGGGAACTGTGACCGAGGAAATTGCCGGACCAGGCGAGGTTTCAAAACGAAAATCAGCAATATTGCTGGCGCCAGGATTATCCCGATCAACCTGACCCAAATTTCCGACAGCATCGCGAGATTTCACTCTGATGTAATAAACCGTTCCAGGGTTAAGATTGGTCAAAATTATTCTGTGACTTGTGGTCATGGAGCCTATACCTCTTTCTGGCAAATAAGTACTATCCGTTGAATAACCAACGCTCGAATCAGCAAGCTCATCTGTGGTCCAATTGACGGCAACTGTCGTGGTGCCAACATCAGAAATCGAAACACCACTAATATTTGGAGCGGTGGTATCAGTTGCGCCCTGACCATTTGGCTGATCCTGAATAATGGCTGAATATTGAGAAGCGTCTCCATGCGAATCACGATTCCTGATTTTATAAGCATAAGTCCTGCTGCCATCAAGACCAGTGTCAAGATAATAATTATAATCTGAGTTAGAAATAGTTGTCAGCAAGCTGAAATTACTTTGAGTGTTGTCTTTACGATAAATTTCATACACAGGACTGCCTGATCCGGAGCGCGAAGGAGAAATGGCATCCCAGGCAATAAATTCTTGATACAAATTATCCTGGCCTCTGGAAGTATCATAATACATGATATTGCCTGGCTTTTCCGGGGTGCTAGCAACCGAGTCAGTGTAGTTGCCATATCTGTCTTGAATGCGAAGATAAATTCTGGCCGGGTCATCAGTCAAAACAGGATTAGGTGTGTAAGCACTAGCAAAAGCTTCCAAACTAGCCCCGGAAAAATCAGAATTTTGAGAAACCATCATTTGATAAGTTGAATCATCAGTTGGCGTTTGAAGAGCAACCTGATTTGCAGAAACAGAATGATCAATAACAAGCGGGACTGCAGCCAGCACTGGATTTTTCGTGTCCAACAAATAATCAGCAGCTGTCAAGGTCTGACTTGTGACTCCGAAAGTTGCAATTAACCTGACCTTAGCGGCCGTGGAATAATATTGAGGATTGTCTTGTTTGGCATTCCAAACAATTTGTTTGGAACCACTTGAAACATCGGAGCCAGCATCACCAGTGGTGGTGGCAGCATTAACCCAAGTCGAGCCGTTCCAATATTGCAAAACCAAATTTGTCGAAGCTTGGATATTGCTTTGAATGGCCAAGTCAAAAGTCACTATGACTTTTCCTAAGGTAGCATCTTGAGTTGACTGACTAGCTGCAATATTGGCAAGCGCCAAAGTGCTAAGATTGAAATTAGAAGTTGCCAGTGTGGCCAAATTATTTGCAGCTTCATTGTCATTAACCGTAACTCTAACTTGGGCACTTGCGAGGTTAGTTGCAACTCCCAATTGAGCTTGCGCATTCCAATTGATAGAATAATTCAAAAACGAACCAGCTGAAACTTTGTTATCCATTTTACCGTCAAAATTAGTATCCGTAATTTGACCACCGAAAGGCGGGCTATTGTAATTGTAATAATCACTGGTGATATCTTGCCAACTCGAGCCACCATCTAAAGAATATTGAAAAGATGGAGTGACAAAATTCGGCGTGAAAAATCCCGAAGCAGTGTCGGCATCTTTGATAGCGTAACTAAATATCACCTTGTCGCCTGGATTTGTTTGGGTAGCGCTAACACTTTGAATTTGTGGCGGCACATTAACCACATAGGTCAAAGTAGTGTCAGTCAAAACCGGCGTGCCAACTGTGTCGCTTGTTTCCAACCAAACAACATATTGCACCCACTGATCATTGCCACCAATGCCATGAATTGCGTTAGCATTTTCACCCGCAGGGTTGGTTTGATAATAATCGCTGCCAAAGTCTGCATCATTTTTGGTGGCCGCGCAATTTGTCGGTCCGCACCAACCACTGCCATTAGCCCAATTTGGATTTCCGCCATTGTCTGGAGCGGTACGAACTTGAAATTTGACATTCGTGCCACTCGGCGTATTTTCACTCCATTGAATTTTAGCCAGCAAATTAGCTGGGTCTTGGGTGTTATATGGCGAGCTGACAATTTGCTGAGGAGTGGTTGGAAAATATGAATACGGAATCGTCACATCTGCAACCCCCGGTTCATTTGAATCATCGTAAGAAAAACTAACTCGATATTGAATATTTTTTTTGTCACCCAAAAATGCCAAACTTTGTCCATTGATGACCACTGTCCAATTTCCAGAATTAGTCCAAGTTCCATCCGGCAAATCTGTGTCTCCTGCACGCACCTCCATCACAACTGAGGAATTTGTTGGTCGCGGACTTGTGCCAGTTGCCAAGGCAACTTCCGTCCAAGAAATTGCGCCAAACGAAACCTTGAAACCATAGGCTTTGACTGGCGAAATCCACTCCGAAGAATTGGCATACGCCTGCGCATTTTGAGCCGAAAAAAGCAAAAACACACTGCCAAAAAACAAAGCAGTTAAAAATGTTTTTAATTTTAATTTTTGTTTCAACATTTTGCTATTTTCTGAAATCCAACTTAATCATGAATACAGCGCACAGGTTGTCCATTTGCTCGCTCCGAACCTCCGTCGCAACTACCATCAGGTTTTGCATTTGGGTAAACTCCACCATCATAGAAGAAAACATTACAAGCAGCCCAATCTTTATCCCAACCTGAACTAAGACTACTAGACCAATAATAACCAAAGAAAGTTGCTAATTGAACCGAACCGTCCGTTGATAACCGCTTTCCGGACCGCAAAATTTTCAACTGTGAACTATAAAAAGAATCAGCATTTGTGACACTGGCAGCGGTTATATAAGTTTGCCATTCCGTTATGGTCGGCAAGCGGAAACCAGGCGGACAAGGATTATTGATGCCATCAACCCCCTGCCAAAGATTTAGATTTTTAGGGCTACGCCAATCGCCGCTAGCTAAGATAAAATTTGAATTTCCAGGAGCATCAGTACTACTAAGTATTGAAGTTGTGCCATTCACAGGAGTTCCGATAGAATTATCCCAACTAGCAATTAGTTGATGTCCATCACTCGCCCTACCCCACTGATAAAGGCTACCATAAGCCAATGAATCATTAGTAGCGGTCGCTACTCTGGAAGCGCCAAGATTGCGATCAAGCCAACATCTGCCATCTTCAGCAGTCAAGGTGCCATAAACCAAACCACCAAAAGCACAACTTGCTCCGCAAATAGTGCTTGTCGTGCAAGGAGAAATACATTTGGAAAGCAAACAAATGTTACTGATGCATTCTGGATTAGTTGAACAGGCAACTCCATCATTTTTCTGCGCATAAACCGCCCCGGCATTGCCAGTGCCGCTGACAAAAGTTTTAGTCTTCGTGCCAGCATTAAAATCGCTGTCCGTGGTTGTCACCGAAGAGACATTAATCCTGGCTAATTTCACTTCTCCGCCACTAGTGTCAACATTGACATCCTTGGAAAAAAATTTGTTCCAACTGCTTTGATCAGAAGTGTGATTAGCTTTTGCGTTGAGATCAGCTCCACCCGACCAATCCGTCTGAATCCAGCCAAAAGTAGCACCTTTAATTTTTGAGATTCCGAAAATTTGAAATCCGATTGCCACAATCAAAAGCGAAATTCCCACCAATATCCAGTGTTTTTTCTGCATTTGGAATTTCTTTTTTGCTACTTTTTTTATTGTCTGTTTTCTGCCAATTTTCTTTTTTCGCAAAACAAATTTATTCGAAAAATGTTGAAAGAAAAAAGTCAGTTTCTTTTTCAATTTTGCAACATTTTCTTTTATGATTTTTTGGTTTTTTTTCTTGATTGTTTTTTTTGTTTTTTTATTTCCCAATGGCATATATTTTCCCTGTTTTATTGCTTTAAATGCTCACAAACATCCAAACACTTTTGCGAGTGTTTGAATAATAACATTTTAGCATAAAACAGCTTTTAAGAAAAGGATAATTTGCCTTATTTTTTCAACTGCAAAGCAACCAAAAATATATAGTAAATTTAGCAAATTTTCGGATCATACATAATATGTTTTTCCAGGATTAAAAAATGTCTCAAAATTTTTACGAGCCAGTTTCTTTTTTAGGCCATAGTGACCGACAGGAAGCTAGAGCCCTTGGCCATAGTTTTTCGGCCAAGTGGCGTGCCCTAAAAAGGAAATTGGCTCGTAAAAATATACCACGCAACAACTAGAATTAAAAAAGACCCGCAACAATTGCGAGTCAAAATATTCCAAAGTATATTTTACCTTCCCTAAAAGCTAATGAAGTTTACCCCGTGGCAAATGCCATTGGGGCTAAAAGCTAAACTAAATCCAACCCTTAACTTCCAACCCAACCCTGGCCGCTTCCCTTTGCGCTTCTTGCTTGGAATTGCCTTCGCCCTCAGCCACCAAGTCACTGCCTAAAAACACACCCACCACAAAATGCTTATCGTGATCAGGACCCCACTCTTTCATCACCCGATAAGAAGGCGTAAGCTTGTTGCTTTCCTGAGCTTTTTCTTGGAAATAACTTTTCGGATCAAGATATAGTTTTTTCTCCAGAATCTCTTTCAAATTAATAACTACCCTTGAAAGCACAAATTTCTTGGCTGCTTCATAACCTTGATCAAGATAAATCGAACCAATAATGGCTTCCAAAGCATTGGCCAGCAAGTATTGTCGAGCCCTGCCAACATCTTTGGCTTCACCGCGACTCATCATTAAATATTTTTCCACGCCAATTTCTTGTGCCACCGTGGCTAGCATTTCACCGTTAACCAAGGCGCTGCGCCAACTTGTAAGTTCTCCTTCCGGATTAGCATAGTTAGCGTACAAATATTCTGTCACAATAAGTTCCAACACGGCATCGCCCAAAAACTCCAAACGCTCATTATGATTGAGTTCGTAAGTTCGATTTTCATTTAGGTATGATCGGTGAGTGACCGCTTGCTGAAGCAAGGAAATTTCCTTGAAAGAAACCCCGATTTTTTTAGCTAAAGACTCAACCATAAAACAAAATCAAAATGCAAAAATCAAAATACAAAATGACAAATAAAAATCAAAAAAAAATGGAAAAGCCTCCAAAAATTTTAAATTTTACATTGCAATTTTGATTTTTGATTTTTGATTTCTAAATTTAAAAACCTTATTTATAAAAACTATTCTTTATTTTCAACCTCTTTATCGTTTTCTTCTTTTTTGTCTTCTATTTTTTCAAGCGGTTCATTATTCTTCTTATCTTTCTTCCCTGTGTCATCTTTCATCGGTTCGCCCATTTCGCGATAAATCGTTCCTAGCACGCCATTGACAAAACGCGCACTACTGTCGCCGCCAAAAGCCTTGGCAAGCTCAATCGCCTCATTAATGGCAACTTTTGGAGGAACTTCGTCATAGTTTCCATACATCAATTCAAAAATTCCCAAGCGCAAAATATTGCGATCAATAATCGTCACTTGATCAAGTGGCCATTCTGGTGCGCATTTTTCAATCAAGGCATCGATGTTGTCCTGATTTTCCAAAGCGCCAGCAACCAAGGTCTTGGTAAAATCACAATGCTCCATGCCTGGAGCAAACTCAGCCACATTGTGAGCAATGATTTCCTCAATATTTTCATCATGGCATCCCTGAAAATCCCATTCAAAAAGAACTTGCATTGCTACTGAGCGTTGAAGATGTCTATTCGCCATGTTTGTCTGTGAGGTACGAGCAGCTACAAACATGAGCGTCCCGCACCAATTCTTTCAAAAATTTTATTTTTATTTAAAACAAAGCCGAAGGCGATTCCCGCGCAACAAACTTCAAAATAACACTAAGTGAAATTCGGAATTTGGTGCTGGGGGGCCATTACGATATTCTTACTTCTTTTTTGAAACTTTCTTGAGTGTATCAATAACCTCATTGCCTTTGTAAGTTCCACAGGTTTGGCAAACTCGATGAGCAAGCTTAGCACCTCCGCATTTTGGGCAAGTCTGCGTTTTGATAGGCTCGATAGCAAAGCGATCACGTTTAGCATCTCGGCGTTGTTTAGTGTGTCGTTGTTTTGGTACTGACATAAATTTAAATTGCTAAATTGTTACATTGTTAAATGGTCAAATAGTTTGTTTCCACATGCCAACCTTCTCCCATATAATCATTGACTAGCTTAACACGGATTTTTATTTATAGCAAGCCCTCGAATCAAAAATTGTTATATTGCTAAATTGCTATATTATCATTTTTATTGTGTCCAAAACAATATAACAATGTGACAATATAACAATTTCAAATCTAAATTTATTCAGGGAATTAGTAAATTTCAAACTGCGAGCTTAGCTATTTTTCAGTAGTTTTTTGACTGGCTTAAAAGATTTGCGATGAATTGGACATGGTCCATGCTCAATCAAAGCCTGCATATGAACCTTTGTGCCATAACCCATGTGTTTTTCCAGTCCATATTGCGGATACAAAAGCGCAAACTCTTTCATCATCCGGTCCCGCGTCACTTTAGCCACAATTGAAGCAGCTGAAATTGACTTAACCAATTTGTCACCCCCAATCACTGCGTATTGCTCCATTGAAAGATTCGGAATTACCTTGTTGCCATCGACTAAGATTATAGATTTTAGATTATAGATTTTAGATTTTAGATTTTCCTGGTTACTAATGACTGATGACACGTCTGCCGACGAGGCAGACTGATTACTCTTGCGAAGCAAGTCCTGGATTGCTTTCTTCATCGCCAGGAAACTAGCTTCTAGAATGTTGATGCGGTCAATTGTTTCATGATCGCAAAGCCCGAGACCAACATAAAAATGCTCCCCAATGAAATCGAAAATTTCTTCGCGCTGTTTTTCAGAAAGTTTTTTCGAATCTCGAATCAAATCAAATTGTTTTTGCAAATTTGCCGGAATTTCAAAATTCGGATCTTTGCACATCGCCGCACACGCCACCACCGGCCCACAAAGTGGCCCGCGACCAACTTCATCAGTCCCAATGACATGTGTAAAACCCTGACTGGCAAAATCTTTTTCCAAAATAAAAGTTGAGGTTTCCATCCGGTAGTAGAAATTCAAATGGGCTATGCCCAAGATAAATTTAAAATATTGTTATTTATTTTCTTAATCTATTCAGCACGCTCCAGTAGTAAAATACGAATTATTTTTGAATTCTCACTACCGGATCCATATGGGTAGTATAAGGTATTTTGTAAAATGTATAAAGCGGTATGTGAAAAGCATAAGAATATGCTAAATCCCGCATATACCAAAATTAGCATGTCTAAATATGAGAAAGGCTAAAATAGCCTTTTTAAGCTGTTTTTTTGTTCATGATTTTTTGAGCCAACTGGAAAAAACTTGACTTTTTTTTCTAGTTTGGTGTAAAATGTAGGATATAAGTATTTAAGCTATTTTGATTAAATTTATGCTAAAAAAACGCTACCTGCAAGAAAAAATTGAAAAAGACTTGAAGCAAAAAATGGTCTTCATTGGGGGACCACGCCAAGTTGGCAAGACTACCCTTTCTCGCTTAATCGGTAAAGAGGCTTATCAGAATTTTTCCTATTTAAACTGGGACAATCCCAACGACCGCAAGGAAATATTGGCTAGCAAATTTGAGCCTGACACCCAATTGATTATTTTTGATGAAATTCACAAATATCGAAAATGGAAAAATTACACCAAAGGACAATTCGACAAGTTCAAAGAGGCTTTCGCTATTTTAGTCACAGGCAGTGCCCGTTTGGATATCTATCAAAAAGGTGGCGACTCTCTGATGGGCCGATATTATTATTTCCGCCTACATCCATTTTCTCAAGCTGAAGTTTTGAGAGTCAAAAATAAAATTGAACCTTTCCAAAAATTGATTTTCGATTCACAAAAAAAATCTCAAACCGAATTCAAAAAACTTTTAGCCTTCGGAGGATTTCCTGAACCCTTTTTCAGCCAAGACGCCGAAACTCTTCGCCGTTGGCATAACCAAAGAATGGAACGTCTTGTCAAAGATGATATTCGAGACATCGAAACAATTCGCGATTTGTCAGCCCTGCAAATTCTCGTCGACCTACTGCCAGCAAAAGTTGGCTCACTTTTGTCACTCAATTCTCTTCGCGAAGATTTGTTGGTTGCACATGGTACAGTCACGCTGTGGATGGATATTTTGGAAAAATTTTATTATCATTTCAGAATTTATCCTTTTTCTGCCAGCACCATCAAGTCGCTTCGCAAGGAATCAAAAATGTATCTTTGGGATTGGTCGCAAGTGCCAGATGAGAACGCCAAACTGGAAAACATTGTTGCTTCACATTTACTCAAGCTTTGCCATTTTCTTCATGATGCAAATGGCCACAAGGCGGAACTTTTTTATTTGAGAGATAATGAGCAACGCGAAGTTGATTTTTTGGTGACGGTTGACAAAAAGCCTTGGCTGGCAGTTGAGGTGAAAAATTCCGATCAAAAAGTTTCCAAAAACTTGCTATATTTCGACAGGAAACTAAATATTCCTTTTAAATATCAACTTGTCAATTTGCCGGACATTGATTTTCTGCAAAAAGATGTCCGAGTGATGAGTATCGATAAATTTTTGAGTGGGTTGATTTAAAAGAGTGTCATAGCAAAAACCAATCCTGCAAAAGATTGGTTTTTTGTTGCTTGAAAACCTTGGTCAAAAAATCGCAATTGCAATAAAATATCTTTGTAAATTATTATATTACAAATTAACCAGTTTGGTCGCCAAAAATGGCATTTCTTTTTCAAAAAAGTTTTGCACTTCTTTCCAAGTTGCTTTAAAAAAGATTTCTGGTGACGGATCAGCCTGAGCGTCTTTAAAATAAACCAGACTTTTCAAAATATGATTAAAATCATGAGCTACACTTGGGTATTGCATACGAAGTCTTTTAAGAGTTTTCTCTAAAGGCTCCAAATTTTTCGCACACCAAAAAAGATCAAAGAAATCTCGTTTACGCCCACGCTGAGAAATAGCCACGACTTTCATTACTGCGATATCCAAAGGTGCCAGCACCCTCACAAAACCATACTTAGCAGTTTTTTGCTTTGGAACAAAAAAGGGATAAGCAATAAAACTTATCTTAGCTCCAAAAAGTTCGCCATAAATCGTGCCTTCCTCCTGGATTGTCGTTTTCCAATTTTTGTTTCCCAAAAAATTTGCCAGCAGTTTATTTGCATTGAAATCTTTTTGTGGCAGAAAAAAATCCAAGTCAACTGATTTTCGATTGCCCGTATGGAGCGCCAACGCTGTGCCACCTGCCAAATACCATGACGATTTGCCTAGCCAAGCTTGCTTCGACAAAAAATCAAAGGCTTGTTTTGTTGCCTTTGGCATAGTTTCGAAGTGCCAAGCTATTTTTGATTGAGAACTAGTTTCCATAAATTTTTTGATCTTGGACGCAGTGACCGCGAATTAGTTACAACTTTCTTTAATAGTTTTTTATCGTAAAAATTCCAGAGCCATTTAACCTCTTTATCATTACCCAAATCCAAAACTCGCTCAATCACATATTGGGCGTTTTTTTCTAGGTCTATTTTTTTAGGGTCAGTGTCCCAAAAGAGGGCTTGTCTAAGTTTCATATGCCCTCATTATAGCACACCAAAGCCACTAAGACAAGCCAAAAAAAATAAAAAAATAACAGCAACATTGCAATCATGAGCATATGGCATAAATTGCAATGTTTGGCAAAATTTGGCTTTTTCAGAGCAAATTTCAAAAATAGTTTTGGCTTATTTGAGATATATTTAGGTATTTTGGCGTACAATGTTTTAGGAACAGACATTTGGCGGTTCCATGTAAGTTAAGAAATTAGGCTAATTGTAGCACTTCATTTGGTGTTTTTCCACCAAGTCCACAATGTTCCAGGTCGTTGTAATACATATTCCATAATTTCAACTTGTATT
>CAINNK010000044.1 GCA_903851135.1 uncultured bacterium | reverse complement strand
TCTACAGCCACCACTGCCAAAGGAATCATCACCGATGCCTTAATTGGAGTCTTTGCAGCCATGGCGGCCTATCTGGTGCTCTATGTGATTAATCCAGACTTGGTTAAGTTGAATATAAATTTTACGGCAGTGAATGTAGATGTGGTGACAGAAAGTTCTGATGTATCGCCAGAGTCAGCTGGTACACTTTCGGGCGGAGGAACAACAAATGGAACACCTGGAAGTTGTGGTGGTTTATCCACGCAATCTGGCATAGCTAGCCAATGCACTAGTGCGTCTTCACAGCTTGCAACAATGTTGACTTGCATAGCGGGACAATTGCCAACCGCAACAGTAACCTCCATAACAGACTCAAAAGGTTATGCTAATTGCACGCCTGACAAATGGAGCAAACCTCCTTGCGCTCACGCAGAATACTCTTGTCACTATGGAGGAAAGAGCTGTTATACAACTGGTAAATCATACGCGGCCGATCTTTCGACGAGAAATTTGAGTTCGAGTCAATTAATGGCCGCTGCTAAGGCCTGTGGCGCAAGCTATGTTAAGGATGAAAGTGGTACGGCTAATCATGTGCACGCAAGTGTGGGTCAAGCGGCGGGTTGTGGCTGCAATTAGTTGTTTGAGAAAATAAAGTGTAATATAATAGCAGAAGAATTTTAGCTAAAAATAAAAATGAAAAAAGTATTCATCATATCAGCAATATTATTTGGTGTAACCTTATTGATTTGGGGTGTATATAATTTTGCCTTTAAAAAAAGCGATAGTAAAACTTCAGTAACAAACAAAACAGCGCAACAAACAATGCAACCACCAAAAGCAGAGCCGGTTGTTGTAGTAAAAAAACCAGAAAAAATAACCCTTGTTTCCAAAGAGCCGGTTTTTGGAGCAGTGGCAGACAAAAAAACTGAAAAAGTACTCTATTATTCGGCAGTTGATGGAACTGTTTGGCAAGCTGATAGTGACGGCTTAAACGTAATTCAAATTGCTAATAAAAATTTACCAGGCATTGTTGGCGCTATTTGGTCTCCAGACAGAACAAGGGTACTGACAAATTTCAACAAAGATGGGAGTAGCATTTTTTTCACTTACGATAACACTAAAAAAGTGGGCACGCAGCTTAGTGGAAATTTAGATACAGTTGTTTGGGATGGTTTAGGATCGAAGATAATTTATAAATACTATGACGCTAAAACCAAAAAAAGAAGTCTCAGTATTGCAAATCCAGATGGCAGCAATTGGCAAACCCTCGTCGGAGAAATTCCTTTTCGGCGGGTACTAATTTCTCCTATCCCACTTACGTCAAGTGTTTCTTTTTGGAATGCTCCAAGCGCAGCAGAAGAGAGCATTTTACAAGTAGTTGCTTCAACAGGCGGGGAAGTTAAAAGTGTTTTCAAGGGCAGATTTGGAGGTGATTATCTTTGGTCTCCAGATGGTAGTCAGGCGCTGGTAAGTTCTTTATCAGACAAGAGTGGGAAAATTGTTATGCTTGGTTTAGTTAGTCTTCAGGGTGAATATCGAGATCTCGGCATTCCAACCATAGCTTCAAAATGCGTTTGGTCTGTTGATGGGAAAACGATTTATTGTGCTTTGCCAGGAGGAATTCCAGCTGGATCGGTAATGCCGGATGATTATCAGAACAAAAAATTTACCACTAATGATACCTTCTGGAAAATAAGCACTGTTACTGGAACTAAAGAAAGGGTGGTGGAGCTTACGGACATTAATGGTGTTTATGATCTGACGACACCTTTTCTTTCTTCAACAGAAAATAGTTTATTTTTCATTAACAGGATTGATGGGAAACTTTACAGAGTTAGTTTGTAGGAAGATTGATTGTTGAAAATCTAAAAATACAAAAGAGAAAAAACACATCACCTTGCATGTGTTTTTTTGTTATTCAGTCAGTGATAATTCGGACAATTGTTAACTTGCAATTTATTTATTTCGGTACACCTCAGTCAAAATAAAACTTGCGAGTCAAGAGGCATATTGATGTGTTTACTCTGGGACATTCTTTTGTTATTTTATTTTCTGAGCGTTTCTTGATAAGACAAGAAAAAAGCCAAGATAAACCCAAAACAAAAAAGAAAGATCATTTTTCCAAAATGGAGTATCAACTAGTCCATGAAGTATTATATATAGAAAGAAAGAAAATAAAAGCAATTCAGGACTGATTTTTTTTAACTGATTTTTTTTAAGTAGTTGATAGAAAATAAAAGAGAGTAATAGAAGAAAACCAACTAAACCAATCAGGCCACTTTGTAGCCAAAAAGCCAAGAAGACATTGTGCGGCTGCGGAACCGCCCATTCCAAATAAGGCGGAAAATAAGCTTGAAGAGAAAGATATTTAACTTGAAAATTTCCAGGACCGATGCCTAAGATTGGATTTTGAAGCAACATCTTTTCAGTGGCTTTCCAAATCATAATGCGAGAGGATAAGGATGAACGCTGGGAGAAATGAATCAGACTTGAGAATTTTTGTGAATTAAGCTGGGATAGTGCTGCAAAAGAAAACAAAACTGTTAAGCCAAGTGAAAGTAAAAAAAACTTTTTTTTCTGCAAATAAAAAAGAGCGGTTAGTGTTGCCGATAAAAAAACAGCTATCCAGGCAGCGTAAGAATAAGTGTAGAAAAGAGTCAGCAATATAATCATGAGCGACAGACTGGCTAAGATTTTCACAAAAGTTGAAGATTTTTTTTCGAAAGATTTAAGAAGAAAATAGAATCCAAGTAAGCTGCCAGGAGCTAAGTATAAGGCTAAATAATTTGGGGAAATATAAAAGCCGCTTAAGCGACCATCATAAGTCAAAACGCCATACAGTTTATAAAGCAAGGAAATAAAGGCAATTAACTCAATTGAAAAGTAAATACTTAGAAAACCCTTTTCTAGTTCAGTATTGTTTTCCAAGGTGTTAGCTAAGATATACGTAAAAATTAGTGGCAAAACAAACCAACTTTTTAAAATCCCAAAGCCAATTATTCTTGCGTCGTTTGTCATGATAGAACAAAGTGTCCCACCTAGAATCAAGCCAAGACTGAGAATAATTTGCCAAGGCAGTGGTTTCCAGAGACTTTTAAATTTTTCTTTGCGTTCGTGCCAAATCCAAGCAGCAACGTTAAGTAAAAGCAAACATTCAAAAAGATTTGTCGGGAGGCTGAAAAAAGTAAGTTTAATCAGATACAGTGGAGCTGCGGCAAGTGTGAGATAAATTAAAAACTTTTGAGTTAGCCTTTGCATTTTTTCTTTGACAAATTTTGAACGTTAGCGGATATGGCAAGAATAACTAATAGCAAAGGCAAAACATGCACAGAATAGAGTGGATTTTCAACTAGACAGTGGACTGCAAAAACCGTGAGGCTAGCAACCCCAGCGATATAAAAAGAATTTTTCTGCGAAGCTCTCCAGAAATTTTTCAGCGAAATTCCAAGCATGGCCGCAAAAATTATCGTAGCAATAACTCCGAGTTCGACAGCAACATCTAAATAGGCGTTGTGGGTATAAATCGGAGTTCGATAAGTTGCGTCGGGGTCGACAGTAAGAGCATAGGCGCCAATCCCAACGCCTTGAGGATGTTTTGCAATCACAGCAAGTGCTTCTTTCCACATCGCGATTCGGCCCTGATTTGATCCCTCGTTAACATCAAAAGTAGAAGTTATTCTGCCAGCCACTGGATTAGTGACGGGGTTTTTAGGAACCGCAAAGAAAAGAAAAGCGAAGAGACAAATGCCAGAAATAATTTTCCAGACGGTTTTTCTTGAAGACAAGGGCAGCACGACAACGGCTGCGGCCATGATGGCAAGATAACCACCACGGGTGAAAGTTGCAATATCACAAATAGTAAGTAAGCTGGCGGCAATTAAAAAAAGCTTTCTGTGTGATCGGCTAGTTGTCCAAAGCACAATTGCCCAAGGAAGTAGCATGCCAACATAATAGGAAAGCATGTGTGGATCCGGGAAGGGTGCAAAGGCTCGCATATAGGTTGTGCCCTCACTGTTAACGAGCCAGCTTGGATAAGCTAAAACTTCCTTGGAAAAACTGTTTCCCAGAAAGAAGGGTATAATTGATTGAGCTAAAAAGTTGTATACACGATTAATTCCAAAGAAAAATTGAGAAACAAATTGAAACAGGGCAAAAATTGAAACAAGTGTTCCACTGAAAACCAGGCCAATGAGGGTTTTTCGTATTTTTTGCTCACTGTCTAAAAGCAAAAGGGCGACAAAATAAAGCGGAAAAATAGAAAACAAAAAAGCCAATTTCCGCAGTGACCAAGTGATATTTTGGGAAAACAAAAGCGAAAAAATAGCCAACAGTAGAAAAGCTAAGACAGCGTAGGTTAAAATATTTTTTGTTTGCGATAGTTGTTTGTTTTTAAAGAATTTTAGAAAAGTGGCCATAAAAAGAAGCGGAATCAATACTCGAATAATGGCTAAATCAACATTTGTTGCTGGGTTTAGTGCAAACTGAAAAGGCAGTAAGATGCATATAAGTATGAGAGCAGAGAATAGCATAGCTTTAGGTTTTAAAAACTGGTTTTTATCAAAATGAATAACTTGCGAATAAACTTTATCAGCTTTGCTTGGACTTGTCCAAAGTGTTTTTCAAAGTAATAATCTTGCGAGGTGTAGTAGAATTGTTTCTGAGTTTTATTATTATTAATACTACTACCCCCATAATGAAGAACGTTGGGCTGCGAAAGTAAGAGTACTTTTTTTCCAAGTTTACGCATACGCTTGCAAAGATCGACATCTTCAAAATACATAAAAAAGTTTTCATCAAACCCGCCGACCTTTTCAAATAAATTTTTTCTAATCAGTAAAGCTGCACCACTGACCCAAGCAAGACTTACAATGGCATCTTTCTTTGGAAAAGGTGCAAAATTTTTGTGAAAGATATTTTGAAAAATAGTACTAAGTGGGGAGATGTTTTCCCCTCCACTCCAGGGCTGTAGCTGACCGGAAGTCAGTACTAAAGATGGTGCGATGATACCCACTTCTTTTTTGTTTAGCAAAAAAAGAAATTCTAATAATTTGGCATCCATTATTTCCGTGTCGGGATTGAGAAAAAAAAGTATTTTTCCTTTAGCAATTTTTGCTCCCAAGTTGCATGCCTTGGAAAAACCAAGATTGGAAAAAGTATTTAAAATATGTACGGATGAATTTTCAAAAGAAAGGTCTATTTCAGAGGCATCATTGTTTACAATGATGATTTCGTGGTTAATGTTCGAGACATTACGCTCAATTGATGCGAGGCACTTTTCGAGATATTTTTCACTGTGATAGTTCGGAATGATAAAAGAAATTTCCATCGCATTTTCATTGCAACTTAAGTTTTTTAAAATCTTTATAAGCCTTGTTTACTTGAGAGACATGAGGGGAGGGCTTGAAAACGCTAGCGTGAAAATTTTTAAGTTTTCGCAATTGTAAATAAAAGAACAGCCAGATTTTTTGAGAAAAGTCACTATGGCACGAGAAAAAGAGCAGACCAGAAAGAACGAGCCAGTAAATTTTTAAATCATTTTTAATGGTGCTTTGTTCTTGATGAATAACCTTGGCGGTCGGGCAAATAAGCAGCTCAAAGCCAGCTTTCTTGGCGCGCACTGAAAAATCTGCGTCTTCATAATAAAGAAAATAACGTTCGTCAAATAGGCCAATTTGCTTAAATACTTCCTTACTAACAAGCATGGCGCAACCAGTGCAGTATTCTGTTGAGTATGGATTCTTTGCCGAGATTTTTGTGAGGTGAATATTCTTCATTTGGCTCCAAAGAATTTGTCCACCTGCAAACCAAATTGAGCGCCCATCCTTATTGAAAATTAAAGGATTTAGAACGCTTCCAGCGGTTTTTTCTTGCGCAACTCCAACTAATTCTGAAAGAGTATTCTTTTTCAAGCAGGCATCATTATTCAACACTAAAACATAGTCAGCAAATTTTTCTAAAGCAAAACGGATACCGATGTTATTGCCTCTGGAGAAACCGAGGTTAGTAGGGTTCTTAATAAAATGTGCTCTTGAAAATTGATTTTTTGCTAGTTCAAAAGAGCCATCATTGGAAGCATTATCGACTAAGACTACCTCAAAGTGGCAATAATCAGATTGATAAATTGATGAAAGACAGGCAGCTAGAGTGTCCTTTCCGTTATAATTTAAAACCACAACAAAAATTGTTGGTTGATAAGGCTCTGACATAGAATAATTTTTTTAACGATAAACTACTTATTTGCAAAAATACTGGAAATATCTTCTTTGGTGATTGTTTTCGTGAGCCACAAGAGCGCAAGGTAAGTAGCAGAGCTTCCTAGCGCTAGAAGAAAGAAACCTGACGATTTAAATAAAAATAAGAATAAACCCATGATAAAGCCCGAAAAAAGAATCCGGGAGAGATTGTTAATTTGTGGTCTGAATTTAACATATTTTGAAACCAGAAAAAAACCAGCCAGGGCAACAAAAAATTCCGTTAACACCGAAACAGCTGCAGCTGCATTATAGGAATAAAGTGGAATGAGGATTAAATTTGCAACAATATTAAAAGCAGCACATAAAATCAAAGGAACAATTAATTTCTTTTGGTGATTGCTAGAAATAAGGATATTATTAAACAAACTGCTGAAGAAAATGAAAACTAATGCAAAAATTAAAATTCGAAGAATGTTACCAGAGGCTGCAAAAGCATCGCCGCCAATCAAATGAATGACTCCATCAGCCAGGAAAATTGTGCCGACAACCAAGGGAACGATCAAGATAACGAAAACCTTTAGGGTTTCATTAGCAATGCGTGAAAATTCTTTTTTGTCTGAGAAAATGTGTCTGGATAGAAGCGGAAAAATAAGTCCGATGATCATGGCAGGAAAAAAGGTAATGTTTTCCAGAACTTTGTACGCTGCGTTATAAAGCCCGACGTCGGTGCTGGTCTTTAAAATTGAAAGCAAGATAGTGTCTATCTTGAAATAAATAAAGATAATTAAAGACGAAAAACCCAGCGGCGCTGATTCAATTAAAAACTTTTTCCAATAGGCAAAATCGAATTGAAGCGAAAGGGAAACATATTTTCTTGCCAAATAAACCACAAGCACGAAATTTAAAATCATTGAAGCAAGCACGGAAAAAATGATTGCGATAAAGCCAAGATTTAGCTTGACTGCCAGGATAATGATTAAAAGTTGGAGCAGCTTGCCAAGTACTTCCGCTGAGGCGACTTTGTCCATGGCTAGATTTTTTTGAAACACACCGTTAAGCACCATATAGGTGGTTGAGAAAACAAAAGAAGCGGCGGCGACGATAATGCCTACCTTAACATCTCTGGAGTAAGGAAGAAAATAAACAAAAAAAGGAGTGATTGCAAAAACAATCAACGATGACACAATGCGCAAAGCCAGCGCGTTGCTAATAATCTTTTTTTCGTCAGCGTCAGGACGCGAAATTTCGCGGGCAGTGATGTTATAAAGACCAAGGTCTGCTGCAGATCCGAAAAAAGAAAAAAATGCAATTACGGTTGAATAATCTCCGAAACCATTGGTGCCCAAATAGCGCGTAATAAAACCAATCCCGACCAGTGCAAGAATGGTGGATAAAATTTTTGTGATTACGTTGAAAATCACGTTGTAAGCAATTTTTCTTGCAATAACCATGCGATTTTTGTTTTCTTACTTTTTGCTAACAGTTAGAATAAAATAACTCAAGCGCAACCAAAATTTTTATGCTAAGCAATAAGCATGTCAGCAGGTTTTACGACAATTTTTCGATTTTCTCCTTCGCCAATGCTTTCAGTGACCACGGCTGAATCTTTTGAAAGTTCAAGGTGCACAATTCTTCTTTCGTAGGTAGACATTGGTCGCATAACAATTGAGCGATGACCAGAGATGGCTTCTTGGGCGGCTTGAAGGGCAAGTTCAATGATGGAATGGTTTTTTTGTTGTCTATAATCATTGATGTCTATGGAAAAACGAACCTTCTCTGGAAGTTGTTTTCTTACAATGAGTCTAGCGATGTGCTGAAAGGCTTGAAGATTGACTCCATGTTGACCAATTAAAAGATGAGAGTCACTATCGGTAGAAATTGAATAAAGGGCATCATCCTCAGCTGTTTTGATTAAAGAAACAGTTCCGGAAAATCCCATGCTGCTGAGTAATTTCTCAATGGTTGTTTTGATGATAGTTGTTTGTTGCTCCATATGATTATGTGATATTGAAAGGTTAACGAGATGATTTTCTTTGAATCAAAATTTGTTGTACTAGCATGAACAAAGTCCCTGCCAGCCAATAAAGCGAAAGTCCGGCTGGAAATTTTATACCAATAAATAGAGTCAAAAATGGTCCAAGATAAAGCATTTGTTTGTTCATCATTTGCGCAATGTCTGGTTTGCTAGAGTCACTGGCTGCGGGTATTGGAGCCTGCTGTTGGCCCATAAGCATTTTAGTTTGGAAATACTGTGCAATTGCGGCCAATGCGGCAATGACAATGCTTGGCTTGGTTAAATCTACAATTGAAATGAAAAATTGATTGATTTTGTCTGGTCGTGTAATGAAAGAATAAAGTTGGGAAGAATCAATAGTAAGTCCATTGCTGGAAATAGTTATCAAGACTCGATAAATTGCAATCAAGAAAACCAATTGAACTATCAGGGGCAAACAACCAGAAAACGGATTAGTCTTGTTTTCTTTATACAATTCCATTAGCTGTTTAGTTTGCTGTTCTTTGTCATCCTTGGTTTTTTCCTGCAAAGCCTTTATTTTAGGCTGAAGTTCTTGTAATTTTTTTTGTGATTCTATTTGTTTCTTGTAGAGAGGAATAAGGATGGTCCTCAGTAATACGGTAATTATGATAATAGACACACCAAAATCCCTGCCAGGGATGACATTGTAAAGAAAGATAAGAATATTATACAGTGGCTGATAAACAATAAGATGGAAAAAGGATAGCATATTTTTGTTTTTTGTCTGGTTTTTAGATTAGATAAATAGATTAGCTTTTATAAATAACTTTTTAAGAATTGCTGCTATTTCACTAAACTGGGGGTCTTTTTTTCTGGGACTAGTCATTATGACAATATCGTAACCAGATTTCAGTAAGCAAAGGTTAATCCTGGTGGCTTCTCGAAGAATCCTTCTTACTCGATTTCGATCAGCTGCTTTTTTCGAATAATTTTTGCCAACCGGGAAACCTATTCTTGTGCGCGGGTTATCTGTCTTTAAAAACTTAATAGCCAAGCCATCAGTTGCAGCATAAAAGCCATTTTTATAAATCAATCTGAAGTCTTCGCGCCTAGTTAGTCTATGTTCAATTGGAAGCATTGCGTTGTTGTTTAGACAGAGAGTTTTTTTCGTCCAATTTGTCTTCGTCTTTTAATCACAGCTGCACCTTTGCTCGTACTCATTCTGGTTAAAAATCCATGGCGGCTCTTTCGTCGGCCCTTTTTTGGTTGATAAGTTCGTTTCATGATATTGATACTCTTAAAATAATTAATAACTTGATAATACTATACCCAAGTGTAGCAGCATAATAAAAAAAGTCAATCAAAAAATGAGTGAAAAATAGCTATGCAGCGGCAAATTTTGCAAAAAATAGATAACTGAGAGTTCGAACTTAAAGGGTCTTTGAAAATAAGGTGGAATTTTTATCAAAAAAGTCGAAAATATCGCTTCAAAAGGAGCTTATTTTTGAACACCGTATTGACAATGTTTTAAATGGGTTTATATTTTAAAGAAAGAGCTTCAACTGAAAAAATAGATAAAAACTTATTTTATTCCGCTGAAGCCAGAGTGCAAAAAATAGTTATGCACTTATCCACAGGTTGTCAACAATAGTAATTGTTGAATTTTCTGGTCTTCATAAATAGGTCGTGATATAATCTCTTGGCATCAGTAAATAGATCATACATATGAATAATACAGAACTATGGCAGGCTGCTTTAGGTGAAATAGAATTGTCAATTTCAAAAGCAAACTTCAGTACATGGTTTAAAAACACAACAATCCTTTCCAGGGAAAATGGAAAAGTTGTTATTGGTGTTCCAAACGGTTTTGCAAAAGAGTGGCTCGAAAACAAATATAATACCTATATTTTTCGAGCTTTACGAAATTTTCAAGAGGACATCAAAGAAATAAGTTGTACTATTTACAGTTCTGATCAGTCACCTAAAAGTTCTGAGGCGAAAAGTGTTGATTCGGTCGCACAAGGCTTGGGCGCTGCTAAAAACATAGATAATCCTTATGCTTATACGCCTCAGGCATCCACGGTTACACAAACTTCATATGCGCAAAAGGCTTATGAGAACAACATTAATCATCGATATACTTTTGAAAATTTTATCATAGGTGAAAATAATGAACTTGCTCGAGCTGCTTGCTATGCGGTATCACAAAATTTGGGAAAAGTTTACAATCCACTTTTTATCTATGGTGGAGTTGGACTTGGAAAAACCCACTTGCTTCAATCAATCGGAAATGAGGTCTTGGAAAAGGATCCAGCTAAGAGAATTAAATATATTACCTCTGAAAGATTTGCGAATGAGCTGATTGATTCTATCCGCAATCAAACAGTGAATGATTTTAAGGCTACCTATTCAGCTATAGACCTTTTAATTATTGATGACGTGCAATTTTTGGCCGGTAAAGAAAAGACCCAAATTGAATTTTTCCATATTTTCAATGCCCTGTATCAAATTAATAAGCAGATAGTGATTAGTAGCGATCGTCCGCCAAAGGCTATTGCAACGCTCGAGGATAGGCTTAGGTCCCGTTTTGAAGGGGGCATGATTGCTGATATCGGCAAGCCAGACCTGGAAACGAGAATGGCAATTTTGAAAACAAAGGCAACTGAGAAAAATTTTTATCTTGATGAAGAGGCTTTACGTTTTATTGCTGAAAACGTCAAGAATAATATCAGAGAATTAGAAGGCGCCCTAAATAGAATTATCGCTGCTTGCGAGTTTAACAATAAGTTACCAACCCTTAAATTTGTTCAGCAGGCCCTTAGCGAGATTATCTCGGCTGGTAAAAAGAAGGGTATTCAAGCGCAGCATGTCATTGAAGCTGTTTCGCAATACTTCAATATTCCAACTAAGGAGTTAATTGAGAAAGGACGTAAAAAAGAAATTTCCTATGCCCGTCAAATCGCAATGTATATTATGCGAACGGAACTCAATGCTTCTTATCCTGGAATTGGCAGTCAATTTGGCGGTCGTGATCACACCACGGCCATGCACGCTTATGAAAAGGTTAGTAAGGATATTGAGAATAATGAAAAAGTCAAGGAAGACGTTGCTATTCTTAGAGAAAAAATTTACGCCGTCTAGGTCTTAAAAGAATCGTTAATACCTGTGGATAAGTTGTTGATAAAATCAGTAATAAAGGAAAAACCATATGAAAGTAACCTGTACTCAAGAAAATTTCAAAAAAGCGATTTATAGCACTGAACGTGTTGTGGGAAAGCAGATAACCTTGCCAATCCTAGAAAACATTCTCATTGAAACCGATAATGGGATGTTGAAAATTTCAGCTACTAATCTTGAGATAGGCGTATTTTTAAAGATTGGAGCCAAAATTGAACAGGAGGGGGAAATAACTGTGCCAGCAAGACTGCTTAGTAATTTTGTGAATAATTTTCCAGCCAGTAGCACAGTTTCCTTGACAGTCATTGATCAGACGCTGCATATTGAAAGCGGATCGTCTAAGGCTCAAATCAAGGGCTTAATGGCACATGATTTTCCGATTATTCCTGAGATGGCTGGGTCGTTTTTGTTTTCTTTGCCAGCTCAAGACATGAAAGACGCTCTTCCTCGCTTGATTTCTTGCGTTTCGCTTGACAGTACGCGCCCAGAGTTAACGGGTTTAAATATGGTTTTAGCTAAAGATGAAATTCGGCTGGCTGCTACGGATAGTTTTCGCTTGGCGGAAGCAATTGTTACTTTGAAAAAAGAAGACCCTTCGGTGTATGATCTTTTTTTTGAAAAAACAAGTTCCATTATTGTGCCGCAAACAACCTTCTCAGAAGTTTTACGGGTGATTAATCCGGAAACTCAAGATATTAAAATTGGAATTGAAGAGAGTCAAATCTTTTTTCAAATCGATAACGTGCGCATTGTTTCACGTTTGATTAATGGTCGTTATCCTGAGTATCGTCAGATTATTCCGCAACAATTTGCAACGAAGGTTGTGTTGGAAAAAAACGATGTCTTGCGAGCTGTGAAAATTGCTGGAATTTTCACCAACAGTAAAGCTGGTGAGATTGAATTTTCAGTGAACCTGGAACAAAAAGTGCTTAAAATTCAATCTAAGGCTGAGGAAGTTGGTGAAAATCAAAGTATTATTAGTGCTAAAATTGAAGGTCCTGAGCAGAGCGCACTCTTTAATCCTCGCTATATGGTTGATGGTTTGCAAACGATTGCCACTCCGCGCTTGGCATTGCTAATGAATAGCAATTCTTCTCCAGCTGTGCTGCGCATGGTGCAAGGTGAAAATAATGAGGAAATATCTTCGTTTACCTATATTATTATGCCGATTAAGAACTAAGATGAAAACGTTAGGCTCATTTATAAATAAAAAAACCTTAGTCAGAAGAACTGTAATTGATCAGCAAAGTGTCTTTTATGTTTTTCAATTGATTATCAAGGAAGAATACGGCGCTCAAGGCGCAGAAAACATTACTCCGGTTTTTTTTAAAGATAAAAAGATTTTTATTAAAGCTACCGGTTCAATCTGGGCTAGTGAAATTTGGCTTAGAAGAGGTGCAATTGTTAGGAAGGTCAATGAAAAGTTGGGCGGTGAGGAAATTGTGGATTTGGCAATGAGCCAATAGGGCAGATTTTTGATTTTAGAACATAGGTTTTAGAAAGTTTATAAAGTTGGATTATTCGGGATAATAGTAAATATGTAATGCTGAGAATTGCATTTTGTGCGATAATATAGCCATAAACAGTAAATAACTTAGAGTATGGCTACAAAAAAACGCTCGAATTTGCATAAAATGCAGTTCTCAACACACAAAGAAGTATG
>CAINNK010000043.1 GCA_903851135.1 uncultured bacterium | reverse complement strand
GAATACAAGTTGAAATTATGGAATATGTATTACAACGACCTGGAACATTGTGGACTTGGTGGAAAAACACCAAATGAAGTGCTACAATTAGCCTAATTTCTTAACTTACATGGAACCGCCAAATGTCTGTTCCTAAAACAAGTATTCCCCACCGTATTGCATTGACACTCTTTTGTTTCACGTGGAACAATGTCAATCGAAAATACGTTTTTTAAAAATACATATGAATCAAGTCTTTGCATGAGAACAAATTAACCACAAAAATTAATTGTTCCACGTGAAACAATATCCAGTAGCGTTACATCATCAAAAAATTCGGGAATAAACAAGGACTTAAAATATTCAAATAATAGCAAAAGTAATTGTTCCACATGGAACAATTGTCTAGAAAAGTATCTCTTAAAAATATCTTTAAGAAAAAATATTTTCAATATAAAAAAAATTAAATTAAAAATTGTTCCACGTGAAACAATTAAAAAAATTCCATCTAAATCTAACAACTCATACACATAGAAGATAGTTCAAGCTAAAAAACAAACAGTTAACAATTGTTCCACGTGAAACATTATTAAGTCGAAAAACATCAAAAAATTGAATAGCATACTATTTTCATAACAAAGAAACGACTGTTTCACGTGGAACAATTATAAATTAATCACTATAGATAAAAATATCATGCGAAAAAACTACAATCAATACGATAAAAGGGATATTGAAATACATCATAAGATAAGAATCGCCAATATCTCTTAGGCACATCTAAGATAAATAGAGTTTTTCAACTAAAAAAATGTTCTACGTGGAACAATTTTCAATAATTGTCACAAATAAGCAGAAGATTAATAAAAAAATAATTTACTGCGGAACAAACCCCTTTAAAATTAAACAGATTATCTACTTAGCATATATAAATAATAATACAATAGTTGACAATTTTATATTATTATTTTATAATATAAAGATATACCAATTATTCTTTGGAGTGAAGACGTCACCGAAAAGAGACACGCTTAGTATTATTATCAGTAAACCAACAACGTATCAAAACTTATCAACATATTTCTTCAGAAAATATCTACACATAACAAATTAGGAATTACCAATGGCTTTGTTAATAATAAAGAAAATAATATTACTGTTACTTTTTAAATAAATGTAGTATAATATTTACATATGAAAATAAAATACATAAAATTCACATTTCTCATTCTTTGCATTGTTTTTCTTACTGGTTTTAATTATCTTTCTCTTGCAGCCACAACATCGACAAAAACAGCTACAATGCTTGATTCGGATAATGATGGTCTAAGCGATAGCGAAGAAGCACTATATGGAACAGATCCTCATAATCCAGATACTGACGGCGATGGATATTCAGATGGAGTTGAAGTAAGAAGTGGATACAATCCACTAAAGCCAGCGCCGGGAGACAAAGTTGTTGTAGAAAAAAGTACCAGCCTCAATAAACAAAATACAACATCTGAATTATCATTAACAGACTCTTTCAATAATGATTTTCAAGCATTTATAGCATCAAAAAACGGGCAATCAGTTTCAACGACCGAAGTCAAAACCTTTATCGATACCGCATTGGCAAGCAAAATAACGCCAACAGATATCAGCAGCATTGCAATCATAGATAGATCTCAACTAAAAATAAAATCACAAAATTACAATTCTCTTTCCGCATCAGACAAAAAACAGAAATTACAACAAGACGCAGTGGATTACTTAAACCAGGTTGTTTACTTACTAATAAGCAACTCGCCAACTCCAATAGTTAATAACGATGACCTCAGTGCTTTTCAGGCAGATTTCATGGGAAGATTGGCAGATTTTTCAAGCAACGATAACGTCGCGTATTTTTCCGATTTTGGCAGAAGACTAGCCATATTTTCCGAACAGCTTAACGGTGTTGAAGTTCCGGAAACAATGGTTGATCTGCATTTAAAGTTTACTCGAATAATAAATGCAAGCTTATTTTTGCAAAATCTATCTGATTCAAGCAATCCAAATGATCCAATGGGGAAAATAGTTACCCTAAACAAAATAAAAGATCTGATAGGACTATTTAATGATTTTTTCACAAATGATTTCCAAAGCTACATTAAACAAATTAAGACTATATGAGAAACAAGTTATTTTTAACAGTATTCGTCGCATTATTTTTTTTCACTTTTCCAGTTAATCACGCAAAAGCACTTTTTGGAATTGGAGACATCGTATTTGATCCAACAAATGATGTTCAAAACACAGTTACCGCTGGGCAGACAACACTAACAGATGTAGCAACAAGCGGAACATTTCTTGAAAGATTGGCTTCCAAGGCATTAGGGATTATAACTTCAAATACAATCTACTTAGCAAAAATAGTGGCAGCGCTTGCAGAGCAAACACTCGTTAAAACCTTGGTAGGTGGGGGTGATAGTGGTTCAACCATCATCCGTGACTTTGGTGCTTATCTTTATACTGCGCCTCAACAAAAAGCATTGGCCCAAATGAATTCTTTTTTTAATAGTACGAGTCGAGGTCGGGCATCATCTCTAAATTATGAAGGTGTAGGGAAAAACTACGATGCATATTTGATCTCTCAAGCAAAAATTACAATTAATGGACAAGCCTTTGTAACAGATATTCAGTCACAAGTGACCAACCCCTCTACAGATATGTTTTCCGGTGGAAACATGAAAGGAATTATGTCTTTTTTCCAGTGTTCAAATAATCCTTACTGCTATACACTGGTTGCAGCTAACACATACAACACAGAATTTGCCAAAGCACAGGACCTCGCAAGATCAAAAAATGTGAATGGATTTGCACCGACTGAAGTAAATGGACGCATAACTAATCCAGCAGCTATTGCCCAAAACGCACTTCTTCAAGTTGACCAGCTTGGAACAACTATAGTCATGAACGCCACCAACAATGGCAACCCGGATGAAACACCGGCAGCGCTGCTTCAGATTGCCGAGGGAACAGCCATTAGCACAGCCGCAAGATTAACACATTACGGAATCTCAGATGAGGCTGGAAAAGCAGCCATTAGAAATTCGAATAGTAATTTTCCCTTTAGTTTGTCTTACAGCAGTAGTGATGGCCTTGGAATCACGGGTCCCGGTGGTAAAAACCTGAGTACCAATATAGGCTCTTATAACACTAGTGTTCAGATTGGAAACACTTGCGCTACGGCAGGCGCAGCAATAAATGCTGGAGGAGGCACTTCTGTGATGATAAATGGAAAGAAAGTTCAATGTCCTTAGCTTATTAATATTAAAGATCGAGCAGGAAATAAAAAACACTCCGTATGCATAAGGGGTGTTTTTTACTGCTAAATTATTTAGTGGGTTTATGCAGACTCGAACTGCAGACCTCTACAATGTCAATGTAGCGCTCTAACCAACTGAGCTATAAACCCATTAAATCTAGGCGGCTTCAGGATTTGGGACTTCATTATCTTCAAGCACTTTCTCCTGCCGCAATGCTTTTTTTTCGTTTTTTTGCATTGATATTTGAGAAAAAAACAGAAACCAAGCTTTTTGAGTATAAACATTAAAGAAGGAAGAAGCAACTACCAGTAAAATTACGAGCATGCTTCCCAAGAAAGAAAGCGCTAACCAGCCTCCAGCACTAGCAAATAAAAAAGAACAAATTATTACAACAACGAAATAAACTAGAAATAACCCGAAAATACAACTTAAAAAAATAATCAAATTAAGCAACACAATAAAAAACATCAACAAGCTAGCTCTTTTATGCTTTAAAAGAATGGTGTATGAAAAGTCTAGGGAAGCTTTCGCATTTGAATCACTAAGCACCATAAAAATATGTGCAAATTTTTTCAAGAAAAAAGCCAACAAAATCAAAGGAATCAAAATAAAACTTGCAGCAATTAGCGTTAAAATTCCAAATAACCGAGCATTAAGGGCAAACAAGGCAGTGACTGGAAAAGCCAAAAATAGAGAAACAAAAAAGATAAAAAGATCCAAAGCAAGATCAATTCCAAGCAATCTCCAAAAATATTTAGTCGCTCCGAAAAGAATTGCCTTTATTTTTTTCTGTTTATATAAAGTTGGATTATTGATTGATTGAATAAGACCAACTACGCTTAGCACTTTCAAAAACCCGAAAGAAACAACGATCAATAAAAGTAAAGCCAAGTAAAGATTGGCTTCTTTGCTACTTAAGGATGAAATAGTACTATTTTTAAAAGAAGTACTATCGCTAAAACTAATAAATTCATCTAAAACCAAGTTGAAAAAAATAAAAAAACCAAAAAACCACAGGAATTTATTTTTCCAGCTTATCAAAAAAGACTTTTTCAATATATCCAAATATTGAATTTCTTTCATTTTTATTAAAAACAAATAATTATTTGCAATCTAAGCTTGAGCCGAGGTGTCAGTAACTTTCTTTAATCCTACAATCTCATCAAATTCCTCTTTCTCAATAGTTTCATTTTCCATCAGATAAGCGACTAACTTCTTCAGCATGTCTTTCTTTTCGATCAAGATTTTTTCAGCAGTTGCTGCTGCTTGATTAACAAAGAGAGAGACTTGATTATCAATGGCCTGAGCGGTGTTTTCAGAATAATCTTTTTCCTCATTTATCTCACGTCCCAAGAACACCAACTCTTCTTTTTTCCCGAAGGTACGTGGACCAAGTGGGCTCATGCCATAACGAGTTACCATGGCTCTAGCCATGTGCGTTGCACGTTCAAGATCATTCGATGGTCCAGTGGTCACATCGCCGCAATATAATTTTTCACTAACGTGACCGCCCAGCAAAGTTGCAAGCTCATCAATAAAGTATGCCTTAGAATGAAGATGTTTGTCTTCAGTTGGTGCAGAAAGAGTATAACCTCCAGCTTGTCCGCGAGCAATGATAGAAACCTTTTGAACTGGATCAGCATTCGGCAACAGGGCAGCGATCAATGCATGTCCAGCTTCATGATAAGCCACAATTTCTTTTTCTTTTTGATTAACAACGCGACTCCTTCTTTCCGGTCCAAGAATAACTTTTTCAATCGATTCCTTCAATTCACTGCCAGTGATTTGCTTTTTCTCACGTCTGACAGAAAGAATAGCAGCCTCATTAACTAAATTTGCCAAATCTGCCCCTGAAAAGCCAGAAGTTCTTTCAGCCAATTGATGGACATTAATGTTTTCCTCCATTGGCTTATTTTTCATGTGAATTTTCAAGATTTCTTCACGTTCTTTGATGTCTGGCAAGTCCATAACCACTCGTCTATCGAAACGTCCTGGACGTAAAAGGGCTGGGTCCAAAACATCTGGCCTGTTTGTGGCAGCTATCACAATAACGCTTGTTTCACTTTCAAAACCATCCATCTCAACTAAAATCTGATTTAGGGTTTGTTCTCTTTCATCATGTCCACCGCCCAAGCCAGCACCACGATGCCTACCAACGGCATCAATTTCATCAATAAAAACAATCGCTGGAGCACTTTTTTTGGCCTGTTTAAACAAATCTCGCACTCTGCTTGCGCCAACTCCGACAAACATTTCCACAAATTCACTTCCTGAAATGTTAAAAAATGGAACCCCAGCCTCTCCAGCTACTGCTCTTGCCATCAAGGTTTTTCCAGTTCCAGGAGAACCCAGCAATAAAACTCCCTTAGGAATTTTAGCTCCAATAGCGATAAACTTCTTTGGGTGCTTTAAAAATTCCACAATTTCTCCAAGTTCCTCCTTGGCTTCCTTGGCTCCAGCAACATCAGCAAAAGTGGTGCGCTTTTTTTTGTCTTTTGGATCAGTCATGCGTGCTTTGCTAAGCCCAAATGACAACGCTTGGGAATTTCCTCGTTGAGCCTGTTTCAGCATAAACCAAATAAACACCGCTACTAACACAAATGGCAATAAAAATGGCAACAACACTCCTTGCAAAAATGAATCCCAACCAGACAATTGCTTGATGTCAATCTTCACTTCCTTGGTTTTCTCTTTATCGACTCCGTAGTTACTAAGGGACTCAGTTAGAGAACTTTGCGGCTCCTTGACTGACTTTTCTTTGGTTCCGTCAATAAGGTTAATACTGAGATTATCATTATCTACGGAGATGTCCTTTACTTTTCCGTCATTAATTTGATTGGCAACCTCACTAAGCGAAACCTCAATCGGCTTTTGAGCTGGAGAACTGTAAAGAACCATCAAACCAGAAATAAGTAGGAACAAAAAAACTACAACTGCAATATTTTTTAGCAATTTTTCCATAATTTTAAATTATAATTTTATTTATTTAACAGAATATCTCAATTTTAGCACCCTTTTTTGATATTTTCAAGCCACCAATGTTGGCAATTTTTGTTTTGTTCTTGCCGCTTTTGATAACTTTTCTGATTTCTTCAATGTGACTATATTCAATATCTGCAAACTGACCTTGTAACTTTAAAAAAATCTGCCTGAGAGCTTGACGTTGCACTGATTCATGCAAGACCAAAAAATCATTGTCGAAAAAACAAGCTTGCTTATCCATACAGACAGAAAGTGCGAATCTTTCAGCATTCTTCTGAATAAAATCATAGTCATCCGCAACTGAATAAGCCAAGTCGCTCAAATTTTTCACAATTGCCGCATTGAATTTTTTTTCAAAATAAGGAATAACTTCATGTCTGACTTTATTTCGCAAAATATCAAGCTGCTGATTAGACTTATCCATACGATAGGTCAGGTTTTTTTCTTTCAAATAGGCGAGGATTTCCACTTTAGTGATTTGTAAAAGCGGCCTAATGACGCTTGTTGATTTGGGTCTCATTGCAGCTAGGCCATTAAGCCCCGTTCCTCGCAACATTTTCATTAAAACTGTCTCGGCCTGATCATTTTGATTGTGCGCTACCGCAATAAAATCAAATTGCAACTTGTTTCTTAAGTCTTCAAAATACGCGTAGCGAACATTTCTAAGCGAATTTTCAATATTTCCCTTGTATAAATCTTTACGCGGCCTTAGGATGTTAACCTTAAGTTTATATTTTTTTCCCAACTCTTTGATTAGTTTTTCGTCATCCCTAGAGTCTTGCCCACGCAAACCATAATTTACATGCGCGATTTGAAGCTCAAAATCATATTTTTTCGCAAGAAAAGAAAGCACATCCAAAAGGCAGACACTATCAGGACCACCAGAAACGCCAACCAAAATCTTGGAACCTTTTTCCCAAAGACTATATTGTGCTGAAAAATTTTGAATATTCTTGATAAATCTAGCCATTCTTTTTCGATTCAATGAAGTTCATGACCCTTAAAAATACTTCTTCTATAGTAAGATCTGTGGTGTCAACAATTAAGTCGTAATTTTTTTCATCATCTTGCCAAATTCCATAAAGAGAAAAATATCGTTCACTGTCTTCCTTTCTTCTTCTTAAGAGGCTGCCTTTAATGTTTTTAATTGTACTTAGATTATTATCTTCATTATTGCGATTTTGCGCGACCGACATTGATTTTAAAATTCTCTCAGCAGCAACATAGGGCTCGACTTTTAAGTATATCTTCACAGAATCAGGAATAAAGTGCCAAGCAGTGCGACTTTCAATTATAAATTTATCTTGTTCCTTGGAAAGTTTAATAACATAATCATCAACGTGCTTATCAAAATTAGGATCATTATCGCAAACCTTCCTGAACTCTACCAAGTCCAGACCTTTTTCTCTAGCCATATCGCGAAATATTTGACCCATATAATAACGAGGCCAATTGAGCCTTGTTGCTACCAGAGTAGCGATTGTGCTTTTACCGGAGCCCTCTTGTCCATTAAAAGAAATAATGAACTTTTTTACTTTTTGCATATTTTTTAATTTAATGTTACCTAAGTATACTCACATTCTAGCATAAAGCAAGCCATTAGACACAAAAAAACCGTCAAGGTTGACGGTTTTTTTAAAACATATTTTGACTTATTTATTTTTCTTCTTTTACCAGCATCAGACCCATTCGATGGTCTTTTGGTTCAATAGATAAAATCTTCCAAGAATAGGTTTCTCCGCCGCGAAGAATTTCGTCCATTTTCTTGCCTGGATATACTTCCTGGAACTCGCTAACATGCGCAAGTCCATGAATATCTTTATCGAGGTAAACAAAAGCGCCAAAAGGATTAATTTTATCAATTTTACCTTGTACAAGATCACCAACAGTGTATTTTTCAGCTATTGCGCTCCAAGGATCCTTAGCTAAAGCCTTCATTGAAAGAGAAATTCTAGTGTCATCAATTCCAATAATTCTAGCCTTAACTATGTCGCCAGTCTTTACAATAGTTCTTGGATCATCAATAAGTTGCCAAGCAAGTTCAGAAATATGAACCAAACCTTCCAATTTATCGCTATCCCTAGTTGAACCTTGACGAGAAGCTGGCAAGAATTTTACGAAAGCACCAAAATCAACAACGCCGCTGATTTCTCCTTCAATAATATCTCCGGCTTGAAGCTGAGCAATCACTTCTTTTTCTTTTTCGCTTGAGGCTGCGCGTTCACTAACTATCAATTTTTCACTTTCTCTGTCAGCGTCCAAAATTCTTACTTGCATTTCTTTTCCAATCAACTTTTTCAGTAATTCCAGAATCTTATTTTTATCACCATCTTCAACTCGCGGATAATGTTCGCTTGAAAGTTGAGAAACCGGCACAAAGCCCATAATACCATTAACCTCAACCATCAAACCTCCTTTGTTTGCATCCAAAACTTTGGTTGAAACAACGCCCATAATGTCTCGTTTAGCCTCAAGGTCATCCCAAGCTCTTTCATATGACGCTTCGCGAATAGATAGTTCGATATAACCATCTTCATTTTCAATGTCGGTCAAAGTTGCACTAACTGTGTCGCCTTGTTTGATTTTTCCAATCGCAAGACCATCCTTAATCTCTTTACCCAAAACAATCCCAGTTCCAAAACAACCTAAATCAAGCAAGAGGGAATTTGAAGTGATATCAATTACTCTTCCTTCAAGAACGTCTCCAACTTGTGGAATTTTAATTGGATTTTCCTCCAACAGTGCTCCCATCGGTGATAGTTCTTCCTCATTTTCCAGCTCCAAAACCGGTTTTTTGGTTTTTCCGACTTTAGCAGGAGCGGTTTCTTCTTGGATCTTATCAACTTCTTCAGCCAATTTGTCCAATATGTCTCTTTTTTTAATTGCCATACTTTTTTCATTCTTTCTGACAAGTAGCGCGCTTGCCGTTTAAATTATTAATGGCGCTATTAAAGCAAAAATTTTCCTTTGCAAAAGGAAATTATCAAGAAAGTAACTGTAGAATTAAAGCATCCTACTATTTAATTTTCTTAAATAATTAATTGCTTAACTATTGTACAAGCTCTTGACATTTTTGGCAAGGGCTTGTGAATCACATTTTATTTTCATTTAATAGAAAATTTTTTGAAAAAATCTCGACAGAAAGCACCAATCATGCTATTATTGTTCTATATTAAAATATAAACTCAATAATTTACTAAGATGAATTATTTCTCTAAAAAGAAATAATCTTTCATTGATTCAAAAAGATGCTTATTCAATATTACGGTCAGTCATGTTTCAAGGTAACTAGCAAGCCAGGTGGGCGAGCAACCGATGACATCGTGCTTTTCTTTGATCCTTTTGGAAAAGACCTAGGCATCAGGCCACCGCAAGGACAAGCAGATGTCGTTTTTGTTTCTCATAGTCATCACGACCACAACAACATTGAAGCGCTTAAAGGCAATCCGGTTATAATAGACACCCCGGGAGAATATGCAGTCAAAGGAATCAATGTTGTGGGAATTGATTCTTTTCATGATATGCAGCAAGGAGCTGACAGGGGACGCTCAACCATCTTTATTCTTGAAGCTGAAGATTTAAAAATTTGTCACCTTGGAGATCTTGGCAGCGAACTAACGGGCAAACAACTGGAAGAGATTGACGGAGTAGATGTTCTGTTTATTCCTGTTGGAGGAAACTATACGATTGATGGGAAGAGGGCCACTGAATTAATCCGCAAAATAGAACCAGCAATTGTAATTCCTATGCATTACAAAGTAGCCGGATCGACAGCTGAAATAGATGATTTGCAAAAGTTTTGCGCCGAAATGGGAAATTGCCCAAGCGAGAAAGTTGCCAAATTAAATATCAAGAAAAAAGATTTGGAAGGTAAAAGTATGGAGGTTGTAATCATGGATCACGAAGCTTAGTATGGACATTGCAAAAAAAATTGAAGAAATCAGAAGACAGCCGGAACATATCCGACTGCGTTGGGTTTGGGGCAGTGTTGTTTTTTCGATGTTAATTATTTTTGCAATCTGGCTTTTCTCCATTACAGTTATGTTCAAAGATGGAAAGAATAATAGCCCCACAAATCAAGATGAAAACACTATTGTATCCGATCAGAAAAACCAAACAGGTATCGATGTAAACCAGCCATCAAATTCCTTAAAAGATTATACTGAAAATAATTCCCTGAAAATAGGAAATGAGGGCGTTTCTCCATCAAAGAATAGCAACGCAACCAATGCAAGTACTACAAACGCTTCTTCCGTTGAAAGTCAATCCAACTCATACACAAATTTAAACAGTCAAGGTCAATAAATTATTAAAAATACTGAAAACATAAATTTAAAAAGTTTATTTTTCTGTGTTTTGAATATTTAAATATCCTTAATCATAGAATTCTAAAAGAATTGACTTTCTTCTAGGTTTTCTTTTGCTGAATATGAAATCAACCGATAAAATCACCACTCCTTTCGTCGAAAACATCCAACCACGAGCGCTGGTGCAAGAAGTTCAACAATCCTATTTGGACTATGCCATGAGTGTTATTGTTTCCCGCGCCCTGCCGGACGTGCGCGATGGCCTTAAGCCTGTACATCGCCGCATCTTGTATTCCATGTGGGAATCAGGTTTGCGACCCTCAGCCAAATTTCGTAAATCTGCCACGGTGGTCGGAGAAGTGTTGGGAAAATATCATCCACACGGTGACACAGCTGTGTATGATTCCATGGTACGTTTAGCCCAAGATTTTTCTTTGCGCTATCCATTAGTTTGGGGTCAGGGAAACTTCGGTTCGATGGACGGAGACAGCGCAGCTGCTTATCGTTACACTGAAGCCAAACTAAAGCCAATTGCTGAAGAAATGCTTTTTGATATTGAAAAAGATACGGTGGATTTTATTCCAAACTTTGATGGCGTCCACAAGGAACCAGTGGTTTTACCTGCTAAACTGCCACAACTACTGCTAAATGGCACCATGGGGATTGCGGTTGGAATGGCAACCAATATTCCTCCGCATAATTTAAATGAACTAGCTGACGCCATCAATCACCTGATTGACAATCCCGAAGCATCCATTGATCAACTCATGCAATTTGTGAAAGGTCCGGATTTTCCAACTGGTGGCATTATGTACAACACCCCCGGAATTAAGGAGGCCTATTCTACTGGTCGCGGCAAGATTGTAACCCGCGCCAAAGCAGAAATCGTCGAGACCAAGGCGGGTGCTTTTCACATTATCATCACTGAAATTACCTACGCCACCAATAAGGCTACTTTAATCATGAAAATTGCCGACCTGGTCAAGGAAGGCAAAATTTTGGGCATCCGCGATTTGCGCGATGAATCAGACAAAGATGGCGTACGCATCGTTATTGAACTCAAAAAAGACGCTTACGCTCAAAAAGTTTTAAACAAACTTTATAACGCAACTGATCTTCAAAAAAACTTTAACGTCAATATGCTAGCCTTGGTAGGTGGCATTGATCCTCAAATTTTGAGTCTCAAATCAATTTTGGAACATTATATCGACCACCGCAACATTGTGGTAACTCGTCGAACTCAATTTGAACTCAACAAAGCCAAAGACCGCGCCCATATTTTAGAGGGATTGAAAATTGCGCTTGATCATATTGATGCCGTCATTGAAACGATTCGCAAATCTCCGACCAAGGAAGAGGCTCATGCTAATTTGATGAAAAAATTCAAACTTTCTGAAAAACAAGCGAGCGCAATTTTGGAAATGCGCCTGCAAACCTTAGCTGGTATGGAACGCAAAAAAATTGAAGACGAACTGGCTGAAAAATTAGAAGTCATCAAACAACTAACTGAATTACTTTCAAGCAAGGTTAAAATTTTAGCAGTTGTGAAAGATGAACTCATCGCTTTGAAAGAAAAATTTGGCGACGAACGCAAAACCAAAGTCCTGCGAACTGGCATTGAAGAATTCAAGCAAGAAGATCTCATTCCAAATGAAGAAGCCATTTTGACAATTTCCCAAGACGGTTATATTAAAAGAATGAACCCGGATGTTTATAAGGTTCAAAAACGCGGCGGCAAAGGCGTAATTGGTGCTACAACCAGAGAAGGAGACGTAATTGAAAAAGTCACCAGCGTAATGACTCATGATAATTTAATGTTTTTCACCAATACCGGAAAAGTTTTTCAAACCAAAGCTTATGAAATTCCAGAATCATCTCGCACCAGCAAAGGACAAGCAGTGGTTAATTTCTTGCAACTAGCGCAAGAAGAAAAAATCACCGCCATGATTCCATACAACAAAAATGACGGCTACAAGTTTTTCTTCATGACCACCACACACGGGGTTGTCAAAAAATCCAAGATTGAAGATTTCGACAATGTGCGTCGCAGCGGCTTAATTGCTATTACACTTGATAAGGGAGACACACTTAATTGGGTTTTGCCTTCAACAGGCACCGATGAAATCACCATCAGCACCGCTGGCGGTCAAGCTATCAGATTTAAAGAAGCTGACGTACGCGCCATGGGTCGCAGCGCCGCCGGCGTTCGCGGAATCAAACTAAAGGGAAGTGATCTTGTGGTTGGCATGGATATTGTGCTCAAAGGTCAAAAAGGCAATCAACTTTTGATCATTACAGAAAATGGTTATGGCAAACGAACAGATCTCGCTGCCTATAAAATTCAAAACCGTGGCGGCTCTGGCATCAAAACTGCCAACATCACAGCCAAAATTGGCAGACTAGTTGGCGCTCACATCATCAACACCGATGAAATCGAAGGTGATCTTTTCATCACTTCGCTTCAAGGTCAAATCATCCGTATTCCACTGAAAAGTATTTCGGTTCTCGGCCGAGCCACGCAAGGCGTTCGCATCATGAAGCCCAGCGCCGGAGACAAAGTAGCCGCCGCAGCGATTATTTAGAAATTTGCCAAAAACAAATTAACGTGTTATGGTTTGAAGGTAATTAAATTATTTTATTGAGCATACGTTGGTTTTTTGCTTTCAGAAGCCGAAAACGAGCCTATTGCCAAACAAAAGCTATGGCGCTAACGCACAAGCAAAAAGAGAAAGTAACTAAAGAAGTTAAACGTCACGAGAAAGACACAGGTTCTCCAGAATATCAGATTGCAATGTTCACTGAACGCATCAAGAAATTAACTTCTCACCTGAAAAAGAACAAAAAAGATTTTCATTCTCGTCGAGGCCTGCTCAAAATGGTGGCCAAGCGAAGAAAATTGCTTTCTTATCTTGAAAAAACCAACGAAAAAACTTACAAAAAAATCATCAAAGAGCTTGGGCTTAAAGGCTAAGACCACAGATGATTACGGATTAAAAACTGATTTTCACTGATCACGGATGAATTCAAAAAATACGATTTTTTAGAGAGCACGGGTTGACATGAAATATTGTATCCGTGTTTTCTTTATCCCAATCCGTGATTTGTGTTTATCCGTCATTAATCCGTTTAATTAGTGGTAAAAAAAATAATATGTTAAGATCAAAAGAACAACGTGTGGGCGTTTTGGTGGACATCCAAAATCTTTATTACAGCGCCAAAGCGCTTTATGGCAAGAAAGTCAACTTTCAAAAAGTGCTGGAAGCGGCGGTGGGCGAGCGAGTTTTCATTCGCGCCATTGCCTATGGCATCAAAACTGTCGATGGTCAAGAAGAAAAGTTTTTTGAAGCCCTCGAAAAACAAGGTTTTGAAGTCAAAACCAAAGATTTGCAAATTTTTCCCGGCGGCGTGAAAAAAGGAGATTGGGATGTGGGTATTGCCGTTGATGCGATCAAACTTTCCAAGAGTCTAGACGTGATTGTGCTGGTTTCTGGCGATGGCGACTACATTCCACTCGTGCAATATATTCAAAGCACCACTGGTTGTCGCGTGGAAGGCATGGCTTTCGGCGAAAGTACCAGCGCCAAACTCGGCGAAGCTTTGGACGATTTCATTGACCTTTCCGAAAACAAAAAGAAGTTTTTGATTTATTCGAGAAATTAAAAAGTGTTTTACTTTCTCATCTTGAGTGAAGTATGCTTTTTATTTTTTCGCTTGAAAGTAGTTTCCCCTTGTGTTAAAAAGTTAAAATAAGCTATAAATAATATATTTTAGAGCCTTGCGTTCCAGTGGGTACGAGTCTTAAAATATATTATTTATAGCTTATTTTACATGCTTAATTAATAAAGCAATCTTAAATGATTTTAAATTAAAAAATTGACAAAACGCCTAAATCAAGCTATTGTTTGAGTAGTATAAAAGTAATTAAAATTAAATTAAAAGCCTTAACTAGCGCCTGCACTGAAAGCGGAACACAAACCTCAAAAATTTTTGAGTTTTGAATTTCGACTTTAGCCAGCCGTGGCTAACTTGAGGCTAAAATGTTTATGGCCGCAAAAAAATGGTCCCTCCAAATTGGAGGACGCGTGCTTGAAATTGAAACAGGACTGCTGGCTAAACAAGCCAATGGCGCAGTAACTGTGCGCTATGGCGACACGGTTGTTTTGGCAACTGCCACTATGAGTAAAAATGCTTCCCGCATTGGGGGTTATTTTCCCCTTATGGTTGACTACGAAGAGCGATATTATGCTGCCGGAAAAATCAAAGGTTCTCGTTTTATTAAAAGAGAAGGACGTCCTTCTGATGAGGCAATTTTAACTGGACGAGTCGTTGACCGAACAATTAGACCACTTTTTAATCCTCGCATGCGCAATGATGTGCAAGTGGTTGTCACTGTGCTTTCTATTGATGGCGAAAATGACCCAGCTATTGTTTCGATGATTGCAGCCTCAACCGCCCTTTCAATTTCCAATATTCCTTGGGCAGGCCCAATTGGAGCAGTGCGAGTTGGCCGTATAAATGGAGAATTTATCTTAAATCCCGTTAATACTGAAGTTGAAGCTGGCGATATTGATTTGATTATTGCTGGGACTAAAGAAAAGATAAATATGATTGAAGCTGGCATGAAAGAAGTTCCGGAACAGGATGTTGTGGCTGCTTTTGCCTTCGGACATGAAGCCATCAAAAAAATCACCGATTTAATTGGGCAAGTTGTTGCTGAAGTAGGTAATGCTAAAACAACTCCAGCTTTACTTGCTGGAACTGCTGAATTTGAAGCTCAAATCAAAGCTCTTTATCTTCAAGAAAACCTTTCAGAAATTCTTTATGATAAAAACAAGCAAGTAATTGAGGAAAAAATGAAAGTCATTAAAGAAAAAATCAATGGCTTTATCAAAGAAAACTACACCGAAGATATTGACAAGCTTAAAGAAATTGCTGAGCAAGTTTTTGAGGAAACTTCTGATGAAATTGTGCATCAAAATATCTTGGAAAAAGGACAAAGACCAGATGGGCGCAAATTAAACGAAGTTCGCCACATTGCTTGTCTTGTTGGTCTTCTTCCAAGAACCCACGGTAGCGCCGTTTTTACTCGCGGAGAAACTCAAGCTTTGACCGTCACCACACTCGGCTCTCCTGGCGATGAACAATTTATTGACACCATGGAAGTTGATATCAAAAAAAGATACATTCATCACTACAATTTTCCACCATTTTCAGTTGGGGAAGTTCGCCCAATGCGCGGACCAGGACGAAGAGAAATTGGTCACGGAGCCCTAGCTGAAAGAGCCCTAGTTCCCGTAATTCCTTCCAAAGAAGAATTCCCTTATACCATTTTATTGGTTTCTGAGATTTTAGAATCAAACGGTTCCTCCTCAATGGCTTCTACTTGCGGCTCAACGCTCTCACTTATGGATGCTGGTGTGCCAATTAAAAGACCAGTTAGCGGTATCGCTATGGGAATTATTGTTGGCAAAGATGGAAAATTCGAGGTCCTAACTGACATTCAGGGGCTAGAAGATCACTATGGCGACATGGATTTTAAAGCTGCTGGAACGGAAAACGGAATTACCGCTCTTCAAATGGACGTAAAAGTTGATGGAATCACAGTTGAGATGCTTGAAGCTGTCTTGCTACAATCAAAAGGCAATCGCAAAGAAATTCTCGGGAAAATGCTGGAAACCCTGCCAACTCACCGAACAAATATGTCTCAATATGCACCACGTATTATCACTATGCATATCAATCCTGCCAAAATCAGAAATGTGATTGGAACTGGTGGAAAAATTATTAATGAAATTATTGATGAAACCGGCGTGCAAATTGACATCGAGGATGATGGTTCAATCTTCATCACTTCGGTTGATGAAGCTTCTGCCAACAAAGCTCAACAATGGATTGATAATCTTACTCATGAAGTGAAGGCTGGTGAAATTTTCAACGCCAAAGTGACCCGACTCATGACCTTCGGAGCCTTCGCAGAAATTCTTCCTGGACAAGAAGGCTTGATTCATATTTCCGAATTTTCTGACAAACGAGTTGACAAGGTTGAAGACGTCGTCAAAGTTGGTGATGTTGTGCCGGTCAAAGTCAAACAAATCGACGATCAAGGCCGTATCAATCTTACAGCAAAAAATATAACAGACGTTATTGCAAATTAGCTTTTGCAGAGTAATACAATTTATGTTAAAATAAAAGCATCTAAAAAATGCTTTTATTTTTTGTTGTTTATTTAAATAATCTTATTTATTTTACTATAGTCAAATAGGCTATCTATCCACAAAGCAACGACTTAAGGTCCCTTATCGAACAAAACAAAAAAATGAACACCCAAACAAAAACAAATCCTTTCGGAGAAACATCTCAACAGCCAACAATTTCTACTAATGAATTTATTATTCACACAATGCAGGATGACCTTGCCGGCTCAACATTGCCTTTTAACAGTACAGCAAGCAAACCAAACATAAACGAAGCTCAGCTAATTAAAGAATCTACTCAAGTCAACCGAGTTCCTTCATCCCAATCACCATTTGACACGACTCAACCAATACAACAAAAACCAGCATCAACAGTAAGCGCGGTGATTCCACAAAAAAGCGGACAGGGCGGACCAAGATTAGTTGAGCTTCCAACCAAAAGTAAACCTACTACGCCTAGTGGAAACACTGTTTATAAATTTATTTTCTCTGGAATTATTGTAATTATTATTGCAATAATTGGAGCTGGTTATTACTTTTATAGCAACAATCAAATAAAAAAGGTTGCCGGCGGCTGGAGCGAATGGAGTACTTGCAGTGATCCTTGCAATGGTGGAACCCAAACTCGAACTTGCACAAACCCAGCTCCAGCAGCGGGTGGATTAGCCTGCGTGGGCTCAACTTCTCAATCTTGCAACTCACAAAGTTGCGAAACACCGCCGCCGCCATCAACGGAAGAATACTCCAGCACAACTACTAACTATTTACCGATTGATTTCTTAACTGCCTCATCTGATAGTATTGAGGTGCAACTCGTAACAATTGCCGATAAAATAAAATCTTATTCCATCTCAACACCTTATGAGTTCATGGTTGTTGATAAAAACAATAAACCTGTTACCTTTAAAGATTTCGCCACTGCAGTAAAGCTTAACTTCTCACCAACCATTCTCAGTAGCCTAGATCAAGGTTTCTCACTCTTCTTCTATAATGACAACAGTAATGTCAGACTGGGACTAAAAGTAAAAACAATGAGCTACAGCAAAGCAACCTTGGAAACAGAATTACTTAAACAAGAAAAAACCATCACACAAGACATTGCTTTTATCTTTTTAAATTCCCCGATTGAGAATAAACTGACTACTTTCACAACAAGTGTTTACAACACCAGCAGTGAACGAATTAGATATTTAAATGTTAACCAAGATAGAACCTTGTCAATTGACTACATGATAACCAATGATGCCCTAATGATTGGAGCCAGCAAAGATACCTTAAGACAAGTTTATATTAAATCGACAAGTACTCAGTAATTCTAAGAAAGAAAATAAAAATAACTGTGGATAAGATGTGAATAAGTTTACCTTTTAATGAAAAACTACGAAAGTAAATTATTATTTTCAATTGCATCTTTTTTAAGGTAACAAAATTAACAGCAATTTAGTGTCAATAAAAACGCGTTTTGACTCTTAAGCAAGCCATAACATTACACTCGTCTTTGACCTAACCGTTTTTTTCTGCTATAATTGATTTATCAAGTGAACTTTAACAACTTTTAATAACTCGGTACTCACGTTCCAATCACAATTTCCCCCTATTTGTGATTGGAACGTGAGTACTGTCCAAAGTGTTTTAATTCATTGTAATTAAAACCGCTCCTATTCTGAGAGGAGAAACAAAACAAAAACAAAAAATTGGGACCTACTCAAATATGCTGAAAAATAGTCGGCTTATCTGAGTAGGATCCCAATAAAAACTTTTTACATAAAAATAAAAAATAAAAAGTTAAAAATAGTTCTTTCAAATTTACAAAGGCTTTATATGCCAGAGGATAGGTACACACAAGTGTGTTAAATAAAAGCTCAGAATAACACGCAAAAAGCAAAGAGTTGCAATGTATACAAAATACACCAGCGTTATAATAAAGAACTTGCCTCACCCGGGCTATATTATTTCCGCGTCTTGTGTTGATACATGCATAACACTCGGCGCTGTAGTGCCATATATATATTATCGGGCGCCTTACAGCGCCGGGTTTCCATACCTTTACTAACCTTGAAATTCGGCTAAAAAATATACTATTCTCATATAAACTTAAAGAATACACCTGTTGGGTGTTTTTTTGTTTTTATTTCTTAAATATCTTATAATAAGCGCATAACTTAATCTATTTACATGTTTAATTTTTTTAACACAAAAAAGGATTTACCTCTTGGAAAAATCGGGGAAAAGGCCGCCGTGGTTTACCTAAAAAGATTAGGTTATATTATTCTTTGCACCAACTTTACAAACACAACCGGCAAAAGATTAGGAGAGATAGACATTATCGCCAAAGATGGCTTAGATCTTGTTTTTGTTGAAGTAAAAACCAGGAAAACATCAAAAAATAATATACTCATAATACCAGAAGAAAATATAAATAGCAGTAAATTATATAAATTAAAAAAAATTACAAATTATTATTTAAAAATAAACAACCTCTGGGATTATCCTTACCGATTTGATGCAATATCCTTACTTTATAATGAAAATGAAAAAATTTTTAACGTTAAACATCTTAAAAATATTTTTTTATAGACACAAAACACCTTTTTTGATATAATGAATCTATTCAAGCTAGTAATTTACCTATTAAATAAACTAAAACATATGACATTAACCCCGGAAATATTAATCGAACTAAAAAGCAAACTCCTAATCGAAAAAGAAAGAATTGAAAGTGAAATAAATCGCATCACAAAACCATCACTTTCAAGTGATCATGAAATAATTTTCAATGAGATAGGTGACGCTGAAGATGAAAATGCTTCTGAGGTTGAAGAATACACAGATAATATTGCCATAGAAAACACCCTTGAAAAACAATTAGAAGAGATTAATTCAGCCCTGGCTCGTATCAACCAAAGAAGTTATGGAAAATGTGAAAACTGTGAAGCTGAAATATCAATTGAAAGACTAAGGGCTTACCCATCAGCCAAAAAATGCACGGTGTGTTAAAATCTTTTCAAAAAAAAGTAAAAATAAACCCAAGATTAGATACAAAATCACTTAGTATCCTAATTTTAACCATTATTACCTTAAATCAACTCGTCTCATATAAGATCCACCTTAATAGTGGATCTTATTTTTGCAATAAAGGCATTGCTTTTGGCTTAATAATGCCTAAACAACTTTGGCTTATTTGGTTTTTAGTTTTACTTGGGTTAATTTATTTCTTATTTAATAACTATCAAAAAAATAAAGGCAATCTTTTTATTTTTCTTTATACTGGTATATTTTTCAGTGGAATTGTTTCAAATTTACTTGATAGACTTATCCATAGTTGCATTATTGACTATTTCTCCATCTTAAGCCTTCCCCTCTTTAACCTCCCAGATATTGAAATTTTCAGTGGTTTATTGTTGATTATTTTTGTATTTATTGTAAACAAAGATAAATAATATGAATAACCTGTGAATAAACCCTACTATATTCTTAGTTTCTTGTTAATAACTTTCAATAATACTTGTGCATAATTAATCGCTAATTAATTATTAACTTATTCAACTTAAATTACCCCCATTGATACTAAATATTTCACAGTACTTTATCCACATAACTTAACTTCATTTAAGTTATATATAAAGCTTTAAAGTGACTTATCCACTTAATCTACTTTCTTATATAATAATAGAGTATTAATAT
>CAINNK010000042.1 GCA_903851135.1 uncultured bacterium | reverse complement strand
GTCCCTGGTGGCCTTTGCCTTGTTGGCTGCCTGAATCACAGCAGCAGGGGAGTTCCAGTCTCCAAACTCTTGCTGTGCAATCAGATCGGGATTGATGTATTGACAATCTTCCATCCATTCATGTCGGAGCAGTTTTTCGGTAATGGTTGTTTTGCCTGAACCCTTTGGCCCTGCTACCACAATCAATCCTGGTTTTTGAGCCTCTGTCATGATGGGAGGGATTTTTTTTGAGATAAAACTGCCTCGGTAATCATGTCGTTAAGTTTTTTGAAATGGTTGTCCAGAATTTTTTTTGTGCGAATTCTTGCGTCTTCTCCTGCTTGATGGATTAAAAGGGCGAGATGCTTTTCAGCCTCTTCACTGTCATCCTGCATTTGTGGGTTATATGTCGCGTTTGTGTTTATAGGGGGTTCTCCTTATTCTTTTTACCTCATTGGCATTAAATTGTGTGAAGATCCTTGATTTTTTTCTCGGATTTTTCAATTATATTGGTAGCAGTCTTTATTGCATTAAATATGGCATCAAAATTATCAGAAAGTATATTTTGACTGTGTGCCAAGTTATTTCTAATATGCTCGAAGTTTTTCATTTCATTTTTAAATTGACTCTTACTCAACCCGAGAAGAGATAGTAGTTCTTGAGTTTTTAGAATTATTTCCTTCTTGTCACATAATTGGACATTTTCTAATAATGAGCCGATCCCACGAGATTTTCTATTGTCTTCAGCTTTTGCAAGTCGTTTGTTGCTAATTTTTTTCTTCCAACCATCATCGTTATCGGCGGATATCAATGTTGTCAAATGCATTTCCGCAAGAGATATTAAACCGAATAAATATATTCTTGCCGGTATTTTCTGGAAATCATAGCGTGTTATTATACCAAAAATATCTTTGTTTTGTAAAACAAGAAAAAATTTATTTGCTTTAAGTAGGTTGGCTACTTCATGAAGTGGAGTTGACTCTGAAATAAGATCATTAAATAGAATTTCTTTGGTGTCGATTCTGCCTGTGGATGATTTTGTTGCAATATGGGTAATTTTGTTTTTTGTATCAAATAGTCCAGCTTGATCAAATTTATTTTCGTCCAGAAATTTTATTATTTCTTCTTCTTTTGTGTCACATGAAAGATTGGCGAAGTTTTCTGAAATATTAATAGCTTTTATTGAGTTGAAAATATACAGCAAATCCGACAGACTGTTTCCTGTTCGAATATTTTGTGCGTTGGTTGATAATAGTATTTTCACGAGTTCTGAAGTTGATTATAAAATAAACGCCAAAGAAAAATAAGCTACATTCTAATTTTTGTTTTTTCTTATAAAGCCAGCTATGAGGGCTATTATCCCACCTATGATTGCACCTGTAATAGCCTTGCCAGCTACCTTGCCCCAATTAAAACTTCTTGCGGCTACAGGTAAACTATCAGACCATTTTGGTTTGTAAACCAATTCAGGTGCTGGGGTCACAGATGTCGCAATTGATCGAAAAACAGGCTCATAGGTTGAAAAGTCCTCTTTTCTGGAATACGCATTTGCGTGAATAGATCCTTTTTCAGTTAGAATCATTCCTGAAATACCAATTATTGGCCCGATGTCTTGCACGTTGGCTTCCAGACGCATCCAAATCATTTTATTTTTATTATCATAGATCATTTTGCCTGCCTGAATATTTGATATGACGGTACACTGGTGTCCGGTTGTTGAAAAAGTTAACACCATTTAAAATTAATTAATATAACGATATAAGGAGCTTATGTAACCGTGATCGATTTGAAAAAGCCTGTTATCTTTCATCATTTCATAACTCTTCAAAAAGTAATGATTGATGAACACAGGAAAAACCGTTTTCGCTCAGCTTCTGGAATATTTACCTCTTCATCAATTTCGTCGTTGTGTGAAGCGTTATGATGGCAATTATAAAG
>CAINNK010000041.1 GCA_903851135.1 uncultured bacterium | reverse complement strand
TATCCTTGGATAATTTAAGCTGACTAAAGAGCAGGTAGTTATGTTTTTTGAATGTCATAATGAGAGATATATTGGTTAAATCAACTCCCTAGTCTAACATAGGGGTGTCCAATATGTATCTCATCTTCTTCAGACTACTTTTTTATTTTTAGATTTTTCTAAAATTTTTTCATAAGCCTTAAGATATTCCTGAGTCATTTTTTCCGCCGAAAAATTGTTCTTCACATGATTGTGACAAGCTAGCCTGCTTATTTTTTCGATATCTTTGACTTTCGCTGCAGCCTCTTTGACATCATTGACAATGAAACCGGTTTTTCCGTCAATAACAATTTCAGCCACTGAACCGCGCCTGTTTGCAATCACCGGCGTGCCACAAATCATCGCTTCGACAAAATATAGCCCGAAAGGTTCTTCCCATTGAATCGGGGCCAGCAAGCCCTTGGCGTTTCCCAAAAGCTCAACTTTTTCTTTGTGACCTATTTCGCCAATAAATTTGATCTGCTTGCCGTCAATCAAGGGCTTGACTTTTTCCCTGAAAAACTCTTCATCCACCGCGTCAACTTTGCCAGCCATAATCAAATTTACTCCGGCCATTTTTGCAATTTCAATAGCCTGAAGCACGCCTTTCTCTGGTGATATTCTGGCCAAAAATGCAAAATAATTTTTCGGCTTCGGAAAAAAATTGAATTTTTCGATTTCAATTCCATTGTAAACGTTGGAAACAAAATTCAGTTTTGCGGTTGCCGATTCTCGCTGACTGAGGCTAATGCTGATATAATTAAAGTCTGCAAAATTTTTGTAAATTTCAAGTTCATTGGGAATTTTCAGAAAACCGTGAAAAGTTGTCACCACTGGCGCATCAATGCATGCCGCGAAAGGCAAGAAGATTGAGCCAATGTGATTATGCACCATATCAAATTTGTTTTCTTGCAAATATTGCAGAACTTTTCCAACCCCCAACAAGCGCAAGGAACTGCGCACTTCCATGTCTTTTGCTTGAGGCAAAGTCCTGATAGCTTTAGGAAAAATAGTAACCAGCTTAGCACTAGTTTTTGAATCACCAGTAGCAAACAAAGTCACTTCGTGACCCATCCGCACCAAATTTTCCGTCAGATTATACACAACCAACTCGGTTCCGCCGTATTTTTTTGGCGGAACTTGTTCTTCAACCGGAGCAAGCATGGCGATTTTTAATTTTTTCATAAATTTAAGGCGGATTTAGGACTTATACATTTACTTTGCGAGAACGATGCTTGTAGGTCATTACAGGCAAATTGTTAAAGAAAATTTCAACCGCCATATTGGCATTTTCTTTTTTTCTATAACCTTTCCCTATCACCTAGTACAAACGCCGGGATGGGATATTTTCCAAACAAAAAACATGCCAGAGCAGCATGTCAAAATAATCCAGCTAATTTTCCTCAAAAAAAAATCATTTAAGCCCAAAAAAGTTAGCAATTTTCTCAATAGAATTTGTTTTCTTGGGTCTTTTCGCGACTGATTTGCGCTTTTTGCCAACTGATTTTTGTTTAATTTCAGCCACTGCCGCATTAACCGCTTCGAAACCAGCTGCAATGAGTTCATCTGGATTCTTGAAATCAAACAAAGTAAATTTTCCCAAGTGCGGCTGGATAATAATTCTTTCGCCACCCTTAATGGCAGCAACTTGTTGTTTAGCCACAATGCTATAGGCATTGTTAACTACATCCAAAACATTGTCAGTTTTTTTGTGCGCCATCTTGGCAGCCAAATCAATTCCAATTTCCAATTCGGCGCCCATTTTTTTCAATGGCGAAAAAGGCAAATTTTCAACCAACATTCCATCGAGCAAATTTTGCTTGCCGATTTCAACTGGTGCGAAAAAAACTGGAATGCAAGCGCTGGCCATCACCGCTTCGGCCAGATTGCCACTGCGAAAAACCACCTTCTTGCCACTATCAATATCGGTTGCTACAATCGCCAAAGGAATTTTAGCATCTTCGATATTTTTGTCACCAATATAGTCCTGGATAATTTTGCCAACCGGTTTGTTGGAATTCAGGCCCAGTTTAGAATAGCCAAATTTGGAAATCTTGAGCCAGTTTAGTTTTTTGGAAATTTCAATCATTTCATCCAGTGAAACTCCAAATGCCCAACACGCCGCCACTACTGCGCCAGCACTGGTGCCAGCAATGCAATCAATCTTGATTTTGTTTTCCTGCAGGGCCTTGAGCGCGCCCACATGCGCAATTCCAAGCGCCCCACCGCCAGAAAGCGCCAGTCCAATTTTCAGTTTTTGATTTTTTTTCTTTTGAGTCATAACTTGATATGTCAATTATAGCATATTTTTTGCAACAATTTAAAAGGAGCTCGATTTTCTGAGCTCCTTTTACTAGTTTTGAAAAAAATTTTATGATTTCAGGCGGTGATTTTTTCACCAACTCTGAATAGTTCCTTCACGGTTTTCCGAACAAAAAAATTGATGATTGCCAACACCTCGAAGCAACCGATTGTCTTGAAAGTAAACACCACCGCGTAAGCAATCGAGGCCAAAAAGAGACCTAGGAATGTGACTTTTACAACTTCGGAAGAAAACCATCCCTGAACTGTCTCAATCGTCACAATTTGTTCATTTTTGCTAGAACTTAATGCCATGCAAACATAAGTTGCGACAAAAGCCAGCCCTGGCATAATAATCAATGCCCCATTGAATTTTTCTTGCATGATAGCCTCCAAAAGTTTCCCTTGCATTATTGAAGTTTTTTCTTCTTTAATCCATAAAATCTATGCTATTCCTTTTTTAAAACTACTATCCGAACTTTGTTACTTCAAGCTTAGACTAAAGTCGGAAATTTGTAAAATCCCTTAGCAAAAAATCAATCCATACTGTTTTTTTGTTTTTAGGTAATCTAAAAATGTTACGTAGCATGTTACGTAACAAAAGATATTCTTAATATTTAGTGATATAAAAAAATAACCCCCCTCTTTCTAGGAAGGAGGGGGGTTCGCATTGCAACAAAGAATTTGAATTCAAGAAAAAACAAGCAATGAGAGCTTTTTCAATGTCTTTGGGTATTTCATTGACATATCTGTGAACAAAATTAATCTTGAACATATCTTTCCCGAATTCTCTGGCTGCCAAATCAGCTTCCGCAAGTGAAGGAAGATTTTCCCAGATTTTATAGCGTTTTTCGTCTTTAGCCAATATTATTGGCATCATCATTGCTGCCCACCCCTTTTTATGAATAATCATCGCAAAAGTTATCGAGCTGTTTTGAATGAAAAATTTTTCAATCTCTGGATTAATATTCAATATATTATTCATCTCCTACTCTCCTTTTAAAGAACAACGTTGACGATTGACCTCTGGTTTTTTGTGCTTTTATCCTAGGGAAAAACGGGACAAAAGTCAAATCAATGAAAAATTTGCCAACAAAAAAACACTTCTTTTTAAAGTGTTTGTGATTTGAAAAAGTTTAGGGCAGCTTCATTGGAAGCCGCCCGTTTAACAAGAAACCTTTTATTCTCTGCATGGAAATCCATCGCAAGAACGACCATCCCACTCTTTTGCGTGAGTTTCGCAAACATGAAACTCTTGAATTGTCCCACAGGTATTTACCAAAATACTTTTATCCCTATTATTTTCGCAACCATTATGCATGCAAAGCTGCGAGATATCAATTGGATCTTTCAGCACATACAAAAAATTATAAAAGTTGGGAAATAAGATGTCAGCTCTATTCTCAGGAGTGTAACCATCAACATCCACCCTAAGATCAGATTCTGTAAATCTCATAACACCATCTTTTTTGTATCTTGAAGGGAAAGAAAAAAGAAATGCACATTGCCTTTCAAAATGCACCCCCACTGGCCCCTCAGGATTATCATCGTTTATTATCGAAACAACTTCTCCTTGCTGTCTCCACAAAAAACTCTCCTCCATCATGACCGTCACAATGTCACCGACTTTTATCTCTGCCATTTCAGCCTCCTTAAGTTTGAGAAATTAAACAATTTTGTCATTTTAAATTACTATTTTTGTGACCTAATCCTAAGGAAAAACTAGGTAAAAGTCAAGCGAAGTAGAATAATTTTCTTCAAGAAAAAACCCGCCATCAAGGGCGGGCAAAAAACAACATTTTATCTAAATCACCTCCAGCAACTCTGGAAATTCATTCGTTCCCATGTCATTTTGCACATAATGTCCGTGACCAGGAAGACTGATGATTTCGCCGCCAATATATTCATGAAACATTTTGAGGCCTGCTTTTCCATCCGCACGTTCATTGTCAGAGGTGAAAAAGATGATTTTCCCAACTCTTTCTTTGATGCTTTCGTCAATCGGAAATTCATAAAATGCTTTTTCAAATTCACTAGCATCAGCTGAGATTTTCCAAGGAGCTACCAAAATCAACTTGGCAACTTGCTGTTTCGCTTCGCCGAGCCAGCGGATCAAAAAACTGCAGCCACAGCTAGTTCCAATTAAAACAGTTTCTGCATTGACTTCATATTTTTCAAACTCAGTCTTGAATTTTTCATAGTCAGGCTGCCAGGGTGAAGGCATCAAGGGCCTTTCGGTTTTCACCCCTTTTGCAATCAATTTTTCCTCAAGCCAAGGCATCCAATGCTTGTCATAAGTCCTCATTTCTGGACTCATCACTTCTTCAATGCTAGAAGGACAGCCGTGAATAATAATGCAATTCATATTTTTGTAAGTTTAAAAATTTTAACGCAATAAACCTGCCCAATTTCATTATACCCCTTTTTGACCCAAGAAAAAACACCCCCATTGGAGTGTATAAATTTAATAAATATTAATTGCAGGGCAAATCAAATGATCTGCCATGCAAAATTATGCGATGATTGGCTAAGATTGCAACCACCAAATTTTTTCTGGTGGTCTGAATTCTTCAAACATATAGCAGAATTTTTCTAAGGTTTTCTGCCATTTTGCATGCTCATAGTTGGGTGTTTGCGACAGAATATACACTTGCATTAACAGCATACATTCTGCAATCGGCATCATCCAGGGCACATCAGCTAAAAAAATTTCCTTATCATTGATGAAAATTGTCACCCTGGCAGTTGCACAGCCAGACGACTCTGAAACTAGAACCTGATCAGAAACAATCTTAACCTTGTCCCCCTTTTTAAAAAGTTCCGTATCAAAACCCTGAATCCATTCCTTGAATAGATTATGAACTACTTTCTCTTCTCTTTCCTCCATAACACACTCCAGATATATATCCACTTAGGATATGATTATATAGCCAAAACTCAACAAAATATTTTTTCAAAGAAGACCATTCATCATAGGTTGATTTTTAGAAATTGTCAATATTTTCATAACTTACTTTCTTTTCCCAAAAAATCTCCTCGAGGTGTTGCAATAAGTTTGAGCTGACAGGATTCGGAATTTCCAAAACCTGTCAGCATGTTGAAAAAATAACTTACAAGCATGCTTATCATAAGCCCAGACTGATGCCTTTTTCAGCCACGAGTTGTCGGCAAAGCTTACAAGTCTCCCTTGTTGCCCATTGGGACATGCGCCTGTCCGCAAGAATCTCCTGAAAAATTCTTTGATTGAAAATTTGTTTACGACGGACAATTTCAACTAGAGAATCCTCACCTATCTTGCCAAGTTGCATTCGCTTGTCAGGAAAGCAGGGACATTCCGGATAAACAGTTCCGTCTGGCGCAATAAAGAGAGAAACATCATAATCTGAAAAAGTTTTCAGCGAATCGCAAACGCAATAATCAAGCGAATCTTCTTTCAGCTTACTGGCTCTTCCTTCACGAGTTAGAAAAAATGAGTTCGCAATAATTGCAAACACTTCTTTCTTTGTCTGAAGGATATGCCACTGCGGACTGAAAAACGCCTCTACGGTTAGTCTTTCTGAAACATTTTCCCGAATGAAGTCCAGAGGTTCGTCTTCTAATGAAGTATCCTCTATTGGAAGCTGAAAAGCCCTTCCCTTGATTTTTTTTGCGATTTCTTGCAAAACCTCCTCAAGTTTCCGATGAGTTTGGTAAAAATTAGTCGCAGAAGTGCACATTCTGACATAAAAATCAGTTTTTCCAAGCCTCATCATTAATTGTGTCATGTTGGCTAGACGTTCTGGAAAAGTCTGATGATACAAATTAAAACTTTGCTCAACTATAAGTTTCTCAGCATATGGTCTTTTTAATAGTGTTTCAAGCTGACTTTTTCTTTGAAACTCATTTTCAGTAAAGCCCGAGGTTATTATGCCAAAAGTTAACAACTTTTTATAGTTGCCAAAGACATCAGCAATTTTCAGAAACTCTGGGGTCATGAGCGGTTCACCTCCACCAGTTAGCAACACTGAAAGTTCAAACTTTTCTTTGCGAGCCTGGGAAACAATCAATTTGGCAAACTTTTCCGTGAAATGAATTGGATTTTTGCAACCACTATCATCAATGCAATGGGAGCAACCAGTGTCACATTGAGAAGTTGGCACCAACATGATTCCAACATGTTGTTTTTTTATGCGATGTTTTTTTGCCAATTTTACCCCCATTTTTTAAATTAGATTGCTAAGGTACTGTGTTTTTTCTTTCAGACAATCATAGCAGTAAGCCATAATAAGTCAACTAACTTATACCGTTCCCAACAAAAAACCTCATTCAAGGTGAATAGGAAAATGAACCACCGGTGCCGATGCACAAAGGTGGTTCAAAAAATACAAATGCTCTTGCTAAGCTTAATTACTGTCTTAACAATGCAAGCATTCCAGTCCAAAGGCTCACAGAAGAAGTAGTTGCAAAAAGAGCATATCCAAAAGAGCCGGAATGATAATCCTCACCATCCTCAGAAGGACGTAAAGCGTAAGAATCCACAACCTTGATAGTTTGCTTCTTGTATATTGGCCTTTTGAGCAAATCTTGTGCGCCAATCAGTAAAGCTGCTACCACTAAAGCCGCACCTTCAAAAACAGAATCAACCGGAACAATGACAATGCGCTTACCACTTTTTCTGAAGCCAATTTTTGAAGTATCAATTGAAAGTCTCATTCTCAAGAAAAAAGCCACAACTTCATTGACAACAGCTGCTCCGACAAGAAGCAACTTTGATTTGCTCATTGCTAAGGATTTTTTGAAGTTCAAAAGAAACAACTCAAATGAGTTTAGTTCCCCAAGATTTTTTTCATCAGCTGTCAACGCTGGAGGGTCTAGGGTGACCCAACCAAAAATTGAAACCAAAACGGCTTCACCGAAGCCCTTGCCTGCCTTGAACAATTCCTTGATCATGTTGTTCATTTTGAATCAGTTTAGAATTGAAAAAATTTTAGGAACAATATTTCTTACGTTGAAGATTTGAGCTATTATAACCACAAAAATTGAACTTTAGCAAATATCAATATTCGGCTACATTCAAATATAAAGGCTTTTTTTGAAAAAAGAGCCCATTAATTTTTAAAACGCTACGGGCACACTAACAAGGCCCGAATCATTCGGTCGTCTTTCCGTCAAACTCGCGGCCGTCAGCCTCGGCTTCTTGTTTGGTGGCTCTAACGAGACCAGCTTGGTGATGAGCGGGAGAATAAATGGTGTACATTTTCAAAGCTTCCGTTTCAGAAGTGTTCATCACGTTGTGCTGGGCGCCAGCCGGAACAACAATGGCCACCCCGTCTTTGAGGTCATAAACATTGCCATCAATAACGCACTGTCCTTGTCCTTTTTCAAAACGAAAAAACTGATCATTGTCCGGATGAACTTCCATGCCAATCTCCTCTTGTGGCAGCAAACTCATCAAAACCAATTGACTGTGTTTGCCAGTATACAAAACCTTGCGAAAATTCGAATTTTCCAAAGTCTCTTTTTCAATGTCCCCAAAAAATCCTTTCATATGTTTGTGTCGTTAATCTTTAAGAAGCTACATCTATGTATACATACGGAATTTGATTTTATTGCTACCACAAAACACCTCAGCAAAGAAATGTTTTTATGCAACGAGACTGGTTATTGCAACATTTGAATAAAAATAGGGTCTGAGTGGTACTACTAAACATGAGCTAATGAATAATTACTAGGGAGGTGGTGAAAAAATTATGAAAGATGAAAAAAAAGACTGTGATCACGACGAAGCGAAAAGAGCTGAATGGAAAGAAAAGTATGCAAAGATGAGCGACACTGAGAAAAAAGAGCTGCTCAAGAAAAAGAAAATTCATCTAACCGAAAAGATGGTCTGGGTGGAAGCGGAGTTGAAAAAATTGATGTAGTAACAATTTTTTCTTCAGTGCGTCAGAACAGGGATGAAAACCCTGTTTTTTCGTTTCCAAATAAAGAATTTTTGCAAGAAAAAACACCTTAATAAAAAAGTGTTTGGAAAAAAGTTTGAGTTGGCAATATTCGGGATTTCCCAAAAACTGCCAACTCTTTTAAAAAAATAACTTGCAACCGCAGTGGCCATAAATTGTCGCTTTCGGTTTTATCAATAATTTATTCATCTTTCAGACTTTTCCCTAGAAACAGAATACGAGATTTCGCCTTCGATGAATCTTTCAACGGCAATAACGGAACATGCGACAACTTCTTCATCATAGTTCCACCTCGACAAATTATTCTTAATTCTCTTTATGTTCAGCGTCAATGGCTCTTCCAAACATTCAAGACAGAAATTGATTTCCATCTGACAAATTCTTCCGTTTTTATCTTCATGTTCTTCTGCAACAAGACCTCCCTCACCTTTTTCAAAGAAGGAACTTCCGCAATTGGGACATCTATTTTTAAAGCTCAGCCCCTGAAGATATTCCCAAAATCCCTTTAAATAGTTATTCATTGATGTTCCCCTTATGGTGGTCCCCTTTGTCAACACAGCTAAATTAGAAAAGTTAGAGGGAAAATTTTTAAAAATTATTAGCTATTGAAAATGCACTTCCCTAGGGGTTGCGTATTCCAAAGATTGATGTCTGCGGGTATCATTGTAGAAAAG
>CAINNK010000040.1 GCA_903851135.1 uncultured bacterium | reverse complement strand
TTCTTTTTCATCCTTAGCCAGGTTTCAATCTTTTCCCTTTCAAAGAGGGTTAACGGCCTTCCTTTTGGCATATCCATAGCGTTTTAAAAGTTAACGCTCTAGTTTAGCAGAAAAAGGGGCTTTCATGTTTGAATGTTGCTTCTAGTACAAATCATTGACAAAATGGCGAAATACTGGTATCCTTAACTCCCGAATTGAAAACTCAATTCAAAAAATTCCTTGTCAATTATGTTTCAAAATTCCCATCAACCCAACAGGAGCCGCATTATGCTACAAAATAGTTTAGAAGAAATGCTCAAAGCAGCAATCAGAAAAGTAAAAAACGAGAAAAATATTGTCCTGAAAAAAAACATTGTTCTAGAAGAAACCGTCTTCCCTGGAGAATATTCTGAGAGAGAAAATTATCTAGCAACCCTGGAAGGCTCAGGATTGCTACACATCAACAAAATAAGACGCTTTATGGGTATAAGCGACGCAGTTCTTAACTTTTCTATGGAAGGAAAACAGTATGTTGCCCATTTTGAGAAAAATAAACTCAAAAATGCTAGACCTATCAAGAAACACAAAAGATCTTCAAGGAAAAAGCTGCTGCCACCCCGGTCTAAATAGGGTGGCTTTTTCATTGTAAAATCACCTCAATAATGCTATTATTCATTTACTAAAAACTTAACCACCTAATTTTAAATTATGACAAAAGAAAAACAAGACAACAAGAATATTTTTGTCGTTGTGACTGTGTTTTTTGCGATGGTCATCATAGCTGCTTTTGTGATTTCAAGAAAAAACATTCCAGCTGTTTTTCAAGCTCCGCCGTCCAGTAAAATGGACGACTTTGCTCAATGCCTGACAGACAAAGGTGCCAAATTTTATGGAGCTTCCTGGTGTCCGCATTGCCAAAATCAAAAGAAACTCTTGGAAGAGTCCAAAAATATGCCCTATGTTGAATGTGCTACATCCGATGGCAATGGACAATTGCAAATTTGCGCAGATAAAAAAATTGAAGGCTATCCGACTTGGATTTTTGCAGATGGCTCAAGGCAAAGCGGTGAAGTTTCTCTTGAAGTCTTGAGTCAAAAAACCGGTTGCACACTGGCCCAGTAAACCTATGACTCCAATTGTAAATCTCAGCCTTTCAGTTCTCACATTCCTGGCCCAAATCTTTTTACTATGGGTTGTGATATTTGCCCTGCTTTCATTTGAAAAAATCAAAAAGCTTGCTGCCAAATTTCTCTCAGAAAGAAACGCCGTCTTGGCGGTGTTTTTCATTTCTCTACTGGCAACCAGCGGCAGTCTTTTTTATTCCCAAATTGCTCATTTTGTGCCTTGTGAACTTTGCTGGTTTCAAAGAATTTTCATGTATCCTCAAGTGCTCATTTTGGCAATTGCTCTTTTTAAAAAAGAAAACAAAATTATCGATTATAGCTTGACACTGGCTAGTGTTGGTCTGCTCATCTCGCTTTATCATAACTATATTATTTATATTGCGCCAACCAGTGCAACTTGTTCAATCTCTTCTGTTTCCTGCGCCACCAAATTCGTGCTCGGACTTGGCTATGTCACCATCCCCCTGATGGCTGCCACCGCCTTTGCCAGCATCATCGCAATTTTGCTTTTGCAAAAATTTAGTGACAAGCAATAGTGCATTTTAACTGCCCAAAAAGCGCACCTTGCGCACCCTAACTTAATATGGTATTAATATAGAATCAACTTGAGCTTCAGGTTGATTCGTCCTTTAACTTTATATTTTCAAAGTAAAATAATTTATTACGAAAATGAAATCCTCCCTAGTAAACCCCGCCCCCACGACTTGCAAGCAAACTGCAACAAAAAAAATTGCTACAAATTTAATTACAGCAGCAGCTGAAAAGTTAAAGCTCAAAGATTTCACTCCAGACTATCAAAAACTGCTAATTTACGAAAATGGTAGATTTCACTATTGTCAAAAAATAACAGGCATAGGAACTATACACTTCAGAGGAAAAGTAGGAGGAGAATCTTTTTATTGCCTGGTCGAAGACTACGCAAGTAAAAAGCTAACTGACATTTGTCATTTCAAGAAAAACTAACGAACATCGTTTCACCAAAGCAGAGCTCCATCAACTCACATCATCATCTTGTGAAAATGGACTCTGCTTTTTTTCGTTTAAAAAACGAAAAGTAAGTTTTAAAAAAAATTTAAAAGGAAGCACGAGGTGCTTCCTTTTTTGAAGTTATAAAAAATTATTCTTTAAAAAGTTTTTAAGCTGCCATTTGAAAGCCTATATCTTCAAATAATCTCTTCGTCACTTGACTCATTGAATTCTCATAATCCCTCACATCGATATGCGAATCTTTAAGGAGTTTAGAAATACCACCCATTAGAGGACGGCAAGCGGGTCCGCTTCTTGCAATCTCATCAAGTGAAATACCACCTACAAAAGATTTTATTTCCGCTTGAGAGAGACGTTTAACCTCCGGAAAAATAGTAACCAGTTTATTTGAAAATTCCTCAATCTGGCCATTTTCGCCAACCAGCCCGACTGAGACACCCGCGCAATAACGATAAATATGTCCAGCAATTATTGCAAGCACTTCCTCAAACTCTTCGGGAGTCTGGGGATATTTCAATTCCAGCTTTTCGAAAACCGCAACTGCATGAAAGCCTACAATGAGCTCTCCAGCATTTTTTCTTTTTTCTGCGAGTCTGAAGACCTTCTCTCTCGAAAGAGCAACGACTTTTTCTTGAGGGCTTCCAAATTTTAAACTACTAAAAGCCTCCGTAAAGTCGATTTGATCTTCCGCAAATGTAATCCCAAATTCACGGAAAATCCCTCGAAATAAAGGCGCATCTTCCGTTCCGACCAAAACAACCTTCTCTTTTTTCATGAATGACAATATTTTACGTTGAAAAAATTTAAATTCAGAAAGTCTAAAGACCAAAAAGTCTTTTTTAAAAAAGAACACCAAAAAAGGATACCAATTTTATTGATCTTTGTAAAGCCACGAGGCGATTTTACTTGAAAATCGTCTGGCCGTTAGCTTTCATGGTGACGGGAAGTTCCTTGAAAGTTGTTTGTTTTTTTGTGTCTATTTCAAGCTGGACAGCCAAGCCTTGCTGAGTCTCAAAGCTGAAATATTGATCAAAAATAAAATTGCCAAGCGAATAATATATCATTTTGCCTTGATATTGTTCCTTGTCCTGAACCACGTGCGGATGACTGCCAATAATCAAATCAGCGCCACTATCAATGAAACCATGCGCCAAATCTTTGATTTTAGCATCAGATTGTCCGACAAATTCCGTCCCCCAGTGGGCATACAGAACAACCTCGTCCGCATTCATTTGCTTGGCAGCTTTAATATCAGCCAAAGTTTTGGCAACGCCATCTTTTTCAAACTGATTGTATGAAACAAAAGCCAACTTTAAACCTTTTTGATTCCAAACAGCAATTCTTTTTTCTCCAGCCGGATCGCCAAAAAAATCAACTTTATTATTTTGCAAATTTTCTTTGGTCTGCGTGAGCCCATCATTCCCAAAATTCAAAATGTGATTATTGCCAATATTCACCAATTTAACATTGTTTTTCCAAAGCTCGCTGGCAACATCAGGGTTGAAAGTGAAAATATAGTTATCACGAGCGCCAATTTCACTGCCCACACTGACCGAAGCCTTGTCTGTGATTGGCCCCTCCAAATTGCCAACTACCAAATCGTTTCCAGCTAAAATTTCTTTAACGCCTGCAAAAACAAAGTCACTGCCTTTTCGCTCAGCAGTTTGCCTGATGTAGCGATCAAACATCATGTCCCCCACAAACAAAATTTTCACCGGTTTGTTCATCTTGTCATTTTCAGTTTGAGCAACCAGCTCTTTTTCTTTTGCCAACTTATCCGAAGCTCGCTTTTGAACAACAAAAAACAAACCAATCGCAACCAGACTGGCCAACAAAATCACCAAGGGAAATATTTTTTTGATTCTGCCTTCTTTCATTCAAGTAGCTTAAATATAACACATTTTTCACCCCACAAAAAGCCACATTTTAAAAAGTTTCTTTTTTTATATATTTTATATTTATATTATATATTGTATTTTTTGCATAATACATGATACATAATACATAACACATGCCGCAACTAGGCCAATTCTTCCAAAGCTTTTTTCAAGCTTTCCATAACCTGAACTCCAACAAATTCTTTAACCACCACGCCGCCTTTGAAAATCTTAATAGCTGGAATTGACATGATTTCATATTGCGAAGAAACAGCTGCATTTTCATCCACGTTAACTTTGCCAACTTTGGCTTTGCCACCAACAGCCTCAGCCAATTCTTTGATGATTGGTCCCATCATTTGGCATGGCCCACACCACGGCGCCCAAAAATCAACCAACACTGGCACATTGGCTTTAATAACTTCTTGATCAAAATTTTGATCTGTAAATTCCATTTCTTGACTCATATTTTTGCTTTAATTTAGTTAATTATTTTTTTATCTCCTGTCAGAATATCATAGCACATTTGCAACCCCGCAATCAAACCCCGCCAACCTATTCAAAAGCAAGGCAATGATAAGGACAGGTTATCACACACCTACCACAAGAAATGCACTTTTCACCATCAATCATCGGTGCGCCATAGCCATTTTGACTAATTGCGCCAGCCGGGCAAACTCCAACCAACGGACACGGATGATCTTGCGGACACTTGACTGAATCTACTTTAACTTTGCTCATATTTTAACTTTATGTATTTAGGGCTTACGCGTTTGAGCGAAAAATTACTTACGACCAGCTTGTTTAGCAAGCAAGGCTTGAAGTAAACCAGAGGAAATTTTCTTAGTAAAGAAACTACGCTCTAGGAATTCGAGAGCAAGCGCGTAAGCCCTAAATATTGTTATTTGTTACTAGTATTAATTCCAAAAATCTTATATAGTGCGCAAAAGCCAGTAGCCGCTGTCATCAGCATCACAGCAGCTAAAACATAGGCGACCACACTTAAGATGCCAGAAAAAACAGAAAAACCCAAAGCAAAAAATACAACCGCTAAGATAACTCTAACTATGCGATCCAAGCCATTTTCATTTTTCATATGATTATTGCTAAAAAATTAATTAATTTCTTTTTATTTTCTTTCTCTTCCTACCTTGACAGTATATACCCCCCTGGGGTATTATGTCAAATGTAGCAGCCGCAAGGCTTTTTTAATTATAAATTAATATTTTTAAGTTTTAAAAACATGAAAAAAAGTTTTTCAAAACAACAATACCTTTTCCTTGCTGGAATTATTGTTGCAATTGTTCTCACAGCAACCTTGGTGTTAAAAAATAAAAATAACCAAACAGCTAAACCAAACAATCCTATTGTCAAAACCATCATCACTCAGCAGGCAGACAAAAACACCACTATTGAAGTTTCCGGCTTCGTCCGCGGAGTCAGTCGCGCCGATGTTTCCCCACTGGCAAGCGGCACAATTGTCAAAATTTTAAAACATGAAGGAGAGACAGTTAAAAAAGGAGAAGTTTTGGCAATAATTCACAATGACCAAATTGATGCCCAAGTTGCAGCCGCCAAGGCTGGAGCTGCCGCCCTTGAGAAAACTTTAAATGACAGCAAAAAATATTACACTCAATTGGTTGACGAAGCTAAGACAAACAGAGATGCCTTACCTTCTGATTCAGCTAATGAAGCTGTGCAAAGCGCAGAGCGCGCCAGAGATTTGCAAATTCAAGCATCAAAAGATCAATTAATTGCAGCTCAAGGCTCACTTGGGATTGCCAGCGCCGGCAAAAATAATTTCACTCTCACCGCCCCTTTTGCTGGAACCATTATGACTGTGTATAGTCGCGAAGGTGGCTTTGCAAATTTTTCCATGCCGCTTGTGAGCCTCAGCACTCCCAACAGCTTGGAAATTGAAACATATGTTTCAGCCACTAATGGAAAAAATATCGCAGTTGGAAATGTCGCAAATTTGCAAACTTCCAATGGCGCGCCACTTTCAGGAATCGTCACAGCGGTTGCTGCTGGCAATGATGCTGCCAATTTCAAAACTCTTGTCCGCATTCATCTTAATGATGAGACTGGACTTGTTGGACTGGGAGATTTTTTGCGCGGACAAATTATTGTGGCTCGCAGCGGTCAAGCAATTTCAATTCCCAGAAAGGCGATCATCTCTCGTGGCGGAGATCAAATTGTTTTTGTTTTGGATGAAAACAATGTTGCCAAAGAACAAACCCTGAAAACTGGCACTGAAAACAATGGCCTGGTCGAGGTCACTGAAGGCCTGAGCGCAAATCAAAAAATTGCGATCGAAGGTCAACAATATCTCCTAAATGGCTCAGTCACAACTCCCTATGAATCAAAATAACCTCTCAGAAAACCAGTCTCCAAAAAAATTAGGCTTTGCCGGAAAAATGGCTCGGGTTTTTGTCAAAAATAAAGAGCTGAATATTTTAGCCATGCTTTTCATCGTCGTTTGGGGAGTTGGCAGTTTCATTTTGATTCCCAAGGCTTACAACCCAGAAATTGTGGCGCCCGCTTTTGTCATCACCACCAGTTTTCCTGGAGCCAATGCCGATCAAGTTCAAGAGCTCATCACTAGACCCATGGAAGATGTGGTGAGCGAGCTTCCTAATGTCGATCAGCTTGTTTCGCATTCTTTTGATGGCGGACAAAGTGTGGTTATGGTTCAGTTCAAGGTTGGTACGCCAGCCGAAAATGCCAAAATTTCCATCTCGCAAAAACTGCGCGACAATCTTTATCAAAAACCAATTGGAGCCAATGATCCATCTCTGGTGACGATGGACCCAGATGACGTGCCAATCATCAGCATTGCACTGACCTCAGACAATCGCTCACCACAAGCCCTGCGAAATTTGGCTTTTGATTTGGCAGACCAACTCAAACTTGTCCCTGGAGCTTCAAAAGTTTCTGTCGTCGGAGGTCTGACAAATAATTTGCAAATTCAGCTTGATAGCGCAAAAATGTCGCAATATCACTTGGCCGTTTCTGATGTCATTGGAATGCTAGGCGCTACCAACGACATCTATACGACCGAATCTTTGAAAAATAATGGCAGCAGTGAAACTTTGCGCATCAGTGGAAACATCACCTCAAAAGAGGACGCTGGCAAAATTGTGCTGGTTCCTAATCAAGACAAGCCGCTTACCCTTGGCGACATCGCAACCGTTACTGTGAGCCCTGGCGAAATCACCAACGCTGTTCATTTCACCGAAAAAAATTCCCCCGCCCAAGAAGTTGCCTATGTAACGCTTGCCAAAATCAAGGGTGCCAACATCAGTTCAGTGACAAGCGCAGCTCGCAAAAAATTGAAAGAGGTGCAAACTCAAAACAAATATGACTCAGTGAAATTCTCGGTTTTGCGTGATGACGGCGAAACCGCCAGTGAAGAAATTTCGACCCTCACCAAACATTTAGTGCTTTCAATCGTGATTGTGACGGTGATTTTGATGGCCTTTTTGGGTCTGAGAAATTCTTTGATTGTAGCAATTTCAATTCCCTTGACTTTGCTAACTTCTTTTGGCATCGGTCTGCTGGCCGGACAAACCGTCAATCGCATTACGCTCTTTGCATTGATTTTAGCCTTGGGACTTTTGGTTGATGATGCCATCGTGATCATTGAAAACGTGCATCGAACCATCAAAAATAATCCTGACAAAAAAATCTCGGATTTGATTATCACCGCTGTGGATGAAGTTGGAATGGGCGTGTTGATGTCGACCATCACAATTTTGTTGGCTTTCATTCCCATGGCTTTTGTCAGTGGCATGATGGGGCCATACATGAGTCCGATTCCATTTTTTGTGTCCGTCACTTTGCTGGTTTCGCTTTTCATTTCTTTCACCATCAATCCTGCCTTGACTGGCATCTTTGCTTCTCCACATAGCGAAGAAAAAGAAAATATTTTTGTGCAAACAATTCACAAAGTTGAAAACAGCTATGCAAGCTTGATTGGCAAACTCACCACCAACAAACGCCAAAAAAATCTCGTGCTCGGTGGCGCCGCACTGCTACTTTTGCTTTCAATGCTTTTGCCAATTTTTCGAATCGTGCAATTTCGCATGTTGCCAAAGGCCAACAAAAATCAATTTTACATTTATTTGGACCTGCCAAATTCAACCAGTTACGTGAAAACCACTCAGGTAACATCGGCTCTTGAGCAAAGTGCGCTCAATTTTCCAAACGTCACCAGTGTGGAAAGTTTTGTCGGCACTCCTCCCATCACCGATTTCAACGGACTTTTCAAAGGCAGCTTTATGCGGGGACAAGAAAATCAAGCGACGCTGAAAATAAATCTAACGCCGCACACGCAGCGATCGCAAACATCTGAAAAAATTGCGCTAAATTTGCGAGAAACTCTCAGTCAAGAAGTTTTAGTCAATGAGCCGGATGCAAAAATCACCGTCGTGGAAGATCCACCTGGACCGCCAGTTCGCTCAACTTTTTTTCTCAAAATTCAAGGCGACGATCAACAATTACTCAACGCAACCGCCAAAGATTTGGAAAAAATGGCAACTGAAATTAATGGAATTAAAGATTTAAACACCACCGCCACGCAAAGAACTTTCGAAAAACAATACCGAGTTGACCTTGAAAAGTCTGGTCGCCTTGGCATTGCTCCAGCCACCGTCATTCAAACTTTACACACTGCCCTTTCCGGAATTGAAGTTGCTCGTTTTGGAAGTACTACGAACAGTGTTGACCGCCAAGCCGAACAACAATTTGTGATTTTGCGCATGCAGCCGCAAGACCGAACCGACACCAACAGTCTTTCCAATCTCACAGTCAAAAGCGCCACTGGTCAAACTGTGCCAATTTCTGAGCTTCTCATTGAAAAACCGCTAGCCAATCAAAGTGAGATTGCCAGTGACAATCGCCAGCAAGTTGTCTATGTCTCAGGTGAAATGGGCGCGCGCAGTGTGATGTATGCCATCTTCGATTTATTTCCAAAACTATTTAGCTATAAATTATCCGACGGCACTGGCCACATTTCAGCATGGTCGCCAATGGGACTGACCTATGAAAATTCTGCTGGTCAAAAAGTTGAGGTTCGCATTGATGGCGAATGGAAACTAACTTTGGAAATTTTCCGCGATCTTGGCATCGCCATGGGCGTGGCGCTGCTCATGATTTATTTCGTGCTGGTTGTTCAACTGCGTTCGCTTGTTGTGCCACTGCTTATTATGGCAACTATTCCCCTGGCAATGATTGGGGTGTTAGTTGGCTTTGCCTTTCTGGGAGCAATCAAAGGAACATTCTTCAATGCTACTTCCATGATTGGCGTCATCGCTTTGGCTGGCATCGTCGTGAAAAATGCCATCATCTATTTGGCATATCTTGATGAACTCAAAGAGCGCGGAATGGAGCTCACGCAAGCGCTCATGGAGACTGGACGAGTCAGACTCCTGCCAATTCTTTTGACCTCGTTGACAGCAATTCTCGGCTCTTTGACAATCATTGCTGACCCAGTTTGGGAAGGCTTAGCCTGGGCAATTATCTTTGGACTTTCAGTTTCAACCGTACTTACCTTGATTATCTTTCCACTTCTTTATCAAACTTTCGAAGGGAAAAAATGGGAGAAAAAACAATAACGAAAAATTGTTCACAAAAAAGCCGCCATTTAAATGGTGGCTTTTGAAATTCTCAAATTTTTATACAGCATTATTTTTTACCATAACCAGCCGAGGTTCCCCATCTCCATAATAATTTTCAACCAGTGATTCCCTTTTAAATCCAAGTGATTCATATAATCCAACTATGTGATTATCTGGATGAACATCCAAACTAAGTTTCCTAAAATTATTCAACTTCTGAAATAACAACTTCAGCGCCTGTTTTGCAAAGCCTTGTTTTTGAAATTTTGGTTTTATAACAAACCCGCTTATATGGGCATGATTCTTGTCTTTAATTTCATAGGAAAGACTACCAACAATTAAATCATCATTTTCAATCAAAAAAACAATGTCATTCCCAAGCCATTCTTCTATTTCTTGTTTAGTAAAGCATCCAGAATAGATCTTTAATCCTCTTACTGTTTTTTCAATTTCCAAAAGCATTGGAACATCTTGAATTGTAGCTTCTATTAATTTCATTGCTTTAGATCTTTCAAAATAATTCTCACAATTTCTTTAGTTGTTTTGTCATGCGAAGTGATGACTTTCGCACTGGTGTATTTGTTTTCAAAATATCTCAAATCATTTTTTTGAAGATGCTTTTTTGTCATTTTCTTTTTGGCACCCTTTGCCAAGGGCCGTTCCCTGAGCCGCTGCCTTCTCACCTCAAAAGGCGCTTCAATTTGAAAAACGAAAAAGGAAACTTTTTTATTCTTGGCTATTTTCAAATATGGCAACACGAATTTCGCTTCAGGAGAAAAAAATTCTGCAATCACATTAAAGCCTTCTTCCAGGTACTGCTTTGTCATTAAAAGCATAATTCGATTGGTTGCAAAAATATTTCTTTCATTGGGCTCAAACTTTGAAATAAAACGTTTGATTTTGTCGAATGAAAGCAAAACAGTATTGTCCAAATTTTCATGCAGCAAAACAGAGGTCGTGGTCTTGCCTGCCCCATTGGGTCCATCAATAATAATCAAATGTTGTTTATTCATATCTTCATCTCTTAAAAGTGGACACTTCCATAAATGGATATATGGAAGTAAAAATATTTTAAACTTAAAAATACATAATCAACACCAAAAAACTAAAACATACCTATTATTTCCGCAATTTTTTTCAAATATCTTTCATCAGAAATATCATGTTTCACGCCTTCGAGAATAATCAATTCACTATTTCTTATCTTCTCCTTGGCAGCTCTTGCTCTTCGTTCAACTTCAATTCCCTCTTTGGTGCCTATAAGGATGAAAGTTTTTGATTTAGTATTTCTAGCAATTTCTGAAAATGAAAACTTTTCAAAAACTTCGCATCTTTTCTTGCCATGATAATCCTTCCACCATTGTTTAATTTTTGGCATATCCTCTTTGAAAAACGGGGAGAGTGAACATAAAATTTGCACTTTCGGTTTTAAATCTGGAGCGGTTATGCAGGAAATCATCGCCCCAAAGGAAAAACCAAGAACATAAACTTCGTCATTTTTGCCAACATACTGAGTATATTGTTTTTTGAATTGTTCAATATATTCAATATGAGTGTTTCTTTTCCAGTCAATTTCAACAAAAATGGGCTTGATTTTTTTCTGATTGAAATATCTCGCAATTTCCTGATACTCTTTATTCTTTGTTGGACAACCGTGCCCAGGAATAATGAAGGCTATTTTATTCATAATTTTTTATTGGATAAATATCAGGAAAATTCTCCACAAGGAATCTTCAATGGATGAAGGTTCTCCATAGCATTTATTATAACAAGGCTTTTCCTTGCCTTTATGCTATCACCAAGCCGAAATTTGTTCAAGCTAGCAAATATCAATAAATAATGTTACGTAGCATGCTACGTAACATTTCACAAGAAATTATTTCGCTTCCCAAGCACTAAACCCTCTTTCAGCGAAGGCTTTCCTAAAAACCTCAATTGAAACAAAGGCCCTTCGGGTTTTTTCATTTTTCCCAGATGGATTGTGCAAATAAAATCCGGCGCAGCGTTTATTTTCCCATTTAAAACCCCAAACCAAAACAACATGCCCGCCTTTATATTGCGATTCAACTTCATCAAAACGAATCAGTCCTGGGTCAACGGAAGCAATCACAAAATGCTTATTTGAAATTTCTCGGCAAATGTTTTGAACTGACAAATGAGAAAATATTTTCCCCTTGAAACTATGTTCGCCAGCCAAGCTTATGAGTGACTTATAATACCAGCCCTTATCAATAAGTTTTCCATTTTTATCATGCGAAACATAGCCGCCCAATTCAATCCCCCTCTTAAGCAAATCTTTAACTTTTTCATTTCTGTTATTAACCGTATCAATAATCATTTTCAAGCAAATAATTCCACAAGCTCGCCACGACCAAAAAGCATATTCCTCCGCTGTTTCAAAACCAAACTCTTGCCAGCGCGGATCTTCTTGCGCCAAAATTCTTTTTTCCAAAATATCTTCAGCCAATTCCGGACTGGCAAATTGGCAATAATATTTCACTGAGTCTGAAACTTTATAGTCACCATCACTCAATTTTTTCAAATAAAAATACTCCCTCAAATTCGTGAATGATTTTAAGGTTTTTTTAAAAATATTTTTGATCTTCCGCAGCATTTTAAACATACAGTATCCTCATAAATGCAAAAATTCTTTCACATCTCCACGTGACTTCAAAATAGAAACCTTCTTTCTAGCTTTCACTTTTTCAATCTCAGCATTTATTTTTTTCCGAGACTGCCGTGGAAACTTCCAAAGAATCCAAATCAACATTTTTATATTTAAACTTTCTCGGCATCCCTCAATCACGCCATATTCTCTCTTCCTAATAATTCTCTTGAAGAATCTGTACAGGCAGATGAACCTATTACAATCTATGAAAATCACAGCATCCGCTCTTGGCAACCTAATGTCCAAGGTATTTAAAAAATTTCCATCCATAATCCACTGCTCAGATTGAGATAATTGCTCAACTTTCTTGCGCCATTCCTCATTTTCAGTTGCTTGCCAATTCGGTTTCCAAAAATACTTATCTAAACAAAAAAGTGGCAACTTCAATTTTTCGTTAAGTTTATTAGCAAGAGTTGATTTTCCGCAACCGACAGAGCCCAAGATTAAAATTCTTTTCATGTAACGCCAATTTTGATAATAATTAAACAAAATACTTGTCTTCCAAAAATTTAATCGCCAGCAAAGTGGCTTCGTTGTTTTCAGCACTGACTAATTTCCGAGCCTCAGCCACTGTTTTCCAACCAGCTTCATGAAATTCCTCCGACAATTTAGTTTCATCCGGTTTGAAAGAATTTTTATCCACCGCAATAAAATGCCAAACATCATAGTGCATTGTGCAGGTTTGTTTGGTTGGATTATCAATCGGTGTGATGGTGAAAAATTCCGGCGATTTGATTTCAAAATCAGTGCCATCCAGTCCCCATTCTTCGCCAATTTCTCGAATCACGGTTTCCCTCAAGGCTTCTTCGCCCTCATCCACATGCCCACCATTAAAAAGCCACAGCCCAGATTTTTTGTGATGACCAATAAAAACTTCTTTGGCTTTCGGATCGTAGGCACCAAAATAAGTGCACAAATGCGACTGCGGATTCTCATGCTTGGTCAGTTTCCCTTCCGGCAACCTTTTCAGAAATCCTATGATAGTTTTTGTTGACGACTGACTATTCAATAACTCAGTTAATTCCTGATTAAGTTTCATGTTCATAAATTCTTATTTTTGATTATAAAAAGACTTTTCCTTCTTTCACTTTTTACTTTAAAATCGCATTAAAAAGATAGCCCGTGAAAATGATGCCAACGCCAACCACGCTGGCAAAAATGAAAATGAGTTTTGTTTTCATGACTTTCCTGAGAATCATAAACTCTGGCAGTGATAGCCCCGTGACCGCCATCATAAAAGCCAGGCTCGTGCCAATGGACACCCCTTTTTCGGTCAGCACTCCCACCAAGGGAATCACTCCAGCTGCGTTGGAATAAAGCGGGATGCCAATTGCCACGGACAAGGGCACGGCGTACCATTTATCAGATCCGGCATATTGCGCCAAAAAATCAGCTGGCACATAGCCATGAATCCAAGCTCCCAAGCCAACCCCCAAAATCACGTATGGCCAAACTTTTTCAATTATTTCAAAAGTATACTTTTTCGCATACTCAATTCTTTCTTTCCAAGCAAGCTCGGGCAAATTAATACTCTTGCCGTTTCCGCCCAATGCAATTTCTTCAAGCAAATTTTTCACCTCCATTTTTTCAATCACAATTCCCGAAAAAATTGCAATCACCAGTCCACTGATCACATAAAGCAAGGCAATTTTCCAACCAAACATTCCCAACAGCATCACCAACGCCACTTCATTAATCATTGGTGAAGCTACCAAAAAAGAAAATGTTGTTCCAAGTGGCACGCCAGCTTGCACAAAACCCAAAAAAAGCGGCACGGCACTGCAAGAACAAAATGGCGTGATGATTCCAAGCAGTGAAGCTAAGATATTGCCAACATATTTTTTTTCATGCGAAAGAATGTTTCTGATTTTTTCCGGTGGCAAAAATGAGCGAATGAGCGAAACTGCAAAAATGACCACGAGCAGCAGGAAAACAATTTTAATCGTGTCGAAAATGAAAAAATCAACCGCACTTGCCAGCAAGGTTTCAGGCGCAATTCGAAAAATTGAGAAAGTCAGCCAGTCAGCAAAGATAGCAATGGGATAAAAGATGTTCATAAAATCTATTTTTTACAGCAACAACTGCCACAACCACAATTTGAATTTTTTTTCGATTCATTTTTCGGCGTTGCGACATTTGATTTGCTGTCAACAATAAACTGTTTGATTTTTTCAAAACTCGGGACTTGCCCAGCTGAAACGACAGCATCATCAATGACTAAAACCGGACCAGCCATAACACCCAAATCCAACATTGCTTGCACATCATCAACATATTCAACTTCAACTTCCAAGCCAAGCTCGGACACAGCCTTGTTCACTGAATTTTGCAATTGTTTGCAAGTTTTGCAACCGCTTCCTAAAACTTTAATCTGCATATTTTTTGATTTTATAATTATAATTTACCTTTAAAGTATAACATGTTTAAGGTTTTTATTCCCTTTTCCTGCAAAATATGTCAAAATGGATGAATAAGCAGAAAAATACTAAGCAAACCATTATGCCGAAAATTCAAATCACAGCCAAGGGAATTAAATCAGCCCTGAAAAAATACACACCCTATCTTTCCATCGCCGAATACATTTGGAATGGTTTTGACGCCCAAGCCTCAGAAATAAAAATCGACTACGTCAGTGATAAACTGGGCAATCTGGAATCTTTCACAATTGCTGACAATGGCTATGGCATCGACCACGCAAAATTGCAAGAAAAATTCGAACCCCTTTTTGAATCCAAAAAAGCACTGGAAAACAAACTGAAAAAAAATCAGTCTGCCATTCACGGAAAAAATGGCATTGGCCGCCTGACCTTTTTTTGCTTTGCGCGAAACGCAGCCTGGAAAACTGTTTTTGCAAAAGATGGCAGCAACTTTTATTATGACATTTATGCCAATTCGGAAAACATCAATCTCTACACCGGTGTCAGCGCCGTGCCACGCAAAACGCAGCTCCCAACTGGCACGGAAGTTACTTTCAGTGGCATCCATGGCCTGACTGGTTTTGGCTTGCAAGAAAAATTGAGCGAATTTCTTTTGAAAGAATTTGCTTGGTTTTTGGCGCTCAATAGCGGCCGCAATTTTTCCATTCTTATCAACGGCGAGCCTTTGGCCTGGGAAAGTTTGATTGCCGAAAAAGAGCAATCTCAAATCATGCATGAAAAATCCCAGACTGTTTTCAACCTCACCTATGTTCGTTGGAATGAAAAAAGCAGCAACGAAGCTTCCCGATATTATTACATCGATGAAACTCAACACGAAAAATGGAAAGAAGCCACCGCCATCAAAAGCAAAGGCGAGCAATTTTATCATAGCGTTTTTGTGCAAAGCCCATATTTCAATTCTTTCGCTTTCAAAAAATCAGCCGCCCAAGAAAATCAGCAACCCCTGCTGGCAGGAACTCGCAGCGACAGCCAATTTCGCTTTTTGCAAAAAAACCTTGCCAATCTTTTGCGCATCAAGCGGCGCCCATTTTTGAAAGCTTTCGCCCAAGATTTGGCAGCTGAATACACTCAGAAAAATGTCATTGCAACTGACTTGCATGAAAAACTCGCCATCACCATTCAAACGCTTTATGAAATTCAGCCTAGACTTTTTGCATCTCAAAATCTTGAACAAAAAAAATTCTTAGCCAATACTCTAAATCTGCTCTTACATAGCAATCAACTTGGTCAATTAACAAGTGTAATCCATTCAATCGTTGAGCTTAACCCCGAGGAAAAAGCTGAGTTGGAAGAGCTTTTTAATGACAAAGCAGAGTAAAATTATATTAGTTTAATACAAAAATTCAAGGTTAACTTTTCTTTTCCGCAAAGAAGAAGTTACAAAAGAAACTCGCACCGAGCTTGTTGCTGGGACAAAAACTTCATTCTTCGCTAAAATTCCCGCTGCACTTTTTCTGCTGAAAAAGCTCGCTGAAAATTTTTTAACGCTCATCACTCGTTTTTTGTCTACGCACTACGCAATGGTGCAGGGAGAATGCAAGATGCAAACACATCAATGCGGAAAGAAATAAAAAGGCAAAAATCAAAATAAAAAACGAGAATTTTTTGATTCTTGTTTTTCATTTGTAGATTCGTAGCTAATTTGTAGATTTGTGGGTCTTTTTCTAAAATCTAAATTCAAGAATCTAAAATCTTTTTTCGCAAATTAGTATCAATCTATTTAAGTTTTTCCCCAAAGTATTTCTGCAAATCAGCAATCTTGATGCGCTCTTGCGTCATGGTGTCGCGATCGCGCACCGTCACTGAGCCATCTTCCAAACTTTCAAAATCAACGGTCACGCAAAACGGCGTGCCAATTTCATCTTGCCTGCGATAACGCTTGCCAACATTGCCATTGTCATCAAACTCGCACATCCAGTCCATTTTCAAAGTGTCAAAAATTTCTTTGGCTTTGGCGACCAATTCCGGCTTGTTTTTCATAAGTGGAAACACAGCCACTTTTACGGGAGCCAAGCTTGGTTTGAATTTCAAAACCACTCTTTTTTCACCGCAGGCTGTTTCCTCTTCAACATAGGCATTGCAAATAGCAGCCAGCACGGTGCGCCCAACTCCCACGGAAGATTCGATGATATGCGGAACATATTTTTGATTGGTGTATGGATCAGTGTATGACAAATCTTTGCCGGAAAATTTGATATGCTGCGACAAATCATAATCGCCGCGCGCATGCACACCTTCCAATTCCTTGAAACCAAACGGGTACTTAAACTCAATATCATAAGCTTCTTTGGCATAGAAAACCAAATTTTCATGTTGGTGCCACTTGAGGTTTTCTTCTTTGAAACCTAACGTGTCAATGTAATATCGCCAACGATACTGGCGCAATTTTTCATAGGCAAGCATCTCCTCTTCGGGTGTGGTGAAATATTGCATCTCCATTTGTTCAAATTCGCGCGTGCGAAAAATGAATTGCCTGGCGGTAATTTCATTGCGAAAAGCTTTGCCAATCTGAGCGATGCCAAAAGGAACCTTCACCCGCGAAGAATCCAACACATTTTTGAAATTCACATAAATCCCCTGACAAGTTTCACCTCGCAAATATACCGGCTCTTTGTTCCAATCTTCGGTGAAGTTTCCCAAATTTGATTTGACCAACAAGTTAAACTTTTTCACATCTGAAAAATCTTGCGCGCCACAAGTTGGACATTTAATTTTCGCCTTATTCTCACTAAACAATTTATTAATATCTTCTTCGCTCATTTTTTCATCAGCCGCAACCCCAGCATCCTCCAGCAAATGATCAACCCGCAAACGCCCATGGCATTTTTTGCATTCCGCCAAAGGATCAGAAAAGCCGCCCACGTGTCCGGAAGCTTCCCAGATTCTTGGACTCATGAAAATGCTCGAATCCAAACCGACAATATCTTCCCTCACTTGCACGATGTTTTTCCACCATTCTTTCTTGATATTATTCTCCAATTCCACGCCGTAACTGCCGTAGTCATAAACGGCCGCAAAGCCGCCATAAATTTCCGAGGACGGAAAAACAAAACCTCGACGTTTGCAAAGCGACACAATTTCTTCAATAGTTGGTTGATTGTTTTCTGACATAAGTGTTTCTCTACGAATTACGAATTTATACGAATATACGAACTGCTTAATAATAAATCATAGCTTTTTTTATTTTACTCCCTTAAAGCCAAACGGGTCAACCAGGGATAGCCCCAATGGAATTTGCCACGGGGTAAACTCATTAGGGATTAGCTTTTAGGGATATAAAACAAATTAAAAAGAGCAATCTACTGTATAAGCTAGACCGCTCTTTTATAAAAACCTTACAATAAATCAAAAATCAACACCATAAGGGAAGACTATCATCCCCTCCTCATTACTAAAACAAAACTTCACTTTTCTCTGAGTTGTAGGCTCAAGCATAAAAATAAAGAAAAAATTGCTGACATTCCCATCAGCCTTAACATATCTTGTAAGCGCCTCATCGACTACTGTTTCTTTTTCCGCTTGAAAATGCGCCAAAAGCTCCTCAGGAATAACATTGTCTTTTTGCTTTTCTCGCAGATTCTGCTCAAAAAGTTCTCCAAGAGCATTTTTCACTTTTACGCAGTAAAGTTTTTTTGCCTCAATAACGTCTGCATTAATTCTAGCAAAGAAAACTTCTTCCGAGTCGTGCTCGCCAATAGGATAGAGCTGTGCAATTTGCTTAACACGGTTAATCTCATCACCTGAATAGGGTGTCTGTTTCTGTGGCATGATAATTTCCCTTTTTTAAGCTGCGTTTATAAATTCTTAGGAACTATTTCACTATTTTTTCAGTATCAAAAGCATAGCAAAACCAAGCTAAATGTCAAACCAAATAAAAAACGACCCGTCAATGTTCCGACAGGCCGCTGTTAATAGCTAATTCAAATTAAACTAGTCTATCGACATGATAAGCAATAATTTCACCCTTTGCATCGTACCCGATTTTAACGATGAAATCTTTTCCAAGCAAGAAGTCTTTGATCCAAATTAATTCCTCAGGACGGAATCCATCAGCTGGAAGATCATGGATTTTAAACCAATGATTACCCACCATTTCTTCTGATGATTCAATAACTCTGCCAGAAAAATCATCAATCCTAACAATGTCTACGATGTGCATTTCCAATGAGCCATCTGCTTTCAGATTTTCGACTGTTAGCCTGGAGGATGGTTGAAGTTTTTCATTCTTTGGATACAATCCGCATTCTTTTTTACATTCTCGAACGACCGCCGCAAAAAAACTTTCACCCGGCTCATATTTTCCACCATGTCCATTATAAAAGCCAGCTAATATTTTGCGAGTTTTTATTCCGAGCAAGACTTCCAAGCCCCAGATGAAAAAGACCAAGACATAACGTTGTGTCATTCAGCCCTCCTTTGAGCTTAAGTTTTTAGTTAAATAACTGCCAAAAGCATAGCAAAACCAAGCTAAATGTCAAACTGAAAAAAATAGAGCAAGATCGTGAGACGACTTACTCTATATAACTTGGAAAATAAAAAGGATCAAGCAAATGAAAACAAGATTTCCCCAGTGGCAGCATTTAAATCAAAAGGTTCCTTGGGAATTTTTTTATCATCTTTCATCATGCACTGCTGAAGAACTTTATTAACAGCTCCTGCTTTTTGAGCCTGAAACTCGTTAAAAACATCCGCCGAACAATTCCGAATCTGAACTTTCTCAAGTGCCTGCTCATAAGCCGACTCGATTTTTTTTCTCATTACAGATTCAAGTTCTTCCCTGCATGCTTTTCCTGCTAGTTTTTGATTCATGATTATTTCCTATTTATATTTTTCAAGAACAATTTAACACTAATTTTAGCATTAAAATATTCTACCAGAAACCAATCTAATGTCAATCCAAAAAAACATCAATCAACATTCAATCATTTAAACATTTAATCATAAAAATAAACTAGAAACCGAACTTTCCATACTATATATAATTTAAACCATGACAATATAGCAATATAGCAATGTAACAATTTTGATTCAGATGTTTTAGGAACAGACATTTGGCGGTTCCATGTAAGTTAAGAAATTAGGCTAATTGTAGCACTTCATTTGGTGTTTTTCCACCAAGTCCACAATGTTCCAGGTCGTTGTAATACATATTCCATAATTTCAACTTGTATTC
>CAINNK010000039.1 GCA_903851135.1 uncultured bacterium | reverse complement strand
TAGGTATTAGACAGGAAAAGAAGCATAATTACGAGCATTAAATATCTACAAAAGTAGAAATCTTATATAGGTATTAGACATATAATCAATCATATAAACATCAGATCTACAAAAGTAGAAATCTTATATAGGTATTAGACTCTTGATTTGGCTTATCTAAGCCAAAAAGATGCAAATAGTGCGCGAAGGCAACTACGACTTTTTGGCTCAGATAAAGGATTGCGGTCACATAAAGACCGAGGTTTTGTTCTAATATCTGCACAAAGATTTACACCTTTTTATTTGTTAAGGAATTTCAAGAAAATTATCCAAAAAATACCACATTCTTTTCTTCCTGAACAGGATAGCCATATCTGACAATTTTCTTCTCACAAGCCTCGCACATTCCATATATTATCACACTATCATTATTAGTAAAGACTTTTTTGAAATTATGTTCAACTTCAGCTTTGATGTTTTCCAAAATCCGCTGACTATTTTTGACTTCAAAAACAGAATATTGCAATCTCCTGCCATATTTTTTCAGCATCGTTGAAAATTTCGTTCTCGTGTTGTCGCTTTCAATGTCATATGAAACTATAAACATAGTGTTAGAAAAAATTATTTTAGTTTAAAGCTTGGGAACTGCCGACCTTCAACCACAAAGAAGCGATAAAAATCTTTCACATAAACGAACAACTCCTCTTTGTTATTCATCAAAACCTCCAAAAACATCCGCACATACTTTTGCTGGTTTTCAAAACTCAAAACATATTTTCCGCCTTTATATTCAAAATCATTTTTGTTTATTTGACCCAGATTGTGAGCTTTCAGAAGTTGCTTGTCAATCAAGCAACGAAAAGGTTCCATCACATCACAAGCCAAAGATTTTCTTTGAAAAAAAAGTTTGTGATAAAAACCTTTATAGGTATCGAATCCATACAGCCGAAGCAAGGATTCCACAAAATTAAACAAGAAAGTATATCCAATATCCAACAGCACATTATTGACATCAAATTTCGTCCTCGGCATTCGCCTGCTCCAATCCATCAATTTGAAATATTCCGCAAAAAAATTCTTGCTGTAATTTCCTTCAATTCCCAGCAGTGATTGTTCATCTTTTGCCTCTGCTATTTTCTTTTCTGCCTCAGAAAACATTTTTTCAAAATCAAGCCCATTGTTTCTTTCTTTCATCAAGGACAACTGATTTGAAACTTTGTTTTTCACAAGCTCCTTGGCAAGTTCAAAATCATTTTCAGTTTTGTATTGCCTATCACGCAAAAGAAAGTTGCTCTCAAGTCCTGCTCCTATCGCAGCATAAGTTTCAAAATTATTACTCAACAAAAAAAGTGAAATTCCATATTCCCTACATTTTTTGACCAAATTGCTGGTCATTGTAAAATTGCCAATAATGAAAATGGCGAAGACTTTCAAGCAAGCAATTCGATTTGTGTTTCTGCCATCTTTCTTATAAAGAATATTGTCATTTTGAAATTGCAAACTATTTTCAACACCATATCTAGCCTCTATGAACAAAATTTGTTTTTCTGAAAAATCTGGCAAGGACATCATACTTTTATTGATTGCACAATTCGCAATAAATGCATTTGGTGCATTTATTAAGATTAGCTTTTCTATTAAAATTTAGCAAATCGAAATTCTCCATTTGTTTAATCATTTGCCCAAACTGAAATTCATCAATTCCCTTTGGCTTTTCAACTTCATATCGCTTGTTGTCCGAGAGTGAATGCACAAAAAGTTTTTTCACTTCAAAGCCCATTTCTTCCAAACAAAACATTTGTGCCCAGAGCTGAAATTTGTATCCATCGTAAATTTTTTTGACTTTATTTTTTCGCTCAATCAAAAAGCCTGTTTCCTGATCAAAAATATCGATTTTCCCCATTAAATTATATTTGCAAGAATAAACAGCAGTGCCCTGCAAATATCTTTTGGCGGTTGAATAGGTTCCTCTGTCGATATTTTCGTGCTTCATTTTCCCCTCAGTTTGAGCCTTTTGATGATAGATCTTTTGACTATAATCTTCATAAAAACTGTGAAAATACAGCGACATTGGACAAAAAACAAAGTCATTGAGTTTTGAGATTTGAATATAGCTTTCCATATTTTGGCATAATTAAAAAACAGCCCAGTCTATACCCTGAGCTGTTTTTGTCAAGTTTTTTTAGAAAACTATTTTTTCTCAAATTTACTTTGGGCAAAGTTATCCCAAGCAATTTGTGAAATTGAAAGTTCTGCCCAGCCGACTTTTCCATTTGGCTTTTCTGAAATTCGTTGCAAAATCAAAATTCCCTTGCGTGCAATATTGAAAGCTCCATTGTCATCTCCGTTTTTCGGCAAGTTTTTTCCAGACTTTTGTGCCTTGCGACTGTCAAAAAATGGTGCTACTGGCGAAAGGATAAAATCATTTTCATCGCCCTCTTTTTCTTTCTGCGTGTTTCTAATTTGACAAAGCAATTTCCAAAGAAAAACAAAGTCTTTGAAAAATTTGGCATTTTGTTTTTGTTTTGGATCAAGCTTTTTGATTTGAGCTAATATGTCGGCGTCAATATCAAATGTGAATTCGTAAAAAAGTTCTTTGAAATTTGCGGTCAATTCATTGTAATGCTTATATTCACCATTTTTTGTGTTTTTCTTGCTCCAAAGATATCTCTCAACGTTGCTACCCAAAACCCAGGTTGTTTTTTTCAGTACCTCATTTTTCTTGTCACCCTTTTCTTTTTTGGTATTTTTCAATTCATATTCAAATTCAAAATAATTTTCCTGCTGATTGAATTTGATGCTTTTGAAAAATTCTTCAATTTCTTTTTGAGTTTTTTCCGCATTGACATATTTCAAATACAAATTTGGTCTCCAGCCAGTCAAAGGATCTATTTTTGAGGTATAAGACGCTTGAGTGTAGAAAATAATCCCAGTCTGCTTGCCCATCTCCTTGAAACTTTCAAATGGAGCTGCGAGCTGATACGCCTTGAGCAAGTGTCCGGCTTTTTCAGGATCTGCTTCACCTTTTTCAACAAGAAAATTCAATTTATCAATCAAGGCTTTTTCAAGTTGTTGATAAACCGATTTTTCAATGCCACCCCTAATCTGTTTGAAACGCATATTCAAATCTTCAAACACGATGATTGCATTATGCCTGATTGCCAAATCTGCCAATTTGCGAACGACTTGGGAAATATATCCCTTTTTCAAATCTTTGATATTTTCAACCTCGCTCCAGTCCTGACGCTGAAATTTTCGATGCCCTGCTTTTTCTTCAAGTTTTTTGCCATAATCAACACCATTAAGCTCATTCAAACTTCCACTTTCCAGAATTTCTTGTTTCTGATTGATAACAGAATAATATGCCAGATGTTTTTCACCACGGTCAACGCCGATAATATTGATGTTGGGATTTTTTGCAAGAAAATTATTAACATTATCATTGAATTTCTTGGCATCGCTTTTGGTGCGATTAAGCGTAAGTGGACAATGAAAAAAGATTTTGTTTTCAGTATAACGTTTGTTTTTTGTAATTTCTCGTGAAAAATTTCGCTGTTCCTTTTCAATTTCAATTGATTTCGGACGATAGAAAATTTCTGCTTGCCCATTAAGCTTGAAAGAGAAATTTTGAGCCATATTTTCAGGAGAAAAAAGAGCTTCCCAATACATCGTATGTAAATTTTTCTTGCCAGTCTTTCCATCTGCAAAATCTTGATTGAAAATTTCAAAAAGATACAACTTTCCCTCTTGATTTTCCTTTTCAATATAATATTGAGAAACTTTTTCAAAAGAAATCACATAGCTCAAATTATTTATCTCATCATAAAATTCATCTAATGATTGATATTGACTAGCTTCTTTTAATTTTGAATAATCAAAAAATGAACAACTTGGATATGACTCTAAAAAATTCTTACAAAAATCAATCCACACATATAACGACTTTTGATATACGGCAAAATCTCCTCCTAATTTTACAAAATCCTTTTGAAATAATTTAATATAGTTTTTTTCTTCTTTTTCTGAAATCTCTCCCCGTAATACACTTCTTTTCAGGTCATTTTTTGAGAAAATTCTATTATTCAAGTTAAATATTTCTTTAGTAATAACAAGTGGCTTCCTGAACATGCCAATTGAGGATCCTTTTTTCACGATACAATCCTCATTTGATTTCTTAAAGTGTTCGACTACTTCCTTCATTTGAGTTGAGGACTTAGGAATCCCAGTAACAATATCTTTGATAAATTTATACACCATTTTTTCATAACTTCCGTTTTCCAAGCCACTTTTCATTTCTTTTTCATTTCGCTGATCAAAAAGCTGATTGCAACCTTTCTTCATCAGGCCAAGGAAGTATCCACCATCTTTTTTTAAAATAATAGCCGAATTAGCAGACTCTTTGTTTTTATCCCAACCATCAGCCAAAGTTGGATTTTCAAAGTTGAGCTTCCATTTTTCCTCGCTATATGCCTTCTTGGTCAAATAATTTCGCAAGTCATTGTAGCCACCAACAATTTGTCTGTAAGCATCATCATAAAAAGCCAAATAGCCAGTTTTGATCTTAGTATAAAAATCATCAGTTTGATACTCCTCATTCCAACCTCGATTTTTCTCCAGCGCAAAATATTTTGCCATTTGATAAATTCGCAAAACATCATCGGCAAATTCTTTGATAACAATTTTTTCCTCTTTTCCAATCTTGATTTTTTCCTGAGCTAGAAATTTTTCAATTTTTTGCTTTGAAATATCGAAACCAATTTTAATCTTCTCGCCATTGTCTTTTTCAATTTCTTTCTCAAAAAGATCCTTGATTTCATTTTCAAAAATCAACATAAACTGAACAAAGCTAGGCTTCTCCGTAATATTTAAAAACCCTCGCTCGTTTTCTTCATTTTCATAATATCTATCTTTCCAAAAAGCAGCTGCCTCTGAAAATTTTTCAAGAGATTCTTTCAAACTTTCCAATGAAATAAAATCTGGAAAAGCAAACTCTTCCTCGTCTTTCTTTTTTGCTTTTACCAGCTTTTTTGCCTTCAAAACCTCAAACAAATTTTCCTGCCAAACAGTAGTTTCGTTTGTCCATTTGCGAGAGATCGTATTGAAAGCTTCTTTTGAGAGATAGATCTTGTCCAAGTCATAACTTGAAAAATTCTTTGCCAAGTCATCAAACAAATTCTTGAAAATTTCAATTTTTGTCTTTGCATTTTTATGGAAATCATGCAAAATTTTCAAAAACTCTTCCTCTGTCTCAATGCCAAAAGATTTTTTATCTTTTTCACTCAAAATCTGCTTATCCAATTTCTTCAGATACGACAATTTATCCCCCTTGTGATTTTGGCGATATTCGTTAATAAGTTCGTTGATGCCTTGTTTTTTATCTCCATTTTCCAATGTTTTGCCACCCAAAAAATCATTGTATTGATCGATGCCAGCCTGCAAAATACAATTATTATAATTTTGCAAAGAAAAAACCTCCGAAGCTTTTTTCCCAAAATAATTTTCCACTTCAGTAAAATCAATCTTTCCTTGCAACCTAGCAATAGTTTTCAAATTTTCCAAAAATCTGCTCAGGCTTTGGTCAACAATTCTGGTTGCCAGTGCGCTTGCTTTTCCATTTGTTGTGTAGAAATTTTTTCTTGTTTCATGAAATTTTGTGAAATATCCACCAAATCCATTCCACTGATCAAAAATTGAAATTTCTTCTCCTGTTTTTTCATCCTTGATTTTCGTTTCAGTTTCTTCGCCAAAACGATCCTTCAAAATTGCAAAAATTTCATTTTCAAAAAGAATATTCAGATCTTTCTTTTTTAGCTTCAAATGCTTGTATTTTTCATCTGCCCAAGTTTTTCCAGTTGCATCAAAATATGCTCCAATTTGTTTTCTCAATTCCCCTTTAGCTTCTTCGAGTTTTTTCTTTTTTTCTTGATTTTTTCGATCAAAATCCCATTCTTTGAAAATATTTTCGTATTCTTTAAGTTTTCTAAACTCAACTTTTTCAAGAGACTCTGCCACAAATTCTCGGTGCAATCTGTCGAAATAAGGCTTAATCGCAATATATGCCTTTTTCTTGTTTTCATCTTCCGCAAAAACTCCATTATCAACAAGCATCTTCTTTGTTGCCTCGGTAGGCCTTAGTTCAAACCTTAATGTTTTAGAAAGTGAATACTGGTTCGTAAATTTTGAAAATGTTTTTTGCATAAATTTTTAACTGAGAGGTTTTTAATAATTTATCCTTAGCCTAAAACTACCACCAAACCCCCACAAAATCAACTCTTTTTCAATGCACAAAAAAAATCCCACCAATTTGGTGGGATTTTTAAAAACCAATTTTTACTAGGCGACGATTTTAGCTTTAGCGGCAATTTCTTTGAAAATCTTTTCGGCGGTTTTTTTATCTTCTCGCAAAAAAGCTTTGGCGCTTTCGCGTCCTGCTCCAAGCTTGATGTCGCCATAGGAAAGCGAGTTGCCTGATTTTTTGACAACTTCAAATTTCACGCCTGCGTCGAGCAAGTCTCCAGCCAAGGAAATTCCCTCGTTATACATGATGTCAAATTCAGCGGTCTTGAATGGCGGCGCCACTTTGTTTTTCACAATTTTGACTTTCACGCGATTACCAACCACGTCTTCACCTTTTTTGATTTGAGCAGCTTTACGAACTTCAATGCGCACGGAAGAATAAAATTTGAGTGCTTGCCCGCCAGTCGTTGTTTCCGGATTGCCAAACATCACCCCAATTTTCATCCTAATTTGGTTGATGAAAATCACCGTCGTGTTAGATCGCGCAATAATTGCGGTCAATTTGCGCAAGGCTTGCGACATCAGACGAGCTTGCCGACCAACATGCTGGTCGCCCATCTCGCCTTCGATTTCGGCGCGTGGAACCAAAGCCGCTACAGAGTCAACCACAATCACATCAATCACGCCACTGCGCACCAAGGACTCCACAATATCCAGCGCTTGCTCACCAGTATCAGGTTGGGAAACCAACAGATTCTTGATGTCCACGCCAATTTTCTGAGCGTATTCCGGATCAAGCGCATGTTCAGCATCCACGAAAGCTGCTGTGCCGCCGCCTTTTTGAGCATTAGCCACAATGTGTAAGGTTAAAGTTGTTTTCCCTGAAGATTCCGGTCCATAAATTTCAATGATGCGACCGCGTGGTACTCCACCAATTCCCGTGGCGATGTCCAAAGAAATTGAACCGGTCGGAATCGCTTCCACGTCAACTTTTTTCACATCCCCCAATTTCATTATCATCCCTTCCCCAAATTTTTCTTGAATATCCTCGACTAATTTATCAATTTCTTTTTTGCCTGCATTTTTGATTTCCTCTACTGCCTCCTTCGGAGCTTTTTTTTCTTTTGCTGCGTATGCCATATTCCTTGCAATACAAATGATGCGAATTTAATGCGAATCTACGAATATGCGAATTATTTGCATATTTGCATTATTTGCAGAGATTTGCGTAATTTGTATTTTTTAAAATTTTTTATTTGCTTAAAACCTTACCACTTGCGTTAAAGATAATATCCTTGGCTGGAGCAGAACCAGCAGTCAATTGCCCAAGATCTTTGCCATTGATTTTCACAAAAGTTTCACTGCCATTGCCGGAACTAACACTGATTTTTTCTTTGGCCTGAAATTTTTGAACTGATTGCGGAAGGAGCACCCCACTATAAACCAAGTTACCATCCGCTTCCACTGAGAGCCAGGTTGAACCTGGGCTCACATAAACTTCAGCATTTATCGGACTATTTTGTTGATCAACATTGCCAGCCTGCTGATTTTGATCTGACTGGGAAGCTTGCGCTTCGGTCGGCTGAAGATTAGCACTAACTGAAACGGCTTGAGTTGTTTCCTTGTTAAATTTATTCTTGGCTTTTACGCTAATAACATTTAGCCCATCTTTAAGCCCAACATCTTCACTAAATTCACCTTTTTCATTGACTAATACTGGTTGATCATTAATAGTCACCAAAGCGTCTTTTTCCGCCAAGCCAACCACATGAGTCGAACTGCCATCCGCCGCAGTTCCGTCCGTTGGTTTAATGATAACAAGTCTCGGAGTTGAAACAAAATTGTTAACCTGAAGATAGAGATACACAAAACTTCCCAAAGCCAACAGTGTCAGCGCACCGACGACAATCATTTTTGGTGAAATCACAAAAATTGAAAAGTTGATAGGTTTGCCGGATTTTTCATCTTCAACAATTTTTTTGATGTTTTTGTGAATGCCTTTTTCCCTTTCAAATTGTTTGATGAGATTGGTTTCAGACAAGCCCATATAAAGAGCATAGCTTCGCAAAAAACCTTTCACATAAACATCGGCTGGCAATTTCATATATTCGCCCTCCTCGAAATATTGCAGATACTTTGTCTGAATCTTAGTGCTTTTGGAAACATCAGCAAGACTAAGTCGCTTTTCATCTCTGATTTTTTTCATCCGCTCCCCTAGGGTTAGCGAATCAATTTTCTTTCGAGTAAATTGAACCATTTTGAATAGTAGTATTATGTATCATGTATTTTGTATTATGTATAAAATTCAAAATGTATTTTTCGTATGAATTCATACTTTATACATTCTACAATATACATAATACTAGAGCCCAGTGCTACATTTGCCACTTATCACGTGTAGCTTGGTCTTGCATTGAATCCTCATACTGCGGTTGCTTGCCATCACCAGCGATAAGGACCTCTCGAGCTTTAGCACCATCTTGCGAGCCAACTACCCCTTTTTCTTCCAGCATATCCACCAAGCGAGCCGCTCTGGAATAACCAATGCGAAGTCGTCTTTGCAAAAGTGAACATGAAGCTTTGCCGGCTTGCAAGACTATTCGCTTGGCTTCTTCATACAGAACATCTTCTTGATCATCATCCGACGCTTCAATGGAATCAAAATCAATCCTGTCACCATATTGCACAGTTTTTGCCTCGCCATTATGATTGCCGCCAACTTTATTTTCACTGACCTCAATTTCTTCATCAAGACTATCTTCAATTTTTTCAAATTTTTGCTCTTTGATAAAATCAACTACGCGTTTAACTTCTTCTTCAGAAACAAAAACTCCTTGCACTCGACGCAGATCAACCGCTTCAGCTGCCGAGAAAAGCATATCCCCATTACCTAATAATTTTTCAGCCCCACTGGCATCCAAAATTGTGCGCGAATCCATCAAAGATGGAACCCGAAAGGCGATACGCGTTGGAATGTTGGATTTAATGAGACTAGTAATAACAGTCACGATTGGCTTTTGCGTGCTCAAAATCAAATGAATGCCAACTGCGCGCGCCATCTGCGCCAAACGAATGATCACGCCTTCAACTTCCTTGCCGTGCGAAGCCATGAGATCTGCTAATTCATCAATGATAATCACAATATAGGGAAGCTTCTCAACCGCTTCTTCAGTGATTTCTCCAGTTTCCGTATCCACGTGTTTAAACATTTCACCACTTTCCGCTTTCTTGTTAAAAGAAGTAATATCCTTTGAACCAACTTTCTGCAAAGCTTTGTAGCGACGTTCCATCTCTCCAAGCGCCCATTTGAGTGCGCTAAGCACTTTGCCGTTTTCCACAATCACATCCGTGAGCAAATGCGGGATGCCATTGTATGGCGTCAGTTCAACTCGTTTCGGATCCACCAAAATCAGTTTCAAATCTTCTGGTGAATTCTGATAAAGCATAGATAAAATGAGGGTATTGACGCAAACACTTTTCCCACTGCCAGTCGAACCGGCAATCAGCAAATGCGGCATTTTTTTCAAATCACCAAAAATATAGTTTCCGCTCACATCTTTGCCAAGTGCCAACAGCAAATTTGATTTTCGATTTTCAAATTCCAAAGCTTGCAGAAGCTCCGGCAACCTAATGGTGGCATTTTTCTTGTTCGGAACTTCAATTCCCACCAAGGATCGGCCGGGAATTGGAGCTTCAATGCGAACTTGCCTCGCTGCCAAACGCAGAGCCAGGTCACTACTGAGAGTTGTGATTCTGCTGAGTTTGACACCAACTGCTGGACGAAAACTATACTGCGTAACCGTCGGTCCGGTTTTGATTTCACCCAATTCAACTTCAATTCCGAAATTAAGCAAGGTGTCTTGAATAATCTTAGAATTTTTTTCCACATCCCCACCTTGCGCTTTTTCAGTTGAAACATCCAAAAGCGAAATCGGCGGAAGCTCCCATTCCAATTGCTCTTTTTCTTCAAGTTCCTTGGCTTTGTTTTTCTTGACGTTGTCTTTTTCACCCCTGGGTTTCCAAGCTGCGGCTTTTTTAAGAATAGCTGCCATGGCATTTTCTTTTTCATTTTCTTCATTTGGATCCTGCACGAACTCAGTTTTTTTGGAAAGTTTTTCGTTTTCAATGTCAACAATTTCAGTTTTTTCATCAGCAATTTCCTCCTCTTCTTCTTCAGCTTCAACTTCTTCATTTTCTTGAGCATTTTCATCCTCGACTTTTCCGCGAATAAACTTCTCGAAAAATTTGACAAAAGAAAAATCAAAAGCCACCGTGATTCCAATCAAAACCAATGCAATCAAAATAATTGAGCCGCCAATCTTGCCAGCCAACTTCAAGAAAGCAAAGGCCAGACCGTAGCCCAGAAAACCTCCACCCGTACCAAGATTAGCAGCCTTAAACATCCTGTCGCCATCATAAGCTAAAATGTGAATAACGCCCAACATACTGACAAATGCCACCGAAAGACCAATCAATTTGGAAACATAAAACAAAGTTTCTTTGCGAAACAGCAAAATCACGCCGGCTGCAATTAGTACAATTGGCGAAATATATTTGCCAACTCCAAACAGCCAACCACCCAAAGCATTGAGAAATTTTCCCAAAATTCCAGCGTCCACAACCTTTGCCTCCGACAAAAAACCCAGCACAAATAGAATTGCCAACACGAAAAGAAAGATTGCCACGACACTTCTTTTTACATCCCCCTTAACATTCGGCTCCGAAGAACTCTTTGGCTCTTCTTCCTGTTGTTGCTGTTTCTTTTTGTTTTTTCCCATATATAGCGGTTGAAATTCCAATGACCCGTGGCCACAAAAATTCCTTCCAAATCAAATAATATGTAATTAAGTTTGGCTTTTCAAAACCCACTGCCCAAGCAAATAAGCCTTGGGTTAATGGGTTAATACACTCTAATTTTAGCACATCCTGCTGTTTAAAACTAGGGGCTAACTAGGTAACATTTCCCGTTGCCAAACCTTAAACTTGCAAACAATCACTATTTTTGTATTTTGTTTTTAACGAACTTTTTTTCAAAAATAACACTTTTTCAAAAATAAATTGCTGCCTGACTTCAATCATTTCAAGCCACTGGCGATAATCATTTTCCAATTTAAAAATTTTTGCGTGTACCAAAGCCATGCTCAATCCAAGATTCCGCAAAATTTTAGTCTGCCGCAAAACCAGTCGATACATCTTTGCTTTCCTATTTTCATAATTCCAAACAGCCAACAAGCCCGCCACATAGATCGCCCCAGCAAACATTATTAAAATTTTGATTAGAAAAATAAACATGATCTACTATTTTCTAGTTACTGATTACTACCTACTAATTGCTGGACTAAAGACTCACAAACTTCACTGGCAAAACTTTCTTGAAAATGCCAGCTACAAAAATCACATCAGCTTCAGAAATATAGATTGGATGATGCGTTTCGTTGGTTGAATGCGGGAAAAGTCCCACAATCCCCTTGCCCATGTTCTTGTAGCGCTTGATAGTTGCCATGCCATTAATGACAGCCACCACAATTTTGCCTTCAAAGTCATTGCGACCTTCGGCTTTCTCAAAAATCACATAGTCGCCATCGGCAATCCCGTCTTTATTCATCGAGTCGCCCAAGGCCTTGACCGCAAACATCAACTCTGGCTGCGGCTTGGAAAAAAGACTCTTGGAAATTTGCAGAAAATCATCCGCCGGATTATCTTCCGCATAAGCCAGCGCCTCACCGCAAGAAGCCAGGCCATAAAGTGGAATGGAAAAAATATTTTTCGCATCGCCATAGCTTTCATTTTCCACCATGAAAACTCGGTGTTGCTTGTCACGCGTGATCAAATCTTTTTTCTCTAAAGCTTCAATCACTTGCATCACGGATTTCATGCTCTCATTGATGCCTTTGGTTTCCAAAAACTTTTGCAACCGATAGCTGGTCGGATTGTCCTTGCGCTGATCAATCAATTCTCGCAGTGACTGGAGAATTGTGTTTTGTTTGGAAGTTAGTTTCATACTTTTTTCTACGAATTACCTGCCTCGTATCGATGAGCAGAAATCTCTGCGAATCGAGTCGGGCGAATTTGTACAATCATACGAATGCACAAAAGTGTAATTTTTAATTTAAGAATTAATTATCTTTTAATTTTAAAGCCAATTGGCGACCTCTTTTCAACTTCTTTTTCCTGTAACTCACTTTCCAAAAGATTTCTCAGAGTGTCAAACACAGCCTTGAATCTTTTGCCATATTTTATTTTTCATGCTTGGCTTTTTTTGCAGTTCTCTTGCTTACTAATATTTTCTTCACTTCTCGATCGAAATCCGAAACATAATTCCTGTCTTGTTTGACGCGATATTTTTCATATTCCTCAAGCGCCAATGCCTGCGCAACTTCATGACTGATTTTCCCAGCATTATTCAAAATTTCATATTCAGTAAATTTCAAAAAGGCATTAATTTTTTCCGTCCAGTCCTTCATTGTCATCGCCCGCCCACGCACCGCCTGCATTTCAGCATAATCCAAATACATGTTCCCAATTCGATTCAAATGCTCCAATTCTTTTCCATCTAGATAATTTTTAGCAATCAATGTATCACTAGGCATAATCTTTCCCTTAGGCGACCTTTGCCAAGAGGTCAGACCCATTTTTTCTTTCCTGCTATTCACTCGCTCCGTGATGATCTCTGCAGCTGTCTTTCCCGTAATTGCAAAATGAAGTTTATTTTGCACAGTAGCAAAAAACTTCTTGCTTTCATAGGATTTTGGTGAATAGTCAATCGCAGTTGCATAAATATCGGTAATTTTTTGATAAATTCTTCGCTCGCTTGTACGGATATCTTTAATCTCTTCATATAAATCCTCAAAATATCTAGCACCAAAGCGAGTTCCATATTTCATGCGATCCACATCCAAGGCATAACCTTTTTGAATGTAATTCTTCAAAATTCCAGTTGCCCACTGACGAAACTGCGTGCCTCGCTGGGAATTTACACGATAACCAACCGCAATGATAACTTCTAGCGAATAGAAAGCTATCTTTCTTTTTATCACTCTAACACCCTCATTTTGAACTTGTAAGAAATCCTTACAAGTTGATTTTTCATCAACTTCACCATCCGCGAATATACTCTTGAGATGCTGGGTAATATTTTGAGGCGTTGTGTCAAAAAGCTCTGCCATTCGTTTTTGCGGAAGCCAAATATTTTCACCTGAATACAAAACTTCAATATTCACCGAGCCTTCTGGTGTTTGATAAAATGCAATTTGATCGTCTGGTATTTTTCTTATTGTCATACTGTTTTGTTAAAACATTTTATTTTTTCAAAAAATATTTTTCTTTACTGTCATTCTACCACTCCTTGATTATCACTGCAAGGGGAGGCTGTGGATAAGTTTATCCCGTCAAAGCTTAAAATTTGACTGGGAGGGTTTTTGTGGCTTATAAAAAGCAAAAAAAGAACCAAAAAAGAGCCGGCGAAGCTCTTTTTTGGTTTGCGGAAGGTTGTGTCTTTTGGGCGTTATCTCGGCAAGGCAATTGATTCCAAGATCTTGCGTTTCAAGCTTCCCTCATGCCAATCAAACTCTACCGACTTGATCACATTTTCCAAGGAGACCTTTATTTTATTTTTCTCACGCCCTTAAATGGTTCATTCTTTTTTGATTTTTGATCAATGAATTTTCCATCCCCATTTCGCTTTGTCCAAGTTTCATTCTTTGGATTATAAACTTGGTCACGATCTCTTACTGCCCCCTTACGAGCATTATCTCCAACAGGTTTATTTGTTGCCATTTTTGTCACCTCCTTTCATTTTTATATTTTTTAATTTCCAGTTTGTTCTTCTGCATTATCCCACGCAAGTGATAATCCGGTTACAATATCCCTAAGTTGGGTGTTAACATTTGAATTTATGTTTCCACCCTCCAAAAGTTTCTCTGCTAATTTTCCAAAATATGCAGCCTGAAACTTTGCTTTTGATTCATATCCTAATCTCATCTTTCCTCACCCCCTTTCTCAATCATATCTTCGACTTTTCTTTTCGCCTGCTCCAACAATTCTTTTGATTTTTTGCGAGCCTCGTGAGCAGCAATCACCAACTCCGAAATTTTCTTTTGAATTTCGATTGGTAGAACTGGGATTAAAACATTTTTAATTTGCGCTGGTTTCCAATGAGTAATCACGGATCCACCAGCATCACGCTCGGCTTGCATTTGACCAATAATAGAATTCAAACAAAGTGCCAGATATTCAGCTTCAACCTTCTTATCTTTCAGTTGCAGACGCAAAGTTCCACCAGAAATAATGCTTTCGATGTTCTCCTTTAAAACATAGGCAATTCCTGGGGTTGCATCCTTGGTGAGCAAAATCTCGCTTTTCTTCGGCTGGAAATCAGCTTTCAATTTTTCATACAATTTTTCGCTCAAGCATTTCTGGTCACTTTCCACAATTCCGAATTTTGTCATACTACTAACTCGAATAAAAACTTTTCCTTCTTCTTGATATTCTTCCGCTCCGACTTCAATACCTTTTTTCATTGAGACCAGATCACCCAGTTTTTGCACATTGTATTTTGCAACCCTATCTTCAATAATTTTATACTTCGGTTGAAAGTATTCAGAGTCCATGCGTCCAACAATTTCAATTTCAGAAAGATTCACAATGGATGACAATTTCTCAATGTTATCAAAATCTGACAAACTAAGTTCACTCAAAAGTAAGCTCTCAGCTTGTTGATATAGTAATTTTGAATTTTCCAATTCTCTTAAATGCCCATCGACCAAAATTTCTATATCTTTTGCATTATAAGGAACGAATACTAAAATATTCCGAAGATCATTCATTCCAAGATTTCGTTGTCTAATGCCAAGAGCTGTTCTTTCAACTTGTAATCTTGAAAATTCATTACTTAAATAAGCAAACAAATATTTACCGCTAATTTTATTAGCTTTTGGATGCAATTTAGCCACACGCTGATTAAAAGCTAGAACTTTTTTAGAACTATTACTTATAAAATGGACTTTACCAACATCGGGCGGATCACCAGTCATTGTCATTAATATATCACCATTGTTAATTTTTTTACTGTTAAATTTTTCAAACTCATCGTTTGATAATGTTAGCCAGTTCTCAATCTCATTTTTATTTGTCACATCACCAATTCTCGCCAAAGGAATCTCAAATTTTTCACCAATTTTATCACTGGCATAAGCAGGCCCCGTCTTTATTTCAGCCAACTCAAAAAGTGGTACGGTATTTTTCTGCTGAACTAGTAATCTTTTCATTTCCAAAAACTCTGGCTGATAATATTCAGCATCCATTCGTGTTGCTCCCTCAAGTTGAGATTTTTTAATTATGGAAAAATTCATACCCTGATTTTTCTTTCTTTATTTATTATTCTTTTTGCGATAATTTCGAATGATTCATAATATCTATAATCATTACTTTCAACTCTTAATCCGCGTATATATATTTTTATCTCCTCGTTTTCCCATGCCCTTACGATATAATGGCCAAAACTATCATCTATAAATTTAAAATTTATCAATTTTTCATCTACAAATTTTTTCATCATATTAAAATAACCAAGATAATCATCCAAATCATACTCATCAAATTTTCCCCCATTTTGTTTTAGTAATTTTTCCTTTTCTTCAATAGATCTTATTATTTTTTGATTTTTTTTATTCCCAAAAAATTCCCTATCGAAACGAAACAAAAAATCTGCCCTAGTTTGTTTGCTTATTTTTTCTAGCTGCTTCCATGCCACACAAAACAAAATAACAGTAGCAAGGGCTGTTAGTGATGAATAAAAATTTGGATCAATTAACATTTTTATCATTCTATTTGAAGTGGGGTTTTAAAAAATTTCTAATCTCCTCAATGGCTGCATCAATTTTCACTGAAAATTCATCTTCGGTTACTACTGCATAAATTAACTTATACTCAGTGTTATTGCCTTTTACATCTCCATCTAAAAATAATTGCAATGCAGCGAATAGCTCCTTTGTTAAATTATCTAGATTTTTTTGTGCATCTATTGCGGCTGCTCCCCACGATACCTCAGCTTCAAGTAGCTCCGCCTCTAAATTAGTTCTTGCTTCCTGCACCTTTTTCCAGCGGCTAGAATAAACCACCCTGTTTGTCTTTTTGGTGTTTTCATGCTCATCAGAATCAAACCCGTGTTCTTTAAGGGCAGCTTGCATCTCACTCATCCAAATAAAAGGATTTCTCACAAATTTTATAGCATCTCTCATTTGTAAAGCGGCCTTAAGATATCTTCTGGCAATCTCATAATCCGTTTTTCCTTTCAATTGTCTTTTCCATTCTCTTAATCCATAAAGAGCAACCCCTGTCAAAATAATAGCAGATAAAGATGATATAATTTTCGAGATATTGTCCATAAATACCTTATTTATTAATAAACTTCAAAAACTCCTCTGCAATTTCATCCAAATCGTGGTCAATAATTTTTTTGCCAAAATCATCATACATCACATTCCCCTCGCTATCTTTCCTATAAACATATTCACCTGAACTGTCCTTGCCACCTTTCTTGGAAGTCGCCATGAAAATCGGATAATCCTCAGGAATTTGCTCATCTTCTTTCCATTTTTGCAAAAACAAAATTGAAGTTTTGGTGCCAGTATGCGGTTTGAAAGTATTGCCATGAAGACCTACAACAGCCAGCAGACGTGCCTTGCTCAAAATGAATTTGCGGACATATTCCATTTGGGTGTTGTTCAAAACTCCTTGAGGCAAAACGATTGCCATTCTTCCGCCAGGTTTGAGAAAATTCAAATCTCGCTCAATGAAAAGCACATCGCGCGAAACTTTGTTTTGATGCTTGGAAGTTTTTTCAAAATTTTTGTCATGCTTGAAACCCAAATCATAGCGATTGAGCAAGGTGCCTGTGATTTCTCCAGCAAAAGGAGGATTTGTCAGCACAATGTCAAAGTCAAAATCAGTCATCTTTTCTTGATTTCTTCGGTTTTCATTTGAATCCTTGAAAGTGTGCAAAAACGGTCTGAATTTTGCTTTAGCATCTTCATTCCAAACTTCACTGTCGAGTGAGTTTGCATTGGTCACATTGGTTTTTCCATCTCCCGCAATCAACATCATCGCCTTTCCAATTTTCACCGAGCGAGGATCAAAATCAATTCCAAATAAACGTTTTTCAGCGTGATCTTTTTGTTTCACTTCATAACCCTCTCCCCAATTTTTCTTGTTCAATTCATTTTGCCAAACATATTGCATCGCATGGAGCAAAAATCCACAACTGCCAGCAGCTGTGTCGATGATAAAATCTTTGGAAGTTGGCGCCAACATTTTGACCGCCATATCAATCACGTGACGAGGCGTGAAATATTGGCCCTTTTCACCTTTGGCATCCAAGTTGATCAGATATTCAAAAGCATCATCAATCACTTGCAGATTCGAACCGAACAAACGATATTTTTGCAAAAGTGAGACAGCTGGCACGATGGCATTTTCAGGAATTTCGATTTCGTCATTTGCTTTGAAAACATCTCGCCATTGATTTTTTGAATCTTCGAAAAGTTGCTGAATGTTGACGAGGTTTTCCCTGTTGGAAGCTCCCGCAATCACACGAAACCTGCGATTTTCATTTCGTGGCGTTTCTATTTCATCATAAAGCTTGGCATAGATGAGCTTGAAAATTTCATCGAAAGAATCAACCCCACTGTTTGCCAGCACAACTTCTTGCAAGTCATAAATCAACTGTTGCAAGTTTGGAATTTCATCGAGATCATTGTATGTCAATTTTTTTAATCGCACATCATCCACTGTTTCATTGAATTTAGGAATCTCAGGCAAGTCCTCAAAAAGATTTGGGTCTGTTCGCAAAATATTGTTTTGAATTTTCCCATCCGTCAAAACCAAAATTGGAGCGCCCATCGCATTGGCATAACTTTTCAGTTGCCCCAGTCCATCTTTCACATCTGGCTTCTTGACTTCAACAATCAAATAGGGAGTTTTTCCATCTTCACGATAAATCACAATATCCGCTCTTTTCTTTCCAATTTCTCTGCCAAATTGCACATCAACTTCAACATCGATGCGATCCAGTGGGTATTTGTAAAAATTAACCAGTCTTTCAATCATAAGCTGACGCACGATTTCTTCAGGTTTTGCCTGGATTTTCTTTTTTCTTTTCAAGCATTCAAAATAATATTTTCCTTCTTGTTCGGAAATATCCAGAATTTCTTCAGGATGAATATTTTCAAAAACTGAAAGCCCAAATTGCATATCAGGATTTCTAAATATTTTTCCCAAAATTTCACTAGTTCTTTTTTGATAAGCCATATTAATTTATTTTTGAAAGATTTAAAATTATCTTACCTCTAAATCTAACTTCACCTGGGATGATTATCATTCGCTGGTAGGCAGGGTTTTGCGGTTCAAGATATCTTTTCCCGCCTTCGGCAACAAACTTTTTCACGGTCGCACCTTCTTCAGTTTCCGCCAACACAATGTCACCACTTTTATATTCTTTCGATTCCCTGATGAGCAGATTATCCCCGTCATTGATGCCAGCATTGATCATTGAATCTCCAATCACTTGAATCACAAAAACTCGATCTTTAGCTTCGTTTATTTTTTCATTTTCCAAAACCTTTGTTTCAATTGGAATGAAAGTGAAGGTTTCCAAAAAAGATTCGAGATAAGGTCCAGCTGCCGAATAGCCAGCCATTTTCACCAGTGGGTCTTTTCCAATTTCTTTGTAGCCCAAAGGTAAAATAATAATCCCTCGAGCTTGTCCTTCTTCTCGTTTGATACAATCTTTTTTTTCAAGCGCCTCAAGAAAATTCAAAACTGATTGGTTTGAAGCCAAACCCAACTCCTCACGAAGATCAGCTAGGGTTGGAGGAAAACCAGATGTTTCCAAGCTAGAATAAATCAATTCCAGCACACTTTTTTGTTTTGATGTCAATTTTGTGCTCATATAAATACATCATAATATGACTATTTAGTCTAGTCAAGCACCTTTATTTGAGCCATTTCTTGAAGTTATGCACATATTTAAAAATTATTTAAAAAATATTGACTTTGACTTTATTTTCAAATAAATTATACTAAAAATAAGAAACTGGGGAGTGAGCGTGATGCCGCGAACCGGTTTTTTGCTTTTCAGATTAACTATGAAGAAGATGAGATACATATTGGACACCTATGGTGGTCCCCTTTGTCAACACAGCTAAATTAGAAAAGTTAGAGGGAAAATTTTTAAAAATTATTAGCTATTGAAAATGCACTTCCCTAGGGGTTGCGTATTCCAAAGATTGATGTCTGCGGGTATCATTGTAGAAAAG
>CAINNK010000038.1 GCA_903851135.1 uncultured bacterium | reverse complement strand
CTTTTCTACAATGATACCCGCAGACATCAATCTTTGGAATACGCAACCCCTAGGGAAGTGCATTTTCAATAGCTAATAATTTTTAAAAATTTTCCCTCTAACTTTTCTAATTTAGCTGTGTTGACAAAGGGGACCACCATATAGAGATAATGGTTTTTTTGAAAAATATATTGCATTAAATCACCTGTTTTTACTAGCTCTAAAATAAGAGACTACTTTTATCTTGCTTATCTTGTTAGGCAATAAAAAAACCAACAAAAATTTGCTACAAAGCGTAGTAGATTTTTGTTGGCTCTTTTGATGCGAAAACATTTTTCGCAGTGCAGTAAATAAATGATTCACTGACCATATTATTTATTTTTATAATGATCTGAACTTTATTATCCTCGGCAACGTGACAAAAAGTTTAATCCTTAACAAGCTGAGCTTTGGCTCTCAATCGTGTGTCTTGTTTTTTTGAATCCAAGTTGCTTGACTGAGAAATTTGGATATTGGTACTCGTTTGCTTTTAAAGGAAAGTTTTTGAACTTTTTCTTCCCAATGTAATACAATCAAATATTAATATATTTCAATTCAAAATTATCACTATGGAATTTTTTTGTCAACAACCGACTACTTGCGCATTTTCTTGAAAACATTGTTAACAATGATTCGCTGTTGGTATTTTGTCTCAAAAAATAAACCCAAAAAAATTGGCAAAATAAAAGCTCTAGTTGATTAAGCTGAGCTAAAAAAGGATTAACCGTAGCAGATATCAGGAGAAAAAGCAAGCCGTTAAGGGCAAATATGCACCGTAACTGTGGATAACTTTTTGACTGATTTAAACCGCCACTCGATGAGCTCTTGTCGACTTTCGAGGGTTTATGTTAGTCTCGAAAAAAAACGACGGCTGTATTCACCTGATATCTCTTGTTAACTGTTACAACTTTCGGTTCGTAATATTTCATTCTTGGATTTTTGCGCAGTAAAGCAAAAAAACTTGACAAATAAGGTTATTTGTCCTATGCTGCAGTATCAAATTAGGCAATTTTGTCGGTTTGAGAAGTTAATAAAATTCTTTGAAAATTAAAACAGCAAGGAGAATTGCAACATGCTGATTACACTCAAAAGTGGTAATGCCACCGTGAAAGTTTCACCTGTTGGTGCGGCCGTGGAAAGGTACACTATCTGTAAAGAAGATATTTTCTACAGACAAAGAACTGTAAAAGATGTAATAGTTGGTGGAAGCTTTCCTTGTGCACCTTTTCTGCCAAGACCAATCAGGGATTTTTCACCGAAAGTTGATTGGTTGCAGGATGAGCCGATGAAGCTCATGAGAAGAACTTCAAACAAAGTTTCTTTTCAGGTCCTCAACAAAAAAACGCCGACATTTCCCTGGGTTCTGCAATATGACGTTGACGTTGAGCTTGTTTCCCAGGGTTGCTTAACAACCAAGTTGACAATGAAAAGAATTTACGATTATGAGAAAACCTTGGCGCCCATAAACCCCTGTTTTTTCCCTTATTTCCCAAGTCTCGGAAAGGATTACAGTGTGGAAATTGGCGGAAATAAGTATGCTCATTTTTCAAATATTCCACTTGAAGTTCCTTTTAAGAATAACGCCTTAATCAAAACTGCCAAGCAAACCATCTTGATGTTCACAGCTGGCGATTTTACGGCTGATTCGCGTTATTGCCTTTGGACGAATTCGGCAGAATATTTTTGCGTTAAACCGAAGATGACACCACTGAATTCATATGCGGACACTAAGAGAGGAAAATTTCTCGACAAAGGAGAGTCTGTTACAATGGAGTGTTATTTTTGTCCATTGCCATGAATGATTCTACGGTTTAAGTTTGAGCGCAAAAGAAAAAAGTAAAAAGGAAAAAGAAAGTTTTTTGCAGCTGATTTGCGGAAGCTAGCCGGATTAATTTTCAGCTAGCTTCTTTTTTATGAGCTACTTTACTATTTTGTTTTATGGAGTAGAATGGTCGCAAGTAGTTCTAGTAGTTGTTTGTCAACTTAAACGTAGGAGCTAAGTTATGCATAACTATAATAAAACCTTTGGAAGCAAAGATTCTCTTTATGCTACTGTTTCACCAATTGGTGCAACCGTAGTTAAATTGACTTATTATGGTCAAGATCTTATCTATCCACTGAAGGGTATAGATAGTCTCAGTAGAAGAAGAGGAGGGATTCCAATTTGTTTTCCATATTTTGGAAGCCCAACTGGACGTTATTCTGATTTGCCCCGGCATGGCTGGTTGAGAGATGAAAAACTTGAGTTTTTTGGCGAGTCAGACAATGAGGGTTTCTTTTTTGGCAGAAGTAAACCAACCAAGGAATATCCATGGGAATTGGAATACCGAGTTTCAGTTTTGATTGATCCTGAAGCTGCCTCTTTGAAACTTGAACTAGAAGTGGTTAGGGTAGATGACGGATTGTTATCTTTGCCTGCCCCGATTAATCCAGGTTTTCATCCTTATTTTTGTGGTGATCCAAATCATTCAATCTCGGAACTTTTTGCCAGTGTAAATGGGAAATTGATCACGGAATTTCATCAAAATGCGGCCATGATTGCCAGTGAAGGCAAGGTTTTTGTCAGATCCGGAAATCATAATTTGAAGCTGAGCGCCCCAGAATGTTCCTGCCTTGTTTTGTGGAGCGATTCTCCCAAAAAAGAAAGTGCCTATTTCTGCGTCGAACCAATTTTGATGAAACCAGCAACGTTTGGTGACTGTGACGGAGGACGGTTTCTCCAAATCGGTGAAGACTTGAAAATGACATTTTCACTAGCTGTTGTTCGCTGAGAGAATGATATTTGTTTTCCGAAATAGCCTGTTTGCCCATAGAGCAAGCAGGCTATTATTATTGAACAAATTCTTTTTTGAGCTGGTCACGCAGCAGCAGTGTTAGTATTTATTTTAAAGTTGGATTTTGAATTATGATAAATCAGATAAACCATCGCTAAATCGTTGACGATTTTTTGGACAAAAATTTCCTGTTCCGGACTTAGTTTAGTTTCAGCAAGGACGCAATAAGCTTTGATCTTGATGTTGCTTGCAGTTGAGGAAAAAAGTCCGTATTTGTTGCCCAAAGTATTTTCAATCAATTGCTTGTTGGAAAAATTGAATTCGAATTTGTCAGCTTCATTTCTCAATTGCAAATGTTCGCAAAGGGTTTTGGTTTCAGTCGGAATTATTATGCGTAAAAGAATAAAAGGAGTGCTTGTAATGCTGAGTATTTTTTCGGCAATAACATCGAGCAATTTTTTCATTTCTTCCTTGCTTTCCGGATGTTTTTCAATGTTGATTAGAGCATCCTTAAAAGCATCGGTCAGAATGTTGATTTTGCCGATATGTGCCCAAGCTTCTTGCAGATAATTTTTGTTTGATCGCAGTTCTCTTTCATAGAGTAAGTTTAAAATAAGACCAATTAAAAACAAAAAACCGATGGACAAAGCTTCTAGCGGCTCTTCGTCTATAAAAAAAAGTTTGCCCTTGATTAACAATGGGGTGAAAATAATAAGTGCAATCAACGCAAAAATAGTCCCCAGATAGAAACGTTTTAAAATTTTTAAATCCATTTGATATTTCATTAATTTTTTATATGAGACCTATCTTTAAATCAAGTCCCCTAAGTTTTTTTGTTGCTTTGTTTTTAATACGTGCTTAAAAAATATTTATTGCATGGTAGATTATGGGATAATTCTGGGGACATTGTGCTTTATGTTGGCTGTTGTGTTAAAATGAGTAAGTGCTGATTTGTTTGAAAAGAATTTTTTATGCAAAAGAAAGCGAAAAATATTAGTCAAAAAAGGGAAATTAATTCGCAGGCGCCGAGTCTTTTCGGTTTGTTGTGGCGCTATGCGGGAGTCATCACTGTGTTGGTGGTGCTGACGATCATTGCTAATGCGCTGAGTGTGGCAGTGCCGAGAATAATTTCCGGTGCGATTGACACTTATGCCAGTGGCAACTTTCTGATTAAAAAGCTCATCTTGGAATTTTCCTTGGTGGCAGTGGGAATTTTTGTGTTCACCTATTTGCAAAATGTTGCTCAAGTGCTGGCTTCAGAGCGAGTTGCGCGCGACCTGCGTAATGACATCATGGCTAAAATATCCGTGCAACCTTTTTCGTACATTGAAAAAATCACGCCAGCTAAACTTTTGACCAATTTGACTTCCGATGTTGACGCGGTGAAAACTTTTGTGTCACTGGCAATTTCTTCCTTGGTTTCCTCAGCTTTTCTGATCGGGGCGGTGGCCGTGTTGCTGTTGATGATGGATTGGAAGCTTGGTTTAGCGGTGCTGGCGGTGATGCCTTTTATTGCGATAGTCATTTTTGTGGTGTTGGGCAAAGTTCACAAGTTGTTCATCAAATCGCAAGAAGCGATTGATTGGCTCAATAAAGTTATCAGCGAAAGCATCTTAGGTGCGGCGCTCATTCGTTTGCTTGATTCGCAAAACTCTGAATATGAAAAATTTTTGGCGGCTAACACCCAGGCTAAGCGCGTAAGTTTGAAAATTTTGGCCTTGTTCGCCAGTTTGGTGCCAATCATTACTTTCTTTACTAATCTTGCTACCTTGGCCATTGTCCTGTTGGGCGGACATTTTGTGATTGCCGGATCGATGTCTTTGGGAAATTTCACCGCTTTTAATAGCTATTTGGCTATTTTGATTTTTCCGATCTTGATTATTGGTTTTATGAGTAACGTGATTGCTCAGGCGCAAGCTTCTTATGGTCGCATCTTGTTGGTGCTGGGCGCGCCGATTGAGAAAAAAACCGGGGGCTTGAAAGCCAAGTTGCGAGGCGAGCTGGAAGTGAAAAATGTTTCCATGAATTTTGGCGAAAAATCAGTACTTAAAAATGTTTCTTTTTCCGTGAAGGCTGGCAGCAAAACTGCTATCATTGGTCCGACCGCTGCTGGCAAAACGCAGTTGCTATATTTGCTCACGGGACTTTTAACGCCGACTAGTGGTCAGATTGAATTTGATGGCCAAGATTTGAATGCCTATGACAAAGAAAGTTTGCATAGCCAAGTTGGTTTTGTTTTTCAAGATAGCGTGTTGTTTAATCTCAGTTTGCGAGAAAACATTGCTTTCAGTGACACAGTTAAAGATAAAAATCTTGAAAAAGCGATTGCCACGGCCGAGCTGCAAGATTTTGTCGAGCAGCTGCCAGAAAAACTCGACACTATTGTTTCTGAACGCGGCACCAGTCTTTCTGGCGGTCAAAAACAAAGAATCATGTTGGCGCGAGCCTTGGCGCTTGATCCGAAAGTTCTGCTCCTGGACGATTTCACGGCGCGCGTTGACACCAATACGGAAGGAAAAATTTTGAGCAACATTGCCAAAAATTATCCCGAGCTCACGCTCATTTCAGTCACGCAAAAAATTTCTTCCATCGAACATTATGATCAGATTATTCTTTTGATGGAAGGGGAGTTGCTGGCCAAGGGCACGCATGAACAGCTTATGGCTTTGTCTCCGGAATATGTCCAAATTTATCAATCGCAGCGTAGTACTAATCAATACGAATAAATAGAATGAATTACTCTCTCACTAAAACAGACATCAAGAAAGAACGAGAAAAGGGTGTGCTCTCCACGGCTTGGCAGCGACTCGTGCCATTGATGGCTGAAGAAAGTCGGGCCGTGACAATTGCAATTTTGGCAATTTTGGTCAGCAGTGCCGTGACATTGGTCGTGCCGATTCTCATCGCTCATATCATTGATGTTTTCATTGTCAATAAAAATTTTCAAGGTGTGGTGTCTTTTTCAGAAATTTTGTTGGTGGTTTTTTTGGTCGGACTTGTTTCAAATTATCTCCAAGTCAAAATGATGGGCGGAGTTGGTAGGCGTTTGCTTTTCAATTTACGCAACAAAATTTTCAACAAATTGCAAGATTTGCCAGTAGCTTTTTTCAATCAAAACAAAGCCGGTGATTTGATTTCTCGCATCAACAACGACACGGAAAAGCTTAACCAATTTTTTGCGCAAGCCCTGATGCAGTTTATCAGCAACATTGTTTTGATTGTCGGCACCGGAATTTTTTTGTTGGTAATCAATTGGCAACTTGGGTTCATTGCTTTGGTGCCAGCCGGTTTGGCTTTGCTTGCAACGCAACTGCTTTCGCCTTGGGTCAAACGCACTAGTTTGAAAAGTTTGCGAACCCTTGGCGCCATGAGCGGCGAAATTCAAGAGAGTATCAACAATTTCAAAGTGATAGTGGCTTTCAATCGACTCGGTTATTTCAGAGAAAAATTTAGGCAAGCCAATCAACTCAACTATGCTGCTTCTGTTTCAGCCGGGATTGCTAGCAACGTGTTTAATCCTATCTATGTGCTGGTTTCATCTCTGGCTCAGTTGGTGGTTTTGGTGGTGGGAATTTTCTTGATTTCCCAGGGACGCTTTACGATTGGGCTGTTGGTTGGTTTTTTGCTCTATGTGAACAGCTTTTACAATCCACTTCGTCAGCTTGCGTCTGTCTGGCCGTCGCTGCAACTTGCTTTGGCTGGGCTGGATCGTATTTCGCAGGTGCTGGCAATTGAATCTGACTTGCAATCAATGCCGGAAGAAACTGATTGTCCATTAATTGAAACTGATAGCGTGCTGGAATTTAAAAATGTTTTTTTTCAATACGTAGAAGGTAAGGATGTTTTGAAAGATGTTAATTTCAAACTCGAGTCAGGCAAAACCTACGCGCTAGTGGGTCCAACCGGCGGCGGTAAGACAACCACTGCTTCATTGATGGCGCGGCTCTATGATCCTAGCAGTGGCACCGTCTTGTTGGAAGGCAAAGACATTCGCTGCTGGACGCCCAGTGAGCGAGTCAAAAAAATTGGTTTCATTTTGCAAGAACCTTTTCTTTTCACTGGCACGGTGCGCGAAAATATTTTGTATGGCAATGCTGAGCATGGCCAGTTTGGTGATGAGCAGCTCAAACAAACTTTGGAAAAAATGCATCTGACAAAATTGTTGGAGCGTTTTACTGATGGACTTGATACTCGAATCAACGTGGGAGGTGAGGCTATCAGTTTGGGTCAAAAACAATTGATTGCTTTCATTCGAGCGGCCTTGCGCAGTCCGGACGTTTTGATTTTGGATGAAGCCACTGCCAACATCGACACCATCACGGAACAACTCTTGGAAGAGATTCTCAATAAGCTGCCAAAACAAACTACTAAAATTATTATCGCTCATCGACTCAACACGATTGAGAACGCCGACGAAATTTTCTTCGTTAACGGTGGGCAAGTTACGCATGCCGGCTCAATGCACCAAGCTATGGATATGCTCTTGCATGGAGAGCGACAGAGCTAGACTTTGCAGCGTTTGGCGCATTGTTTCTTGCTGAGAAATTGCCATCAGTATTTAAGTAGCTTTATGGCTCATTGAAGCCATAAATTGTAGATAGGGAGCATAACCATTGACATTCTAGCATTTTGGATGTATAATGTAATGTTGGTGAATGGTATCAGTAATTTAAAAATCTAGCATCATGATGAAAAAAGGCAGAAGCCTGAGTTGTTGGGAGGCTATGCGTCTCACAAGTTTTGTTTTTTTTGGACTGGATTTTTTGTATCTGGTCGCCAGTGGAATTCCTCATTCCATTGTTCATTTGAACATTTGGGTTTCGGTCGCACTGGCTGGAATATCGATTGGTTTTTATATTTTTTCAATGAAAAAAATTTACTGAAATGAAAAACAAAATAAAAAGTATCGCGTTGGGCGTCGGCATCACCGCATTTTTCGTGTTAGCAATGGGTGCTAATTCGATCGTGGATTACGTGTTTTCTCTTTTCAAGTGAAAACACAGTTTTCCCAAAGAGGGTATTTCAGTCAATGACTGAAATACCCTCTTTTCTTGCAAAAAAAGTATTAATCATATTTCTTCATAAATTTACAATGTGTTAAGATGAAATCATGAAAAAGAAAAAACAGTCTTGGCAAGTTTATATTTTAGAGTGCATGGATGGGACTTTTTACTGCGGGGTGACAATTGATTTGGAGCGGCGAGTTGATGAACATAATAATTCTTCCTTGGGTGCAAGATACACCAGTGGTCGCAGGCCGGTGCAACTCGTTTACAGTCAAAGCTTTGCCGGCAGGTCGGAAGCTTCAAAGGAAGAAAGTCGAATCAAGAAACTGACGCGAGGAGAGAAGCTAAAATTAATTCAGGGTTAACTTTTCTTTTAATAGAAAAGTTACAAAAGAAATCCCGACACGTGCTTGTTGCTGGGGCAAAGACTTCACTCTTCGCTAAAATTCCCGCTGCACTTTTTCTGCTGAAAAAGCTCGCTGAAAATTTCTTAACGCTCATCACTCGTCTTTTGCCTACGCACTGCGCAATGTGCGGAGGGGGAGTGCGGGATGCGAATATAATTTTATGTGGATTTTATCATTAATTACTTTTCCTGGTGTGGTGATGCATGAGGCAGGTCATAAATTTTTTTGCGATTGGGCTGGCGTGCGGGTTTTGGAAGTTTGCTATTTTCGCTTTGGCAATCCGGCAGGTTTTGTGGTGCATGAAAGTCCGCGAAAATTCTCGCAAAGTTTTTTCATTTCAGTTGGTCCGCTTATTCTCGGCACGCTTTTTTCAATTTTACTTTTTCTGCTTTTCAAACAACATGTCCGCGAAATTAAAGGTTTTGTTTTTGCTTGGTTGGGCTTGGCTATCGCCTCGCAATGCTTTCCGAGCACTGGTGATGCTAAAGCGCTTTTGAGTGAAACTTGGCGGCATCTTTTTCGCAGTTTATTTGCTTGGTTGGGCTTGCCCGTGGCCGCGCTCATTTGGGTGGTCAACAAGTTGAACATTTTTTATTTCAACTATTTTTTTGCCATCGGACTTTTTTGGTGGGTAGTTCGCTGGCTGTGATTTCTTGTTAAAAGAAAGTATTCTTTAAAGTGGGTTTTACGTATGTTTTAGGAATAGACATTTGGCGGTTCCATGTAAGTTAAGAAATTAGGCTAATTGTAGCACTTCATTTGGTGTTTTTCCACCAAGTCCACAATGTTCCAGGTCGTTGTAATACATATTCCATAATTTCAACTTGTATTCTAATTCCTCAACT
>CAINNK010000037.1 GCA_903851135.1 uncultured bacterium | reverse complement strand
TTGGGGTATTTAACAGAAATCTAACTGAGTGGCTAATTGAATACAATTTTAACCGTCCACATCAAACACTGGATTATTTGACTCCAATTGAGTTCACCCAAAAATATTCAAAAGTGTCCAAGATGTATTCTTCTAGTACATGGGATTGCTAAAAAAGCGAAAGCGTGTCATGATGAAGTTTATGAAAAAAATAATCCAAGAACAATTTGACGTGTTGGTTATTGGCGGGGGACCGGCCGGTTTGATGGCGGCTGGAAGAGCAGCGCAGAAGGGCGCTCGCGTGGCCTTGGTGGAGAAAAATGATCGCTATGGCATCAAGCTTTTGATGACTGGCAATGGGCGTTGTAACGTCACTCAAGACGCCGGTGACATGCTTGAATTTGTGAAAGTCTACAAGAATGGTAGATTTTTGCTCAATGCTTTTAATCGCATGAGTCCCAGCAATCTGCGCGATTTTTTTCGCGCCCGCGGTGTGGAAACAAAAGTGGAAAAAAATGGGAAAGTTTATCCAGTTAGCGATCAAGGCAAAGACGTTTTGGATAGCCTGTATCAATATTGTCGCAAAAACATGGTGACCTTTTTTAATACGGAAGAGGTTATTGGTGTTGAATTTGAAGAGGGTGACCCCAGTGAAATGTTCGCTCCGCGAATTTCACGGGGTAAAATCACTAAAATAATCACCAAGAAAAAAGAAATTTCAGCTGAAAAATATATTCTGGCCACGGGTGGCAAGTCTTATCCTCACACAGGTTCAACCGGCAAAGCTTTCGATTGGCTTTCAAAACTCGGACACAAAATTGTCGAGCCACAGCCAAGTTTAGTTCCAATTATGATCAGGCAACAAGCTATCAAGGACGCGCAAGGACTTTCTGCGCACAATGTTTCTGCGACGGCTTTGCAAGCTGGCAAAAAAATTATCACTTTGTCTGGAGATTTGATGTTTGCGCATTATGGCTTGAGCGGCCCGTTGGCGCTAAATCTTAGTCGAGATTTGAGAAAGAAAATTGAAAAAGGAGAAATTAAACTTCTTCTAGATTTGAAACCAGAGCTTACATTTGAACAGGTCGATGAAATCATTCGCAATGATTTTGAAAAAAATGGTCACAAAAATTTGAGTAATTGCCTGCAAGATTTTGCCAGCCCCAAAATGTTAGATTTGATTTTTGCCCTTTCTGAAATTGACACGCACAAGCACGCCAGCAATTTGAGCAAACAAGATCGGCTTAAAATCGTTTCGCTTTTCAAAAAAATGGAAATGACTATTGAAGGACTTTTTGGCTTTGAGAAAGCGATGGTTACGAGTGGCGGAGTTTCGGTCAAAGAGATTGACTCAAAAACCATGCAATCAAAAATTGCTGAAAATCTGTATTTTGCCGGCGAAATTATTGACGTGGATGGTCCGACTGGGGGATATAATCTGCAAGTTTGTTGGGCAACTGGCTATGTGGCAGGTGAAAGCGCCGCCGCCGCGACTTCTTAGACTTTTTTAAGATCTTAAAATTCGTATTCCAGTCTTTTGGTTTAATTTCCGAATGCTCAACCTTCGGAGAAGGTTGAGCATTCTTTTGTGTTTCTGTGAAATCGCCATTTGACACCCAGGCTTAGGGGAGGGTAAAATAGAGGCAAATAGTGGAATTAATAAAAATGATAAATTTAAAATTTTGGAAATTATTTTTTTTCAAAAAATATTTTTCAGAAAACAAAATTATGGGAATCGATATTCCTAAATTTCCACAAGGGAATAAGGAAATAGAAATAATAGATAATAATCGAAAAGAAAAAGATCAAAAAAATGAAGGCAATACGATAAGGGAAATTGAAAAATTCAAAGCGATTTATTTGACTATTAAAAAACTAAATGAAACTGAATTTTCACCTGAGTTTTTCGAGAATCTTTCTCCGGCACAGCAAACTATCATGACTGCGCTTGAAAAGGCAGTTGAAATTTTTCATGAAGAAAAGCAGCATGTGAAAGAGTCAGCGTCTCTTCTACAAAATGAAATAGGTGGCATAATTGATGATTTGCTTAATGGCATGCCTGCATCTTTTGTGGATATGGTAAATGAAAATATTCCAGAAGGTTGCGATAAAGTGCATACAATTCAAACCATTAAGAAAGAGTTGGGTGCATAAGTCAGCGTAAATTTAAAATATCGTCCCCCAAGTTGAACCCTTGGGGGATTTTTGATATGCTGGAGGCATGCGAAAAATAACTTTTGCCAATGGACAGTATTATCACATCTACAACCGTGGCGTCGACAAGCGTGAGGTATTTTTGGATGAGGCAGATTTCCATCGTTTTATCATTTCCATGATTTTATTAAATGATGAGCGGGATGGCTTGATGGAGCAATGGAGAAACATCAAAAAAGAAAACACTGAAATGCAATTTTCAGATTTTCGAAGGCTAAACCTTCGGAAACCGCTGGTTGAATTTGTGGTTTATTGTTTGAATCCAAATCACTATCATTTCGCTTTGCGTCAACTTGAGGAGAATGGAATAAAAAAATTTATGCAAAGATTGGGAACTGCCTATGCCATGTATTTTAACAAAAAATACAAAAGGTCTGGCGCACTTTTTCAAGGAACATTTAAGGCAATTCATGTGGATTCAAATGACTACTTGCTTTACCTTTCAGCTTATATAAACAAAAATCATTTTATTCATGGCTTGGGTCAAGAAGATTGGAAATATGCTAGCTTGCTGGAATATAAAAATATGCAACCCAAAGCACTTTCTGTTTGTAAAACTGATTTAATTTTGGATCAGTTCAAGAATTTAAACGAATATTTGGAGTTTGTGGATAAAAATGCGTTATATTTGAAAGAGCAAAAAGAGAATAGAAAATATTTACTGGAAGAATTTTAAGTGGATTTCCGAAGGCTAAACCTTCGGTGCTCCGAAGGTTTAGCCTTCGGAGAAATGGTCATATGAAGAAGAAATTATTTTTGTACATCATGTTGGCTTTAATTGTTGCAATAATTATTATTGCTGCTGTTGTTTTGGTAGTAAAAAAAGTGCAAGCGCCAAGGGTCAGTGATCAGTCATCAGTAACTAGTAATCAACAAGCAGTGAGCAGTGAACAACAGATAACAAATAATAAGCAACAAGCAATAAGCAACAATCAGCAAGTTCAAAATTTGGCTCAGACAATTGACCCCATTGCAGGGGCGCTTGCTCGGATCACGAAAAAACCGTTTGGAATTTTCATCACGCCAAAAACTTCGCCAGTGCAACCCGAAAGATTCCAAGGCTATCATACTGGCAGTGATTTAGAAACCACTGCCAGCGAGCAAAACATTGATGTTTCAGTGGTCTCACTTTGTGAAGGAGAACTCTTGGAAAAGAAAATTGCTAGTGGTTATGGCGGAGTTGCAGTGCAGGCTTGCGCGCTGGATGGTCAAAGCGTAACAGTTATTTATGGGCACTTGCGTCTTTCGAGTATCACTGCAAAAGTTGGAGAGCAATTGAAGATGGGTGATGTTTTGGGCAATCTTGGAACAGGTTTTAGCAGTGAAACGGACGGCGAGCGCAAACATTTGCATCTGGCAATCCACAAGGGAAGTAGCGTGAATATTTTAGGCTATGTGCAAACGAAAGCGCTGCTTTTTGATTGGCTGGATCCGGCAAAATATTTAAATTGACCAAGTTCTGTCTAGGCATGGTTGCATTGACAGTCAGTCAATATTCCTGTATACTTAGTTTAATTGTAAGTGTCTTACTGGTTTTCGCCTTTGTGGCTAAAATTAAGAGAGGAGGTCGCCTTACAAAGTAATTAGAACAAAGCGAAAACTATGGCAACAAAACTATACGTTGGAGGACTTCCTTACTCAACTTCGGAAGACCAACTAAAAGACCTTTTTGCTCAAGCAGGAACCGTGGCATCAGCAACAATTATCATGGATAAAATGACTGGTCGCTCAAAAGGTTTCGGATTCGTTGAATTGTCTTCTGATGCAGAAGCACAAGCAGCAATTGAATTGTTTGACAAAAAAGAGTACGAAGGACGTACTTTGACTGTAAATGAAGCTCGCCCAATGGAAGCTCGTCCTCCACGACGTGATTTCAATGGCGGTGGTAACAACCGAGGTGGTGGTTACGGAAGCCGAAACAACTACTAGTAATAGTCGTTGAGTCAAAAAGAAAAACACTCCGCTCAGGCGGGGTGTTTTTTGTGCGGCTGCATGGTATAATAAACAAATGGTTGATAAGAGTACCCTACCTCACTCACATACGTTTTTCTTTTTATCCCAGTGAAAGTGTTTCTTTGTTATTAGAATTTTTAATGCCAAGGTAAACCACTTTCAAGCGAAAAAAGAAAAAGTATGTTCGTTCGATAAAATGTTTCCTATATTTTCAAATGAGAAAAGAGAAAAAAGCAGAATCAAATAGCTTCGAAAATAAAACTGATGAGCAATTAGTTGCTTTGACCTTGAAAAATGCGGATGTTTATGGTTTTCTAGTGCAGCGTTATGAGGAAAAATTGCTCAGATATATCATGCGGATTTCGCGGTCAACCAAGGAAGATGGAGAAGATATTCTGCAGGATGTTTTTTTGAGTGCCTACAAAAACCTCAATGATTTTGATCAGGATTTGAAATTTTCATCCTGGATTTATCGCATCACGCACAACAAAGTTATTAGTCATTTTCGCAAAGTCACGGCGCGGCCGAAGACCACGACCTATGAAGGCGACTCAAATTTGCTCAACATTTTAGCCAGTGATGAGGATTTGGCGCGCGAGCTTGAACGCAAATATACAGTGGTTGAAGTTAAGGATATTTTGGATAAGTTGGATGAGCGTTATCGAGAAGTGTTGGTGCTGAAATTTTTGGAAGAAAAAGATTACAAGGAAATTTCTGACATTCTTGAAAAACCAATGGGCACCGTAGCTACCCTTATTAGTAGGGCCAAGCAGCAGTTCAAAGAAAAAACCAAGGACGGGAGTAGTAAGGGGAAGGGTAGGTTTGGGAGATTTGGATGATCATGAATAGTTTAAGTGTTCTAATTGTTCTAGCTGTTTTATTTGTTCTAATTGCTTGGATGCTTAAATGTTTGTATGTTTAAATGATTAAATGCTTAGATGCTTAAATGAAATTGTATGACAAAGATTAGCGAAAATATTTTAAAGACAATAACGGAGCAACATGTTAAACCTGAGCCGAAATGGAAATTTCTGGTTAAAAATTGGCTGACTTGGATTATGTTTGGATTGGCGTTGTTGGTTGGCGCAATGTCTTTTTCGGTGATATTGGATATTATTGTCCGGCACGATTGGGATATTTATTTTTATTTGCACAAAACTTTCTTGCAGTATGTGCTGCTTTCTTTGCCATATGTTTGGATTGGATTATTGGTTTTGTTTTTCGCAGTGGCTTATTATGATTTTATCCATATTAGGGGCTGGTATCGTCACCGAGTCTATTTAGTGGTGCTAGCTTCAATTTTTTTGAGTTTTGGCTGCGGTCTGGTCTTTTTCTTCGCGGGATTTGGCAAAACAATTGATCGGGTTTTGACCAAAAAAATTCCTTTTTATGAAAAAGTTAAAATTGATAAAGAGCAATTGTGGAATCATCCAGACGAGGGATTACTAGAGGGAGAAATTATTGAAGTTAAAAACGAGAATGAATTTGTGCTGGAAGACCCATCTGGAAAACAATGGGACGTTCAAAATGCAAACATGAAAGTGAACAGCAAAGTTGTGAATAAGGGTGAAAGTGTTGAAATAATCGGTGGCAAAAAAGGCGTCAACGATTTTGTGGCTAAAAATATTCGCGAAGCCGACAATGAAAAGGAGGATGAATTCATCAGAAAGAGAGAGCTTTCTCATGGTGGGAAAAATGGAAAAGATCAAAGAATTGAAATTGAGGTGCGATCAGAATTGTTGCAATAAAATGGCTAATTAATTTTTTTATTAATAAAACAATAATATGAGTCTAGAACAACCTGGCAACCCAATTTTTGAGCCAGTAAATAATATGCCAGAAGACAACATTGAAAAACCCAATAATCGGGTTATTACATTAAAGGAAGAGGGTGTGAATTTATTAATTAATCTTAGAAATAGAATTGAGGCACAAAATTCTAAGCGTATTGAATTATCAAATATGCTTGCACTGATGATTTCAGCCAAAAAAATCTCAACAAGGGAATTTGCTTTGTTGAGAAAAAATTTTGAGGAAGCCGACAGTGATTATAATGAAAATAAAGCGTTACTAAAAGAATTAAGAGAAAAAACTGAATTAGACATAGAACCAATGATTTAAAACAAAAAACTCCCAATTGATCTGGGAGTTTTTTTATTTTCGATTGCGCAGTTATTGGTGTATAATTAAAGTAAATGATTTAGATGTTCACTTATTTCAAATTTAAAACCTGCCTGCCGGTAGGCAAGGTTTTAAACTTAAAATTTTTTTATGCTTTGGATAATCCTGACGGTGGTTGCTTATTTGTTTGGGGCTCTGGCCAATATTTTGGACAAGTTTTTGTTGGGCTCGAAAAGATTTTCTTCGGCGCCGGTTTATGCTTTTTATGTGGGGGTTTTTAGTTTGTGGGCGGTGTTTTTTGCGCCGTTTGGTTTGGTGATGCCAAGTCTTTCGGGATTAGCGCTTTGTTTCGGAAGCGGAATTATTTTTTTGTTGGGAATATTACTGCTTTATTTTGCTATCGGCAAGGCGCAGGCCAGTCGGGTGGTGCCGGTGGTGGGCGCCGTTTTGCCTTTGGCGACTTTCTTGATTTCGCTGCCGATGCAAAGTGAAAAATTAAACTTACTTCAAATTTTTGGCATTTTGCTGTTGATTCTTGGCGGTCTGCTCATTTCTTTTGACTTGCCACTAAAACTGGGTAAGAAGAAATTTTTCAGCGGCTTTTATTTTGCTATCGGGGCGGGAATTTTGCTGGCAATTGCCTACGTGGCTTTCAAAAATTTGTCCCAAAGTGAAAATTTTGTGACTTGGTATGTTTGGACTAGGGTCGGCGGCTTTTTGGGCGCGCTCGGATTGCTGTTGGTGCCAATTTGGCGCAAAGACATTTGGAAGAGTTTTCACCTTCATCGCAAAAACAAAAAACAAGCCTTTAGTACGGGCGCAATTTTTGTCGGCAATAAGATTGTGGGCGGGCTCAGTGCGCTGCTTTTAAATTATGCCATCACACTTGGCAGTGTGACGCTCATTAATGCTTTGGTTTCTGTCCAATATGTTTTTGTGTTAATATTGGCATGGATGGTTTCAAAAAAATATCATCAAATTTTTGAAGAGAAATTATTTTTTTGGGATTGGGTGCAAAAGATTGTTGCTATTGGGGTTATAGCAGTGGGGATATTTTTTATTAGATAAAAACCTAAGTAACTTTTCTTTTTAGGAAAGAAAAGTTACAAAAGAAAATCGCACCTGATGAAGATACTGTGGCAAAAACTTCGCTCTTCGCTAAAATTCCCGCTGCACTTTTTCTGCTGAAAAAGCTCGCTGAAAATTTCTTGACGCTCATCACTTGTTTTTTGCCTACGTACTTCATATGGTGCAGAAAGAATGCGAAATACAGATGCGGAAATGCAAATTTTAAAATTCAAAAATCAAAAAACAATGAAAAAGAAAATAAAAAAAATAGCAAAAACAATGAAAAAGACGGACAATGTAAAAAAAACAGATAGGACGAATAAGGCCGATAGATTTAAAGGCCTGAAAAAGTTTCTGAAAATTGTTGGTCTTATTCTGGGGTCAGTTTTGCTGATAGTATTGCTGTTTTTTGGTTATATAAATTTGCCAGTAAAAGAAGTAAGCACCAAGGCTGTAATTGGGACGACTTTTTCTTTGCGTTATGCTCAGGATATTGGACTTGATTGGCGACAAGCTTATGTGGCAATGTTGGATGATTTGAAAATTCGCTATATTCGCTTGCCAGTATATTGGGACAAAGTTGAAACAGCCGATGGTCAGTATGATTTTGCTGATCTTGATTGGCAACTTGATCAGGCTAATCAGCGTGGAGCCAAAATTATTTTGGCTTTTGGACAAAAAACTCCGCGGTGGCCGGAATGTTTTATTCCGCAGTGGGTTGGCAGTGATGATGCTAAACGAAAAGCGGATTTGCTGGCTTTCGAGAAAACTATTTTGGAGAGATATAAGAATAATCATTCCGAAATTATTCGCTGGCAAGTTGAAAATGAGCCCTTTTTGGATTTTGGGGTTTGCCCTCCGATAGATCCAGCTTTAGTTGATAGTGAAGTTGCTCAAACCAAAGCACTTGATTCTTCCAGGCCAATCATGCTTACTGACGGGGGAGAAGCAACGCTTTGGATCGAGCCGGCCAAGCGATCGGACATTTTTGGCACGACAATGTATCGTGAAGTTATCAGTCCGCGTTTTGGTTATTGGCGCTATCCTTGGGGGCCGAACTTTTTCAAAGCCAAACAACTTTTTGTGCGAATTTTTGCTCATCAGAAAAATGTGGTGGTGATTGAATTGCAAGGTGAGCCTTGGATCCAGGGCTGGACAACTTCAGCGCCAGTGGAAACGCAATTGTTCTCCATGAATGCCACGATTTTGGCGGATAATGTTGCTTTTGCTAAAAAAACCGGCATGAAAGAAGTTTATATCTGGGGAGTTGAGTGGTGGTATTGGATGAAAACGCAGCAGAACAATCCAACTCTTTGGGAACAAGCAAAAAATATTGTCCAGGCTAACGCAAGCAGCAATTAGGGAGTAAGATACATTATGGACATTAAAAAGGATTTATTATTTTTGATTTCTGCTGGCAGTGGTTTTTTGTTGTTAGCTGCGCTTGCTTATTTGTTGCATTTTCATCCCGGAGCTTTTAGACCGAGTGCCTCCATTAGGCAGACAAATGCAATTGGCTCAACTCAAATACTCGAAATTGATTTTTCTTTTCCGGTCGTCACACAGACGATTGAAAAAAATCTTACCATTCTTCCCGAGGCAGAATTTTCAATCAATTGGTCAAATCATAACCAGACTTTGAAAATAATCCCTAAAAGTCTCTGGGCTCCGCAGACGAATTATTTGCTCTCGATTGCAAGTGGAAAAAATATTTTTCAACTAGGATTTAGCCAGGATTTTTCTTTCTCAACTAAACCTTTTCCGAAGATAAAATCTTTGGTTCCACTTGAAGGAGAAAAAAATGTAGCGGTGGATATCGAAGAGCCGGTTGCGGTTAGCTTTGATCGACCCTTGGATGAGTATAGTGTTAAATTTGAAGTTAGTCCTTCAGTGCAGTTGGAATATCAGATGAATGAGGAAAAGACCAACATTAAGTTGTTAGCGAAAAACAATTTTGATTGGAAAACGCATTATCAAATTGGAGTTTTTGTGAAACAAAACATGCAAAAAGATGATGGCTATGTGAAGGTTGGGCAAACTTCTTTTGAAACTACTGCTCCACCTTCAACCGATTGGAGCAGTGATCTGACAACTTTGTTGGCGCAAGCTAAAGATCAAACTAAGCCAGTTATAAACACTGGTAAATATATTGATGTTAATTTGAAATATCAAGTTATGGTTATTTTTGAAAATGGTAAAGCGTTGGATGCATATCGAATTTCCTCTGGCAAAAAAGGGCTTGAAACTCCAGAGGGACAATTTAAAATTGAAAATAAGAGCCCACGTGCTTGGTCTCCGAAATATGGACTTTTTATGCCAAATTGGATGGCAATTCTTCCATCGGGTGAAGTTGGCATTCATGAGCTTCCAGTTTGGCCAGGCGGTTTTCAAGAGGGCGCCAGTCATCTTGGAATTCCAGTTTCGCATGGTTGCATTAGATTGGGAACTGAATCAGCCAGACGTGTTTATGGTTGGGCTGAAATTGGCACGCCAGTAGTGGTGCATAAATAAATTTTAATTTGGAATTATTAAGTAGCGGCGGTATAATGAAATTAATTCACGTCTTAATTTTTTGGATTAATGCAAAAATGCAATCCTAGTAATAAATGAAAAAATAAAATGCCAAAAGAAAAAAAGATTGCTATTTTTGATATCGATGGAACAATTTTTCGCAAGAATTTGCAGTTTGAACTTATTAATGAATTGTCTTGGATGAACATTTTCCCGCGCAAAGTTCGTGACCAAATTGTGACACTTTATACGAACTGGCTGGAGCATGAAGGTACCTATGAACAATATCGACAGGGTCTGGTTGATCTGTATGAAAAATATATTAGCGGCTGCAAGCTTCAAGATGTGCAGCGTGCTAGCAGAACCGTGGCGGCTTTTCATCAGAAAAGAACCTACATTTTTGCCGAGCAGCTCATTGCCAAATTGCGCAGTGATGGTTATCATTTGATTGCTATCTCTGGTTCACCGGTTGAAATAGTGCGTGAATTCAACAGATCTCATTTGCAATTTGATGCGGTTTTTGGCAGTGTTTACAAATATGACGACAAGGGTATTTATACGGGTGAAAGTGTTTATGAGCCGGTTAAAAACAAAGGCACCTTACTGAAGCAATACGTTTATGAACATAATTTGACCTTGGAGGGTTCCTATGGAATGGGTGACACTGAATCAGACGCAAGCTTCTTGGCGTTGGTAGAAAATCCGATTGCTTTTAATCCGAATGATAATCTTAAAAAGGTGGCGCAAGAAAAAGGGTGGAAAATTGTTGTTGAGAAGAAGGATGTTATTTATGATATGACCCAATGCATTAATGCTAATATGGTTTAGCGCATAACGTGAAACGCAAAGCGCATAACGTGAGGCTGTGGAAAGGTTCTGAAGTTGAAATCCTGGTTAATTTTTTAAATCATTGAGTAAAAAATAAACCGTTTAAAAATTATATTATAAATTAATTGCAAAAAATATATGAGTTCAGTAGATATTCTCTTAATGTTGCTTCTTTTACTTTTTGTGTATGTGGCGTTTAAATTTTTTACGCAGTCTTTGGCTGAGTTTTTGGACAAAGGAGCAAAAAGCACTCTTTGGTTGTGGCTGCCCTTCATCGCCCTTAGTCGATTGCTGAAGCAGTTTAATGAAAAATATAAGAAATAGCTTTTGATGTCTAGTGCTATAGCCGCAGTCAACAAAAAAATCCGCCTAAGGCGGATTTTTTTAAAAGTTATTGCTGATTATTTTTTGACACTTTCAACAAGTTTCTGAAACACAGCTGGATTTTCAACAGCCATTTGGGAAAGCACCTTTCGGTCGATTTCAATGTTCTTTCCTTTCAGCATTGCAATGAAATTGCTGTAGGTTAGTTCAAGCAGGCGAACGGCGTTATTGAGTCTGATAATCCAAAGTCGGCGATTGGTTCGTTTCTTGGCTCGACGATCACGGTGAGCATATTTTCCAGCCTTCATGACTGCTTCTTTAGCAGCAACATAATTTTTGCTCCTTCTCCAACGGAAACCCTTGGCCATTTCAAGCACATTCTTTCTTCTTTTTGATGCGGCTACACCGCGTTTTACTCGTCCCATATATTTTTACTGATTTTAGTTAGTTATTATTATTTGCCAATCGCATAAGGAAGGGCGGCTACGATATTTTTTTCATCAGTTGAAAACATTCGCTGATCTTTCTTTTTTGCTCGTCCCACTGCGCCGCTTTCTTTTGAATTGTAGTGATTTTGTCCACTTGAGCGTCGTAAAACTTTCTTATTCTTAGTTATTTTGACCTTTTTGACAACTGACTTGTTGGTCTTCATCTTGGGCATAATCTTCTCATATTGTCATATTGTCATATTGTCATATTGTTGAATGATTTTCAGCAATATAGCAATATAGCAATATAGCAATGCTTATTATAATTTATTTTACTTCTCTAAATTAAGTTAATCTTTGTTAAGCTTGTTCTTAAACTTTTATTCCGCCGTTTCTGTCGGAGCAATTGTAACATTGAAACCCCCTGGAAATCTTTTAATTGGGTCTTCGATTTTGTGTGGAACGGTGATGCTGGCAATAAAATCTTGCAAATTCTTTCTGGCTAAATCTTGATGAGCTTTTTCGCGTCCTTTCAAAACGATATCAATCTTAACTTTGTCCCCTTGCTTGATGAATTTTTCAGATTGGGTCTTTTTGAAATCGAGATCGTGACTGTCAGTTCGCAGACCAATTCGAACGCCCTTGATTTCAACTTTCTTTTGCTTGGCCTTGGCTACTCTGATTTGTTTTGATTGCTGATAGAGGTGCTTGCCATAATCCATAATTCTGCAAACTGGTGGATTGGCTTTGGGAGAGACTTCAACTAAATCTAAGCCTTGTTCTTTGGCAAGCAGTAAAGCTTGGCTGGTTAGAATTTCACCAACTTGGGTTCCAACGTCATCAATCAAAAAAACCTTAGGAATTCTGATGGCTTCATTGATGCGCATTTGCGCTGGACCGGTTTGTTGCTTTGGTTTAAAGCGGAATCTTTTTCTAATGGCTGTATGAAATCATTTTGACATTTTTATCAGAAGAATGTCGCGTGATTTTTGTTTTTTACTTAATAAATATCGCCTAATAATTTTAAATTTGAAATTTGAAATTTTAAATCAAATTTTAATGACAAAATGTTTTAATATCAAATCATTTAAAACTCATTTAAAATTTCAAATTTAGCCTTTAAAACTTTTTAAGATGTGGAGTTGATGGGATTTGTCAGCCCAAGGCTGATCCGCCTAGGGCGGACACCCCAAAAACTTTGTGGAGTTGGCGAGAATTGCACTCGCGTCCAGAATTAACGATTCAAAAGCCTCTACAAGTTTAGTTTGTTTCATTCCCGATAAATCGGGATACGGTATTTTGGAGTAGGAAACAAACAAAACCTCCAAGTATCGTTTTCAGAGTTGTTTTGCTTGGTGCGTCTGAAAAACCGCATCAAGCTATTCTCATGTTTGGCACCGAGCTCTGCTTACGAGAAATCAGCAGTTCGATGGCTTCAAGCCTAAGCTAAAGCAGGAGAGAAACTGGCAAATGCTTGCGCAAATGTAGTCTTCGCCTTTGATATGAAGTTTGCACTTATATCTTCGCCACACTTTTTACGATCCAGCAGCGGTAATCGACTTGCATATCTTGAAAAGTACAACCTGTCGAAACTAAACAACCCCAGCCCGCAACGCTAGAAGAGCGTGGAGGACTGGGAGTGTCAAATCATATTTTTTAAAAGTAAAATCATTTTGTGATACTTTTGTTGCGGTAATTTTAAATTTCAAATTTCAAATTTTTGATAAAACTTTAATGATAAAATGTTTTAATATTAAATCATTTAAAATTTATTTCAAAATTTAAATTTCAAATTCTCAAAAAGGCCTAAGCATTTTTGAGCGCTCTTTCTATATTTCTCTTCGACTCTTTTTTGGCTAGGTCGCTGCGTTTGTCGAATGCCTTTTTTCCGCGTCCTATAGTGAATTCCAACTTGATGAGTCGTTTCTTAGTATACACACGAAGAGGCACCAATGTCAAGCCTTTGGTGTGCAGTTTCCCAACGAGGGAGCGGATTTCTGATTTTTTGACCAAAAGTTTCCTTGAGCGAGTTGGGTCATAGGCGATGGAAGTTTTGGCAAAAGGATATGGTGAAATGTTGGCATTAGTAAGGAAAAGCTCGTTTTCATGCATCGTCACAAAGCTGCCTTTAAGGCTAAGGTGACCGTTTTTGACTGATTTGACTTCAGCTCCATTCAGCACTAAACCAGCCTCGAAGTGATCTTCCAGCTCATAGTCAAAATGCGCTCTTTTGTTGAATGCTAAGGTTGCCATATGCCTATTGTGCCTTAAAATTGGACAAAAATCAACTATCTCTACGAATTACGAATTTTACGAATGTACGAATTTTAAATATCAAATGATACAGGTTTATTAAGTAATTTTATTGTTTGTTGTATTTTGTTTTTATTGACCAAACGCTTAAATGAGCGTAGGATGTTATATGAATAAGGAAAATATTTTATGACTAAAAAAAGCCAAAAGATTGAACTTCTAGCACCGGCGGGGAGCCTAGAAAAACTCAAGTACGCCATCAATTATGGGGCGGATGCGGTTTATTGTGGACTGCCGAGCATTTCGATGCGGGCGAGAATCAACGCTTTTTCTGAAGCAGATTTGAAAATGGCAAGCGAATTTGTGCATACTCGTGGCAAGAAGATTTATGTTACGCTTAATATCTATGCGCACAATTATCATTTGCCAATCATTGAAAAACATTTGAAATTTTTGAAAACCATTTCTATTGACGCTCTGATTATTTCTGACCCTGGCATCATCATGTTGGTGCGCAAGCATTTGCCGAAGATGCCGATTCATTTGAGCACGCAAGCTAACACGACCAACTGGCAAGCGGCTAAATTTTGGTTCGAGCAGGGGGTTGAGCGAGTAGTTTTGGCGCGCGAAGTCACGCTGGAAGACATTGCTGAAATAAAAAAGAAGGTTCCAAAATTAGAATTGGAATATTTTGTGCATGGTGCGATGTGTATGAGTTATTCCGGACGCTGCATTTTGAGCAAATGGATGAACAATAAAAGTGCCAATCTGGGTGATTGCACGCAACCATGTAGGTGGGGTTATCGTGAAACGCGAAACGTTGAACGCGAAACATGGAACGCGAAAAATGAAATGCAAAAAGTGGAATGTGAAATTCAAAATTCCAAACAAACTCTAGAATCTAAAATCGAGAATCTAGAATCAGCCCAATATAAAACAATGGAGATTGCTGAAGTGCAGAGTGGGCGGCCAGTTTTGTTAGAAGAGGACTGCCATGGAACTTATTTTTTCAATAGCAAAGATTTGAATCTGCTTTCGCATTTGCAAGAGCTCAAAAATGCGGGTGTAAGCTCGTTTAAAATTGAGGGTCGCAATAAGAGCGCTTTTTATGTTGCCAGTGTTATGCGAGCTTATCGAAAAGTTTTGGATGTGCTTGAAAACAAAGGTTCTGCTTCGGAAATGAAAAAGGCTTCCAAATGGGCCAATGGCGAGCTTGATAAAACAGTCAACCGTGGATATACTAAAGGTTTTCTACTTGGTAGTGAACCCGAGCATAATTTTGCTGGGGAAATGGTGGGTAAGAATTCTCAATCGGTTGGAGAAATTATCAGTGCGACTGGAAAAATTTTGAAAGTGAAAGTGCATAATGCGCTTTATCCTACTGATTTGGTAGAGATTATGGCCAGAGATAGAAATATTCCAGTTAAAATTTTGGAGATTAGAAATGAATTAGGAGAATTGGTAGTCTCGGCGCATGGCGGACATGGAAGTTTGTATTTTGTTACGATTAACAAGAAAAATATTGAGGCTTATTCGCTACTGAGAAAAGTGGCTGAGAAATAATTTCACAGAATTTTTTCAGGCGGTTTTTAGCTTGCATACGTTTTTCTTTTTATTTCAAAGTGTGGTTTGTTTAATATTTGTTAAAATTAAATTATAATTATGGAAACAAGAAAAGATTTATTTGAGGATTTAAAAAATAGATTATCCGAGTTGAGTCATCTTGGTTCAGCTGTGGCTCTTTTGCATTGGGATCAGGAAGTTTATATGCCGAAAAAAGGAGCTGCCTTTAGGGCGAAAACAATTTCTAATTTGGTCGGCATTTTTCATGAGAAATTTATTTCTGCAGAATTTGAAAAACTTTTAAAGAAAATAGCTAAACTCGAAAAAGATAAAAAATTGAATGAAAATGAGAGGGTAATTTTCAGTGAAACTTGGCGACAGTTTTCTAGAGAAAAGAAATTACCGGCTGAATTCGTAAAAGAACTGGCAGAAACTTGTTCTAACGCTCAGTCTGTTTGGGCTGAAGCTCGGAAGAAATCTGATTTTAATCTTTTTGTCCCTTATCTTAAAAAAATTGTTGAATTAAAAAGGCGAGAAGCTCAGTTGATTGGCTTTAAAGATTCTCCCTATGATGCACTGCTGGATGAATATGAGCCCCAGATGACATCTCAGGAAATTTCTATTATTTTCTTTGAATTAAGGGAATTTCTTGTGGGAATTATTGGTAAGATTAAAAAAAGTAAAATTAAAATAAATCCCAAAGCTCTGTATGGTGAATTTTCTCTTGAGAAGCAAAAAAAACTTAATCAATTTGTCTCAAGTAAAATGGGGTTTAATTTTGACTGCGGAAGAATGGATATTAGCACTCATCCTTTTGAAACAAGTTTCAACCCGGAAGATGTGAGAATTACAACAAGATATAGAAAAGAAGATCTTTTTTATTCGCTTTCTAGTGTGATACATGAAACTGGACATGCGCTTTATGAACAGGGACTTTTGTCTGAAAATTTTGGTTCACCCTTGGGCGAGGCTATTTCACATGGAATTCATGAGTCACAATCTAGAATTTGGGAAAAAATAGTTGGTCAAAATCTCAATTTTTGGAAATATTTTTATCCTAAATTAAAAAAAGAATTTCCAAAACCATTTAGTGATATAAACCTGGAAGAATTCTACAAGAATATAAATTATGTAAAGCCTACTTTAATTAGGACTGAATCAGATGAGGTGACATATAATTTGCACATAATTTTAAGATTTGAAATTGAGAAAGATTTAATTGAAGGAACTATTGAAGTTGAGGATTTACCTAAAATTTGGAACAGTAAAATGAAAGAATATTTGGGCGTAACCGTGCCAAATGATGCAAATGGGGTTTTGCAAGACGTTCATTGGTCAGGTGGCTCATTTGGCTATTTTCCTACTTATACCTTGGGCAATCTTTATTCTGCTCAAATTTTTGATGCTGCTAAAAAATCAATTTTAAATTTAGAGAAAGAATTTGCAGCTGGAAAATTCGAGCATTTTAGGCAGTGGTTGAGAAACAATATTCATATTCACGGAAAAACTTATTCTGCAAACGGTTTGATAATGGAAATAACAGGAGAAGAATTAAGCAGTAAATATTTTGTTAATTATATAGCTAACAAATATAAGCAAATTTATGAACTATAAAAAAACAACTCTCAAAAATGGCCTGCGAATTTTGACGGTGCCGATGGAAGGAACGCAGACTGCCACAGTGATGGTGATGGTGGGGGTGGGTTCGCGCTATGAAAGTGAAAAACAAGCCGGCCTTTCGCATTTCATTGAGCACATGCTTTTTAAGGGAACGGAAAAAAGACCAACTGCCCAATCCATTTCAGAGGAGCTCGATGGGATTGGCGGAGAGTTCAATGCGTTTACTTCGAAAGATAAGACGGCTTATTATGCTAAAGTTGATGGCCGGCATGTCGACAAAGCTTTGGAAGTGATTGCTGATATTTTTCTTAATTCAAAATTGGAGCAAGCGGAAATTGATCGTGAGCGTGGGCCGATTTTGCAGGAACTCAGCATGTATGAAGATGATCCGCGGCGCAGCGTTGGGGAGGAATTTGAAAAACTTTTGTATGGCGCCCATCAGATGGGACGCAATATCGTTGGCTATAAAGAGACGATCAAAAATTTTGCTCGCAAAGATTTTGTGGCATACCTGAGAAAATATTACGTGGCTAATGAGACTGTTGTTTGCATTTCTGGAAAATTTGACGAAAAGGCAGTTATTAAGCAATTGCAAGGATACTTTGGCAAATTTGAAAAAGGCGCTGAGGCGAAATTCAAAAAAGTTTCCGACAAACAAACTGTTGCCGGCGTGCATCTTAAATTCAAAAAAACTGATCAAACTCATTTTATCTTGGGCGCTCGGGCTTATCATCAAAATCACAAAGATCGTTGGGCGCTTTCCTTGCTGTCAGTGATTTTGGGTGGCAACATGAGCAGTCGACTTTTCATTGAAGTTCGCGAACGCAGAGGTTTGGCCTATTTTGTGCACACTAGCGTGGACACCTATCAAGATTGCGGTTACATTGGAACACAGGCCGGCATTGAGCACAAGAATCTCGGACAAGCCATTGAAGTTATTCTGAATGAATACAAAAAAATTGCCACCCAGAAAGTTTCCGAAAAAGAATTACAAAAAGCCAAAGATTATATTCGCGGACGCTCTGTGATGGGCTTTGAAGCTTCGGATGATGTGGCGATGTTTTTCATTGATCAAGAGATGCACAAAGAAAAAATTCTTTCGCCAAAAGAAGTTTTTGCCAAAATTGACGCAGTGACAAGCGGCGATGTTTTGCGAGTAGCCAAAGACATTTTCCGCAAAGAGAAACTCAATTTGGCAATTGTTGGGCCGCACAAAAATGACAAGAAAATTGCCCAGTTGATGAAGTTTTAATCTTTCTTGTCTGCTGCTAAATCGCTCGCATACCTTTTTATTTTTATCCCAGTAAAATCTACTGATTTTAAGTGAAAAAATAAAAAGTATGCTCGCTCAATTTTGGTAAATCCATATACTTATGGAAAATTGATTATTGAAAACTATTTGATTTCTATGAACAAAAGACAAATCGACATTTCAACTGGCGTCATTATTCGCACCATCGCAATTTTGTTGGGGCTATGGTTTTTGTATTTAGTCAGGGACGTGATGGCCCTTTTCTTTTTGTCGATCATTTTGGCAGCCACGTTTGATCCAATCATTGATTGGATGGGTCGAAAGAAAATTCCAAGATCTTTTGCTATTTCCATTATTTATGTGTTGCTTTTTTCATTAATTGGTCTGCTGTTTTCAATTATCGTTCCTCCGTTGGTGGGACAGTTCAAAGAGTTTACAACCAATATTCCTGTTTATGCGGAAAAGCTTACAGCAACCTTTAGTGGTTTTGAGCAATATGCTCAATCATACGGGTTTGCTTTTGATAGCCATGAATTTTTGCGCAACACGCTTGGGGGACTTTCACAATCTTCCGGGAGTATTTTTTCCACCACTGTTAGTGTGATGACTTTCTTTATTTCAATTTTGGTGGTGTTAGCACTGACTTTCTATATGTCAGTCAGGGAAGATGTGATGAATAAATTTTTAGTTTCCATTACGCCGACAGCGCAGCATGACTACGTTGTTTCGCTGACCACTCGAATTAAAAGTAAGATTGGCAAATGGTTGGGCGGACAAGTGCTGCTGATGTTGATCATTTTTCTGCTCGATTTTGCAGTCCTTTCAGTTTTCAAAGTTCCCTACGCTCTCATCTTGGCGATGTTGGCTGGCATCCTGGAAATCGTGCCGTATCTCGGGCCGATTATTTCAACAGCCCTGGCTTCAGCTATTGGTTTTTTGATTTCGCCGATGACTGGGGTGGTAGTGCTTTGCGTGCTGACCGTTATTCAACAGCTGGAAAGTCATGTCATCGTGCCACAAGTTATGAAAAAAGTAGTGGGACTTAATCCGATCGTAGTAATTTTAGCTTTGCTAATCGGAGCTAAACTTGGCGGTTCTTTTGGGGCAATTCTTGCAATTCCGATTGCAACTTCGCTCAGTGTTTTTGTGGGGGATTTGATTAAAAATAAAAATAAAGAAGAAGCAGAAGTTTAATCGCTTGAAAAAAAATTTTTATAAAAGTTAGATTTTTATGTACAAAAGAATAATTGTGAAAATTGGGAGTGGTGTTATCTCGAAAGAGGGACAGTTTAATGCGACCGTGGTAGCGCAGCTTGTTAAACAGATAGTTTCTTTAAATAAAATCGGAGTAGAAATCGTCTTGATTACCTCAGGAGCTGTTGCGACTGGAAGAGGAGTGTTGAAACTGAATGATAAAATTGAAAGTATTGTTCAAAAACAAGTCTTTGCAGCTGTCGGACAAGTAAAATTGATGTCATTTTACGCAGATATTTTTGCTAAATATGGCTATGTCTGTGCTCAAGTTTTGGTGACAAAAGAGGATTTTCGAGACAGACAGCATTATTTGAATCTGAAAAATTGTTTTGAGAATTTGTTGCAAGATAGTGTTGTGCCAGTTGTGAATGAAAATGATGTTATCGCTATTACGGAATTAATCTTTACTGATAACGATGAATTGGCAGGGCTTATTGCTTCACAATTAAATGCGGATGCCGTAATTGTGCTTACAAGTGTTGAGGGTGTACTTGACGGCAACCCTAGCGATCCTAAAGCTCAAGTTATTTCAGAAATAGATTTTACAAAAAGTTTATCAATTGAAAAATATATTACCCATGATAAGTCAGCTTTGGGTCGCGGTGGCATGCATACAAAATTTGGTATTGCTAAAAAACTTGCTACGCAAGGAATTGTTACGCATATAGCCAATGGAAAACGACCAAATATAATCGTGGATATAGTTGAGGGAAAAATTGTTGGGACAAAGTTTATTCCCAAGCGGAAGTTGTCGGCAGCAAAACGGCGCTTGGCTTTTTCTGAAGGTCTTTCGCGTGGTATTGTGTATGTGAATAAATGTGCGCAAGAGGTTTTACTCTCAAAAAAGGCGGTGAGTCTTTTGCCGATTGGAATCGTGAAAGTTGAGGGAAACTTTGAAAAAGGTGATGTGATTGAAATAAGGAATGAGGCAAAAAAGAAGCTCGGATTTGGAATTGCGCAATATGATTCAAAAAAAGCCTCAGCTTCTATGGGCCAGAAAAAAATTCGGGCGCTTATTCATTGTGACCACATGTTTCTGGAATAGGTTCATAAAAAGAATTCCGCCAAGGATCGCCCTTGGAAGAATCCTGCATTGCATTCATATGCATATGACCAAAATTGCAATTTTTTTTAATGCCCACAAATTCTCGTTATAACATTTCAGTATATTGTAATATTTTTTTTATTGGTAACTTAAAAAGGAAAGTTATTTCTAAAAAACATTCTGACATTCTCCCTCCAAAGGCGGGCGAGCAAGAACGTCAGAATTTTTTTTGTGAGCGGAATTTGATTTCTTGGTTACCAGCGGGCAGGTTTGACGGCTCTTGCTAGTGGTGATAGAATATCAGTATAAACAAGTAAGGTGAAAAAATATGAACAAAAATCAAAACTCGCTAGCCATTTTTGAAAATTTCAAAATTCGCAGGCACTACGACGAAAAAACTGAAACTTGGTTTTTTTCTGTGATTGATATCGTGGCTGCTCTGATAGAACAGGAGGATTTCAAAAAAGCCAAGAGTTATTGGACAACCTTGAAGAATCGCTTAAAAAATGAAGGAAGTCAGTTGGTCACGAAATGTGACCAACTGAAAATGTTTTCTGCTGATGGAAAATTTTACAAGACCGATGTTGCTAGCACGGAAACCATTTTGCGCCTGATTCAATCGGTGCCATCTAAAAAAGCTGAGCCAGTTAAACTTTGGTTGGCGAAAGTCGGTTATGAAAGAATGCAAGAAATGAGTGATCCGGAAAAGGCCTTGAATCGTTCAAGGGGATATTGGCAAAAGCAGGGCAGGAGCAAAAGTTGGATTCAACAACGAATGATGGGCCAGGAAATCAGAAATAAACTGACGGACTATTGGAAAAGCAGTGAAGTTGTTGGTCAAACTGAATTTGCAATTTTGACGAATATAATCCATCAAGAATGGAGTGACCTGACTGTGGTTGAACACAAAAATTTGAAAAAACTCAAGACTCAAAATTTACGTGACCATATGTCAGATGCGGAACTCGTCTTCACGGCCTTGGCAGAACTTTCAACTCGCCAAATTGCCGAAACAATGAAATCCAAGGGTTTAACAGAAAACAAGGTGCCAGCCAAGAGAGGTGGCAGAATTGCCAAGGATGCGCGGGTTGCTTTGGAAGAAAAAACTGGCAAGAGCGTGGTGACCGGCAAAAATTTTTTATTACAAAGAAAATCTCAAAAAAAATTTGATAAATAGGCTTTTTATCACGCCACAAAAAATGCCCTGGCGGAAGATGACAGGCTAAGTCTCCGTTGCTACAATGGGAGCATGAAAGAAAATCATTCAAAATTGCATAGATATATCCTGGCTACGGTGGCATATTATGATGGATTTTCTTATCCGTTGACAGCCTTTGAAGTTTGGAAACATTTGATTCGCATTGATTATGCCGGCGATTTTGATAAATCAATGAAAATTGAATTAGCTCAACTTATCAAGGAATTACAAAGTGATAAGCTTGTAAAATATCTAGAAAGCCGCAATGGTTTTTATTTTCTCAAAGGTCGAAATGATATTGTTGATCTGCGAATCAGGAATCAAAAAATTTCCGCTAGCAAATTAAAACGGCTTGGTAGAGTTGTCTATTGGCTCAAATTTATTCCTTTTGTCAGGATGATTGGGGTCACGGGTGGCTTGGCTATGAAAAATGCCCACCGCAACAGTGATTGGGATTTGTTGATAGTTACTAGCCCTGGACATATTTGGACTGGTCGAACTTTGGTGACCGCCTTTGCACAACTCATTGGCAAGCGAAGATATGGCAAGAAAATTGTTAACCGAATTTGCCTTAATTATTTTTTGACCGAGTCATCACTGGAGGTAATGACGAAAGATTTGTTTTCCGCTAATGAATATACCTTCCTGACCCCACTGTTTGGCGGAGAGGTTTATCAGCGGTTTCAAATCAAAAACCAATGGATCAAAAATATGAAACCAACTTATGATTTGCAGGAACTGTCTCAAATGAAAGTGTTGACTGATGATTTTTTTTCAAGAACTGTCCGGACGGTGGGCGAGTTCTTGCTTGGTGGGGCTTGGCTGGAAAACTGGTTGAAAAGAATCGAGCAAAAAAAGATTTCCAGGAATCCAAAAACTCATCAGGAGGGCAGTTTGGTTTATGCCCAAGACGATGCCTTGGTTTTTTTGCCAGTGCCTCATGGGCCGGTTATTTTTGAAAAATTTAAAGAAAAAATTGAGCAGTTGGGACTTAGTCATTAATATTTTTTACCAAAATAATGCTTCACTCGCAGACATTTTTCTTTTTATCCCAGTGAAAGTGTTTTTTATCTTTTGAACTTTTTTAACATCAAGGTGAACCACTTTTAAGCGAAAAAAGAAAAAATCTGCTCGCTTGTTGGTTTAATTTTTTGAATTGTTTAGATTGCAAATCTATAAAAGACTTATTTAAAGCCATAAATTGCAAATGTTCCTTGACGTGGGCAAGGTTTTTTGGTAAGTTTAAATCTGAATAGTCAGCAAATTATAAATGCACTAACCTATATTTTTTATGAAATTTATCACTATCGCTCAAATTGTTGTCTCGGTTCTTTTGATAATTTCTATTTTGTTGCAAAATAGGGGTAGCGGCCTTAGCGCTGCTTTTGGCGGAGACTTCGGGGGCTATTACACAAAAAGAGGTGTGGAAAAATTTTTGTTTTTCGCTGCTATCTTTTTAGGGGTTTGTTTTATTGGATTGGCTATCGCTTCGGTTATTTTTCAAAATCGATAAGCTGCTAATTTTTTTATCGCTAACATTATTAGTATCAAGAAGGGGAACAGAATTAAATATCTTTTGCCAAGAAACTGGCGCAATATTGGGCGCTTGCTTTCTTTTAAAGACAAATTAGTCGTGTCGGCTCTTTTGCTTGTCATAACTTTTTCACTGATAGCCTGGTTGGGAACTTTTTATTTGAACTTGACTAAGCCCATTGCGAAGGTTGGAGGGGAATATATCGAGGGTTCTGTTGGGCAACCTTTTTATGTTAATCCGCTTTTGTCTCAAACGAGTGAGGCTGATAGTGATTTGACGCAACTGGTGTATAGTGGGCTTTTTAAATATGATAACAATGGCAACGCCGTACCAGACCTGGCTGAAAGTTTCACTGTCTCGCAAGATCAACGTCAGTACACAGTTAAGCTGAGAAAAAATGCCCATTGGCAGGATGGCAAGGAAATCACAGCGGAGGACATATTTTTTACTTTTAACATTTTGCAGGACCCTGCTTACAAAAGTCCGTTGCGACAAAGCTGGCAAGGGGTTGATGTTAGCGTGAGTAATGATCACGAGATTGTGTTTACGTTGAAAAATCCTTACGTTGGTTTTTTGGAAAATCTCACTATTGGAATTTTGCCGAAACATGTTTGGGAAAATATTGCGCCTGAGAAATTTGCATTGGCTGATTATAATTTGCATCCGATTGGCTCGGGACCTTTTATGTTTTCCGATTTTCAAAAAGATTCTCAGGGTAGCATTTTGACCTATCACCTGAAGGCCTTTAAAGATTTTTATGCAGGCAGTCCGTATATTTCAAATTTTACTTTCAATTTTTACGCTGATGATGACGCACTTATCGCTGCTTACAACAAAAAAGAAGTGATGGGGATGAACAGTATTGCACCGGAAAAAATTGGCTCTATCAAGAATGTCAAAAGCACGGACATACACGAGTTGATTATTCCTCGATATTTTTCAGTTTTCTTTAATCAAACCAAGAGCGTGGTATTGGCTGATGATAATGTCCGAATAGCTCTCAACTCGAGTGTTGATCGTAAGGAAATTATTAGCAGTGTTTTACGTGGCAAGGGCGTGGCGCTTTCATCACCGTTTTTTCCGCAGATGGATGGTTACAATGATCAAGTTCAGGTCAGTAAGAATATCGATCAAGCAAATAAAATACTTGACGATGCTGGTTGGAAAAAAGAAGCAGGCAGTGATTTTAGAAAGAAAAACAATGTTACGCTTGAATTTGAATTGGTGACTACTGATTGGCCGGAACTTTCTCAGACAGCTGAACTGCTTAAGACGCAGTGGCAAAAAGTTGGCGCAAAATTGAATGTAAAGATTTTGACAGTTTCTGATTTGCAACAAAACTACATTAGAACGCGTGAATATGACAGTCTCTTGTTTGGCCAGGCAATTACTTTCAATCCGGATCTTTATTCATTTTGGCATTCCAGTCAAAAACGCGATCCGGGACTTAATCTTTCCTTGTTTGACAATAGTCAAGCGGACGGAATTTTGGAAAGTGTTAGACAGGAGCCAGATGAAAGCAAGCGCGTTGATTCTTACAAGAAATTTCAAGAGTTATTAGCTAAAGAGGTGCCAGCGGTCTTTTTATATGGTCCGACTTACTTATACCCAGTTAATAATTCAGTACATGGAATGACCATTCAAAATATTAATATGCCAGCAGATCGTTTTGTGGATGTAAGCAAATGGTACGTGAAAACCAAAAGGATACTGAAATAGCTTCTTAGGCTCTAGCTTTTTAGATAAATAAGATTTGATAATTTTAGGCCTTTTACGCTTGCTCTCAAATTCCTAGAGCGTAGTTTCTTTACTAAGAAAATCTCCCCTGGTCTACTTCAAGTCTTTCTCGCTAAAAAAGTCGGTTGTAAGTAATTTTCGATCAAACGTAAAAGTCCTAAAAGCTTAAAATAATTCAATAAAATAAAACAATATGCCTATCGATTTTTCAAATGTGCCAAAGCACTTAGCATTGCGAACTCACGAAAAAATGCAGGACGTTTTGATGGATCCAAGTGGGGTTGGTCCGACAGTCCATTATTATATGATTAGGGGCGGCGTTGATCAAAAAAACACGACCGTTTGGGAGCCAGGCACGATTTCAGGAGAGTATATCAAAACTTATGGGCACTATCACGTGGGCGACCTTAGCGAGAACTATCTGATTGCCTATGGGCAGGGTGTGGCTTTGCTGCAAAAATTGGCTGAAGCTGAAAATGGTGATTTGATTGCAGATGAAGTCGAAGAGTTTCAAGCAATTTCGGTTAAAACTGGTGACAATGTTTTCATGCCGCTGAAATTTGGGCATTTGGTGGTCAACACTGGGCAGACTTATCTGGTGACAATCGATGACAGTCCGGTTGATTTTGAAGATCGTGACCCAGTCAGTTTTCCTGGACATGCTGATTATGAATTAGTCAGGCAAATGCGAGGCTTTGCTTATTATGTGGTTGAAGATGAAAATGGCAATCCCGCTCTCAAAAGAAATCCACTTTACAAATCAATTGCCAAAGAAGACTTGGGTGGGTTGCAGGTGTTGGAATAACTTTGCAATAGTTAATTTTTTTTAAAAAATATCCTAAACTAGTTTTTTCTAAAAGCTAGTGAAGCTAATTTCCTATGCATAGCATTATCCTTTGTGGTGGATCTGGAACTCGTCTTTGGCCGCTTTCGCGCAAAAACTTTCCAAAACAATTCCTGAAGCTCTATAATGAGTATTCTCTTTTGCAGGAGACTTTTTTGCGGGTGCAGAAAATCATGCCAACCGAGAATATTTTCTTGGTCACCAATGAAGAAAATTATTTTAATGTTTTTAATCAAATTAAGGATATTCATCCAAAAATCAAAGAAAGCCAGATTATTATTGAGCCTGCTTCACTTAATACTGCGCCGGCGATTGCTTTGGGAGTGAAATATTTGGTGGAAAAAATTAAAATCGACAATAATGAGTCGGTGATTTTTTTGCCAGCTGATCACTATATTTCCAAGCCGGAAATTTTTGTTCAAATTGTGAAGGAGGCAATGAAAAAAGTTGGCGATCATATTGGGACAATTGGAATCACACCCTTGGCACCTGAAACAGGTTTTGGTTACATCAAAAAAGGGAAAAAAGAAGATGGCTATTTTTTGGTGGATGCTTTTGTGGAAAAGCCTAACAAAGAAATTGCGCAGCAGTATTTGCAATCCGGTCAATATGTTTGGAATTCCGGCATGTATATTTTCAACGCGCAAACGTTTGCTGCGCAACTTGAAAAACATGCGCCAAAACTTTTTGCCGCCTTCAAGAAAGACTATGCTGATTTTGTTGAAGATTTTAAACAACTTGAAATTGAATCAATTGATACGTCCATTTCAGAAAAATCCAAAGACGTTGTTGTTTTTGAAGGTGATTTCGGTTGGAGTGATATTGGGTCCTTTGATGCCTTAGCTGATGTGTTGACAGCCAAAGACGCTTTGCAAGAGAGGCACATTTTGATTGATAGTAAAAATGTTTTTGTGCATTCCTCGACGAATCGGTTGATCACCACGATTGGCGTGCAGGATTTGGTTGTGGTGGAGAACAATGACTGTATCTTGATTCACAAAAGAGGTCGCAGTGAAGATGTGAAAAAAGTTGTCAATTATCTCAAGGAAAATAATTATAAAGAAATTCAGCATAACGTTGAAGTGCAGCGACCTTGGGGGAAATATGAAGTGCTGATTGAGGACCCTGGGCATAAAGTGAAAAAAATCACAGTTTATCCCAACTCTTCTTTGAGTTTGCAGTCGCACGCTCGTCGTTCTGAGCATTGGGTGGTGGTCAAGGGAACCGCTCAAGTGGTTAATGGTGAAAATACGTTGACTTTGCATGAAGGCGAAAGTACTTTCATCCCGGCAACTTTCAAACACCGTTTGTCAAATCCAGGTGAAATAAATTTGGAAATCATTGAAGTGCAAACTGGAGATTATTTGGAAGAAGATGACATTGTTCGATATGAGGATATGTATGGACGTTAAGTCTCGAATAAATTTTTTTTGAAAGCCGGTTATTTGCTCTGTGCATAACTGGCTTTTTTTTATCTTTAAAAATATTGTATAATAAATAAAAGAAGTTATCTCATTAAGCAAGGTGAAAATTTTCGCCGTAGTTTTGCGTTCTAGGTGGCAATAATGGAGAAAAAAACAACAAAAAAACAAAAGACGATTTGCAGAAGTAGAAAAGATAGCTCTGCAAAACGAATTGTCAGCAAGAAAAAGACGATGTCGAAAGACGCCGCCGTTTTTTCGGTGGTTTGTTTGCCAGAAAAAAAGAGATTGAAACAATCCTCAGCTGAAAAGAAAGTTTTTTCTGTGAAAAGAAATTCCAATTTAAAAAAACGAGACGTTTTTAAAGAAAAGAAAAATACAGTTGTTAGTGTAAAGCACAGCGAGAAATTGAATTTTTTGGTTGGAAAAATTTTCTTAGCTATGGGAAAAAATATCAAGCAATTATTTAAACCACTGGGCATTGTTTTTAGTTTGAAATTTTTGAAAAAACAAAACAAAGAGGCGAAAAAACAACTTGTCATTGAGCAGGAATCATTGGGCGAATTTCTTTCCAAGCACAGTGCTCGCAATGAAAGTTATGGTGAGAAATATTGGAAACGTTATTATTTGTCGGTCTTGCTGAAAAAAATTCACAAAACAATCGCTAAAGCTTTGATAGTCATTAGGGGTGCTTCATGGCGTTTTTCGGTTTCCCTTGGTACTTTATTGCTGGTATTTTCAATCTTGCCGTTTGCACTCAGTGCTCCACATTCAACTAGTGTTGCCACAATCGAGGATTGGAAAGCAGGCGCAACAACTACGGTGGATGTTTCGGATGTCAATGGGTCAATTAAGTTACAACCAGATGGCTCTTGGAATGCTCGAGTTTGGGGAGTGCCTCAGCAAAATTATTCTGCTGGTGGCTTTAGCAATGGTTCAAGTTCGGTGCTGATAGGGCAATATGTTTATATTACTAAGGGTGTTGGAACTCGGATCTGGTTTCGTTATGATACCAAGCGTGATGCTTATGATTTATTGCCAGAATTGCCTTTTACACTTGGAGTTGGATCTGATTTGGGTTTTGATGGAAACAATACGATCTATCTGACTTTCGGAGCTTATTCTAAGAAATTTTATAAATATGACATTGTGAATCAGTCTTTCACTCAGCTTCCTGACGTCTTAGATACGATTTGCGGTGGCTCAAACGTGGAAAGTGATGGCACGAATGTTTTCATTAATAGGGGTTGTGGCGCCACAGACTTTTGGAAATTTAATGTGGCGGAAAATTCTTGGGAAAATGAAGCACCTGTCACTGGCACTACCTCGACTGGAGCAAGTATGGTCAAGGCAACCAATGGGAATTTTTATATGCTTCGAGGTAATGGTACTAAAAATTTTTACAAATATGATATCGTAGCCAACACTTGGACTACTTTGGCGAATTCCCCGGACTTTTCTCGTTTTTCAAGTGCGGCTCTAAATCATGAGCAAAAAGGAACTTTTTATCATAATTCTTCTGACAACAAGGATTATGTCTATTATTTGAATTCTTGGGAAGGAACGCCGAGCAGTGGAGCTGACAACGGGGTGTATGTTTATTACACCTACATGATGCGTTATAACATCACGGATAATGTTTGGAGTTCTTGGAATGTGGCTGATGATGCACCAACTGGATATATATATAACTCTTCAATGCAATATAATCCAGCGGACGGACTCCTCTATGTTTTTAGAGGGGCAGGTAGCTATGATTTGTGGAAATTCGATCCTCAAGGTGGAACAGTTGGCGTTGGCACTAGTGGAAAATGGGTAGGACCACAAATGGTTAATGAGGGACAAACAACCTCCAACAGTGTAAATTCTTCTAGTGTTTTGAATGCAGCACTTGGAACCGGAAGTGATTTGATTTGGAATGGAGTGACTGGTGCGGGTGGTTATTTGTATACGATTAGAGGTGGAGGAGGAACTAATTATCAATTTTATCGTTTTGATATTACTGCCAACACTTGGTCTACTTTGGCAAATGTTGGTTCCGCTACTCCTTTTGCTGTTAATACTGATATCAAGGGAACCTATGCGAATGGTTACGTTTACTATTTCAAAGGAGGAGGTTCTGGTGAGTTTTATCGCTACAATGTTGCTTTAAATACTTGGTCTACTGTCGGTGAAATTGCAAGCTTGCCTTCTTCGGCTACAGCAACTGATGGGGCAACTTTGGCCTACAATGCCTCAGATGGCTATATTTATGCGACTCGCGGAGGGAGCAGCGCTAGTTTTTATCGTTATAATATAGGCACCAACACTTGGGCAACGATGGCCAGCATGTCGTCAACAGGACTTGGCTTCTCCTCTCACGGAGCTTCTTATGGGGGCAGGCTGATTTCAAATGGCACGGATATTTTTGCTACAGTCGGAGCTGGTGAGAGTATTTTTTTGAAGTATACTACCAGCAGCAATACTTGGACTGCTTTGGCTAGAACACCCTTTACTCAATTTTATGGAACCGATATAACTTATGCTAATGGTAAAATATACGCTTTGGCTGGTTGGTATCGTGATGAGGCCTGGGAGTATACAATTGCAAGTAATACCTGGCGAAAAATTTCTTCAATCAAAGATTTTACATATGCGCGAGGAGCATATAATGGCGCTTCGCTTGAATATGTGGGTGGAAATTCTTTTTATGCTGCTTTAGGTCAAGGAACAGCCGAGATAATGAGTTTGACTGTCAGTTCAAATAATTATTCTTCTCAAGGAGTTTATATAAGTGAATCCAAAGATCTTTCTCAGGTTGAAAATTGGGTGTCTTTTACTAAAAATGATTCTGTGCCAACAAATACAAGTATAACCTACGAAACTCGCACAAGTTCTGATAATAAAAATTGGGACGCTTGGACGAGCGTAACTGGAACAGCTATTGCTTCAACTCCGAGACGTTATATCCAAGTTAAAATTACACTTGCTTCTTCTGATAAAATTAATACACCCACAGTTAATGATTGGCAAATTGCTTACAATAATGAAGATCAAGCGCCGCAAAACCCAACGGCCATAGCAGGCTTATCGAAAAGAATTGGCGGCGTTGTTATTGTTGCCGGAAATTCCTATTCATATAGTCACCCATATTTTTCTTGGACGGGGGCTAGCGATCAAGGGGCTGGTGTGAGCGGATATTATGTTTATTTTGGTCAGAACGCAGCAGCTAATCCTCAAACGGATGGAGTTTTTCAACAAACAGTCTTTTTTGAAATAGCTGAAGCGCTGCAAACCGGAAATTATTATTTACGCATTAAAACTAAAGATAATAATGGTAATGTTTCAGCGGATGCCTGGGATGCTTTTACTTATATTTACAGTGGGGTTTCACCGACTCTGGCCGAAACAAAAACCAGTGCAGTGGATTTTAATGCTGGAACATCAAGTGATGTTTCAACTACCGATGTTGATGGTAGTATGCGTCTGGCTCAAAATGGGGGATTTTGGAATGAAGGTCGGGTGGCCACGATGCCTACTTATGCTCATTATGGGTCAAGAATAGTAAAAGCCGTTTCTGGCGGGACAACATACTTCTTTACTTTGGTTGGTGGAAACCGTCCTAATTTTTATCGCTATGATCCAGCGGCTAATTTGTGGGTTGCAAAATCAAATGTTTTAATTAATAGTGTAGCCGTCAATATTTATTATGGTGGGTCTTTAGTAGCCGGACCGACGGGATTTTTATACGCTATAGCTGGAGGAGCTACCTCAACATTTTTGCGTTATGATATTGCCAATGATTTGTGGCAAACAGTTTCTAGTGCTCCGCAGAATTTTACTTACGGTGGTACCTTGACTTATGATGGCAGTCGTTATATTTATTCCACTCCAGGTGGTGACAATTCTTTTTTCCGTTATGATACGGTTAATAATAATTGGGTTACTCTTGGAACTTTGGATTTTGGTAATCCTGAATTTACTTATCAATCTATTGGCAATGGTGGTGATGCTTTCTTTGATGGTGGAAATGATATTTATATGTTTCAAGGTGCAGGCACGCCATATTTCGCCAAGTATGCCATTGGTAATAATCCAGAAGCTGGAGAGATAGCTGGTAAGTGGAAACCTTTGGCGCCAGTTCCAGTTGCAGTTGAAAATGGAGGCAGCGCTTCATATGATAGTCAAACGAAGACGGTTTATTTCTTTCCAGGTTGGGGAAAAAATTATTTCTACAAATATGACGTTGCTTCGGATACTTGGTCGCGCTTGGCTGATACTCCGATAACAATTGGATATGGAGCTTCAAGTTTATTGGATGGAAAATATTTGTACTTATTGAAAGGTGAGAGTGATGTTGTTTTCTTGCGTTACAACTTGGAGGAAAATTCCTGGGAACTTCCTTCGCGAGGTATTTTTCATGAGCCAACTATTTCAAATAGTAATTATTATCCTTTTGGGGGTGGAGCTACTATGACTTCTGATAATAGTGGGAATGCCTATATAATTAGAGGAGGATGGGATACCTTATTTAATCGGTATAACCCGCTGACGGGAAAATCTGAACAGCTAGCTCCTTTGCCAATTGGCGCTGTAGATGGTTCACAAATAGCGTATGTTTCCCAAGAAAACGCAGTTTATTATATAGTTGGCGCTAACACTTCGTCCAGAAGGGTAAATGGGAAAAATAATTATTTCTTTAAATACGATATTCTGACAAATACCTGGACCGAGCTGACTACGAATTTGCCGCCCTCCCAAGTCAATACTTCTGGCGTTTCCTTGATTTATGATGGAACACGTTATCTTTATCTTACTGCCGCTGGAGCCGGGTCAACCTGGTGGCGTTATGATAGGTTGGCCGTTTCGGGTTCGCGTTGGATGAACCATCTTGGACAACTCAATACAAGTCTTCCAAGTACAACCGGCTGGACCCAAGGAACGGCCTCAAGGCTTTTGTTTAAAGATAATATTATTTATTCAACTAAGGGTCAAAGCACAAATCAATTTTATGGTTTTAACACAATTACAAATGTTTGGACCAGGCTTGCGGATATTCCACCAGTCACCCCGGTAACACCCATTAGCAGTGGCTCAGCATTGATTGATGGTGGTGATGGCTATTTATATTTGACTCAAGGTGGGAATACTTCTGGTTATTTTCGCTACAAAATTGCCAACAATACGTGGGAAACTCTTCCGTCAATGCCAGCTCAGGTTAGCTTTGGTGGAGGCGGAGCAGGCATGTCGGCCGGAAATCGTATTTGGACCATAGCTGGAAGCGGAACAAACACTTATAATGATGGGCTTTATTCTTATGTTTTGGGAAGTTCTCAGACAGGCTTCAAGCGAACCGGTACCTATGTCAGTCAAGTGCTAGATTTGCTTAATGTTTATGATTGGGCTAACCTCACGGTAAATTATCAACAACCTAACAATACCTTTGTTTTGGCAGAAACAAGAACTTCTGCTAATGGAGTTGCTTGGTCAAGTTGGGAGCAAACTACTAATGAAAGAGTCCAAGGTGATAAACATACTTATTTAATTAATTCCCCAAGGAATGAATTTATTCAGGTTCGTTTCACGCTGTCTTCAACGGACCAAATTTTCTCTCCCAGAATTGACGACTATTCGGTTAACTATTATCAAGACATTATTGCGCCAAGCAATCCTTCAGCGGTAACTGCTTATAGCGATTTATCTCACACAACTCAAGTTGCGCAAGAGGCCTGGAATAAATACCCTAACCCAAGTTTTATTTGGCCGAGTGAAGGTCAAGCTAATGGTGCGGCTGATAATATTGGCGGTTCCGGAGTTTCCGGTTACTATGTTTATTTTGGCGACAATGCCAATGCTGATCCTTTTGCCTTAGGCACCTTCCAAACTTCCAATACCTACGCTGCAGCCAATCTTGTTTCGGGCAAAGCTTATTATTTGAAAATTAAGGCAATAGATAAAGCTAACATGGTGCCAGCGGAAGCTTACAGCGCCTTCACTTATCAGTATGATACAATTGCGCCGACGAATCCTACCACTATTGAAGTAACCCCGACTGGCTATACAGCGATTGATAATTATGCTTTTCTGTGGACGCCGGATGCTAGCGATGATTATTCTGGCATTGCAAAATTTCAATATCGCACTGATGGTGACGTTGCCAACATGTGGGTGGATATTAATGATCCTAGTGTTTTTCAATTGACTATTCCTAATGCTGATCATCCAGCTGGCGCTTATCAATCAGGAAAAAATAAATTTTTTCTCAGAACAGTTGATAACGCTGGCAATGTTTCTGAACCGATAATGCAAGAATATTACTATAGTGCCAGTGCGCCAACTCCGCCGGAAAATTTGGTGGTTGCTCCACAAACTTCGCAAGTCAATTTCTTTTCCTTTTCTTGGGATCAACCAGCCTCCTTTGTGGGCGAAGCTGATAAACTTACTTATTATTATTCAATCAATGTTTTGCCGACTCCAAACAATGTGGTCGCCACCAATGTGCGTGCCGCTGGTCCAGGATCTTTCGCAACTCAAAAAGGTCAGAACACTTTCTTTGTGGTAGCTGCTGACCAAGCTGGTAACATTGGATATAACAACTATGCCTCAGTTAATTTCTTCGCAGAAACTTCGGCTCCAGGCGTACCAGGTAATATCCAAATCTTTGACACTTCTGATCGTGAGAATGCTGAGTATAGTATTGCTGTTAAATGGGTCAAACCAGACGAACTTAGTTTGGGAAATTTTGATGGTTATGTGATTTATCGCAGTGAAGACAATTTGAATTTCACTGAAATTGCTAAAACCACAGGAAGCGCCTATGTGGACACAAAACTGGAAAGCAAGATTTATTATTATTACATCAAGGCTAAAGATAAGACTAACAATTATTCAATCGCTTCAACAACGGTAAGCATCATTCCTACTGGACGCTATACTAGCCCACCGAAACTTGTTGGCACGCCTACCAGTAAACTGCAATCGTTCCAAGGGGAAATTGCCTGGGTTACTGATCGCGTAGCCAGTTCGTTTGTGGAATACGGAAAATCAATATCACTTGGACAAACAACGGGGCAGGTTGACTCCTTGACCGATCATGTAGTTTTGGTCAAAGGTTTGGAAGCTGGCACGAAATATTTTTATCGAGTCAAGTATATTGATCCTGATGGCAATATAGGTACCTCAGAAATAAACAGTTTTACAACTTTACCGCCACCGACAATTTCAGAAGTACTTGTCAATGACATTCAACTTAACACAGCCTATGTTTCTTGGAAAACCAATACGAGCGCAACTTGCACGCTTGATTATGGTAGTGGTTCTTCAATGAGCATCAAAGAGGAAACTGGTGGTTCTAGTCATGTGCAAAAAATTGACAAATTGGTACCAGCAACTGACTACAAAATTCAAATTAGCTGTTTAGATGGTGACGCAAATATTTTCAAGTCAGATGAATATTCCTTTTCAACTCCGCAGGAGCCAACTGTTTCTAATGTGACTATTGAAAACAAAGAGAATGTTGATTTGCCAACCATTGTAGTGGCCTACACAACAAATGTTCCAACCACAACTTATATTCTTTTTCAAAGCGCTAAGGAATCAAGTCCGCATACCTATCTTGTTAATGATCGCACCACTGATCATAGTGCTGAAATCACGGGGCTGGATCCCTCGGTGGAATACACTCTTCAAATTTCAGGAGTTGATGAGCATGCTATTGCCGCCAAAAATATTGATCAAAAAATCACTACGCGTTTTGATTCGCGTCCACCAGCAATTGTTTCCAGTCGAGCTATTGGAAAAGTTATGGGTCGGGGAAAAACCGCTCAAGCCAATGTCTATATCAGAATAGAAACAGATGAACCAACTAGAATAAAGATAGGCTATGCGAAGGGCATTGTCACGAAATCTTTTGAACAGACCGCCGCTGATGATGCTTTTAACACTTATCATTTAATCACGATTCCGGCAGAAACGGGCCAAGTGTATAGCTACCAAATAAGTGCTTTTGACGAGGCTGAAAATGTCACTAATTCTGATTCAATGACAATTGCAGTTGATCAATCACGCGCCAACGCAACGGAAGTTATTACTAGCACTTTTCTTAATCAATTCGGTTGGATTTCAAAACTGGGCGGAGGAAATTAGTTTAAAATAGTAACATAAATTATGTCAGATATTCAAAATGAGATAGCTATCAAAGTAAAAGGCATCAAGAAGCATTTTATCGTGGGCGGACGGGAAATTCCTATTTTGCATGGTGTTGATTTCGAAATCAAGAAAGGAGAATTTGTATTGCTGGTTGGGCCGTCGGGGTGTGGAAAATCAACTTTGCTGCACATTATTTACGGTTTGGAAGCTCCAACTGAAGGCACGGTTGACATTGGAGGAGAAGATGAATGGTCGCACACCAAAAATTGGCGCGCCAATTTTCGTAATGACAATATTGGTTTTATTCCCCAACAACCTTTCTGGATAAAATCTTTGACGGTCATTGAAAACATTGCGATTCCGGCGGTGATTGCAGGCAAGACTTTTCATGAGGGCATTCAGATCGCGGCCAAGTTGATTGAACTTGTTGGCATGAGCGAGTGGTCAAATCATCGACCGTATGATTTGTCTGGAGGTCAACAACAAAGAGTCGCCCTAGCCAGATCACTGTTGCTTGATCCTAAATTTGTGATTGCAGATGAACCAACTGGAAATCTTGATCAAAAAGCTGGTGAACAACTGATGGAACTTTTACAGAATATCAGTCAGCAATTTCAGATTACGATTTTAATGGTTACACATAACATGGATCAATATAAATTTGGAACCAGAATCATTCAGATGGTTGATGGTAAAATTACTTCAGATGCAGCCAATAAGCATAATTATCGTGCGATGAAGGCAGAAATTAATTTAACTAAGAATGAAAAACAGTAGGTAGTCAGCAGTAATCTACTTCAAAGTTAAAAACAAATGAAAAATTTTAATATTTTTGAAAAAATCAGACTGCGTTTTTTTGGGCAACGCGAGAAGGTTAAACACATGAAAATGTCCTCAGTGCTTTTGATTGGCTATCGCAATATTGCCATTAATCGCACTCGGTCATTTTTGACTATCGGGGGAGTTAGTATCGGTATTGGTATTATTACCTTTTTGATTTCTTTGGGTTTTGGCGTGCAGGCAATGGTTATTCGCGAAGTTACAAAAAACAATCCTACAGAAATCGTGGATGTTAGCAATGAAAATTTGGAAAATTTTGTGGTCTTGGATGGAGAAACTATCAATAAGATTAAAAACATTCCAGATGTTAAAAATGTTGAGGTGAGTGCAAATATTGGCGGTAAATTTCTTAATGGCGAAGCTCAGACTGATGCTATTTTGTATGGTATGACTTCAGGTTATTTGAAACTTTCAAATGTGAACATTGAGGGAATTTCTTTTGAGAATTTTTCTTCCTCAGATGGAATCATTGTCACACCGAAACTGGCAGCCTTGCTTGGTTTTGAAAAAGCGCAGGATTCTATCGGTAAGGAAGTTGAATACGATGCTGTCGTTGCGAAAGAAATTACAGACGTTAATGCTCAAGCAGACAATAATGGACAAGCAGGGAAAAAATTTAAAATTCTTGGCATAGTTAACGATCAATCGAAAGCGGATGCTATTTATGCTTATGCAATGTTTGAAACGCTTAAGCGTGACTATAATGTGATTGCAGGGCAAAGAGGGAAGATTGAAATTGGCAATATTGCTAAAATTGATCTTGTGCGTTCGCAAATCGAACAACTCGGATTTGTGACTGAAAGCGTGGTGGACACTGTCACTGACATAAATTCCTTTTTTTCAATCGTGCGCATTGTGTTGATTATTTTTGGAACCATCATTATGTCCATCTCGGCGATGGGAATGATGAACACGCTCAGTGTTTCGCTTTTGCAACGCACCAAGGAAGTTGGAATTTTGAAAGCCCTAGGTGCTAAGCGTACAGATATTTTCAAGATGTTTATTTTTGAAGCCATTTTGATTAGTTTTTCCGGTGGGGCTATCGGCTTGTTGGGTGGTTATGGGGTTGCTAAGGGATTAAATGCACTTATTAATTTGATTTCAAAACGATATGGCATTTCGGCCGCGGATTTTGTTCTTGTACCGAATGCTTTTGTGCTAGCTATCGTTGCTTTCATTGTGGTATTGGGAATTTCAACCGGTCTTTTCCCGGCTCGCCGCGCTTCAAAAATCCATGCCCTGGAAGCCCTTCGTTATGAATAGGGTTTACTTGCGCTTGACATTTTTTCTCCGTTAGTGTACAATCAACTCAGCGTGTGAGACTTCTTGAATTTTACTTTGTTTAAAGCTTTTTTTCTTCAAAAACACAAAAAACAAGCTTTTAAATTAATAAAAATGCTCTTTTAGGCAGTTTTTACCGTTGTTTGTGGTTCATTTTTTTGTAGAAATCCACAATGCCTTAGTGGCAGAATTGCCTGCCTGCCTGCCGATAGGCATGGTATACGCACTAGATTCATTCTGTCACTTGGTAAATTAAAAATTGGGCAAATGGCGGAATTGGTATACGCGCTAGCTTCAGGAGTTAGTGACAGCAATGTCGTGGAGGTTCAAGTCCTCTTTTGCCCACACCTATATGTTTCTCGTTTTCTCTTTTATCGAAAAACAATTAGTATTTTCCGTCAAAACGGAAAAACCGAATCATTTTCATGATTCAAAATTAATTCAAAATTAAATTAAAACTTTTAGTAAAAGCGATCTCTCACTTTTTAATTCTTAAACTTTAGTGTGAAATACTTTTACGACAAAAAAATATGTTTAAAAAACAAGACACCAGTATAACTGGTCAAATCTTGGCTGATTTAAAAAAGCCAGTGGGTGGTTTTGAAAAAAAACCTGCCCGCAATGTTTCGCATAGCGATGCAGGCAGGCCTACTCATCATAATGTTTCAAATACGAGAAACGTCAGAAATGTTCCGTCTGTTGCAAACGCTTCAGCTGGGCACAGTGGTGGAGTTAAGTCTACTCGCAATCCTAATCAAAATATTGCAAACGTTGCAGCTGGAAATGCTCAAATTGTTGCTCCAAACAGCAAGAGTGGCAATGGCAACGGGCACTCTCAAGGTGGAAAAAGACGCCCAGCAGGAAATCGCAGGAGTAATCCTAGCAGAATGCAAACACCACAAGGAAATCCCGCCAGTGATCATTTGCGCATCACTCCAATTGGAGGCAATGAAGAAGTTGGTCGCAATATGACCATGTTTGAATACGGCGGTGACATCATCATCTTGGATATGGGATTGCAATTTCCAGAAGAAGATATGCCAGGTATTGACTATATTATTCCAAACATCAGCTATCTGAAAGGCAAAGAAAAAAATGTTCGAGGCGTGGTCTTTAGTCATGGTCACCTTGATCATATCGGGGCAGCCCCAATTTTGCTGCGCGAACTTGGTTATCCACCGATTGTCGGACGTGATTTGACCTTGGCGATGATCAAAAGAAAAATGGAAGACTTTGAGATAAATTCAACCACTCAACTTAAAACCATTCGCATCAACACTTTGGCTGACAAAATTAAACTTGGAAAATTCGAGATTGAATTTTTTGATGTTGAACATTCCGTGATGGATGCAGTCGGCGTGATTATCAAAACGGCAGATGGCACAGTGATCCATCCTGGAGACTGGACTATGGACACCAATCCGGCCAATCTAGAAAGAGTGACCTATAGTCATCTTTCGAAATTGCCAGCCCCAAGAATTTTGATGTTGGAAAGTTTGGGAGCCACTGATACGCACATTTCTGAAAAAACTGAAAGTGATATGTATGTCAATTTGAATGAGTTGGTTGCCAACGCTAAAGGTATGGTGATTATCGGAACTTTTTCTTCACAAATCAAACGCATTGGAAAAATCATTGAATATGCTGATTCAATCGGCAAGAAAGTCGCTTTGGATGGATATTCTATGAAAATGAATATTGAGATTGCTAAAGAACTTGGTTACATCAAAAATTTCAAGAAAACTCAAATTTCGGTCAATGAAATTCACAAACATCCAAGAAACAAAGTGGTGGTCATTTGCACAGGTGCGCAAGGCGAGGGTAATGCTGTCCTTTCTCGCATCGTTAATGATGAACATCGTTTTATTCGCGTGCAAAAAGATGACACGGTGATCTTTTCTTCTTCAATCGTGCCTGGCAATGAACGCACAGTGCAAAGATTGAAAGATGATCTTTATCGTAAGTGTGACAATGTGATCCATAGCGATATTCTGGATGTGCACACTAGCGGACACAGTAATGCCCATGACATCAAAGAAGTTTTGCATCAGATTCAGCCAACTTTCTTTTTGCCGGTTTATGGCAATCACTATATGCTCAAAGAGGCTGGCAAGTTGGGCGAAAAAGTTGGTATCAAAAAAGAAAATATTTTCGTGTTGGATAATGGCAATCAATTGGAAGTTACTGGTGGCAATGCTAAGATGTTGCCACAAAAAGTCGACACTAGCTATGTGATGGTTGATGGTCTGGGCGTTGGCGACGTGGGCGAAGTCGTGCTGCGTGACCGACAACTGCTGGCCAAAGACGGGATGTTCATGATTGTAGTAGTGATTGATTCAAAGACCAAGAAGATTGTGGGCACGCCGCAAATTACTTCGCGCGGTTTCATTTTCGTCAAAGAAAATTTTGATTTGGTCAATGCGACTAAACGCGTAGTGGAAAAGATCGTCAAAGAAAAAACTTCTGCAGACGTTTCAGTCAATTGGGACTACGTGAAAAACAACATTCGCGAATCAGTTGGTTCATTTCTGTTTACCAAGACTGAACGAAGACCAATGATTTTGCCAGTGGTGATTGAGGTTTAAGGCAGCTTATTAGGCAGTAGCTTTTTAGCTTCTTAGAAAAATACAAAAACCCAGCGAAAGCTGGGTTTTTGTATTTTTGGGCAAAAAGAAAAGTAGCTTTACTGTAGCTACTTTGCGAGATAGATTAAATAGAATGGTTACGATGAACCAATGTGAAAATATGTCTTGGAAAGCTCACTTGGAAGGAAGACTTGGCGAGGAGATAAGGTTTTTGCAACATTTATCTTCGGGGGTTTCCTTGTTAGGAGCTTTCCTTTGACATACTCGAACGCTGACAGCCTTGTAATTGTCGATAACACGCCTATAACGCTGTCAGTATCAAAGATCTATCATTGTCAATTATCCAACAACATTGATAATATATAGCATTAATGATAATTTGTCAAAGGAAATTGGCGTTTGCAAAAAGCCCATTTTTTGGTAGTATTAAAGAAAGTCTGATGGAAAATTTAAAAATCAAAATGGAAAATGACATTGCAAAATTTAAAATTTTTGCATATTTTATTGATTTTTTATTTTAATTTGTCATTTTGATTTTTGAGATTTTCATTTTACATTCTTTAAGGGATTATTGATAATAAATTATTAAATATTTTTTATAAAATATTATGTCTGACAAAAAAAGAATCTTTTCTGGAATTCAACCGAGCGGGAATTTACATATTGGAAATTATTTGGGAGCTATCGCTAATTGGATTAAATTGCAAGATGAATTCGAATCGATTTTCTGCGTGGTGGATTTGCACGCCATTACTGTGCCGCAAGACCCAGATACGCTGCGCAAAAAGACTTTGGAAATTGCCAAGATTTATTTGGCCGCAGGCATCGACCCGAAAAAATCTTCAATTTTCATCCAATCGCAAGTTTCTGAGCATGCAGAGCTATGCTGGATATTAAATACGATTGCAAAAAATGGTGATTTAAATAAGATGACCCAGTTTAAAGACAAGACCGGCATTGACTTTGAAGGTTTTGAAATCGCTATAAGGGAAAATTCAATTGTCGAGATTAAAGAAATACTGAAAAGCGAACAAATCGAGGACATGAAAAAAATTGATCCTGTAAAATTAATGGGCATAATGTACAAGGTTACCGCACAAGTTGCCGCAAATGCTTATCAGAAATTTATCAAAGAAAGATTTAATAATGTTGGAGTTGGCCTTTTTGATTACCCAGTCCTCATGGCGGCTGACATCCTTTTGTATGGCACGGAAGTTGTGCCGGTAGGGGAAGATCAGAAACAGCATGTGGAATTGGCGCGAGATTTGGCCAAACGATTCAATCACAAATTCGGAGAAACTTTCATTGTGCCGAAAGCTTTCATTAAGGAAGAGGGCATGCGCGTCATGGGACTGGATGACCCAAGCAAGAAAATGAGCAAGTCTGCCACTTCAGAATATAACTATATTTCCTTGACCGACGATGCCGAAACTGTGAAACGCAAAATAAAAAAAGCGGTGACTGATTCTGGCAGTGAAATTGTTTACAGTGATGAAAAACCAGCCCTGAAAAACTTGATCAATATCTTCGCTTCTTTTTCCGGCAAGACCCCGAAAGAAATCGAAGCGCTTTATGTCGGCAAAGGGTATGGTGATTTTAAAACTGATTTAGCCGAGGTTATCAACAGCTTTTTAACTCCGTTTCAGGAAAAATTAAATTTAATCTCTGATGAAGATGCCATGGAAATTTTGCGCGCCGGGGCTGAAAAAGTGCGGCCGCTGGCAAAATCTAAATTGGATGAAGTGAAAAAGAAAGTCGGATTTATAATCTAGCTTATTAGGCATTAGCTTTTTAGTTTATTAGGAAAAATAAAAAAATCGGAGCTTGGCTCCGATTTTTTTTGTTGTAGATTTTGAAGTTTTTAACTTTTGATAATGCCAATCAATTCATCGCGCTTTTGTTCCATTAACTCCTTGGTACTTGCTTCCACAGTCAAACGCAACAGTGGTTCAGTGTTTGAAGATCTGACGTTGAACCAAAAATCCGGATATTCAATAGAGATGCCATCAAGGTCGTTTTGAATTCCATCTGAATATTGTTGTTTGATTTGCTCAATTTTTTCGGCGCCGTTTTCAACTTTGGTGTTTATTTCGCCAGAATGGAAATATTTTTCATAGGGTTTGGCATACTGCGCAAAAGTAAGACCACTTTTTGACAATTCTTCAAGAATTTTCAAAGTTACAATCACTGGAATTTCATAGCAACCTTCAGGCATGTTGAGAAAAAAATGTCCTGAAGATTCCCCGGCAAAAACTGCGTTTTCTTTGATGGCTTGCTCTTTGATGAGTGAATGTCCAACTTTAGTGACAATCGGCACGCCGCCATTTTCCACAATCGTGTCAAGAGTTATTTTGCCTGGTCGGATATCGTAGGCAATTTTTGCTCCTGGATTTTCATTCAAAAATATTTTGCAAAGGATTGCGCGGGTGACGCCTGGGTCAAGGGCGACCCCGTTGTTATCCACAAAGAAAATGCGGTCTCCGTCTCCATCGGTTGAAATTCCCAAATCAGCTTTTTCTGCCAGCACTCTTTCACACAAGCCTGCCACGTTTTCTTTTTTGAACGGATCAGCTTCGTGGGCTGGAAAAGTTCCATCCAAATTCCAGTTAATTCTGATGACATTCAGTGAAGGCAGGTGCTTGAAAAGTTCGTCGAAATATTGGGCGCCCATTGCATTAGCTGGGTCGATAACTATTTTAAAATTCTTGATTTTTTTAAGATCGGAATATGGCAAGTCATGCTCGATTTGATCTTGCAAAACACCTTCTCTTGCAGTGACCTTGCCTGGCGTGGAAGCTTTGGAGAAATTATTTTCAAGCACCAAATCTCGCAGGACAAAAATTCCAGAATCTTTGCTGATTGGCAAGGCTCTTTCTCTCACTAATTTAAAACCATTATATTCTTTTGGGTTGTGCGAGGCGGAAACCAGTACGCCACCATCATAATTATATTTGGCGACTGCGAAATAAAAAGTTGGAGTTGAAGAAAGTCCGATATCAATCACATTGACACCTCCATCGCAAAGTCCGGCTATAAGTTTTTCTTTCAGGGCTTGGGAAGACAAACGCATATCATATCCCACCACAATTTCGAGTTCTTTTTTGTCTGGCAATTCTCCTCTTCGCATTTGGCTATAGGCCAAACCAAGTCGATAGGCCATGTCTTCATCAAAATCACTTCCATAGATTCCACGGATGTCATAAGCTTTGAAAATGCCTGGGTTAATTTCCATTTACCCTGTTAAATAAGATTTGATTCTACAAATAGTGTAGAAACAACTTATTTTAATTAATAGTTATGATTTTTAAAAATTCACCCAAAAATTATTAAATCTTAATTTTCTTTAAAATTATTTAACAGAGTGAATTTTTTAGTTAAAATTAAAAATCTTAGTGCCTAATTATCCTAGCAAAAATCGGGATTTTATTCAAGGTGCACGTTGATGGCAAACCTTGTCAGCTCTTTTTTGAGCAAAGGATATTTTGCCAAGGTTGGACTGCTTTTCAAAAGCTGGAGCGCTTTTTGGCGAGAAATTTCAATGAGTTTCACGTTGCCGAGATGCTGCATGGCAATGTCTGGCAAGCCGGATTGGCGCAGGCCCAGAAATTCACCTGGACCTCGCATTTTCAAATCAGCTTCGGCGATTTCAAAACCACCGTTGGTTTTTTCCAAAGCGCCCAGCCGTGATTTTGATTTAACGGTGTTGGAAGAAGTTAGCAGAAAGCAGTATGATTGTAGCTGGCTGCGGCCGACGCGTCCGCGAAATTGATGGAGCTGCGAAAGTCCGAAACGATCGGCATCTTCAATGATGATGACGGTGGCATTGGGAACATCGATGCCAACTTCCACCACGGAAGTGGCAACCAGGATGTCATATTTTTTATTTTTGAAATCTGCCATCACTTGCTCTTTTTCTTTGGCTTTGAGTTTGCCGTGCAGCAGCCCCAGGGAAAGCGCGGGAAAGATATCGCGTGAAAGTCTTTCATGTTCTTGGGTGGCCGCCTTAAGTTCAGCCAATTTTTCTGACTCTTCAACCAAGGGAAAGATGATAAAAACCTGATGACCGTCGGCCACTTGGCTTCTGACAAAATTATAAACTTCATTCCTTTGGCGAGGTGGAACTATTTTAGTGATAATCGGTTTGCGATTTTTTGGCATCTCATCCAACAAAGACAAATCGAGATTGCCAAAATATGCCATCGTCAAAGTGCGAGGAATTGGGGTGGCGGTCATCGTGAGTAAATGAGGGATTTTACCAGGCAGTCCATCATTGATAGTTTCAATTTGCTGTTGCAAAAAAGCGCGCTGGCTGACGCCAAAGCGATGTTGTTCGTCGATGATAACCAGGGCTAAATTCTTAAAATGAATGTCTTTTTGAATCAAGGCGTGCGTGCCTATTGTGATATTTATTTCTCCATGCTTTATTTTGGTTAATAATTCATCTCTTTGGGCTTTTGATTTTTGAACTTTTTTTGTATCTTGTATTTCGTATCTTGTATTTTGCTTTGAGTTAGTTTCTCTGTATGAATTTGTCAGCAATGCTATCTTTATTTTGGTATTTTTGAATAATTCACAAAAGGTTGTGTAGTGTTGCCGTGCCAGAACTTCAGTGGGGGCCATGATAGCTATTTGAAAGTCAGCTTGGGTTGTCTGCAAACTTGCCAGGGCTGCGATGATAGTTTTGCCAGAGCCAACGTCACCATTAAGCAGCCTGTTCATGGGTCTGGTTTTTTCCAAATCTTTGAGAATTTCGAAAGACGCTTTACGTTGGGCGTTGGTCAGGGTGAAGGGCAGGGAAGCGGTGAACTGCTGGATCGTTTTTTCTTGAAAAGGGATTTTGACGCAGGATTCTTTTTCCCAATTGGCTTTGACTTTCAAAGAGGCCAATTGGACGGTCAACATATTTTGGAAAGCAAATCTTTTTTGAGCCAGCAAATATTGATTCTCGCTTTGGGGAAAGTGAATATACTGTAAGGCAGTTTTGATTGGCGGCAAGTGGAGTTCCTCGAGAATATCTGCCGGAATCGGATCCGGAATTTCCAATTTTAATTTGAAAATGTTTTGCATTTGCCAGCGAATCCACTTGGAAGTTAGGCCCTCAGTTTCGCTGTAAATTGGCACCAATCTTCCAGTGTTGGTCGGCTCGCGGGAAGAAAGTTCCCAGGCCGGATTGGAAAAATAAAAGCCATTTTTGTCTTCCAGAACTTTGCCAGCCAGGCGCACGCCTTTGCCGACTGTGAGCGAATCGCTGACATAGGGCTGATTGAACCACACCGCTCGCACGCTGCCAGTTTCATCTGCAATGTGGCATTCTGTAATGAGCATTTTTTTCTTCCAGGTTCGAACTAATTTGCTCGTTGAAATCTCGCCCATAATCGTGGCAGTTTGCCCAGCGACAAGGGAGTCAATTTCAATTCGTTCGCTATAATCTTCATAGCGAAAAGGGAAGTGAAGCAAAAAATCACTCACTGTGAAAACGTTGATTTTTTTCAAAATTTCAACGTATTTTTCGCTGATTCTCGGAATTGACCCGATTTTGGCATTAAAGATGTCCATATGTTAATTATACAAGTTAAAACAAAAAACACCACCGAAAATCGGTGGTGTTTTTTTTTAAAGTGTGTCCTTGGCAGGAAGATCTCATGCGCTATGCTTTTTGAAACCCAGTGGTTTTAATGCTTCCGCCACGGGAAAACCTAGTTTTTCCCGCCTGTCCGCCTTGGGCGGGACCCCTTTCCTGTTTGATTCCTGCCAAAAAACACACAAAGTGTGTCCTTGGCAGGAATCGAACCTGCGACCTTCTGGACCGCAACCAGACGCTCTATCCACTGAGCTACAAGGACATTTTTCTATTTTTCAACTCAAAACTTAGTATATATGATAGGTGGAAAATGTAAAGCCTTGGCAACGTTCTAATTGTATAAACGTTCTATTTGTTGTAGCTGAGAAAGACTAGATTTCTGATTACTAGTTACCAATTATTCTAGATATGCAAAACCTTCTCAACTGTGTCGACCAGGCTTTGCTCTTGTTTGATTTCGGGAATGTATGGCAATATTATTTCACGAATATGCACCGGGTCTTCATCTTGCAAGGGAATATGAACGTATGGAAGCATGGAGGCTTTGGTGTGCAGGCTGATAATTTCAGTGTGATGCGGTTCATAAAAAATCCAAAAGGAATGAATATTTTCATATAGATACATATCCTTGTCAGCTATGATTCCTTCGGTGGTGATGGTGAATGTTACAATGCGCGGCTCTTTTTGCATATGGATGTAGCCGACGATTCCGACCAAGATGAAGGTGATTGCCATAATTGGTCCGTTTGTAAACATCGCATAGATGATGATCGCCAAAAGGAAAACGCCGGCAAAAAGGTACCAGCGGTCAGATTTTTCATAAACCTCAAACTCGGGCGCCTGCCATTGGTGCAGGATTTCGCCATATTTTCCTTCGCTTTCTTCATTTTCTTTCGGTGATTTCTTTTCTGGAGGCTCTGGTTGCGAATATTGCGGAATTCGTCTTTCTTTTTGCTTTGGTTTGTTGATAAATTGTCGTAGGTCAACTGGCATATGTTTTTTTGTTACTCTTGTTTAAGTTGATTTTAACACAGACCCTCAGTTGCTCAAAATTTTTTAGACAAATAAAAAAACACCATAGGGTGTTAGCTACTGTCTTACAAGGAGGAAGTGGTGAGATTCCTACTTGCTCTGACTCGCAGTTTGGGCCCTACACGCAGAATGCTTGTACTTCTTGCATTCTACTTGCGCCCTTTGAATCTCTTTTGCTTTTATGTTAATGAGGAAGCAGTGAGATTCGAACTCACGATGGGTCTCCCCATGACAGTTTTCAAGACTGTTGCCTTCAACCACTCGGCCATGCTTCCTTAATATTTTTTTCAAAAATGCAAAAATTTGAATGACCTCGGGTTCCTGGGTTTCTTTTGAAATCCGCATAATGCTCACACATTCGCACCATACCCACTCGGCCATGCTTTCTTAATTATTTTTTTTAAAAACACAAAAAACCAAATGGTCTTGAGATAGAGACCTTGTTTTTTGGAGGAGAAGGAGGGATTCGAACCCTCGAGGGCGATTAAGCCCTGCCTCGTTAGCAGTGAGGTACTTTCGGCCTCTCAGTCACTTCTCCATATCTATTTACTTCGTAAATTCAAAAAACTGTGGACTTCGGGCCGCCAGGGTTTCTTTTGAAACCCGTTGAATGTTTGCCCGCTTACATTCAACCCTCTCAGTCACTTCTCCGTGTACACTTATTTACAAGATTTAGATTAACAGATATTGATAAAAATATCAATAGAAGCCTTTAAAATGTTTTTAAATCATAAACTAGTTGCAAATCAAATTTAAATTTGTGTGTGTTGTGTATTGAAAGTTATGCACAACGTAAAGATGCTGCACATTTGTGTTGCACGGAAGCGCGAAATATAAGCAGCTTATCTGGCTAAGAAAAGCCATTTTAAGATTATGCACAGGGTTCTGCACAGTTGTGTATATTGTGTGCACAAGTGTACTATTGTTACACAAATCCAAAAGTTGTATAATGTCAGAATGCTAAAAGAAAAAACAAAAAAACTTACTCAAAAACAAAAAAAGATTTTTGAATATATTTGTGATTGCCTTGAAAAAGATGGGTCTTCTCCCACGATTTTGGAGCTGGCAAAGTTTATGGGAGTTTCGTCATTGCGAACTGTGACGCAATACTTGGAAAGTCTGGAAAAGAAAAATCTCATCATTCGCTCTCGTCACCAAAATCGCGGCATTCGTTTGGCAACTCATAATGATGTGATGACTCAAACCGTGATTTTGCCAGTGCTCAGCAGTGCTGGTTGTGATAACATGCAAGTTTTTGCCGAGCAATCTTTTGCTGAATTTGTCACCCTCGATCGAGATTTTATTCACGGCAAAAATCCTGAGCAGGTTTTTGTTTTCAGGGCGGTTGGTGATTCAATGTCTGATGCCGGGATTGGAACGGGGGATTTGGTGATCACGGAAAAAACCCTTGAGGTTGTCAACAAAGACAAAGTGGTGGCAGTGGTTGATGGCATGGCGCTGATAAAACAAATCAATTTTTCTCCCAACGCCGTGGTTTTGCAACCAATGTCTCGCGACCCGCAATATCGTCCGATCATTATGAAAAAAGATTTTCAGGTTTTCGGAAAAGTGATTGACGTGATCAAGAGTTTCAGCGGGAATGAGGAATTGGTGTATGAAACTCTTTAATAATTAATATTTCTGTATTGGCCAATAATTTAATCGAAATTCAAGGGGTAACTTTTCTTTTTAGGAAAGAAAAGTTACAAAAGTCATCCAGGGGATGATCACCCCTTGGGTGAAAATCTTCCCCGACACGTGCTCGTTGCTGTGGTAAAGACTTCACTCTTCGCTAAAAATTCCCGCTGCACTTTTTCTGTTGAAAAAGCTCGCTAGAAATTTTTTACGCTCATCAATCGTCTTTTACCTACGCACTTCGCAATGTGCGGAGGATAGATGTGGAATGCAAAATTAAGATTACTTTTTTAACATATAACTAATTCTAAAAACATGATTATTGAGTCAATCAAAAAACGTCGGAGTTTTCGAACTTATAAGAGTGATCCTGTTTCGGATGAAATGATAAATGAGATTATCAAGGCGGCGCAATTTGCGCCAAGCGCGATGGGCAGAAGCGCGGTTGAGTTCATTGTGATCAGGGATCAAAAAATCAAAGAGGCAATTTTTGCAGTTATTGATCAAGACTATATCAAAACTGCGCCAGTGCTGGTAGTGCCAGTTGCTAGTGACCAATCGGTTTTGCCAGTGCAGGATCTTTCCATTGTTTCGGAAAATATTTTCTTGCAAGCTGCTGAACTTGGACTTGGCAGTGTTTGGAAGAATCTGACGCCAGTTTGGGAAGAAAAGGTCAAAGAAGTCCTTGGCGTGCCGCAAAATTTTCGCATGATTGATATCATTCCTCTTGGTTTTCCTGCCGAAGAAAAACCCGAGCATAGTGACGAGGAGTTTAAAATCGAAAAAATCCATCAGGAAAAATGGTAAAGTAGCTCATTATTTTTTTATTAAAATATTTTATGGATTCTTTTTCTGAACAAATCATTAAATTCACGCAAGAGTTGGTGGCTATTCCGTCGCAAAATCAAATTGATGGCGAACGCAGGGTTGCTGATTTAGTTTTTCTTAAGCTAAAAGAATTTGGTTTTAATCCGGATATGATTGGGGGAGAAAAACACCCATCTGTTATTTGCCGTATTAAAAAAGAAAACTCATCAAAAACAATTTGGCTTGAAAGTTGCTTAGATACTGTCCAAGTTGGCGATCTTTCAAGATGGCAATATCCTCCGTTTGAGGCGCAGATTGTTAATAATAAAATGTATGGGCGGGGGGTGGCTGATTCAAAAGTTGCAATCGCTTTATTTTGTTATCTTGCAAAATATCTCGCTGAAGATAAAAATTTCAGTTCCTCAATCTTTTTAGGGTTTGACGCTGATGAACAATCTGGAAAATTTACTGGCATAAGAGAGGTTATGAAATATGCACCACTAAATCATGATATTTGTTTGCTTGGCTATCAGGGAACGGATGAAATTTCAATTGGAGCTCGTGGGTGGTTGAGAATAAAAATTACGACATTGGGAAAGGCTGCACACACTGGGAGTAGGAGTAAAAAAGGAATAAATGCTATTCACTCAATGGGAAAGGTTATAAATTTATTGGCCGCACTGGATTTGGGAGAGAAGACTGAACGTTTTTTTGAATTTGGTTCTTCACTTAATATTTCACAAATTAATGGAGGGACAGCTATTAATATAATTCCTGACAAGTGTGAGATTGATTTAGATATTCGCTTGTTGCCGACTCAAAAAGAAGAAAATATTATTACAGAAATAAAGAAAAAAATAAATGAGTTAGGAATTAAATACGAATTGGATATTTTGCAAAGCGAACAAGCATTTTTGACTGATGAAAATAATTCTTTTGTTAAAATTCTTCAAAACACTGCAAGTGAAATTTTGGAAAAACAAATTCCACTTGTTGCTAGCGGACAGGGAAGTGTTGGAAATGTTATTTCAAAACTTAATATTCCAATTATAAATGCTTTTGGAGTTGAAAGTGACAACGTCCATGCTTCAAATGAATGGATAAATGTAGACACAATTCCAGAAGTGTTTGAGATATATAAGAAAAGTTTAATGAAATTTGATAGGGATTAGCTTGAGTTTATATAAAATTTTATGAAAAGAGTCTATTATCGAAAACTCATTCGGGACAAGATTCCGGAAAAGATAAGCAACCGGGGAAGTGAGCTTGAAACCCGCAGACTTTCGAAAGTTGAGTTTTTGAAAGAGCTTTTGAAAAAGGCTGGGGAAGAAAGTGGCGAACTCTTTTTGAAATCAAAAGGCAAGAAAGAAATCGTTGAAGAGATTGCCGACGTGCTGGATGTGATTGATGAAATTTTGAAGTTCAAGAAAATCACCCAAAAACAAGTCATCGATCAACAAAAGAAAAATTTTGAAAAAAAAGGTGGATTTGCAAAAAGACTTTATCTTGTTTGGTCTTCGGATGATAAGTATATGACAAATGAGAAACTGGGAAAGAAATAAAAAAGCATCAGGACTGTAACATGGCAATGTTGCCATAGTCCTGATGCTAAACGTAATGTCTTGAAGTTTTTATTCCAGCATTGCTGAAAGTTTTTCAATGAGCTTTTGGGCTTCTGATTGCCCTGGTTCATTGGTTGGTTGTTTGTTTTTTTTGTAGACATATCCTTTTGCCAAAAGGCAGACATCTTCAGTATCGTCTTTGAGGATGAGTGAAAGCAGAATTCCTATCTCATATCCATCACCACCACCGATTGCATAATCCCTTATCTTCTTGAGATTTTCCCTTAAAGTCTTTGTGTCTGAAAGTGTTCCCTTGAGAGTTTTCATAATTATCCTATGTTTTAAATGTTCTGAAATAGACTGACTTTTGACCTTGAATAAACTTCATAGTAGTTTATGCCTTTCCAGCGTAGCTGTCAAGCATTTTACGGTCCATTTTTCTTTACTTTTGCTGTTGTTTTGCTTACCTTGAAAGTGCGATATAATGAAAATATGTAAGGTTGATAAATAACAATAACAATAACAATAATTAACATGACCGAAGAAATTTTTGAGAGGAGTTTGGAAATCAAAGCGTCGCAGGCGGGAAACATTGCTAGCATCGTTGGAGTTTGGTGGAAAGACATTTCCAAGAAGTCGCAGTCGCCAGCCAGTCCTGGCAAGCTTTATGCAATTGGAAACTATTTGGTTCAGTTGGTGAAAAATTCTTTGAGCGATGGAAAAGGTGACGGAAAAGTCACAGCTATTTTTGACAGCGAAAAAGTGAAAATTGTGATTGATGATTTGGGCAGTGGCGAAAAAGAAATCAATTTGAACGTGAAAGGTGACTATGGCATGAAAGAGTCAATTGAATATTTCGACGTTTTCACGGTTGAGTCAAAAGGCCGAAAATACGAAAAAAACTTCAGAAACATGGTTGAGGAAACTGATGATAGTGACCTTTATGTCGGCTCAAAACTAACCATTGTTAAATATCATGTCACGCCAGTTGAGGAAGAGGAGCAAACTTATCACTCAAACAGAAATTTTGGCGAAAAGATGTAGCGAGAAATAAAAATATTTAGGTATAATAATAAATGTTAGTAATTTTTTAACAATATGAAACAATTTCTGAAAGACACTTTCGGTTGGGGAATCGGACTATGGTTTTTTGGCTACGTGCTTGGCATTGTGCTTTTCGCTTTTGTGCCAACTTCGGTGCTGGGCTGGGTGATTATGCCAATTGGCGTAGCCATCACGCTTTGGGTTTTGTTGAAAAAAATCAAAAATGAAGAATTTGAATATTATTTGAAAATTGCCATCATTTGGATGCTGATAGCGATTGTTTTTGATTATTTTTTCTTGGTCAAGATTTTCAAGCCAGCCGATGGGTATTACAAAATGGACGTTTATCTTTATTATCTTTTGACTTTTGCGCTTCCGCTTTTTGTGGGTTGGTGGAAAAATAAAGCCAAGTTGGTCTAATAATTAATTCATAAAAATATATGCAAAAATTTTGCCAGGCATGCGGAATGCCACTTGAGAAAAAAGAAGATTTCGCTGGCGGCGACGAAAATTCAAATTTTTGTCTCCATTGTGTGGGTGAAGACGGCAACGTCAAATCCTGCGAGGAAATTTTTGAAGGCGGAGTCCAATATTTCATGAGTCAAATCGGAGACGATCGTCAGCTGGCTGAAAAAATCACCAGAAAAAACATGAGCCAGCAACCTCATTGGCAAGGCAAGGAATGTGAAATTTTGAAAGGCGAAATTGCGACCGATGAAGAGTTTGCCGAAGTCATGAAAAAGCTGAGCTGATGTTCCAAATAAAAACCAATTAATTTTTTAATCCATAATCATATGGAAAAAATCAAAATCGAGCAACACGGGTTCACGGCGTTCTCGTGGTTTGCCGGCTGGCTGTTCACAATCGGCTTTCTGCATCTTTCCTTTTGGGAAGGCGTGCTTGCCATTGCCGTCTGGCCATATTTCATCGGGGTTGCAATGAGCGGCTTTGTGCAATAAAAATTTCGATCTCATTGATTTTGAGTTTCAAATTTGCTATGCTTAAGTCTCTGTGGAATATGGAAAAAATTAATGAATAAAGCGCCAATTGCGAAAAATTTTGTGTTTACCTCATATCAATTGCAGCCTGAGAAAAAGCAGGCTGTTTTTGGATATGCGATTGAATTTGAAAATCGACCAACCTTGGAATTTTTTGAGACAATTATCTTTCCAAGAAAAATATCTCTTGAAAACGTTCCAGCTGAGCTGTTGGAAAATGTTTTGCAAAGCGTGCATTTGATGTTGGGAATCAGCTACTTCAAACTTTATTGTCCGCCGAAAATAAAATTGTTTAAACTAATTTCCAAGGAGCAGGCGAAATTTTTCAATGTGGTTTATCGAAAAGGTTTGGGAGAATTTTTCTTTCAGAATAAAATTGACCCACAGGGATTGATTGAATTTCCATATAGCTCGAAAGTGAAAATCAAAAGCTATAGCCTGAAAAGAAAGCAACGAATGTTAGTGGGAATTGGCGGAGGGAAAGATTCAATTGTGGCAGGGGAATTGCTCAAGGAAAATGGGCAGAAAATCACGGCGCTTTTAATTGAAACCCAACAGGGTTCTCCAATTTCCGATACGGTTGTAAAAACGATGGACATCCCAGCTTTGAAAGTGCAACGATTTTTGGATAAAAAAATATTTGAAAAATTTGAAGGTGCTTATAATGGGCATGTTCCGATTTCAGCAGTCTTTGCTTTTGTTGGATATTTGACGGCGATTTTGTATGATTATTCGCATGTGGTGGTTGGCAATGAATTTAGTAGCAACTTTGGCAACATTAAGTATAAAGGTGAGAGCGTGAATCATCAATGGAGCAAGTCAATGGAGTTTGAGAAACTTTTCCAAACTTATACAAAAAAACTTTTTTCATCTGATGTAGTTTACTTTTCCTTGTTAAGGCAGTTTTATGAAATTCGTATTGCGCAAATGTTTGCCAGGCAACAGAAATATTTTGCGTCTTTTTCTAGCTGTAATCGGAACTTTAAAGTTCACAAGAATCGCCAAGAGAAGTTGTGGTGCGGTGAGTGCGCGAAATGCGTTTTTGTTTTCACGCTACTGGCTTCTTTTTTGAAAAAGCCGGAGTTGTTGAAAATTTTTGGAAAAAATCTTTTTGAAGATGAAAAACTTTTGCCAATGTTTGAAGACGTGCTTGGTTTTGGCAAAATGAAACCTTTTGATTGTGTTGGAACTTTTGCTGAATCGCAAGCAGCGTTATATTTGGCACGTAAAAATTTTGGCGAAACTTTTATTTTGAAAAAACTTTTACCAAAAATAAAAAATCCAGAAAAACTGGTTAAGGAAGTTTTTAAAGTCAATCAAGTTGAAACTTTGCCAGAAAATTTCAGATTACTTGGACTATATAATATCCTGATTCTTGGTTATGGCAAGGAAGGAAAGACGACAGAAAAATATCTGAAAAAATATTTTCCAAAATTGAAAATTGGAATCGCTGACGGGAATCTGGATGAAAACTATCTAGCAAGTCAGGCTGATTATGATTTGGCCATCAAAACGCCGGGAATAAAAAAGGAAAAAGTCTCAATTCCGTATGTGACAGCTACAAATTTGTTTTTTGCGCAAAACAAAAATTTCACAATTGGGGTGACTGGTAGCAAGGGCAAAAGCACCACCGCTTCTTTAATTGCCGCAATTTTGAAAGAGGCTGGCAAAAAAGTTCGGCTGTTGGGAAATATTGGCACTCCGATGCTGGGAGCGTTGCTAGGCAAGATTGATCCTGAAGAAATTTTTGTGTTGGAACTTTCCAGTTATCAACTGGATGACATCGCTTATTCGCCAAACATCGCCGTGGCGCTGAATTTTTTTCCTGAGCATATGGATTATCACGGTGGGATTGATAATTATTATCAAGCCAAAAAGAGGATAGTTTCTTTTCAAGACTCTGAAGATGTTTTTGTTTATAACGCTAAAGATCAAAAACTTAAAAACTGGGCTAGCGCAACAGTGGCGCAAAAAAAGTCTTTTGCTGAAATTTCGCTGGATGGTTTTGAATCGTCATTGTTGGGTGAGCATAATCAAAACAACATCCGAGCGGCAGTGACGGTCGCGAAAGAGTTTGGAATTTCAGATGACGCAATTAAAAAGGCGCTCAAAAAATTCAAATCGCTTGCTCACCGGTTGGAATTTGTGGGGCAATTTGGTGATATTAAATTTTTTGATGATGCGATTTCAACCACGCCGGAATCAACCATGATGGCCTTGGAAGCAATTGAAAATGTTGGAACTATTTTTCTGGGCGGGCAAGATCGCGGCTATGATTTTTCCAAGCTTGAAAAGCAAATCCGCAAAAAGGGCGTCAAAAACGTGGTGCTTTTCCCGGATAGTGGCAAAAGAATTTTCAAATCACAAAAAGGACTTAACATTTTGGAAACAAAAAGCATGAAGGAAGCGGTGGCATTTGCTTTTGAAAATACACCAAAAGGCTCAGTCTGCTTGCTTTCCACGGCTTCGCCGAGTTATAGCGTGTGGAAAAATTTTGAAGAAAAGGGTGAACAGTTTCAATTTTGGGTTAAGAAATTATCAAAAAAATAAAATAAAAGTGTGACAGAAGTTGACGGCCGTCAAGATGTGTCACACTTTTTGGAATAAAAAGATAACAAAAAATAATAAAGATAAGTGTTATGATTGAAGTTGAAAAAAAATTTAAACTAAATGATGAGGAGGAAAAAAGGCTTCTTAAGGGTGCTGAATTTGTCAGTGAAAAAACCTTTACGGATGTTTATTATGACACTGCGGATTTTACGCTTTCGAAAAACAACATTTGGCTGCGAGAAAGAGACGGCGAGTTTCAATTGAAGTTGCCAGTTTTTCAAAAAGAGAAAATGCAGACCACTCAATTTCAAGAAATCGAAGGCGAAGATAAAATTCGGGAAATTTTTGCGGTGGCAACTGTGTTGGATTTTGAAACCGATATCAAAGCTTTTGGTTATGAATTTTTTTGTCAGCTTAGGACAACGCGCAAGAAATATCAAAAGGAAGGCTTTGAAATTGATTTAGATGAGGCAGTTTCCATTTTGCCAGGTGAGGAAGATTTTGTTTATAAAATAACTGAGATAGAATTGCTGGTTGAAAATAAAGATGAAGTATCGTCGGCAAGCAAGCAGATTGAAAAATTTGCCAAAAGAAATGAGCTTAAATTTGAAAAAAAACGCGGAAAAATTGTGCAGTATCTTTTTCAGAAAAAACCAAAACATTTTGAAGCTTTGGTTGTGGCGGGGGTTGTTAAGGCAGAGGATTAAGCTTATCAGGCTTTAGCTTCTTAGTTTCCTGGTTTATTATCTAGCGGAGTGAGTGAAATGAAAGAGTACTTTTATTTCGCAGCGCCTGCCCGAAACGCTTCGCGTATCGAAGCGGGCGGGAGCGACGATACCAAAAGCTTTAAAACCTCGCCGATTTTATCGGCGTGAGCCCGAAGGGTGCAGGGTTTACGCTGGGTTTTTAATACCCTTTTTATTGTATTGGACATTGTAAATTAGGATTTAGGATTTCTTTTTGTATTCCTGTCTGGCAATTACAGTAGCATAAATTTCTTTGGCGCCGGCTTTTTTGAGTACGCGAGCACATTCGAAAATGGTTGAACCAGTGGTGGTGATGTCATCAACGAGTAAAATTCTTTTGTCTTTAATTTTTGAGAAATCGTTGATGGTGAAAGCGTTTTGAATGTTCCGATTTCGCTGTTGGTGGTCCTTTAGACTCATTTGCGGTAAGGTGTGCCGACTGCGTATTAGAATATCTTCGCAAACTTCCAGTTGTGAATTTGGCAAAAGATTTTCAGCCAGGTTTTTTGCTAGCAAGGAAGATTGGTTGAAACCTCGCCAATGAAGTCTTTTGGTGTGAAGGGGTATTGGCATGATAAGGTCTGGCAAGGGCAACTCGTAACTTCTAATAGCCTTGAGGATTATTTTTGTTAGTGGTGCGGACAATTCTTCGATGAAGCGATACTTGAAAAGATGGACTGCTTTTGAGACAAGCGGCTCTTGATAACTTGCCGCAACCAGCAGCCCGCTCAAGGGAGATTTGTGTTTGCAGGCAAAACAGACCTGGCCGTCCGGGGTTATGATTTTCTCGCAGAGAGGACAGAGCTGTTGATCACGGATTTTAATCTTTTGACTGCAAGTTTCGCAAATCCAACCTTCTTCAGCGCCACAGCCAAGGCAATTAATGGGAAAAAAAATATCAAGCGCGTAACCCCTGATGTTTTTGAGATTGATAAGGATTTTTGTCCACAAGGTTGGCATTTTTGTTGTTGTTGATTTTTTAAATATATGTTATGATTTTTGTAACTGCTATATCTGACTTTAGCCTAACACAAAAACAAATATGCTTGAATTGTTTAAAACAAATAAGAATCATTTTATTGGTGTCGATTTCGGAACATCCTCAATTAAAGTTGTGGAACTTTCATATACTGATCAACAAACTCGTTTGGAAAATTATGGTTTTGTTGACTTGAATTTGGCTAGCAATAACAACGGTTTGAAATCAGCTTCGCTGGAACAAGCGCTTAATGAATCCCTGAAAAAACTTATTGCCAGAATGGGCATAAAGCCTGTGTCAACTTATGTTTCTATCCCAGGCTTTAGCGGTTTGGTTACTATTATTGATTTACCAGACATGCCGGATGATGAATTGGCAAAAGCGATTCAGTTTGAAGCGCATAAATATATTCCTAGTGCTCTTGATGAAATTGCTATGAGTTGGGAAATCATTGAAAGGAAAACGGATGGCGTAAAACTTCAAGATCAAGATAATTTTGTTGCTAAACTTAAAGCAAAGAATGATCCAAAGGGCAGAACTAATGGGAAGATAAAGGTGCTTTTAGTGGCTGCTCCAAAAAAAGATATTGAACATTGTGACCGCTTGGTTTCCGGCGCTGGTCTGGATGTGAGCGCTATTGAACTGGAAACTTTTTCTATTGCCAGATCGCTGGTTGGCGATGATGGTGGAACCTTCTTGATTGTGGATATTGGATCCAGAGCAACTAACATCGTTTTGGTTGAAAAAAGTGTGATTCAGGTTAACAGAAATATCGATGCTGGGGGCGATGAAATCACTTCAGCTATTGCCGATGGCATGAATATTGCTAGAGCCAGAGCGGAAATATTCAAAAAGGGTGATAAGGACATGCTTAATAGTAATGAGACGGCTATCATAATTCCAGTCTTAGATTTGATTGTGGGCGAATTGCGCAGGATCATTGCTGCTTATAAAGAAAAAAATAGAGAAGCTAGGATAGATTCACTGATAATTTCCGGTGGCACTTCCAAGATGAAGGGTATTGAAGAATATTTTACTAGGTCCTTGGGTGAAAAAGTGCGGATGGGAAATCCTTGGCGTGGTATAGTTGTTAGCAATGAAGTTGCGCCTTTCACGAAAGAGCTGGGATCTTCATTTTCAGTAGCGCTTGGTTTGGCTTTACGCGGCATCGATGATTATAAAAGAAAATAAAAATTAAGAATATAAATCACTAATCTACACGAATCTTTTCACTAATTATCACGGAAAACATGAATCACTAATGCTACCCAAGCTCATTTGCTGACAGTTGCAAAGCACGAGTTTGATAGTTAGAGATTACTGAAGATAAATTAGCGTCGATCCGAGATTTATTCACAAGCATGACCACAATCAATCTTTATCAAGATCAACAGCGAGAAGAAATGCTTAACGGTACTGGAAAAATGAACTTCAGTATTATAGTTTTTATTGCAGTTTTCGCAATAATCCTCATTTCTTTCTTGGGTTTAAAATTTGGGTCGCTCTCTATTGATAAAAAGAATAATGAATTGAAAATTCAAATAACCTCAGAAAGTGGGGCTCTTAGTGGTAAACAAAGTGTGGACGACGTTATTGATACGCAGACAAGACTGAAGGAAGTGAAAAATAATTTAGGGGCAAAAATTGAAGTCAATAGCGTGCTTAGTGATATATCCAAAGTTGTCATCCCGGGAATTGTCTTTTCTTCATATACTCAAACGGACAAGAAGGTTTTGATAACTTTAAGAACATCAAATTTTGACAGTGTCTCAAAACAAGTTTTCAACTTTAAACAGGCTGATTTTGCTTCAAGTGTTAATGTGAAGAGCTTGAGCAGGGATACAAAAGGCATAAAATGTGATGTTGAAATTAATATTAAATGATTTTTAGCTAATTGACTTTTGTTGGCTGTGGAGGTTTGGGGATTTTTTACAAGCTGAAAAAAATAACTCATTTACTTAGTTGAATAATAAAATTTTAAATAAATAAACCCATTATTTTTGTTTGATTTAACAAAATATTGGAAAATAAAAAAATGAGGTTGAAATATTTGTTTTTTCCTATAATTTTAATTCTCGCAGTGGCTGTTTTTTTTGGCTATATAAATCCTGAAATCGTTGCTTTTAAGGCGGTGAGTGATGACTATAATACCAATCTTCAGATCTTGCAGGGAGTTAAGAATAAAAAAGCCGCCCTTGATTCATTGAGTAATACGATTAAAAATGATGAAGAGAGTAACGCGATGATTTTGAACTACCTCCCTAAGAATAAAGTGGAGGAGAAAATTGTGGGAGAAGTTAATTATTTAGCGGCTAATGCCGGGGTCTTTTTGGATAATGTTGAAATTGTTGATAACCCAACTCCTGCTTCCGTTGTGGCTGATTTAGCCTCGAAAAATCAACCTATCGATATCATTCAGAATACTCAGGCTGTGATTACGGTTGATGGTGATTATGATAAATTGAAAACCTTTTTTAATGGCATTCAGCACATTCCACTTTTCAATTCAATAAAATCTTTAAATATAGCTACTGTTGAAAAGACGACCAGTAGTGATTCAGCTGCAACTTCAACTACAGGCTCGCAGTCAACCACCACAATCACGGCTAAAATTACTGTTGATTTTGGATACCTAAAGCAAGTTAAAGCTGATGACAAGAAGCTGGCTGATTTTCATCCTGAGATTGATAATGCGACAATTCAAAAATTGAAAGATTATACCGCTGGAAATGTTCCAAAAATCAATATGAGTGGCATCTCTGCCGGAAGTAATAACCCATTCTTGAGTCAGTAATTATTATGTTATTGGGATTTTTTGTTAGCTAGTTAGGCTTGTTTATTTGTTTTTAAATATATTTATTTATTCTCATGGAAAATTTAGTTGATGATGATAAAATAGCCACAGAAATAAAAGGCCAGGGAATTGTTTCTGTCAGTGATGGCGAGGCTCTCGCCGAAGAGGCCAGGAAATTAGGTATGCCTTATATGAATAAGAGCGTTCCGGTTTTTATTGACGTGCTTAATATTATTCCGGAAGATGTTGCCAGGGGAAATCAGATGGTTGTTTTCGAGAAAAAAGAAAATATTGCTAAGGTCGGCATTGTTGATCCGCAAAACATCAATGCGCTGAATGTCTTGCGATTTATTTCTGAAAAAACTCAATTGCAGTTTGAGGTTTATTTGATTTCTTTGAAAGTTTTTCAAGATTTGGTTGTGCAATATTCCGGTGGAGCTGAAAAGGCGATTGAAGAAGCCGCAGACTCTTTGCGAGACGATGCAACTGTCGGAGAAGAGGAAGGCAGTTTTGCAATGGGCGATGGTGGCAGAGGTGACAGCAATGTTCAGTCGGCTCCAGTTACGAAACTTTTAAGTGTGATTATTCGTCACGCGATTGATGGTAAAGCTAGTGACATCCACATTGAACCAATCGATAAAGAATATCGGGTGCGTTTTCGTGTCGATGGTTTGCTTTATGCTTCATTATCTGTTCCTAAAGAAGTTGGAAAGGCGGTAGTTTCAAGAATTAAGATTCTCGCCAATTTGAAAATAGATGAAAAAAGGAAACCGCAAGACGGTCGTTTTAATGTTGTTGAAAATGGACACCCGGTTGATTTTCGAGTTTCAACTTTGCCTATTATGGATGGAGAGAAAATAGTTTTACGACTTTTGGATAAGGACAATAAGCTGGATAGTCTCGAAAACATGGGAATCATAGGCCGAGGCGGAGATATTTTGGTCAGAAATATCAGTGAACCTTTCGGAATTATTTTGATGACTGGTCCTACTGGTAGTGGAAAATCAACCACTTTGTATTCTTGCTTGGAAGTTTTGAATATGGAAGAGCGAAACATCATCACACTTGAGGACCCGGTTGAATATTCCATCGCTGGCATCAATCAGAGTCAAATAAATCCTGAAATTGGCTATACCTTTGCTAGTGGACTGCGTTCAATTTTGCGTCAAGATCCGAATGTTATTATGGTGGGAGAAATTCGCGATAGTGAAACTGCTGAGCTTACAATTCATGCTGCCCTCACTGGTCACTTAGTGCTTTCAACTTTGCATACCAATAGCTCCATTGGAGCAATCCCTCGACTTGTTGACATGGGTGTAGAAGCTTTCCTGTTGGCGTCTTCTTTGCGAGTTGTGGCTGCGCAGCGTTTGGTCAGAAGAATCTGCGATAAATGTAAGCATGAGGTCAGCATTTCTGGATCAACAAAGGAGTATCTCCTTGGCCAAATTGAAGGGATATCAGACGAAGATATGGCTAAATATGGGGTTGATCTGAAGAAAGGAGTCTCATTATTTGAAGGAGCTGGTTGTGAAGAGTGTGGAAAAACTGGTTACAAAGGACGTATTGCAATGTTTGAAGCTCTTGAAGTAGATGCTAACATTAAAGAAATTATTTCTGAACATGACGGCAGTGAGCAAGCTGTTCAAGATTATGCAAAAACTCAAGGGATGATTACAATTAAACAAGACGGGGTACTAAAGGCACTTGCTGGCAGGACTACGCTTGCTGAGGTGGAGCGAGTAACGGAGGGCAGCAGAAGTGTCGGTGGAGACGTCGATGAAGCTTAAGTCTAATTTTTTAATCATAACGGCTCAACAATTATGGATAAAAAGAAAATCTTAATTATAGAGGATGACACTTTTATTCGCGATATTTATCAAATAAAATTTCAACAAGAAGGATTTGAAGTCATGATGGCTGAAGATGGGGTTGTTGCCCTTGAAAGATTGAATCAATTCGTTCCTGATATTATTTTGCTAGACGTTATTATGCCATACATGGATGGCATGGAAGTTTTGAGAAAAATAAAAGAGAATGGAAAACTGAAGGAAATTCCAATTATCATGTTGACTAACATTTCTGAAAAAGAAAAAATCGACGAAGGGATGGAAACCGGAGCCAATGATTATTTGATTAAATCTCATTTCACACCTTCAGAGGTGGTACATAAAGTAAGAACTTTGCTGAAAATGTAAATTTTTAGTACAATAAAGTTAACTATGTTGGTAGCTTGCGTGATTTTTCTGGGGATTTTTTTGGTGTTGTTTGATAGCTTAGTTCATCTAATTAAAATCAAATTAATATAAAAATAAAAAATGACAACATTGCATGGTGAACAAAGAGTAAAAAATCTTTTGCGTCTGGTTGCTCAACAAAATGCCTCAGACCTTCATTTGGTTGTGGGGCGATATCCGACTATTCGCTTGGATGGACAGCTTTATCCTCTCACTCAAGAGAGTATTTTGTCAGTGGAAGATACGCAGATGCTGAGCGATAGTTTGATGACGGAAGAAAACAAAAAAAGATTGATCGCTGAGGGTCAAGTTGATTTTTCCTATAACTTTGAAGAAAAGGCCAGATTTCGTACTAATGTTTTCTATCAAAAAGGTAACGTAAGTGTGGCGATGCGTTTGGTTTCTGGTCGCATCAGAACTTTGGAAGAATTAGGGCTCCCGCCGGCACTGTATGAATTTACTCACAAGACTCAAGGATTATTACTGATTACTGGTCCAGTTGGGCACGGTAAGTCAACCACTCTTTCGGCGCTTATTGATTTTATCAATCATAATCAAGATAAGCACATCATGACAATTGAAGATCCGATAGAATATGTTTATGAGCAGGACCGTTGCATCATCAATCAACGAGAAGTAGGTAAGGATACAAAATCTTTTCAGGATGGGCTGCGAAGTGTTTTTCGAGAAGATGCCAATGTTGTGCTTATTGGTGAACTGCGAGATTTGGACACAATTAGCACTGCGATGACAGCTGCTGAAACCGGACATCTTATCTTGGCAACCTTGCATACAAATGACACCTCACAAACAATTGATCGTATCATTGACGTTTTTCCAGCGCATCAACAAAATCAAATCAGATCGCAACTGGCCAGCGTGCTTTTGGGTGTTGTTTCCCAGCGATTGTTGCCGAAAGTCGGTGGTGGGCGTGTTCCGGCCTTAGAAATCATGATTAATAATCATGCGGTTGAGAATTTGATTAGAGAAAATAAAACTTATCAGATTGATTCAGTCATTGAAACCAGTCTGCGTGATGGGATGATTTCTTTGGATAAATCTTTGGCTGACTTGGTTCAGCGCGGTTTGATAACAGTAGACGATGCCTTGCTCTATTCTAGCAATCGCGAATATCTGCAGATGCTTGTTGGAAGGAATGGATAGGTTTTGATTATTAAGAATGATATTTTTTCAAAAAAGTTCGAACAGTGAAATAAAAATAATTTAATTAATTTATTACTATGAAATTTTCTTTTCAAGCTAAAAGTGCTCTCGGAGACTTGAGGGAGGGGCACATTGAGGCTATCACAAAAGATGCCGCCGCCGCCATACTGCAAAGTAAAGGCCTGGTGCCTATTTCAATTGAGCAGGAAAGACAAGTTCCTGAGTTCATTAAAGATTTCCAACATCTTTGGGAAGGAATCAGCCTGCGGGAAGTGGCGGTTTTTTTCAGGCAAATGTCAACTTTGATTGAAGCTAAGGTTGCAATTATTTATTCCATGCGAGCGGTAGCTGATCAAACTGAAAACACTTATTTGCGAACAATCATTTGGGAAATGGTTAATGACCTGGAGGATGGTATGCCTTTTTCCGAATCGATGGCTAAACACACGGATATTTTTGAGCCGTTGGCGATCAGTATGATTAAAGCTGGTGAACTTTCGGGAAATTTGGAACGTTCCTTTTCTTTCTTGGCTGAAAATGCGGAAAAAAATTATGATCTCACTTCAAAAATCAGGGGTGCGCTTTTCTATCCAGGGTTTGTTTTATCAGCGGCTACGATAATTGGATTTGTGGTTTCTACTTTGGTGCTGCCAAAACTAACAGCTATTTTCAAAGATTTAAATGCTGAAGTTCCGTGGTACACGAAAGTCATGATGAATGTTGGTGATTTTATGAGTCAATATTGGTGGATAGTTTTGGTTTTTTTGGCTGCAATTATCAGTGGAACTGTTTACTACATCCGCAGTGAGGATGGAAAAAGAGAATGGGATATTATCAAAATGAAAATTCCGGTGGTTGGAAATATTTTCAAATACGTTTATTTGGCTCGTTTTTCGGAGAATTTGGCAGTGTTGCTAGCTGGAGGAATTCCAATAGTTAGAGCGCTTACGATTATTAGCGGTGTCGTGAACAGCACAGCTTATGAAAGTGTTATTTTGCGAGCGGCTGATGAAGTGAAAAAAGGTGGAACGATGAGTAGCGTTTTTGCGCGTTCACAATATTTTCCGCCGATTGTACCGCAGATGATCAAAATCGGAGAAGATTCTGGAAAAATAAGTGAGGTGCTAAAACACATTGCCGTATTTTATGGTAAGGAGACTGACACCATTACGCGCAATCTTTCAACCATGCTGGAGCCGATTCTGATTTCCTTGTTGGGGCTTGGGGTGGCAATCTTGGTTTTTGCAATTTTGATTCCGATTTACAATCTTTCAACACTGATGTAGAAAATTCAAATTTAGTAATTGTCAAGGTATTTAAAAACGATAACTATTGTGCTACAATCATATTATGGAAAAAGAGAAAAAATCCGTTTTCAAAAAAGTTTTAATTTCGGCTGAAAAAAACAATTCAACCAATTTTCTTTTTGCGCAAAATCAAAAAGGTTTTACACTGGTTGAATTGTTGATTGTGATTGCGATCATTGGTGTTTTGGCGGGAGTTGTTATGGTGAGTTCCGCTGGGAGTGTTGAAAAATCAAAAAGAGCTTCCGCTATGACAACCATGTCGAGTGTGTTGCCGGAATTGGTTGCGTGTCAAGATGATGGTTTTGGTCTCAATGCTTATAATACGGCCAGTACGATTTGTAATGACGCCAGCCACACAGTGAAATGGCCGGATATAAACACCAAAACCGGATATATCGTAACTGCTGGAGCAGCAACAAATGCTCAGATTTTAAGTTACACCTTTACCGCAGCAAAAACAGGACAAATAACTATCACCTGCAGTTATGCGACAAATGATTGCAACTAATTTAAATAGAAAATGTTTGTTGATTTGGTGGGAAAGTTTTAGATTTTGAAATTAAAGCTAAAAAATGGAAAGTTTAGATATAAATTACATAAGAAAGGTCGATGTAATTACAAATGTTAATTTTTAAATAAAGATAATAAATATGAAAAAAACACAAAAAGGTTTCACGCTGATTGAACTTTTGATTGTGATTGCAATCATTGGCATTTTGGCGGGAGTTATCTTGGTTAGCACTTCTGCTGCTAGGGGAAAGGCCAATCGTGCAGCATTTTTGGAGGAAGCAAGGGGTTCTGCTGGCGGTATCCTTATGAAATGTGATGCTACTGCAGGAACTCCAGCATTGACTAATACATCAAACATAACTTGGACTCATGATGCTGCCTTTACTGATAGTTGCGGGCCGACTGGAAGTTTGACTTTCTGTGAAGAAGCTACTAATGTTAAAGATTTCCCAACTACAACTGCGACTAACTGTCACGTTTTCGTTGGACAAGGAGGCTTGTTCTCTGACAATCTTTGCGCGGTTCCAGCAGCAGCTGCTGTTTGTCCGTAATCAAAAGTTTCCATGTTTGCCAAAAAAATTGGCAAACAAATGAAATTTTTGAGGAAGAAATAGGTTAAGGACGATGCTAGGACAAATAAGACTGATAAGGTGGATTAAAAAATAATAACAAGAATATGATAATCATTTTTCTTTTGTTCGGACTAATCATAGGCAGTTTTTTGAACGCAGTAGTGTATCGTCTGAATGCGGTGGAGTCTTTATTGGAGCGCAGCCATTGTCCGCATTGCAAAAAAACTGTGCGTTGGTTCGATAATGTACCGGTGCTTAGTTTTATTCTGCTCAGTGCTAGGTGTCGCGATTGCGGCGAAAAAATTTCTTGGCAATATCCTTTCGTGGAAGCTGCAACTGGTGTAATCTTTGCTTTGATTGGAAATTATTTTTTTGACATGCTTGATCCTTTGACTTGGAGCTTGACGACGTATTATTTGGTTGTTTTTGCTATTTTGATAGTTATTTTTGTGTATGATTTTAAATACATGGAAATTCCAATGTTGATCTTGTGGCTCGGTATTGGGGTGAGTTTAGTGTATTACATATTTTCCGACTATTATGGTTTCAAAACTGCTAATTCAATTTTGGAATTAAAAACAATTGCAGGAATTTTGGGTGGGTTAATCGCTGGAGGTTTCTTTTACGGTTTGGCGGCATACTCCAAAGAAACCTGGATGGGTTATGGCGACGCTTATCTTGGATTATTAGCCGGGCTCGTTGTTGGTTGGTCAAATATTTTGGTGGCGCTGCTGCTTTCATTTTCAATCGGGGCTTTTGTCAGTGTTTTGTTGGTTGTGGCTAGCAAAAAAACCATCAAAAGCCAGGTGCCATTTGCGCCTTTTTTGATTGCTGGCGTCTTTTTGGTCTTGCTGCTTCCGCGGATGTTTCCGCAATTGCAATCTTATTTCTTACTTTTTAGTTAGTCTTTCTCATGCTCAACAATCAAGACAAGCAAAGAAAATTCTCATTTAAATCAGGAATTTCATCGAAAATGAGAAACGGTTTTTCTTTGATTGAGCTGTTGGTAGTCATTGCGATTATTTCTTTGATGACTGGGGTAGTGGCAGTTAATATGAACAAGAACAAGGGGGTTAATGAGGTTGAAATTGCTGCGCTGCAGGTCGTGGCTCAACTTAGAGCGTTGCAAAATGATTCCATCAATGGCAAAAGTATTGATGGCGTCATGATGTGTCAATTTGAATTTAATTTCAATATTGGCGACAAAAAATACACCAATACTGTCAGGGACTGCGCTTTGAATAATGAAGTTGATTCAGCGGCTGTTGAAATGTATCTAAGCGCAAAAAAAGATAATGGCACAGTTTCTTTTGTGGAATCTTCACCTGGTTTGCAATTTTATTTCACAGCTCCTCGCGGAGATGTTAGTTCTGACGGTTATATTAAGCTTGCTTCAGGGACTGATGTTTATTATGTTTGCATTAATAAAATGGGAAACATTTTTGCGCAAAAGACGGCGTGCTCGTGATAGATTTTTTTAAAATAATTTTTTTTGGATATGCTCAACAAGAAAAAATACAATCAGGATGGAAATAAAACAGTTGCCAAGAAAGGCTTTTCTTTGATTGAGGTGTTGTTTTCATTGTTGGTGCTGTCGATTGGAATCGTGAGTATTGTTGCAATTATGACTGCAAATATCAAAACATCCGCAATGGCTAGAAATCAAATCATTGCAGCTCAACTTACTCAAGAAGGCATTGAATTGGTGCGAAATTTGAATGACAATTCGATGCTTACAGATAAAACAGATTATAATGATCACAGGATAGATATGGATGCTGCCACGGGAGAAATCTCCTTTCCAAATGCTGGGAATTTTAGATTATACCTGGATGAAACTAGCGGATATTATTCTCACAGTGGTGGAGGAACTCCTACTAAATTTTGCAGGAAAATAGATATAGACGGTAGTGTTTCTGGAAAGCGAATAGTTACCAGTGAAGTTTGGTGGGATGGACCAGATAACTTGAATCCTCCGGCAATTTGCAATGTTTCAAATAAATGCATAACTGCTAGTTTAGTTATCTCCTATACGGTTGTTCCTTAAGATGAGAGCGGTTTTGTTGGCTTTTTAGATATATAAGTTTGGCTTGGTTTATGCAAATGAAAAAGAAAATAAATAATATAAAAAAGGAATGGCAATTGCTGAAGTGTCGCTTTTCCTCTGAGCGCAAGCAGCTGGTTTTTTCAACCAGGAAAGGTTTTACTTTGGTGGAAACTTTAATTGCGGTTTTTCTTTTTTCCTTGGTTTCAGTGATGGTGTCTGGGATATTTGGGAATTTTTTGAAAAATTATGCCGAGTCAAAAAAAATGCAGCAAAATATCGAAGCAACTCAGTTTGCGATGAATCTTATGGCAAAAACCATTAGAACTAGTGATGTGAGAAAAATAGATGAAAATAATCTTGGCTGTTTCGATTATGCTCAGCTGAAATGTATAAAATATTCATTGGTTTCAAATAAGCTGCAAGTTTACACTTCCGACGGCGATGCGCTTGATAATTGCAATTTTGATGTCATGACGTCACCAGATGACCTTACTCCTCCAAATGTGACGAAAGTTTTTTTTAACGTTGTACCTTCCACTATAGCAACATATGGAGTTGTCGCTGTTGCGGTTACGGTTAAAAATGACAGTCAAACATCATCTCCCTTGAAAATCCAGATGGCAGTGTCCTTGAGAAATTCCAAGTAGCTGTTGAACTTAGTTAGTAAAGAAAAGTCAAGCTAAAAGCATCCCCGGGATGCTTTTTTTGAAAACTTTTATGTGATATAATTAACCAGTGGTGAGAATTTAGAAAAGATAAAATACTTAATTACGCAGGAGAAATGTAATATTTTGACATTTAGAAAGATTTTTAGGTAAAATCTCTTTGAATTTATTATTTCTGTATGAATAAGCAGGAAGCTCAAAAAAGAATTGAAAAACTTCGGCTCGAAATTGATCGGCATCGCTATGCTTATCATGTTTTAGATATGCCTAAGATTTCAGACGAAGCTTATGATTCTTTGTTTGAAGAGCTTTTGAAATTGGAAAAACAATATCCGGAATTTTCTTCGACAATCAGTCCGACGCAAAGAGTTGGAGCTGAGCCGTTGAAGGTTTTTAAGAAAGTTCGTCACACAAATCAGCAATGGTCATTTGATGATGTTTTTGATTTTGATCAATTGAAAGCTTGGGAAGAGAAAACAAAAAGGGCAATAATCAAAATACAACAGGCAACGGACAACAAACAAGAAACACCTTCCGAACAAATTCTAAAATCTAGAATCAAGAATCTGGCTTCAGTTAAAATTGAATATTGTTGCGAGCTGAAAATTGACGGTCTCAAGATGATTTTAACCTATAAAAATGGGGTTTTGGTTGCAGGTGCAACGCGTGGTGATGGAACTGTTGGTGAAGACGTGACGAGTAATTTAAAGACGATTCAGAGTGTCCCTCTTGTGCTGAATGAAAAAGTTGACGCTATCGTGGTGGGAGAATGTTGGCTTTCCAAGAAAGAACTGGAGAAAATCAACTTGCAGCGGAAAGAAGAAGGTCAAGTGCAATTTGCTAACACCAGAAATGCTGCTGCCGGCTCAATTCGTCAGCTCGATCCAAAGATTGCGGCAAAAAGAAAATTGGATAGTTTCATTTATGATATTGACAAAATTGTAGGAATTGGAGAACTTAGGGAGATTGGGGGTATGGTAAAAACTCAAGTTGAAGAATTAGAGCTATTGAAAAAACTGGGGTTTAAGGTTAATCATGACTATAAACTTTGCAAATCTATCAAGGAGGTTCAAGAATTTTATGAAAGTTGGACGGACAAAAAAGATCGACAGGACTATGAAATTGATGGTATTGTAATCAAATTGAATTCGCAGACTTTGCAGGAGGCTCTTGGCTACACAGGAAAAGCGCCGAGATGGGGAATTGCTTATAAATTTCCAGCCAAGCAGGTCACGACAGTGGTTGAAGACATTAAGGTGCAAGTTGGCAGAACGGGAGTGCTTACTCCGGTTGCCCATTTGCGGCCAGTTCGCGTGGCTGGCTCAATAGTCAGTCGTGCAACCCTGCATAATGAGGATGAGATAAACAGGATTGATGTGCGCATCGGAGATACGGTAATAATTAGAAAGGCTGGCGATGTGATTCCGGAAGTTGTTAGTGTGATCAAAAACTTACGCACTGGCCAGGAGAAAAAATTTCATATGCCCACGCGCTGTCCGATTTGCGGCGGCGGGGTTAAACGTCAATTACTGAGTGCTGGAAACACTGAAAAAGGTGAGGAAAGTGCTGCTCATTATTGCTTGAATCAGAAATGCTTTGCAGTTGAAATGGGAAGACTAATTCATTTTGTCGGCCGCAAAGGTTTTGATATTGTCGGACTTGGCGAAAGTATTATTGAGAGATTAATGAGTGAAGGAATCATTTCAAATTTTGCTGACATTTTCGATTTGAAGGTTGGTGATCTTGAGCCGCTGGAAAGATTTGCCGAAAGATCGGCTGAAAAATTGATTGACTCAATCGAGAAAAGCAAAAAAATATCTTTGGAAAAATTTTTGTACGCTTTGGGCATTAGGCATGTTGGAGAAGAAACGGCCGTTTTGATTGCTAAGGCAATCAAAACTGAAATCCTAAATCCTAATTTCCAATTTCCAATAAAATCCCAAAATCCAAATGTTACAATAACAAACTTGGGTGACGTGGTTGAAATTTTTCCACAAATAACGATTGAGCAGTGGGGGGCAATTAAAGGCATCGGAGAAAAATCGGCCGAGAGTTTGGCGGATTGGTTTTCGAATAGTGAGAATCTGGAGTTGCTGGAGGAAATGGCAAATTTTGGGGTCAAAATCATTTCTCCTAATGAAGCTATGGAAGGTAAAAGCTATAAGCTAGCTGGAATGACCTTTGTTTTGACTGGGCAATTGACTGACTTTACAAGAGACGAGGCTAAAGATATGATAAGGAAAGAGGGTGGGAATATTTCCTCTTCTGTCAGCAAAAAAACCGATTGCGTTTTGGCTGGTCAGGAGGCCGGCAGCAAATTGCAAAAAGCTCAGGAATTGGGAATAAGGGTGATTGGAGAGAAGGAGTTTTTGAAAATGTTAAAAGATTAGATTGAATTTTGAAATTATATTTCGCTCGCATCGCATACTTTTTCTTTTTATCCCAGTAAAATCTGCTGATTTTAAGTGAAAAAAGAAAAAGTATGCTCTGCTCACTTACGCAGTTTATAATTCTTAGCTTAAGAAATTATGTTAACCAAAGAAGAAATTTTACATATTGCAACACTGGCCAGAATTGGAGTCAGTGAAAAAGATATTGAAAAATATCAACATGATTTGTCTGAAATTTTGGATTATTTCAAAAAATTAGACCAAGTTGATGTGAGGGGTGTTGAGCCGATTGGGCATATTACTGGCATGCAAAATACTTTTCGCACAGATGCCAACGTTGATTTCGGAGACCTGGGGAAAGCGGCAATTTTGAAAAATGTGCCAGAAAGGAAAGACGAATATGTCAAAGTGAAGTCGGTGCTTTGATTTTGGATACTGGGATAAAGAGGACTGATAAGACGGATAAAATTTTTTATTTTTTTTCATTATGATTAGAGATCTTCACAATAAATTAATTAGCAAAGAAATGAGTGCCACTCAACTGGCGCAGACTTATTTCGAGGCGATTGAAAAAAAAGACGGAGAAATTGGAGCTTATTTGACGCTCACCAAGAAGTTGGCTTTGGAGCAGGCTAAATTTGTGGATGAGAAAATTGCCAGAGGTGAGGAAATAGGCTTGCTTGAAGGCATACCAGGTGCTATCAAGGACATGATCTGTGTGGAAGGGGTGCGCGCTACGGCTGGTTCAAAAATCTTGGACAATTATATTGCGCCCTATGATGCGACTGTCATCAAAAAACTTAAAGAAAATGGCGCAGTAATTTTGGGTAAAGCCAATCAAGATGAATTTGCCATGGGATCCTCAACTGAAACCAGTGCCTATCAGATTACTAGAAATCCAGTGGACCCTAGTCGGGTGCCAGGTGGTTCATCCGGTGGCAGCGCGGCGGCGGTGGCAGCAGATGAAGCAGTGTGGTCCTTGGGAACTGACACTGGTGGTTCAATTAGGCAGCCAGCTTCTTTTTGCGGAGTAGTGGGACTCAAGCCAACCTATGGTAGAGTTTCCAGATACGGCGCCATTGCGATGGCTTCTAGTCTTGATCAAATTGGCCCTTTCACGAAAACCGTGGAAGATGCGGCGATTGTGCTAAGTGTGATTGCCGGACAGGATTTGAAGGATGCTACCAGTGCTCAAAGCGGCGACAAAAAATTTGAAGACTATCTGACTGGTGATATTGCTGGCAAAGTTATCGGCGTGCCGAAAGAATACGTGGAAAATTTGGAAGGGGAAATTTTGGAAATTTTTGAAAAATCGGTAGAAAAATTCAAAGCCCTTGGTGCCAGGATTGAAACGATTAGTTTGCCGCACACGCAGTATGCGCTGGCGATTTATTATATTATTATGACCAGCGAAGTTAGTTCCAACTTGGCGAAATTTGATGGGATTAAATTTGGGATGCGCGCTGATGATTTGAATGATTCCGGCGCTACTGAAAGTGGCACGGCGAAAAATCTTTTGGAAACCTACTTGGACACTCGAAAAATTGGTTTTGGCGATGAAGTTAAGCGTCGCATTATGCTTGGAACCTATGCTTTAAGTGCTGGCTACTATGATGCTTATTATTTGAAGGCCCAAAAGGTGCGCGCCCTGATTCGCAAAGATTTTCAGCAAGCTTACGAAAAAGTTGATTTTATTTACTGTCCAACTTGTCCGGAAGTGGCTTTCAAATTTGGCGAAAAAACTTCTGATCCACTGCAAATGTATCTTTCGGATATTTTCACAATTTCGGTCAATCTGGCAGGTTTGCCGGCGATCTCTTTTCCAATTGGTTTTTGTGAGATTGAAGAAAAGAAATTACCAGTAGGTGGACAGCTGATAGGCGAATGGTTTGATGAAGAAGGCATTCTTAATGCGGCGCATACTTTTGAAATAAGCGAAAAATAATAAGAAAAATAAAACAAATAGGACTTATCAAACATGCTTTGATTTGCGCCCTGCGAAAATTCATGGAATACGACGCCACGGGTTTGACTGATATTTTTGCTTCTGCTTGGATGGGTTTTTACAACTCACCGTTGTTTTTGCTTTTGAAAATTTTAATTGCAATTTATTTGCTGGTTATTTTGGCGGACATTGTGCTGCTGCTTATTCTTCGAGATGTCACGTGGGACATCAGGGTTGGCGCTAAGGGCGCGGATATTCCAATTGTTTCAAAAAAGAAAATGCAAAAACGTTGGGGGGAAATTTTGCAACGTTTGGAAAGTGGCAACACTTCACAATACAAAGTTGCAATTATTGAAGCAGATGTTGTTGCGGAGGAGATCCTGGCCAGTATCGGCTATGGCGGGGAAAACATGGCTCAAAAGCTAGAACAAGTCGGAGATGCACATTTGGATGAACATCGCGAAACTTTGACTGAAGTTCACAAGCTGCGAAATCGAATTGTTCATGAGGCTGATTTTGAAATAGACCACGAAACTGCCCAGGCTGCTATTAAGGTTTATGAGGACTTTCTTAAATATTTGGATTTTTTGAGTTGAGCCTAAAATGTTTTTTTGAAGGTGCGGTTCTTTTTTAGAATGAATTTTGGGGATTTTGGATAAAGTGGTATAATTAGAATATCAGATTTTTATGGTCGCAAGTTCTAAGTTGCAAAAAACAAAAAATGGCAAAGATAAATTCTACATTCTATCCTTTTTCAGCCGTGCAACACGAAAAAAAAGTGGTGCTTGTGTATGGAGTTAAAACTTTTGTTGAAACAAAAATATTTTTATCTGATAGTGATGATGGACTAGCCTTTAAAAACAAACATGAAGTTAGCTTTTTCTTGGAAAGTGGCCGGCGAAAACGATTAGTTGATTGCGGCGCGCTTTCTTTTTTTGCTTATGGTGGCAAAGCTTATCTTTTTTTGGAGCAAAGCCTTAAAGGAAAAAAACAAATTTTAATTGCCCAGTCAAACGACTTGCAAAACTTTGAAATTATCAAAGGAACCGCTGATTTGGTTAGCCTTTTTCCAATTGTCTCAAATCACAAGTACAAAAAGAATTTCTTGACTTACTATGGCGATAAATCAATTCAGGTTGCAGCTTCGGATAATTTGACGCATTGGCACAGCACGGGGCACTTGTTGCCAAAACGAAAGGATTTTTTTGATGACGGAGCACTGCTGCATGTTATTGGCACGGTCATTGTTCAACGAGGGATTTTGGTTTTGTATGATGCCAGAATTGATAAGAAGAGTAGCTATACAATAAAGATTGGCTGTGCGTTATTTTCTCTGGATAAACCTTATGTGCCGATTTGGCGATCGGAAGTTCCAATTTGGGAGGAATCCGTGGAGAAAAAGAAATATGAGATTAGATTTTTAGGTTGCGCGGTTATTGATGAATCACTGCATATTTATTGGTCTTCCTTTGGAAATGAATTTTTTGTAAAAACAATTAATCTTGCTTCGTCAGGTTTGATTTTGACCAAGCAAACCAGGCAACTGAAAAGGCACGCCAGCAATCCGATTTTGCAGCCTAAGGCGCTAAACAAATGGGAGCGCGATGCCACCTTTAATCCCGCCGCTTTGTATTTGGATAATAAAATTCATTTGCTTTATCGGGCTATTGGTGAAAACGGAGTTTCGGTTTTGGGCTATGCCGCTTCGGATGATGGATTTACGATTAATGAACGCTTGAATTATCCAATTTTTTCGTTGGCAGAAAATTTACGCATCGTTGAGAAGAAACCGGTTGTTAAATCTTTGTATGTTTCCGGCGGCAGTTGGGCGGGCTGTGAAGATCCTCGGGCAACCATAATTGGTAAACGGATTTATGTGACCTATGTTTTTTTTGATGGGTGTAATCCTCCCGGCGTGGCCCTGACATCCATAAAGGTCAGTGATTTCCTCAGTAAAAGTTGGAAATGGAAAAAGCCTAAATTGATTTCAAGGGCAGGTGAGATTCAAAAAAACTGGATGATTTTCCCAGAAAAAATTAACGGCAAATATGCAATTTTGCATAGCATTACTCCGAAAATTTCCATTGAATATGTTGATAATTTGGACAAGGAGGGCATTGTTATTGAAAGCACAAAAAAACCGGGAGTTGATGAACATCGTTGGGATAATATTGTCAGGGGCGCCGGCGCACCGCCACTGCTGACTGAGTATGGTTGGTTGGTTTTGTATCATGCTATGGATAAACGCGATCCTGACAAGTATAAAGTTGGAGCGATGATTTTGGACTATAAGGATCCGACAAAAATTTTGCATCGTTGTAATTATCCAATCTTGGAACCGTTGGCTCACTATGAAAATCAGGGAGCTAAGGCTGGCGTGGTCTATGTTTGTGGGGCGGTGATTAAGGATGACAAACTTTTTGTGTATTATGGTGGAGCTGATAGTGTGGTTTGCGTGGCTACGGAAAATGTGAATGAATTTTTGCAAGAATTGACTGCGCCCGCCATCAGTGATTCCAAAAAATCTTTTCTATTAGAAAAAATTGATTAAGTTTGGAATATGAAACATTTTGGTTCTCAGAAACTAAGTTAGAAATTTTTACTTCGCTCGTTTCCTTTTTAGGGCGCGTTCCTTTGGCTAGGAATTATAGCTAATCGCTTGCAGTGGTCTAAAAAGCAAACAAGCTCGTAAAAATTTAAACCATAAAGTACGCTCAATTCCGCAAAATATAAAATTGGTGCTTAGCCTGATTTAAATAATAAAATAAATATCAAACTATGCTTGTTGTCAGAAGATCAACTCACAATCCATTGTTAAAACCTATTTCAGATCATTCCTGGGAATCGTTTGCCGCTTTCAATTGGTGTCCGATTCAGGACAAGAAAAAAATTCATGCTTTGTATCGAGCCGAATCAGACATGGAATATGTTCACAAAAAAGAATTGCGAATTTCTTCCATTGGCTATACTTGCAGTGAAGATGGGCATCATTATGAAAAGCGTCGGCAGTTCATTGCGCCGGAACACGAATGGGAGCAATTTGGTTGTGAAGATCCGCGCGTCACAAAAATTGATGATACTTACTATATTTTTTATACCGCCCTTTCAGTTTTTCCATTTGCCGCTGAAGGTATCAAGATTGCTGTAGCCACCACTAAGGACTTCAAAAAAATCATCCAAAAAAAATTAGTCACTCCGTTTAATGCTAAAGCTATGGTGCTTTTTCCGGAAAAAATCAATGGCAAATATGTGGCAATGCTGAGTGCCCACACTGACAGTCCTCCTGTGATTACAGCCTTGGCTGAATTTGATAGTCTGGAGGAAATTTGGTCGCAAGCTTATTGGGAAAAGTGGCATAGTGAAATTGAAAGTCATCGCATTGTCTTGCGAAGAGGTGAAACTGATCATGTGGAAATAGGTTCAGCGCCAATCAAAACGAAAGACGGCTGGCTGATGATATATTCGCATATTCAAAATTATTTCAGTGATCATAAAATTTTTGGTATTGAGGCTTTGCTTTTGGATTTGAAAGACCCACGGAAAATTGTGGCTAGAACTTCCGGGCCCTTGTTGGTGCCGGAAGAAACTTATGAAGAATTTGGACAAGTGCCGAATGTCATTTTCCCGTCCGGGTCTTTTGTGGCTGGCAAAAAACTTTTCATTTATTACGGAGCCACCGACACTACTTGTTGTCGAGCCAGTGTGAACTTGGATGATTTGCTGCGTAGCATCAAAAGAGAGCCGGTTTTTTCACGTAGCAAAAAAAATCCAATTCTGCTTCCGCTTGAAAATCACGTCTGGGAAAACAAAGCGGTGTTTAATCCGGCCGCTGTCGAATTGAAAGGTAAAATTTATATCGTCTATCGCGCAATGGGCAGTGATGACACTTCGGTGATGGGCTTGGCAATTTCAAAAAACGGCAAAGATATTTTGGAAAGGTTGGAAGAGCCGATTTATGTCCCTCGCCAAGCTTTTGAAATGAAAACTCATCCTGGCAATTCCGGCTGTGAAGATCCGCGGCTGACGCAAATCGATGACACGCTGTATATGTTTTATACGGCTTATGATGGTGTTAATCCGCCAGGTGTGGCCGCGACCAGCATTGCAGCGGGCGATTTTCTGAAAAGAAACTGGAATTGGACTTATCCAACTATTATTACGCCAGTGGGAATTGATAATAAGGACGCCTGTCTTTTTCCTGAAAAAATCAAAGGACATTATTTTGTTTTTCATCGAGCACATAATCATATTTGCCTTGACCGAGTTCGTTCGGCAAATTTTGAAATGGACAAAATCGAAAGTTTCACGCCAATCGTTGGTCCGCGAACCGGCATGTGGGATAGTCAAAAAGTTGGGATTGCAGCGCCGCCAATCAAAACGAAAAAAGGCTGGCTGCTTTTCTATCACGGAGTTTCAGATAGTAGCACTTATCGTGTCGGGGCAATTTTGCTTGCTTTGAAGGATCCGACAATCGTGCTGGCCAGAACCACGGACTTTATTTTTGAACCGGAAACAGACTATGAAAATAATGGCCAAGTTTCTCGGGTTGTTTTTCCTTGCGGAATCATAAATCGGGGTGACAATATCTTTATGTATTATGGCGGGGGAGATAGCGTGTTAGGTGTGGCTACGGCTAGTCTCGAAGGGATTCTGGAAGCGATGGATGTTTAGTTTTTGGCTTAATAAAAAAAGATTACAATATTTCAGTATATTGTAGTGGAATTAAAAAAGATTTTTTTGTAAAATTAAAAATCATAAGGATAATTGCAAGCAAAAAAGCATTCATGGAATATGAATGCTTTTTTTATCTATGCGGACTGGAAGGGACTCGAACCCTCGACCCCCGCCGTGACAGGGCGGTGCTCTAACCAACTGAGCTACCAGTCCATTTTATCAAAATAAAATATTTTGCTTTTTGAAATAACCTTCAAAAACCTTTTTCTTTCGCTCCAAAAATAAATCACTTTTTGTATTGTACATGAATTTATACAACTTGCAACTATCTTTTACTGAATAGTATAGGCGAAAGTACCCGCCAATTTCATGCAATGTTCCCCCTGATAAATTTGCAACCTGTTTCAATTCTTCTTTTAACTTTTCTAAAAAATTTTTGCTACCGCAAGTGAATCCTGCTAGCAATGTTAGACTTTTGCTAGGTTTTCCTTTTCTTTGATATTCATTTGCATAAACATTTCCATCTCCATCAAAATATCCTCGAACAAAATCTTTCAAATATTTGTTTGGAATTTTTGGAAATTGAACGCTGGCACTCTTTCTAGGCTTAAATTCAAGCGATAATAAATCTTTAAACATTTCCTTGCTTCCTATTTGTAGTCTATATGCATTTGCTAATTCAGCACTGGTTTTTCTTGTTGAAATTTTATTCTCAGCTTCTAGTAATTTTTTAATTTTTTCCAAAATATCTAAATCAGTAATATGAAACTCAATAAAATGTGCTCCGCGATTGTTTTTAATCATGCAACCATCTGCTGCAAAAAATCCCAACACGTAAGCCATTTCTGGTGACCATTTTTTAAAGAAATTCTCATTTTTCTTTTTGTAAATTGGCATGATTTTTTTCAATCAATATCCGTAGCAGGGGCGAGACTCGGACTCGCGACCCCAGCCTTATGAAGGCTGTGCTCTAACCAACTGAGCTACCCTGCCAAAACCCGAAACTTTAAACGTAAAACGCATAACGTAAAAAACGAAAGGCTCCGTTTAAGTTTGTCACGCTGTATGTTTTGCGTTGCGAATCTCAGGATAACTTGTTGCGGGAGTAGGATTCGAACCTACGACCTCGTGGTTATGAGCCACGCGAGCTGCCAGACTGCTCCATCCCGCTATGTAAAATTTCGATAACGTTCTTTGATTATACGGGTTTTTGAGATTATGTCAATTAAAGCTAAATAATTGATTTTTGCTTGCCTTTGAGGGTTTTTTCCGTTATAATGGATAAGTAGCAAAAAACAAAAAACCCTAGTTAAATGAAAATTCAATTTAACGGGGCAGGCAAACAAACATGACATTAAAATCATATCTCTGGGGAATGAGAATCGGTTGGGCAATTTCGCTGGCCGCTTGGGTCTTGGTTTTCACCAACATCGATCCGGAAAAATCAGGCGCTCCTGGTTGGCTGCTTTTTTATGTCAGTGGATTTTTGTTTCTTGCGAGCACTTTCGTGTTGCTGCTCACTTGGATTTGGCAAAAGATGCAAAAAGACGAAGATGAATCAATGGTTTTCATCGGCGTCAGTTTCCGGCAAGGAGTTTTGTTGTCGCTGTTGTTCATCATCCTTTTAGTTTTTCAACAATATCGGGTTTTGACCTGGTGGGATGGGGCTTTGAGTGCGGCTGGAATATTTTTGGTGGAACTATATTATTTAACTCGCTGACAAACGAATTGTCACATTGATAAATTGTTACATTGTTAACTCGTTTAATATTATTTGGTAACAATGTAACAGTGTAGCAATATAACAATATAACAATAAAGAATTTTACTATGGCTAAGGAAAAAAAATCAGGCAGTGAATATGGCGCAAAATCAATTCAGGTTTTGGAAGGGTTAGACCCGGTGCGTAAGCGTCCCGGCATGTATATTGGTGGAACGTCAACTGAGGGCTTGCATCATTTGATTTGGGAAGTGGTCAATAACTCTATCGATGAAGCGATGGCTGGTTGGGGTAATGATATTTTGGTGCAACTTTTGCCAGACAATGTGATCTCGGTGCGCGACTTCGGGCGGGGAATTCCAGTGGAGATTCATCCGCAAACCAAAAAATCAACTTTGGAAACCGTGCTAACGGTGCTGCACGCCGGCGGAAAATTCGGCGGTGATGGTTACAAAATTTCCGGCGGTCTTCATGGGGTGGGCGTTTCGGTTGTCAACGCGCTTTCGGCTTGGACGAAAGTAGAAGTTTGTCGTGAAGGAAAACTTTGGGTGCAGGAATTCAAGAAAGGCATTCCGCAAGGCAATGTTAAAGCGGTTGGCAAGTCAGATCGCACTGGCACAACCATCATTTTCCAAGCTGACAGCGAAATTTTTCCAGAAATAAAATATAGTTGGACAAAAATTTTGGACTATGTGCGTCAGCAAGCCTATTTGACCAAGGGTGTTAAAATCGTGGTGGAAGATCATCGTGAAGTTTTGACAACCGAGGAAGCTTACAAAATTCGCAGACACGGATTTTACTTTGATGGTGGAATAGTTTCATTTGTGAAGTTTCTCAATCGTGGCAAGGTTGTCAAAAACACCATGCCGGTCTACGTGGAAAAAATCGTGGATGACGTGGCGGTGGAAATTTCTTTGCAATATACCGATGGCTACAAGGAGCATCTTTATTCTTTTGCTAACAACATTTTCACGCCAGAAGGCGGCATGCACGTGACCGGATTCAAGATGGCGCTCACTCGAGTGCTGAATGATTATGCCAAGAAGAACAATTTGATTAAAGAAAAAGACGGCGGCATGACCAGTGAAGATTTGAAAGAAGGTCTGACGGCGGTGGTTAGTGTCAAATTGCGCAATCCGCAATTTGAGGGACAAACCAAATCAAAATTGGGCAATGCCGAAGTTCGAGGGATTGTTTCGGGCGTGACTTCTGAAGGCATTGTGGAATTTTTGGAAAAAAATCCAGCCGATGCCAAATCGATGATTGACAAATGTTTGCTCACTGTGCGGGCCAGAATTGCCGCCAGAGCTGCCAAAGATGCGGTTTTGAGGAAAGGTGCCTTGGAAGGGATGACACTACCTGGAAAGCTGGCAGATTGCTCCACGAAAGATGCAGCTATTTCCGAACTCTACATTGTGGAGGGAGACTCGGCTGGAGGCTCAGCTAAACAGGGCAGGAACCGCATGTTTCAAGCGATTTTGCCACTGCGAGGAAAATTGGTTAACGTGGAGAAAACCAGCTTGGATAAGGTGGTTAAATCTGACACGCTTAAGCCAATCATTATTGCTTTGGGAACGGGCATTGGAGAAACTTTTGACGCTAGTCGTTTGCGGTATGGCAAAATTATCATCATGGCTGATGCCGACGTTGACGGTTCACATATTCGAGTGCTGCTGCTCACTTTCTTTTATCGCTATTTTGAAGAATTGATTACGAATGGGAATATCTATATTGCCGTGCCGCCGCTTTATCGAATTCAGAAAGGCCGGGATATTCGCTGGGTCTATAATGATGACGAGAAGGATAAAATTGTGGAAGAATTCAGATTGAAATCAGCTGAGAAAAATGCTGACAAGAAAGCTGCTAAAGCTGCAAAATCCGAGCCGATTTCAGTTGTGACGGCAAGCGCGGAAGAACTGGCGCAGTATGCTTTGACTCAAAACGAAATTCAGGAGGCTGATGGCGACGTGGAAAAAATTGCCGGTGTGACTATTCAGCGTTACAAAGGTCTCGGAGAAATGAATCCACAGCAACTATGGGACACTACCATGAATCCGCAGTCGCGTTTGATGTTCCAGGTTAAGATTGAAGATGCAGAGGAAGCCGATCGCATTTTTGACATCTTGATGGGAAGCGATGTGGAACCGCGTCGAAGATTTATTCAAACTCATGCCAAGAGTGTGAAGAATTTGGATGTATAGCTTTTGAAAAAAAGTAGCAGAAAAAAGGTCTTACTCGGATTATGATTCTAAGTAAGACTGCTTTTTCGCAGCCTATTTTTGCGGCGTATTTTCCTTTCAGGAGACGCTTCTTGGTTGATAGTTGTGCCTAATGGCTCTGATTTTGCGTTGCTAGCTAAGTCCTAAAAAGGAAAAATAAGTTCGCAAGAATTTAGAAATATTTTTTAGTCAGAAATTTGCACTGTGTATAATCAGAAAATATTTCATAAAATTAAAACTGTGAAAATTTTTTTTGAAATTGTTTTATTTGGGAAAATTCAAAGTCTGTTTTTTGAAAACAAAAATTTAGAAATTGTCAAGTTCAAACTTTTTAAGATTTTTAAAAATTATAAAACCCAGCATTAAAGCGCATTGGATGCGATTTATGATTCCATAATTTTTTGTATTAAAAAATAAATTTTGTCAAATTATTAAAGATTATTTTTATACTATATTGAATTTTAAAATAAAAATTAATTTACAAAGTAAGCAAGAATATTTTTTTGATATTTGAAACTTATTTTACAAAACAGATGAAAAAAATAATTCTACTACTTGTTATTTTTTTGTTCGGTTTTTACGCGCTTTCCGCGCTGGCAATGTCTAGCGCGAATTATCAGATCAACGCCGACTCGATAAACTCGGGCGGAAATCTCAGCACTTCCACCAACTACAAAACTTTTGATTCGATTGGTGAAGCCTTCATTGGGAACATGGCCAGCACTAATTTTGCAATCGGAGAAGGGTTGGCTCCTATGACCACGTATGGTTTGAGTTTGTTTTTGGATTCGAGCACAAAAAATCTTGGTTCGGTGACTTCCGGAACGCCGATAACGGCAACCACCACGGCTTCAGTCACAACCGATGCTTGGGGCGGTTATGACCTTTATATCTCAGAAAATAATAATTTGAAACACACTGACGCTGTGACGACGATAGGAGCATATTCTTGCGCGATAGCCTCGCCTTGCTTTTGGTCAGGAACTGGTTTTGGATTCACGGTGAGTTCTGGTACGGCAGTTGAAGCTAAGTGGGGAACGAATCCAAGTTACAAATATGCTGCCATTCCAACCACTTCAACTTTGTTTCACACCAAGAATGGATATTCGAGTGGAATTGACAGCACAGTGGTTGGCTACAAATTGGATGTTCCTTCTTCGCAAAAAGCTGGAAATTACACGAACATTTTGAGCTATACAGCAATCGCAAAACTCTAGTTTTTTCGGATTTTCAAGTCTTGGACCCTGAAAATTGCAACTGATTATTTTTTTGCTTTGTTTGAGCGGAAAAAACCTGTGGATAACTTTTAAAAGAGCATTTAAAAAATGCTCTTTTTGTGCTATAATTTCCCTATGAAGAAATATAATTTCTGGGTAGGGAGCGTGCGTCTTTTTTAGGTAGTTTTTATTCAAAAAAAGAAAGATAAAAAAAGACTCACAAAAATGTTTCTCATAAATCCAAAAATAAAAATAAATAAGCCAAAAAATGAGAAATCCACAGCAAAATGGGTTGCTTTGTTTTTTTCTGTGTTGGTTGGAATAGCATTTTTTGTCAGTTTTTCTCAAGCTGCAACCGGCATCAACAAGCAAATAAATTATCAGGGAAAATTGACAGACGGATCTGGCGTTTCAGTCGCTGATGGAAGTTATAATTTCAAAATAAGTTTGTATACTGTTGCCAGTGGTGGCACACCGGTTTGGACTGCGCGCGGAACAGTTGGTACGCCAACTGCCAGAGCGGTGACACTGACCAACGGAATGTTCTCGATTATGCTTGGGGATACGGTGGCTGGTGACAATGCGATGAACGTTGATTTTTCTCAAGACGCATATTATCTTGGCATCACCGTTGGCACTGACGCTGAAATGACTTCGCGTAAAAGAATTGGCGCCGTGCCGCAAGCTTTCAATTCGAATAATTTGATTGGGGATGGTTTTATCAATATCGCCGGTTTGCCAACTGGCAATACTGTCAGTGGCGGAACGGTTTATGTTAATCCGGCTTCGGCAACTGCTGGATATACGCTGTTGGGCTTGGCTGTAAATGGCACTCAGGAATTTAAAGTTGATGCGCAAGGCAATGTCAGTGCCACTGGAAACATTCAACTGGCTGGAGGTTCTGCTGGCACCGTCATCGGTGGCACTGGAGTCACAGACATTTTGAAACTGCAGGGCACTTCCGGCAATGGAACGGCAACTTCTCCTGCCATTCAACTTAACGTCGGCAATAGTGGAGGCACTACCGCTTTGACAGTTTTGAATAATGGCAATGTCGGCATCGGCACGACGAGCCCTAGCAGCACTTTGAGCATTTATAGTTCTGGGAGCACAACGGATTTTACAATTGGGAGTGACGCTACCGGGCATACCTCTGGATATTTTTATACGAGTGCTGATACGAATGGGTATCTCGGTATTCAATCCATTAAAGCGGAGGGAACTTCCTATGGAGATATCGTGCTTAATGCTGCCGGTGGCAGCGTCGGCATCGGGACGACGAGCCCGACTGGGACGCTCCAGCTCGGTTCTGGCGCGGCCCCAGTATCCTTGGTGATGGCTGGTTACGGGAGCACGGCCGACGTTATCTCATTTGCCGATAGTTCCGGAGTTGAGAATTTCAACCTTACATTTGACGAGAACGCGAATACACTGGGATTTTCTTCCTTGTCCGTCTCGAATATGCTCGCGTTCGCCAGGGATACCGGGTATGTCGGCATCGGGACAAGTTCCCCACAATCGTTATTGGACGTCGCCGGGCTTATCTCGAGTTCTGGAGTTGGGACGGCAAATTCCGTTCAGTCCACTATTTCGGCAGATGGTACATACTATGTTGCCGTCGGATCGCGACTGGGTGGAATTTATACTATCACGTTTGATGACTCCAATAGAGTCGACCGCTACACAGTGGCTGTGAACGGATCTCAATTTGACGAAAATATGTCGCTGAATATCCTGAATGAAAATCACTACAGCAGTAACGCTTCGATGGATAATATTCGAACGTTCATTTCCTCTGATGGTTCGACAATATATTTAGCGGTTGATATAGCAAATAGAACCACGTCTGGTGGAGTATTGACCGTGACAAATATTGGTGCGGATGCTGGGAATGTCGGCATTGGAAGTTTACCCGTTGGCTTGACCGACACGACTTATTATGCGATGGCGGTCGAGCGTGATGGTTACGTCGGCATCGGGACTACTGGTCCAAATCATAAATTAGACGTAGCAGGAAACATCGGCCTTTCAGCTTCCTCGTATATCAATTTCGGAGCCACTGATGGAACTGGCGGTTATGGACTCTATGATAATGCCGGCACGCTGCAATACAAAAACAGTGGTGGCAGTTGGGCTAATCTTGGCGGGGGTGGGGCTATGGCAATTGGCGGCGCAATCACTTCGGCAACGCAAGGTTCCATTCTTTTTGCCGGCACTTCTGGCGTTCTTGCTCAAAACAACGCAAATTTCTTTTGGGATAATTCAACCAATCGTCTTGGAATCGGTACGGCAACGCCGGCCGCGGCGCTGCATGTGGCGGGAACTTCTACGATTTTTGGAACAGGTGAAGGAGCCACACCCTCTGCTTTCACTTTGCGAGGAGCGGCTGCAACTGGCAGCAACATTATTGGTGGCAACTTTATTTTTGATGCTTCAAATGGAACCGGCAGTTCAGGTTCCGGTGATTTCATTTTTCGAACGGCTGGTCCCTTGACAACTCCAGTCGTTACTCTTGATGCAAGTAGTCACAATTCAAACACCACTGGCACAACTTTAGCATGGTCACATACCGTCGGTTCGAATAGTAATCGGTTTTTGCTTGTTGGTGTTATGGGTGGCACTAGTGGGGTTGGAGCTTCGTCGGTTACGTATGGAGCGGCAAGTCTGACAAAGCTTGGAACTTCTGGAGGATATAACGGGGTTGTTGAAATTTGGTATTTGGTAAATCCAACTTCAGGAACAGACACAATTACGATTACGATGGCAAGTTCATGTGCGAAGGTTGGTGGGGCGGCATCTTGGTACAATGTTGATCAATCAACCCCGGTATCTACATCTGGAAGCGCTAGCGGTAGTGGCAATGGCTCAATTGATGCTGTCACGCTTTCAAGTGCTGTAGGTAATAAAGTTTTTGGTGTAATCCAAGCGACGTCTTCAGCTTCCATGTCGCTTACCGGGGGTCTTGGTCAAACAGCTTTATGGTTTCAGAATCCCACTTCCACATTTGGCGGAGCGGGTAGTGTTAAGGATGGCGCAGCTTCAACTACGATATCTTGGACTTTGTGGAATTCCGGTGCATCGATAGGTGCATCTGCGGTGGCGGTTTCAATTAATCATTCAGCAATTCCACCTAATACGACCGCAGACACCCTTACTGAAAGGTTACGCATTACTAGCGCTGGCAATGTTGGTATTGGCACTGCTTCACCCGGATCAAATCTTGAAATTATGGGCGCTACGTCAGACAGTTCTGCGTCAGCTTTGAATGTTAAAAATGCTTCCGGAACTTCAGGTCTGTTTGTACGCAATGATGGTCATGTTGGCATCGGGACAACAAGTCCAATGACAGCATTGCAAGTTGCCGGTTCGGTTTCAGTAAGTGGAGACATTATGCCAACAGTTCCCACTATTAGTAGTACTGTTGTTGATTCTGGTGGCAATGTGGGACAATATACTTCAACTGCTATTGGCAGTGATGGCTTTTCGCGCATCAGTTATTATGATGTTACTAATCATGATCTCAAATTTGTTCAGTGTACCAATGCAGCTTGTTCAACCAAGAATATCGCCACCCTTGATTCAACTGGAGATGTTGGTCAATACACGGCCATGGCAATGGGCGCTGATGGTTTTGCTCGCATCAGTTATTATGATGTTACTAATCATGATCTCAAATTTGTTCAGTGTACCAATGCAGCTTGTTCAACCAAGAATATCGCCACCCTTGATTCAACTGGAGATGTTGGTCAGTATAGTTCCATTGCTATCAGTTCCGCGGACACTTTTGCTCGGATTGCCTATTATGATTTGACTAATACGAATGCTAAATTCATTCAATGTACCAATTCCGCTTGTTCAACCAAGAACACCACTGTTGTTGATTCAAATGCTGGTACTGGAAAATATACAGCTGTTGCTATAGGCACTGATGGTTTTGCTCGTATTGCTTATGCTAGCTATTCTGATTCCGGTATGTCGTATCTTGTTTGCAGTAACGCTAGTTGTTCTTCGCTATCAAGTGCTGGTAGTATTAACACTAGCGGTGCTGAGATTTTTCAAAATCTTTCTCTTGATTTGGATTCAAGTAATAATTTTAACGTTGCTTATTATAATTCTACTGATGGCACTTTGAATTATAGCCATGGCAACACAACCAGTGCTGGTACTGGTAACGTGATTGATTCCGCAGGCAATGTTGGTCAATATCAAGCTGCCGCTTTGGGCAGCGACGGAATTGCCCGCATGAGTTATTATGACGTTACTAATGGCGATTTGAAATTTGCTCAGTGTAGTGACGTAGCTTGCTCTTCCAGCTCGACTGCCACCATTGATTCAACGGGAGACACCGGACAGTACACGTCCATTGCTGTTGATTCGAGTGGAAATTCCAAAATTAGTTATTATGACGTTACAAATGGAGATCTGAAAACAATCAGTCCTTCATTTACACCAGGGGGTTCAATCGGTTCAAGTATGTTGGCTTTTAGTAATTTGTTTGCAAATAACATTGGTTCGCAACAAATTTCAACGACTTCGGCCAATATAACTGCAAATGCTTTGACTACGGGAACTGCTTTATATGCCGCCTCATCCTCACTAACTAGTGGTTATCTGGCTGACTTGGAAGTTTCTGGCACAGCAGCGGCAGCATCCCAGACTGCTCTTAACATTTTGACAACCGGTGCTAATGCAACCAATGCTATCACGACTTATGGCGCTAAGATTTCTAACACGCACACCAATGCGACTTCCGGCACTAATGTGGCACTTTATTTGAATGCTTCCGGTGCAACTACTGCGAATTATGGATTAGTTATAAATGCGGGAAATGCCAGTTTGGCTGGTTCTTCCTATTTGAATTTTGGTTCTACTAATGGAGCAAGCGGTTATGGAATTTATGACAATGCTGGCACGCTGCAATATAAAAACAGTGGCGGCTCATGGGCCAATCTTGGTGGCAGCGGTGGCATGGCGATTGGCGGCGCGGTGACTTCTGGCACGCTCGGCTCAGTTTATTTTGGTGGCACTGCTGGGGCACTGGCTCAAGACAATTCCGGCTTTTTCTATGACGCGACCAATCATCGGCTTGGTCTTGGCACCACCGCGCCAGCAGCCATGCTTTCTCTTTTTGGCACAAGCAACGCGCTGCGTTTGTCATATGATGCTTCTCATTATGCCAATCTTGCTTCTGCGAGCAATGGCGATCTTGCTTTTTCGAGTTCAAACACTGCTGAGTCGGCCCTTGTTGTTGGCAGTGGAACAGCTGGTCAAAGTGTTTCTGTTCAATTTGATGGCAATAGTCAGGATTATTATACTGGGATTGACCAAAGTGACTCAGTTTTCAAAATCGGTCTTGGTTTGACTGTTGGCACAACTCCATATCTTTCAATAAATTCCACAGGTAACATTGGTATTGGCACAGTGACTCCGGGCGGAACATTATCGGTTGTTTCTGGCAACACTACTGGTTTGACCACTTCGAGTGCACTCAATCTTTCAGCAAATTCACTTACCACAGGAACAGGTCTTTATGCGGCATCTTCAACGCTCACTTCCGGAAAACTCGTTGATTTGCAAGTATCGGGAAATGTCGCTTCATCAACGACACAAACCGCTTTAAATATTCTCACTACTGGAACTATTACTGGAACTGTTACCACATATGGATCTCAAATTTCCAATACTCATTCCGGGGGCACTTCGACCAATGTCGGTCTTTATTTGAACGCATCTGGCGCGACAAATAATTATGGCTTGATTATTAATTCCGGATTTGTTGGCGTTGGAACAACAGCTCCAACAGTCCCTGTACATGTGACCTCAAGTGCCAACCTTACAATCGGTGGTTATGGTTCGACTGGAACAACTTGGGGAATAATTACTTCAGCTAGTCGTGCAGTCAGTGTTTATGCTCCGAATGGTGCCGTTGTTGGAAGTACCATTCTTGCAACTTCTGATCAGCGACTTAAGGAAAATGTTACTCCGATTGATGCCAACAAAGTTGACAGTTTTTTCAACACTGTTAATCCAGTTGATTTCCGTTGGATTGCTGATCAAAATTTAGACACCGGTTTTATTGCCCAGGACCTCATCAAGGAGGGATTCGGTTATCTCGTTTCTGTTGCTCCTGATTCGAACATGCCTGAACAGATAAGTGCTGACGGCTTCATTAGTCCAGCTGGTGCTCGCTTCGTAGTCAACTATGGTGCAATTACACCGCTGCTTACAGCTGGAATCCAAAAGAATATCCAGCAAATTAATACTATTTCAAATCAAATTTCGGCACTTAACCTTAAAACTGATACCGATATTTCAAGTCTTTCCGGACTTCAAACTTCAGTTGATTCAAATCTGTTGATTATTAATGGCAAATTTACAACGCTTGATGCCCAAATTACTGCGCAAGCAACTACTATGTTTGGCATGCAAGCTCAAATTGCTGATGAAAAAAATATTACTGATCAATTGCAAACGCAAATCAATTTAATCAAAGAACAAAACAAGACCATTGGTGATTTTATTGCAATTCTTGATCCGACAAAAATAATTTACAAAGATTCACTTGGCAATCTTGATTTGCTTGACGGAAAATTAGAAGCTGCTGAAGTTGAAACTGGAATCTTGACTATCAAAATTGTAGATGTTAACAAGCCTTCGATTGGACAGGCGATTATTTGTCCGAAGTTGCTGGAAGTTGATAAAAATAATAAATGTACAGTAGCTCAAACTGATGAGAACAATGATGGTTTTGATGACAACACGAAAAATCCAATCAGTGATGGCAAGAGCGTGGAAATTAAGACCAGGGCAGTTAGTGGGGATTCGAAAATTTTCACCAGTTTCGTGAAAAATCCAGGATCTTCAAGTTGGGTCGAAAAGACAATGGAAAGTGGCCTAGACGATTACACCGGGTTTAAAATTATAGTGGATCAATCAGTAAATGAAGGTGTCAATGTGGATTGGTGGATTGTGCAAGCTACCACCTCGGCATCATTGACTTTCCCAGTTGTTACAACTGTTCCGAGTCCGTAAGCTTGCATGAAAGAAAAAATCAAAACAGTCCGTCATCCAAATCCAATACGTTTAGCAAAAATAGCTTAAAAATAGAGTGTTAATCAATTTTAAAGTTTTTAGAAAAACGCAAAAGTAAATGAAAGCAAAAATTCAAAAACTTCTCTCAAAAATTTCTTGGCCGAACTTTTCAAAAAAGTTTTTGCTAACCCTTTTAGCCTCACTTTTAGCATTGGCCTTTTTAGTCTTACTTGTCATATTCATAATTAAAAATCTTCCTACTAATTCCATTGAAAGAGAATTGAATCAATATCCCGCCGCCAAAAATGAAATCGTCAAAAGTTTCAACTCTATCTCATTACTTAACCCCGCCAAAACTAATGACGGGTTTGAAATAACCGATGACAATCAAGATGGAATCAAAATCCAATTTGCCAATCAACAATCCCAAATTCCAAACCCTAAAACCCAAACTAAAATAAATTTTCCCAAGACTATTGACCAACCAATTTCAGTCAATCTTCCTAATAACAAAGTCATCACTATTACTGAAAAAAATGCCTCCAATACTAAGGGAGAATTGATTGTTAATCAAAATCCAGTTCAAGCCAAGCAAGCTAACAATGAAAAACAACCGCAACTTAAATTCGCTGCCGATGTTATTAAATATCAAACTCCAGACACTCGCAAAACCATTTATTATGGTTATCAAAAAGACCAAGCTAGTGGTGAAAAAAAACTTAAAAACTGGGTTGTCTATGCTCTTGGCAATGGAAGCGAAAGCGAAAGCTATGATTTTAGCAACGCTAAACTCAGTTTCAACAGTGATGGTGACGTCCAAGTTTTTTTTGACGATGGCAGCGAGGCGAAAAACCAACAAGCTCTGGCTAATGTTGACCAAAGCTTAATCGAAAGGGCGCAAAAAGCTATTCAAGCTGATGCAGGCAAGGATATTTTAAATCCCAACAAGACTCCGGACTTCATCATCCCCAAACCTTACTACCTAGACAAAGACGGCAAAAGAGTTGACCTTGATTGGAAAATCAGTGATAAAACTTTAACCTTGGAAATCAAAACTACGCCGGATAAATATCCGCTGACTTTGGATCCGACTCTGGCTTTCACTGCGCCGGGGATTAGCAGTGGGGGAAGTGTGATAACAGGAGAGAATACGGGTGACTATTTTGCTAATTCATTGGTGGCTGGGGATTTTAATTTTGATGGTAAGACTGATTTGGCGGTTGGAGCTTATGACTGGAATTCTGGCGATGGTCGCGTCTATATTTTCTACAACAAAGGTTCTTATTCAGCAGCTGCTGCCAATGCTGACGTCATTATTAATAGTGAAACTTCAGCAGCAAGTCAATTTGGTTATGCATTGGCAGCTGGTGATTTCAATGCTGATGGCAAAATTGATTTGGCAGTTGGTGCAAATTGGTATTCTGCTACAACTAGCCAAAAGGGTCGGGTTTATATTTTCAATCAAAATGCTGCTGGCGGTTTTAATGCAATTGTGGCTGTTACAACTGCTAATGCAATCATTGATGGGAATAGCCCGACAGTTCAATTTGGCAATACTTTGGCGGCTGGAGACTTTAACGCCGACGGTAAAACAGATTTGGCCGTCGGAGATTCTAATGATGTAGCCTATGGTAATGTTTATATTTTTTATAACAGTGGTTCATATCCAGCTACCTCGACCGGTGCCAATGTAAAAATATCAGGCACTATTGGGTTTAGCAGTTTCGGCTCTTCTTTGGCTGTTGGTGATTTTAACACTGACGGTAAGACTGACTTGGCGGTTGGGTTGGGGACTTCTACTGGTAGGGTTTATATTTTCTATCAAAATTCCGGCGGCGGTTTCAATGCAACTATTGCTGCTACGGCCGCCAACGTCATTATCAGTGGAGAGGCGTCAAGCAATATTTTTGGCCGCTCTCTGGCGACTGGTGATTTCAACGCCGATGGCAAAACTGATTTGGCGGTTGGAGCTTCTGGTTATTCTACTCAGGCTGGTCGTGCTTATATCTTCAACCAAAATTCCGGCGGCGGTTTTAATGCGACTATTGCTGCAAGCGCGGCAAGCACCATCATTGATGGAGAAGCTTCAAGCCAATTCGGCACTTCACTTGCGGCCGGTGATTTCAATGCCGACGGCAAAACTGATTTGACGGTAGGGACATATGTTTCTCCTGGTCGGGCTTATATTTTTTACAACGATGGTGCATATTCGGCCACCTCCATTATGGCTGATGTCATTATCACCGGTGAAGCCTCAAGTTATTTCGGTAGCTCCCTTGCTGTTGGTGATTTCAATGCTGATGGAAAAATTGACTTAGTGGTTGGAGCTCAGAGATATTCAACCAACAATGGCCGTGCCTACATCTTTTATTCCCAAAACGGAGTCATAAACACGGATCGAATGATGACCGGAGAAGCCTCAAGCCAATTTGGCACTTCACTTGCGGTGGGTGATTTTAATGCTGATGGCAAAATTGATCTGGCAGTTGGCGCAAATGCTTATTCGACTAATACCGGTCGAGCTTATATCTTTTACAATGACGGTTCTATTCCGACGACTGCTGTCACGGCTGATGTCATCATCACTGGAGAGGCGTCAAGTTATTTCGGATCTGCTTTGGCAGCTGGCGATTTTAATGGCGACGGGAAAACTGATTTGGCCGTTAGTGCTTATGGTTATTTTACCAATACCGGTCGCGCCTATATTTTCTATAACGACGGCACAATTCCAACCACTGCTGCGACGGCTGATGTGAAAATTACTGGTGAAGCCTCAAGTCAATTCGGCACTTCACTTGCGGCCGGTGATTTCAATGCTGATGGTAAGATTGATCTGGCCGTCGGAGCTTTATTATGGACAAGTAATACCGGCCGAGCTTATATTTTCTATAACGATGGTTCAATACCTACCACTGCCGCAACAGCTGATATTAAAATTGATGGTGAAATAGTGGGGGGTAATTTTGGTTCTTCCCTCGCAGCTGGTGATTTTAATGCGGATGGTAAGATAGATTTAGCGGTTGGTGCTTATGGCTATATGGATGGTATTAACGCTAATGCTGGTCGCGCCTATATCTTCTATAATGATGGCTCCATTCCAACTAACGCTTTTACTGCTGACGTCACCATTACTGGCGAAACAATGAATAATTATTTTGGTTTTTCTCTCGCAGCCGGTGATTTTAACGCCGATAGTAAGATAGATTTAGCGGTTGGTGCTTATGGTTATTCTACTAATACAGGTCGCACCTATATTTTCTATAACGATGGTTCTATTCCTACCACCGCGGCCACGGCTGATGTAATCATCTCTGGTGAAACGACGACTAATAATTTTGGCACTTCCCTTGTTGCTGGCGATTTTAACGCTGATGGTAAAACTGATTTGGCAGTTGGCGCAACTCAATATTCGACTAATACCGGTCGCGCCTATATTTTCTATAACGACGGCACAATTCCAACCACTGCCGCCACGGCTGATGTGATTATCGGCGGCGAAACAACAGGCAACTATTTCGGCAGTGCTTTAATTGCTGGCGATTTCAATAGTGATGGTAAAGCTGATTTAGTAGTTGGTGCTTATGGGTATTCTTCTTCTGCAGGAAGATCCTATTTCTATGAAGCTCGTGACAACTTCATCTGGCAATTGCAAAATGTCGGTCTGCCTGGGTCGCTTCGCATTAGTCCGGCGGGAGCTGGGCAGGAAATGAAAACAACCGGCCAAGCTTCAAGTCAGTTTGGGTATGCAATGACGGCTGGCGATTTTAACGCTGATGGAAAAACTGATTTGGCGGTTGGGGCTTATGCTTATGCTAGTAATGCTGGTCGCGTTTATATTTTTTATAACAAAGGTTCTACGCCACTTACTGCTATTTCAGCCGATGTTATTATTGATGGTGAAACGTCGAGTTATTTTGGCTATTCTCTGACAGTTGGCGATTTCAACGCTGATGGAAAAACTGATTTGGCGGTTGGGGCTTATGGATATTCAACCAATACTGGTCGCGCCTATATCTTTTATCAAAATTCTGGCGGTGGTTTCAGCCCAACCATCGCTGCAAGCACTGCTAATACTATCATTACCGGGGAAACATCTGGTGATAAATTTGGCAATGGAATGATTGCTGGCGATCTTAACGCTGATGGTAAAACTGATCTGGTTGTAAGCGCTTATATGTATACTAGTGGTGGAAGGGTTTACGTTTTTAATCAAAGTTTTGGTGCAACTATCGCTGCAGCCTCAGCCAATGTCATTATTACTGGTCAGACTACTACTTTTGGTGCTTCTCTGACAGTCGGCGACTTTAATACTGATGGCAAAACTGATTTAGTGGTTGGATGTAGTACTTACAGCGGGCTTTATCTTGGGGGTGGCCGTGTTTATATCTTTAATCAAAATTCCGGGGGCGGTTTCACTACACCACTTGCGGCTACGTCTGCTAATACTATCATAGATGCTCAAGCAATGTACGGCTCTCTAGGATCTTCTTTGGCAGCCGGCGACTTCAACGCTGATGGCAAAACTGATTTGGCAGTTGGCGCTTATCAATACTCATCTAATGCCGGTCGCGCCTATATTTTTAATCAAAACTCTGGGGGCGGTTTCAACGCGATCATTGCTGCGACAGCCGCTAATACAATCATCACCGGTGAAACAACAAATAATTATTTTGGCTATGCTCTTGCGGCTGGCGATTTTAATACTGATGGCAAAACCGACCTGGCGGTTGGGGCTTATTATTATTCTTCTTACACTGGCCGCGCCTATATTTTCAATCAAAATTCGGCTGGTGGTTTTAGTGCAACCATTGCCGCAACGGCTGCCAACACGATTATCACTGGTGAAGCAACAACTAATTATTTTGGCTATACTTTAATGGCTGGAGATTTTAACGCCGACGGCAAAACTGATTTAGTGGTTGGGGCTTATGGTTATTCTTCCAATGCCGGACGGACTTACCTTTATACTTTCAATGACAGTACCGGTTCAGGCCCGGGGACTGGGACTTATTTTGGAGCATATATGGCGGCTGGCGATTTCAATGCTGATGGCAAAACAGACCTAGTTGTCGGAGCTTTCAGCTATTCTTCTAGTGTTGGTCGAGTTTACATTTTTTATGCGGCTAATGGAAAAGTCTCTCCTAATATTTCTGCAGCTGATGTCATTATTGATGGTGAAGCTGCAACTCAATTTGGAGCTAACCTGGCTGCGGGTGACTTGAATGGCGACGGCAAAACTGATCTAATTGTTGGCGGTTTAATGTGGTCAAGCAGCACTGGTCGTGCTTATATTTTCTATAACGACGGCTCGTATCCAACAACCGCTGCTACGGCTGATGTTATAATTTCTGGCGAAGCAACGACTAATTTGTTTGGTGAAATTCTTACCACTGGTGACTTTAATGCTGATGGTAAAACCGATTTGGCGGTTTCAGCTAATAACTATTCCTCTCAAGCTGGGCGAGTCTATATTTTCTATAACGATGGCTCCATTCCGACGACCGCTGCCACGGCTGATGTGATCATTAATGGGGAAGCATCAAGTGGCTTTGGTAGCTCTCTTGTTGCTGGTGATTTCAACGCCGATGGTAAGACTGACTTGGCGGTCGGGGCACCTCTTTACTCCTCTAGTACTGGTCGTGTCTATATTTTCTATAACGATGGCTCCATTCCGACGACCGCTGCCACGGCCGATGTTATCATCGATGGTGAGACGGGTCAATTTGGATATTTTATTGTTGCTGGTGACCTGAATGCTGATGGTAAGACAGATTTGGCGGTTAGCGCAACGGGTGCGGGTTCCGGTGGGCGTGTCTATATTTTCTATAACGATGGCTCTATCCCAACGACCGCTGCCATGGCTGATGTCATCATCAACGGTGAATCTTCAAGTGGTTTCGGAACTGATTTGGCCGTTGGCGACTTCAACGCTGACGGTAAAACAGATTTGGTGATTGGCGCTTCAGGTTATTCTGGGGTTGGTCGGGTTTACATTTTTTTTGATAATGTCTACACTCCTTATCCTGCTTTAGCAGCTTCGGCAGATGAAATAATTACTGGAATAACTGGCGATAACAATAGTTTTGGCGGGTCTTTGGCGGTGGGTGATTTTAATCAGGACGGCGATATTGATCTTGCTATTGGGGCTTCGGGCTACCTCACTAATACTGGTCGAGTCTCAATCATCATCACCGAAGCCAAAACAAGTGAATTGCTTCCGCTGGTTCGTTCGCGCGGTCAATTCAAAGTTCGCGGAAGCTTTAAATTGCGTTAAAAATTGTTGCAAATTTTGAAGAAATTGATGAGAGTTTGAGTTGCAAGCTGTTTTTGAGGTTGTCAAAATTGATTTTTTTGAGTTTTTAAGAATTGTGAATTCGTGATTGTAAAAACGATGTTTTTTGACTTTTTGGGAGGTTGAAAAAATGCAAAATTAAAACTTTGGCAGAAGAAAAAAATGAGCGAAATTTTTTTTGAAAAAGCCAAATTAAACGCAAGCTCCGAGTGCGTTTTTTTCTTTGCGCGATTTGCAAAAAAATAGTATAATAAAAGCAATATTTATTATTAAATGAGCGATGATAATAAATTGGATTAGTGAAATTTTTTGAGAAGAAATCAAGCGGTTTCCCCGTTGTTTCTTCGTGGTTTTTTGGGTCTTAAGAAAAACAAAAGCTCAGATGATTTTCCGAAAAAAAATACAAAATCTTCAGCAAAAACCAACGTCCCAAAGGAGGATGGATGGGGTTGTTACGTATGCTGCTATTAATAATTTGACCAATTCGAAAAGAAAAATTTTGGATTTGTCCAAGTTGAAAATGCGTCGTGCTTGTTCTGATCAAGTTGCGAATTTTCGACCAGCTTCGATAAGACCGCCAGCGACAAAAAAACAAGTTGATTTTTCTGTTGAAAAAAAGATTCAAACCAATTCCAAGCCTGCTGCTTTTTCTTCTTTGCGAATCATGCGCAAATGGAAAGCGGAAACGGTGGTGACTTTTTCTATTGGCACTGGAAAAATAGTTGCACCATCTTTTGCGGCGCGCAAAAAGAAAGAAAATCCAATAGGACAAAATGTTGCGCAATTTTTCAAAAAATCCAAAAAAACTTTTGCTTTCAATCCGATTTTTGCCAAAAGAGTTTTTTCTTCATTTTTAATTTTGGCGATAGTGTCGGTGGCCTTTTTTCAAAACTTGCATGATGCGCATGGAGCGACCTACACTTGGCAACAATTGAAATGGTCAGGTGGTCAAACGAACAACACTGATGTACACCCAGGAAAAGTCGGAGGTTGGGATGAATATTCGAGCAAAGATCCTTTCGTGAAAACCACGAATGCCGGCAACGATGTTGAATTGAATTGGACGGCTGGTTCTTCGGTGCAGACTTCTGACACTGGCGCCCAAGACACCCCAAATGGTGGTGGTTTTAACGCAGGCCAACATATTCAAACGAAAGGACGTTCGGCTGGTAGCAGTGCTCGGGTTGATTTGGGTTATGGAGGAATTGCAGCTATTTCGGCTGGAGTAGGACATGTGTTGCTCATCAGTGATAATCATAAGATTTGGGCTTGGGGACAAAATGACAGTGGACAATTGGGTGATGGCACGCAAACAGCACGTCTAACACCAGTGCAAATCAGAAATTCAACTGATAGTGATTATCTTTCTAATATCGAGGCAGTTGCAGCGGGAGATAATCATTCCTTGGGGCTTGACGCTGATGGAACAGTTTGGGCTTGGGGAGATGGCGGCCTGGGCCAACTTGGCAACGGAGCTAACAGTTCAAGTTTGTTTCCAGTAAAAGTGAAAAATTTTAATGGCACTGGCACCCTTTCAGATGTGATTGCAATTTCAGCCGGCAATGGTTATTCAATTGCCCTGAAAAAAGACGGCACAGTTTGGGCATGGGGCTCTAATGACAAAGGTCAATTGGGAAATGCAGCCAATGTTAACACGAACTTGCCAGTGCAAGTTTCAAACCTAGCTCAAGTTTCCATGATTACTTCCGGAATCAATAGCAAGACCACAATGGCTGTGACTTCAGATGGAAACGTTTGGGCTTGGGGCGATGGCGGTTTGGGTCAGCTTGGCAATGGAGCTTTGCTGGATAGTAATATTCCCCTGCAAGTTTCAGGAGTTTCCAATGTTATTTCAATTAATGGTGGCAAAAATAGATCGGTCGTGCTCAAGTCAGACAAGACCGTTTGGTCCTGGGGAAGCAATGTCAGTGGCGAACTTGGGGACGGAACCAACAATTCTTCGGATGTTCCTGTGCAAGTGTTGAATCTGACGGACGTTAATTACATCGGCGGTGGAAGTGATCATTCTTTGGCCATCAGAGCAAACGGCACAGTTTGGGCTTGGGGAAACAACAGTAAAAGTCAATTAGGTGATGGAACAGTTTCAAATAAGTCAACCCCGGTTCCGGTTGAAGCTTTTGGCAGTGGCAATAGTGTGATGGTTTCAGGTGGGGAAGGTTTTTCGGTGGCCTTGAAATTGGATGGCACCGTTTGGACTTGGGGTTGGAATTTCAACGGTAAACTTGGCGTCAATGATGTTGTCAATCGAAGCACGCCGGTGCAAGTCTGGGGATCGGCCCAAGGAATTATCAGTGGTTTCTCAGATATCTCTTCGGGTTATGCTCATAATTTAGGCCTGAAATCTGACGGCACAGTTTGGGCTTGGGGTTCAAACGGTTTTGGACAACTCGGAGATGGTACGAATATTAACAGATTGACACCAATTGAAGTGGTTGGTTTGACCGATGTTATTGCCATTGCGGCTGGGTATAATCATTCTTTGGCATTGAAATCTGATGGCACGGTTTGGTCTTGGGGTTGGAACTCTTATGGTCAATTGGGCGACGGCACGCAAACGAGTCAAAGTTTGCCAGTGCAAGTAAAAGCTTCCTCAACTCCCGGAGATTATCTGCAAAACATTTCTGCGATTTCTTTGGGAGACACGCATTCTTTGGCACTCAGGAGTGATGGCACAGTTTGGGCTTGGGGAGGAAATGGGAAAGGGCAAATAGGTATTGGCGGTATTGGCTTTTTTCAACCTTATCCGCAACAAGTTAAAGATAAAACAGGTGGTAGTTTCTTGACTAATGTGAGTTCAATTTCTGGTGGCGGTTATTATTCATTAGCTTCACTGTATGATGGAACCGCTTGGAGTTGGGGCAGCAATGACCAGGGTCAGCTTGGAGATTATTCCAAGATTGATAAATCTTTGCCGGTGCAAGTTGTTGATCCGAGTCTTGCCGGAATCACAAATGTTGCAAAAATAAGTGCTGGTTATGCGCATTCTTTTGCGCTGCTTAATGATGGTTCTTTATTGGCTTGGGGTTGGAATGATTATGGACAGCTGGGAACTGGTAATAGCAATTCAGCAACGATAGCTTTGCCAGTGACTGGCGCGGGTGCTTCAAATGTTAATATGGTTAAAGCTGGAAATAATCATTCTATTATCCTTAAAAATGATGGCACGGTTTGGACTTGGGGTTGGAACGCTTATGGTCAACTTGGCAACGGAAACACTGTGGATAGTATTACGCCTGTGCAAGTCGGTGGTAGCGTTGGTTCCTCTAGTATTTCTATGATTTCTTGTGGTTATGCTCATTCAGTTGCTCTCATGTCAGATGCCAGCAGTGTCTGGGTTTGGGGTGGAAATGGCAATGGACAGTTGGGTCAAAACAACAATAAAACAAGAGTTTCTCCAGTGCAAGTTTGGGGAACTGCCAGTGGCACAATCAACGCTGGACACACTTTTTATTTTTCAAGCGGAACCTTCAATTCTGCTATCATTGATTCTGGCAGCATTAAAACCTTCACCACGCTTAATTATTCAATTGTAACTCCAGCCAACACAAGCGCAACTGTCGATATTAAAGCTGGAAACACGCCAACTGTTGATGGAAATTGGATTTCTTTGACCAATGTTTCAAATGGTGGTGACATTTCAGCTCTAGGTCAACAGCGCTACTATCAATATTCGGTGAATATGGCTACTACTAATTCTAACACGACGCCTTCTTTTGATGACATAACTTTGAATTATAATTATTTTCCTTCTCCGGGACACCTTGTTTCCTCGGCTTATGACACTTCTGATGCTTCTAATATTCTTTCAAAAGTAAGTTGGTCACGTTCTTTGGCAACAGGTACGAATGTGCAATTTCAAGTGAGAACCGCGCCTGATCAGGCTGGCAATCCGGGAACCTGGACCGGTTGGGTTGGCCCGGATGGTACTTCGAATACCTATTTTTCTGATAATACTGGCGGACAAGCAATGCCAAGTTTAGTCAGTGATGTTAGTGGTGATCAATGGATTCAATATCAAGCGCTGCTGATTTCCGATGGAATCAATTCGCCGATTTTGTCAGATGTTACTTTGCAATACGTGGTCAATGCTCCACCGGAAGTTCAAAATGTCGTAGCTTCGCAAGGCAGTGATGGCTTGGTCACGGTAAATTATGACGTACGCGATCCTGATTCAAGTGTTCCGCAAAATGTTACTCCGGGAAAAGTGATTATTGGTTTGCAATATTGCACCGCTAATTGCGCTGCGAGCGGTTCAGAAGTTTGGGCTAATGCTGCCACTGTCAATGGTGACGTAGGAGCTAATATTTCCGTGGAAGATGTTAATTGGAAATCATATCAACTGACTTGGAATGCTAAGAGTGATTATCCGCAAGCTTTCAATGGCAGCAATTTCAAAGTTCGAGTAAAAGCGAATGACTCGGAAGGTGCCAACAATCTTGGCTATGGCAAATCAAGCAATTTTGTTTTTGACACAAAAAATCCGGTCAATGTTAACTTCTTTATTGACCACACTGCAAACAAGGTGCATCTGACTTCGCCGATTGATGACTCTTCCTATCAAATGATTGTTTCAAATTTTGGTGATTTTCATGATGCAACTTATCAAGCCTTTCAAAGTGTTTATGATTATTCGGCTTTGACAAATGATCCTGCAACTGTCCATTTACGAATCAAAGATGCGAAAGGCAACTATGCTGATGCAGTCGAGACAACCCCATTTTCACTTAGCGATGTGGTCTTTTATGATATTTCTAACAGTACGACGGGAGAATATCGCGAGTTGATTTCCTGGCGAGCACCAGTGTTGGGTGAAATGGGTAGTGGCGGCTTTGCCAAATATAACATTTGGCGTTCAATAGATGGCAGTAGTTACAGTTTAGTAAATTCCATTACGGATAAAAATGTTAATTATTATCTTGACTCAGGACTTTCCAATGCTGCAACTTATTCTTATAAGATTACCTTGGAAGATGCAGATGGGAATATTTCAGCTTTCTCAGCCATTGTCAATGACATGCCTAATGGGGAAGGTGGGGCAAATGTCACGCCGGCTGTCATTTCAAACGTAGATGTTCCAATTCCTTCAATAAATTCCAGTAGCGCTACTATAACCTGGGACACTGATGCGCAAGCTAGCTCCACGGTTGGTTTTTCAACAACTCCGGGTGATTTTTCAAGCGAAGTTGGCAACGCGACATTGGTGACTTCGGGTCACAGTGTGACTCTTACTGGGCTTGCTCAAAATCAAACTTATTATTTCAGAGTCAAATCGATCGGGGTCAACAATGGGGTGAGTGTGGATGATAATTTTGATGTCTCTGGTAATCACAATGGCTTTAGTTTCACTACGACTACTGCCGACATAGTTCCACCGGTAATTTCCGCTATAGCTTCTTTGCCAACAACCACTTCGACCTTGATAACTTGGTCAACCAACGAAGCCGCTACTTCATTTGTGGAATATTCAGTCAGTCAGGGATTTTCCGTGGGAAGCTCTTATGGTTCTTATGATTTGACTTTGTCTCATAGCATAACCTTGCCAAGCCTCCTAAGTCCTAACACAACTTATTATTACAAATTGCATTCCAAAGACGGTTCAGGTAATGAGGCTATTTCAGATGAGCAGACTTTTCAAACCAGTTCCTTGGGTGATATAACTGCGCCAGTGATTAGCGCTGTTTCAGTTTTTTCAAAGACCCACAACACCGCTACCATCGATTGGATCACGGATGAGACGGCAACATCCTACGTGGAATATGGCACCACAACTTCCTATGGAAAAACTTTCGGCAACAGCACCTTGGTGAGTGGGCCGCCTTTCAATCACTCAGTTGCTTTGCCTCAAGATTTAGTGCCGCAGACAACTTATCACTATCGAGTTCATTCTGCGGATGCTTCGAATAATGAAGCGGTTTCAATTGATTATTCTTTTACTACCAATGTTGATCCTCAAGATGTCACTGCGCCAACGCTTGTGTCTGGTCCAATAGTCACGGCTTTTTCAGCTACTTCGGCCACTATAACTTGGGTGACTGATGAGGATTCAACTTCCTTTATTGATTATTCTCCGACGCTTGGAAATTTTCAATTAGAACAGGGAAGTTTGCCACTGACCCAATTACATTCAGTCACATTGGTTAACTTAATTCCAGATACTGCCTATTATTATCAACTGAAATCTGCTGATGCATCTGGCAATATAATGACCATTGATAATGGAGGGGATGGGTTTACGTTTGTCACTTCCTCCGGTCAACCGCCGGTTTTGCAAGGCTCACCATTGGCGACCAAAAATGCTTACAATGCCTTTACGATTTCCTGGAGCACGGATATTAATGCAACTTCTTTTGTTGAGTTTGCAACTGAAAGTGATTTTTCCAATGCAGAAGTCTTTGGAAAATATGATAACGTTAAAAATCATTCCGTTAGTTTGCAAGGTTTGGCTACCCAGACAACTTATTATTATCGAGTTCGCAGCACGGCTCAGTTTGAAATGGTTTCCGGTTCATATTCTTTCGTGACTGATCCACTTCCGGCTGCCCCGATTATTTCAGCTGTCTCTTCTGACGCTGTTACTTACAGCACCGCCACGGTCAATTGGACTACCGATGTTAACGCTGATTCTTATGTGGAATATGGCACCACAACTTCCTATGGAAAAACTTTTGGCAACAGTACCTTGGTTAAATCGCATAGTATTAACTTGCCGGCTGATTTGGCCCCGGAAACAACTTATCATTATCGCGTCCATTCTACGGATGTTTCCGGAACTAAAGGAACTTCCAGTGACTATACTTTCCTGACTCTGACCAATCCGATTCCTAATATGCCTCAAATTACTAACGTCACAACAACCGGCGTGACCTACAATACCGCCACCGTCAATTGGACTACGGATATCAACGCTGATTCTTATGTGGAATACGGCACTACGACTGCTTATGGAAAAACTTTCGGCGACAGTACGCTTGGGACTGCGCACAGCATTAACTTGCCCGGAGATTTAGCACCAGACACAACTTATCATTATCGCGTGCATTCCACCGATGGTTCAGGAAATAAGGGCACTTCCGGAGATTTTAATTTCAAAACCGACATTACGCCAGTGCCTGGAGTTCCGCAAATCACCGCTGTAACGGCAACTGGCATAACCTACGATAACGCCACTATTAATTGGACCACGGACGTCGCTGCTGATTCCTATGTGGAATATGGCACTACGACCGCTTATGGAAAAATCTTCGGCAATGGGGAGCTGACAACTTCTCATAGTGTGGTTTTGCCTGCTGATTTGGCTCAAAGTAATCAATATTATTATCGCGTCCATTCTACGGATGGCTCAGGTAACAAGGGGGTTTCCGCTGGTTATACTTTCACAACCAGTGCTGGCCCGGACCTTATTCGTCCGCTGATTTCCAACCTGACAACTTCTAACATTATTGACAATGGTGTCACCATCAGTTGGAACACTAGTGAAAACACCGATTCGATTATTTATATAGGTGAGACAGCGCAGTATAGTAAAATTTTTGGCAGCGCTAGTGATGCGACTTCCAGTCATAGTGTTGATGTGACCGGACTTGCCAGTGCTACTACTTATTTCTATCAAGTCGTTTCCAAAGATACTTCCGGCAACGTAACTTATGGCAGCATGAATAGTTTTACAACCGATTCTTTGGCAGGTGCTCCGGTGATTTCAAATATCCAGGCAGTAGTGGCCAGTGACGCCGGTGTGCCTGCTACCTATAATCAAGTTACCATCACTTGGGATACGGATGTGGTTGGTGATAGTAAAGTTGCTTTTAGCAAGGATAACTCTCTGGACAGTAGTATTTATCATCCGGCTGACTTGATTGGAGCTGGGCACTCTTTGATTATCAGTGACCTGGCTTTAGACACAACTTACAATTATAAAGTTTCAACCAAGGGTGCTAATGGTATCACCACAGTCAGCAATGAAAAAACTTTCAAGACCGCCAAAGATCCGAAATATTTGCACGATCCGCTTAAAACCATCGACAATGTGGTGACAACTCCGGATTCAGGCAGTGCTAGTGTGACTTTCAATACCGATCAACTGGCTAAATGTGTAATTGAATATCGTTTGGACGGACAGACCTATCCTGGAGGACTGACAAGTGAAAGCGATTTCAATCAAAATCATCGCATGCAAATTCTTTCGCTCATCAGCACGACGAAATATTTCTTCCAGATTAATTGTCAAGATAATATAGCTAGCACTCCGGTTACTTCGAGTGAATATTCTTTCACGACCATTCAATCTGGTGGCGGAGGCGGTAGTGGCGGAACCGACAAAACTTTGCCGGTCATCAGTGGCGTCAGCGCTGGAAAAGCCACTGGCGAAAATGTTATCATCACCTGGAAAACTGACAAGAAAACTAGCAGCTATGTCCGCTATGGAACAAAATCAACTTTTGGTTTTATGGTTGGAAATGATTTGGTCAACATCGACCAGACCAAATATGACACAGCTCATACCGTGACCGTCAGCTCCTTGGCGCCGGCGACTAAATATTACTATAGTGTTGTTTCTATTGATGCTGCTGGCAATATAGCAGAAAGTTCGTCGGCAACTTTCACCACTGCCACTCAATCAACGCTAAGTTCCATCAGTATAATTTCCAAGGTTTTAGGTGAAGCCGCAGTTACTTGGTCGACAACTCAAAACATGACCTCGCTGGTTGAATATGGCTTAACTGATACCTATGGCAGCAAGAGTGAAAGTAATTCGCAAACTAAAGCGCATGAGGTTAATCTGACTAAATTGACAATTGGACAAATGTATCATTTTAGAGTCAGAAGTACTGATTCTGCCGGTAATGTTTTTGTTTCAGGTGATTATGCTTTTCAACCAAAGTCGCCACCGGTTATTAGTAATGTCGCCGTCAGTGACGTGACTGAAAGTGGCGCGACGGTAACCTTTGCAACCAATGTGCCTTCTGATGCAGTGGCTGCCTATGTGGCAGTGGGCGATCCGAATAATTCCGGTTCCCAGGGTCAAACGAATTTGGTGATTGCACATTCCATTTTGCTCAAAAATTTGACACCAGGAACTGAATACACTTTGAAAGTTCAAGCCAAAGATGAAAGTGGCAACGCCTCGGAACTTGTCGGACCGAATTTTACGATTGGCAAAGACACTACTCCGCCAGTGATTGATCAAATTCACACTGATAGCGCGCTGACGCAAAACGACAAAGTGCAGTCCATTATTTCTTGGACCACTAGTGAAAATGCTACAACTTCTATCGTCTATCGAGAGGGAAAAAATGGCGAAGATAGAGAAATAAATATCGGAGACGCTTACATTAAAAATCATTTAGCCGTTATGACGGTTTTCAAGCCGGGAGCTGTTTATTTCTTCAAGGTTAAATCTGTTGATGAAGCCGGCAATGAAGGAGTTTCTAATGATTTTGCCCTACTGACCCCTAAGAAGAAAGAAAATATTATTCAGATTATCATTAATAATTTCCAAGAAATCTTCCATTGGGCTAATATGTAGAAAGGGGATATGTCAAAAAGTTAAAAAAGATTTTTTTAGAGGAGTTGAATTTTAGCTGATAATTTAAATGAAAAAAAAGCAAAAGCAAAAAAGTCGAAAATTGAAAATGCGTTTCTGGATGAGGCTGCATGCGGCTTTTACTATTTTCTTGCTGCTTTTTTATGTGACTTTGGGAACGCTGGGTGGGTTTAGTGTGCTCGGAAATGACTTAAAGGCCAAGTATGCCTGGGCAGCTGGGGCAACGATTAGTGTTTTCGTTGATGGTCTTCCTGGTAAACCGATTATTACAGCTACTAAAACTTGCGCAAGTAATGTTTCGGCCGTGCATTTGGCCTGGACTGGTTCGGAAGGTGCCACCTCTTATGCAATAACTCGAGACGGCACTCCTTTGGCTTCCGGCTTTCAGACCATGGCTTATGTTGATAATAATGTAATTGGCGGCACTGACTATGCCTATGTGGTGACAGCTTCAGGTGCCGGCGGAGATACTGTTTCCGATCCTTTGGTGGTGACCGCTAGGGATTGTCTAATTATTTTACCGGATCCTACTTTGGATTTGATTTCTTTTAATGAAAAGGAATATTTGCTGGGAGATGTGCTTTCAACAACCAAAAAAACTTTCAGGATAACCGGTACCACAAATATGCCGAATGCGGATATCCAAATCAAAACTTTGCCGGGTCCGGTTTTTGTTTCTACCTTGCAGGCCAATGCGACCGGCTATTGGGAGTATTATTTGCCGAATGAACTTAGTGTTGGAACTTACGATTTTCAAATTACCGCCGTTGATCCCGGTGATTTCCTGCGCAACATCACCAAGGACTATACTTTTCAAATCATCAGTGAGTCAACGCCGCCCGTTCCTCCAGCTCCACCGCCAACTCCGGCTCCAGCTCCAAAAGAATCAGGCGGCGGCAAACATCATGGTTCCTCTAAGGGTTTAACTGAAAATTTAATCCCCGTGTCAACTGGTAATCCGAAGCATAATGCCGGCAATCAAAACGTTCAACCTCAGGAAAACCCTTTGCAATCCTCGGCTGAAGCTGGAAGAATTGTCGTGAAACTTGAAAATGAAAATGGGCGAATTTATAGGGGTCAAGATGCGCAATTTAGAATCCTGTTAGTTGATAGAAATAAATTATCCGTCATTTCAAATGAAAATCTTTTCAATTTGAAATATGAAATCTTGAACAAAAAAAATTCAGTTGTTTTTAGCTCGCAAGTTTCAGAAAGAATAATTGGAAATCAATTGGAAAAAACCCTGCATGTTCCAGAAAACCTGCCAAGCGGCAGTTATAAAATCAGGGTTTCTTTATTTGACGGAGCCAATCTTTTGAGTGGAGAAAGTTCCTTTATTTTCGTTGATATGCCGATGCTTAACCTTGGCGGTGGCATCACGCTGACTTATTTGCAGTTAGTTAATTATGTAGGTTGGTTGGTAATTATTTTATTGCTGCTATTTTTATTTTTTGGTTTCATGTTTGTGCTGGAATATTATTTTTTCAAAGAAGCTCTTTTTACGGTAGATGAGCGTAATTTATCTAAGCAGGGAATGATTCCACGCAGAAAGGGGGTGTCGCAATGAAAGAATCAATGATTATTATGATACTGAACATGGTTGGAATAATGCTGACTTTTTTTTCCATAGTTTATGCGGCTGGAGTTGTCTGGCGAGTAGAGAAAAAATTAGACATCTCCTATAAACTGTTTTTGGCTGCCATTCTGGTTTATGCAGTGAGTCTGTTCTTGGAGTTGTTTAATGTATTGGATGCGACGACTATGGAGCTATACATTAGTATTACCAAAGTTTTGTTTATCGCTTTGTTTTTGGGTGGCGTTTTAACGATGCGAGATTTAGTTAGGGAACTGGATGGTGAAAAAGAGTAGCTGTGGATAACTTGGAAAAAAGTATTGTTGACATTTTTAGAGTGTGCTATAATCCAATCAAGACAAATTATTATCTGTTTCTGCGTTGTCAGTGGAAATCATTTAATTATTTTTTAGCCTTTTGAAAAATAAAAAAATAAAAAATAAAATGATGAGAGAGATTATAAAAAATTCCTCCTTTTACTTGGTGATGATGGTTTTTCTGGTAAGTTTTTTCTGGGAAATCATAGCAGCTGAAGCAACGGGAACCTCACAAACAAGTACAGCTACCATTAATGCAACCATTATGGAAACCATGACGCTGACTTGTAATAATGCCACCATTCCGAACCTTACCGCCGGAACTGCTCAGAGCGTGCAAGCCACTTGCACAGCTACTACTAATGGCGCAGCCGGTTTTAATTTGAAGGTTCGCAAAACGACTGCTTCTGCGGATGCCACCAAAACAATTGTTAGTGGCACGACGTGGATTATCGATACTGGTGTTGGCTTGACGGCTTATGATGGAACCGGCACAACTCCCGCCGTTTGGACAGGCGGCACGACCAAGGGTCTTGGTTTTCGAGTTCAGAATACTGGCACGACCAATGCGAATTCTTTGAATTATTGGGCTGCTGATGGAGCTGGTACTGCTAAATATGCTGCGTTCCCGATAGCTGACCAGACTATTTATAACTACGCTTCTTATGCTTCGGCAGCTTCAGCTGTCAATATTGATTACAAGTTGGATGTGCCAACGAATCAAAAGGCTGGCGCTTATACTGGTACTGTTCTATACACCGCAACGACGAACTAACTATCCTAATAAATAATAGTTTTCAATAAATTGTTATAAAAACAAAAATATGCAAACTTTAAGCAAAAAAAATTCAATCATCATCGCCATAGTGGCAATAGCTGGAGTTTTCACAGCAGTGATAGGTGTCAAAGCGACTGGAACTTCGCAAACCTCCACTGCCACCATCAATGCTACGGTAATGGAAACAATGACACTTTCTTG
>CAINNK010000036.1 GCA_903851135.1 uncultured bacterium | reverse complement strand
TTTTCACCCTTGATAGCTGTGAGAGCTACTTGGGCTTTTTCTTGGGCGCTAAAGGTTTTGTGTGTTTTGGTCATAAATTTGGGTTAATATTTCCCTCTAAGTTTAGCATATTTCGTGTGCAGATTTCTGGGACCATTATACTATCCTATAAACTAAAGAATAATTATTATTTTTCACAAATTTATGGCCAGGATTTTCAAAAGCTTCATGCTCATTATTGCAATTGCAACTTTTTCAGGAGGAGCAACTTGGTCTTATTTCAACGACACCGCCACCATTTCTGGTAACACTTTTTCTGCTGGCACCCTTGCCATTGAAGCAGGTGGACAAGACTGCCAACAAAATCACTATGGCTGGTATGAAAATGGTCAAAATAATTGGCATGAAGATAAAAACTGCAACAAAAAACATCACAATTGCCAACACCGCTCTGAAAATTGCACCGCAGAAACCAAATTCGAAGTAAAAAATGCTCAACCAGGAAATTGCGAGACCAAAGAATTTGCAATCAAAAATACAGGAACCCTGACAGCGAAAGATTTCACCGCTGATTTGATCAAAGAAGCCGATCCACTTTGCGATGCTCTCGAAATTTCACCAGAAAATTTGTCAGCCGTAACAATTTCACCCAATGATTCACAAAATGTTTCAGTTCAAATCTGTTTTACAGATGACGGCACAGATCAAAGCGATCTCCAGGGTCGAACTTGCAGTTTTACCCTAAATATAAACGCCAAAGCCTTTGACGGTGAAAATACCTTGCCCGAACCAATTCCTAATAATTAAAAAACCCTACTCCGCTTGCCACATAACACATTACGTAGCAAGCGGAGTAGAGAAAAATATTAATTCATAAAGGTCGAGAGGTTGCGGATTCCTCCCAAAATCCACAAATATTAATCAAAATTTAGTTATAAATTTAATTTAAAACAACAAACTTATGAACAATATACTCAAAAGTTTTCTTATGATTGTTGCCATTGGCGCTGTTGCCGGCGGTGCAACTTGGGCTGCTTACAACAGCACGGCAACAGTTATTGGAAGTACCTTCTCAACGAATGGAACAATGAATTTAAAAATAGATTCTGATCCAAATCCACAAGCAACAAACTGGACGGACAGCTTCACCGTTGATCAACAATATTTTGTAAAAAACCTATACCCAGGCTTTCCAAGCAAGGGAGAAGTTAATTCACAAATATTAGATCTTCAAAATCAAGGTGATTTCAATGGAAAACTTTCAATCAAGCTAAGCAGGACCTCGGCTTGGAACGAACTTGTCCCACAATTGAAATTTAAGATTTATTATGATGCGCTCAACAATGGCAGCTTTGTTGATACTGGATATACTGGCTCACTAGATGATTTCACTGGCACTTATGATCTAGGTTCAATTAATGCAGGCAATATTGCAAGCGTTAAGATTGAATGGTCAGTGCCTGTTTCTGCAGGAAATGAAATTCAAGGAAAAACCGTGACCTTGAATGCAGTATTCGGCTTAGAGCAGACAAACTAGTTTTTAAAGGTCTAAACCCTTTTCGTTCCGTAATTATTTTGCGGAACGAGTAGGGGGAAGATTTTAAATTAATATATTCCATTAATTATAAACCATGCTCAACAGAATATTAAAAGTTGTTTCTAATGTCATTTTAGCAATCGTACTTTGTGTTGGAGTGTTAATTGTACTTTCACTTTCCAACATTCCCAAGGGTTTCAAGATGCTGACAGTGATGTCTGGTTCAATGGAGCCAGCCCTGCACACCGGAAGCATTATCTTTGTCAAATCAATGCAAAATTACGCCATTGGTGACATCGTGACACGTAAAACAGATAATCCAAAAATGACAATCACCCACAGAATCACAGAAAAAGAAGAAATTAATGGTCAAATAGAATTCAAAACCAAGGGTGATGCAAACAATTCCACAGATGGAGAAAGTTTCACCCAAGATAGAATAGTCGGCAAAGAATTATTGGCTATAACCAACTTTGGTTATATCATCACATTTGCCAAAACCCAACAAGGCATTCTCTTACTCATCATAATCCCATCAGTCATTTTCATCTACGAAGAAATCAACAACATCACCAAAGAGTTCCAGAAACTTAGGAAAAGAAAAATCGAAACAAAGGGTACGTTTTCTTTTGAAGATAAGCAAGTTGAACCAATCACAACAAATGTACACCCACATCCCAAAAAAATCGTCTAGTCTGATTTTTCATTCAATCATCAAGATTGCAGGTCTTTTGTCGTGCGCCATTTTTGCTTTTTTATCAACATGTTCCAACATCAATAACACAAAAGCATTTTTCCTAAATGAAACTAACCTTGAAAAAAATTCTGTCAAAGCCGGTCACTGGATTCCAACCTTAACCATAGCTGAAGATTCTCAAAAAGCCGACGGCCAAAACGGCTGGCACAAAACCACGCCTTGCATTAAATTTGAAGCAACAATCGAAAATTCAGAAGATGAATCAACCATTTTTTATGTATTAAATGAAATTAAAGAAAATAATGATCATAAACACATCAAAAAAAATGATGACAACAAAGAATTTGACGTCGTCGTAACTGGAGAAAAATATGATGGAAAATGCGTTCAAATTCCTGCCGGCAAATGGAATTTAACTGCACAGGCAGTCAACATGCGAAATGTTCATTGGCGCAGCGACATCATAAAAGCTGATTATTCAGTCGATACAGAAAGGCCATTTATAAAACCAGCTTTTCCAAAAAATGACCAAAATCTTCATGGTAAGATTGCTCTATCATTTGACCTGACTGATGATTTTCTCAAGGGATATCATTTGACTATCAAAAATAGTCACGACGACACAGTGTTTGAAAAAGAAGCTGAACTCCAAAACAAAGAAGCCCACTACAAACATGATTGGGACACTCGAACGAATAAAGATGGTGATTATAAAATCATTTTCAATGCCTTTGATAATGCTGGCAATGAATCAATCCTGCAGTGGAAACTGAACATCAACAACAAAGACACTAGTGATGATTCAAAAGTTTCCTCAGACGGTTTGAATGGCCAGGAAACTGACCTTACCGACAAACAGCAAGCTCCGATAGAAATTGCGCCAGAAACGCCACCACAGTCAGCTGAGACCAATTCTGCAAGCAAAGCAGCTGTCGTCGATACTTCTGTTTCCACAGGCAGCAGCTTAGACTCTTCCCTTGGCAGTTCTTCTTCAATAGAAAACCTGCCATAAAGCTCTCCTTCATTTTTTGTTATTGATAGTATTTTGTATAAATTTACTACAAAGAAAAATTCAATTTTGTCTTTACCTTGCTTTAAATTTTCCACGGAAACTCACTAACAAGCCTTTCAAATAGCAACGCAAAGCGACTCAATTATAAAAAAATTATAACATAACAAGATGCACCTTCCTGAAATTTTTGTCAACAAATTTTTTTGCATTGTAAGTTACTAGTCCTGCTTGAAAAATTTCTCATACACGAAATGTGAAAAGTTGACCGCTTTTTTGTCAATGAAAATATGTGCAAGATAAGAGACCAAAAAAATGATTGGCAGTGAAAGCAAAAATGACCAACCCACAGCGTATTGATAGGCCATCAACGGTTGCAATTTCAAAAACACAAAACTTGAAAATGATCCCAAAATAATGAAATGCAAAAGATACATCGTAAAAGAAATTTCTCCTAAAAAAAGTAATACTCTGCTGGCAAAGAAATGTTGCAACCGTCTGGATTCCAACAGCACAATCATCACCAGAAAAGCCCCAACGACATGATAGAAAACCGCTTGCTCACCTAGCCAGGAAAAATTTGCAAAGGCATAAATCGTCCCCTCCAAATCCCGACCAATCGGGAAAGAACCAAACAGCAATCCGAAAAGCAAAAACACAACTTGCCAAATTTTTTGGCTTTTGAATTTTTGAAGCAACTTTTTTTCATTAGCAATCAGGTCACTCAGAAGCACGCCTAAAATAAAAGCCAGGTAATAAGTTTGGAAGAAAACCAAAATCAAGAAAGCATAAGCCAAATGCCTATTCTTAGCTTTGCCAAAAATCGCCAAAAAGCTGAAAACTAAAAACGAACCCAGAAATTCATAGGCAATTGTCCAAAGCAATTTGTTGTAGTCAAACACATTGGCAAAAAATGCCCCAATGAAACCTTGACTAAGCGCCTCGAAAAAATTCGGTTTGAAATTCCAAAGACTCAAAAACCAACCAGAACCGGAAATGATGCCGGCCGGATTATTGTAAAACAGCGAAAATTGCAAAAACACAAAAGCCACCAAAACCGAAAAAGCCACCGGCAGAGCCAATCGGAAATATCTTTTCACCGCGCTGGCGGTGATGATCTCAGTTTCTTTTTTGATAAAAAATTTGTGACTCAAAACGAAACCGCTCAAAACGAAAAAGATGCAGACGGCAAAATTTCCATCCCACAGTAAGTTTAAAACTGATCCAGACAAAGAAACTTCCACCCCATCGGCCAAATGAGTTGGAATGCCAGGGCCGGAAAAAAGGGCCGGGAAAAAAGCCAAAATGAAATGATGAAAAACGACTTGAAAAGCCGCCAATCCTCGCAAACCATCCAAATATTTAATCTTTCGCATAGTTAAATTCCTTTTAAAAAAATTGCAAAAAAACATCAGTATCGATGTATCAAATATGAAACTTCATTTAGCTTATTCTAATCTTAAAACAAAGACATGTAAAGATAAAAAGGTGGTGCAAAAATAGAAGCGCTGAAATAAATTAAACAAACAAAAAACTCTCAATATATCGACAATCGAGGAAATTATTTATTTCTGCATTAAACTAAATCAATTAATCATCGCGATATGTAAAGATTTCTTGATTATTATGGTCTCACTTCCGTCGTAGTCCCCTTGCAAGTTGGACAAGTTTTGGTGACAGCAGGATATTGTTGTTGGCAAGCAGTAAGTTCATCAGAGCTACAGGTAGTTGAATTCATGCAGCCACTGGAGTCAATTATTGAACAACTCCCAGCGTCCTGAGTGGTGA
>CAINNK010000035.1 GCA_903851135.1 uncultured bacterium | reverse complement strand
TGTTTCTGCTAATGAAAAACAAATCTACGTCAAACTGGCTGATGGTAAAGGAGCTGCTATCAACATCTCAGCTACCACCCCGGTTAAAAATGGCACTGATCCTAAAATTGGCAATCTTAGTTTACTTAAAAAAGATGCCAAACTTAGCGTAACTGTCGACAAAGACACCAACGCTTTGGAAATCACGATTGTAAAATAGGTTTCAAAAAAACTTCAAGTAAAAAAGACAAGGGAGACCTTGTCTTTTTTGGTGGAGTTTTTTTAGGTATAGATATTCTTGCAAATCGTTGATTATAATATGAGACGTGTTACAATGGGTATATGAAAAAAACCGCAAAAAAAATTGCTTTTATTTTGGTGTGGGCCTTGGTCGTCCCTGTTTTTTTGGCGTCTCAAATTTCTTTTTGGAAAACTGCCACGGTTGCTGCGGCTGACGCAACCACGTCTACGCTAACGCCTGAGCAGCAACAAGCAATTCAGGATGCTACTGATGCAGCCAAGAAAGTGCAATCAGAACTTGATAAAGCGCAAAAAGCCAAAGCCAAATTGGAAGCCAGTCTGGGTCAAATCAAGCAATCGGTGGGTATCACTCAGAAAAAAATCAGCACCACGAAAGCAGTTATCACCGACACAGTGACCAACATTTCTCGCAAAGAGCAGGAAATCAATAATCTTAACGATCAAATTGCATTGCAACAAGAAATGTTGAAAAATTTCATTCAACAGGCTTATTACATTCAGAATAAACCGATTTTGAGTGTGGTGCTTTCAGCCGGAAATTTTTCTGATTTGCTCAGTGGCGCTGAACACCTGAGTACGCTAGATGAAAAAATTGTTGGCATAATTGCTGACATAAATTCCAAGAAAGTCCAGGTTGATCAAGATAAGGTTCAGTTAGCTGAAGCTAAGCAACAACACGAAAAAGTTTTAAGTGCCACAGTTGTGCAGCAACAAGGTTTGCTGGCAGACCAAAGTCAGGTTCAATCAGACATTCAAGATAAGGCCAAAACCATTGCGCAATTGCAAGGTGAGTTGGACAAGCTGCAAAGTCAATATTCCGCCGCTTTAGGAAAATCAATTAGTACAAACGATATTGTGGCTGCAGCTAAATTTGCCGCGGGTGCAACTAATATCAATAAGTCTTTTTTGTTGGGTGTGCTGGTTCAAGAATCTAACAAGGGTCAAAACGTGGGAGGCTGCAACTATAAAACTAGTCGCATGCCGGCAGCTCAATTGACGGCTTTCAAAACTATCACGAAAGAACTTGGCTATGACTACACCAAACAAAAAGTTTCGTGTCCTTCAAATGCCTACAAGGGAACGGGCGGTGCTATGGGTGTGCCACAGTTCATGCCAACGACCTGGCTCGGTTACAAAAGCACTATCGCTTCGCTTTCTGGACATAACCCGCCAGATCCTTGGAACTTGGTGGACGGCGTGGTGGCGATGGCCAGCAAATTGTCCAATGATGGAGCTGATTCCAAAAAAAGATTTGATGAAGCCAAATCATATTGTGTTTATCTGGCCGGTGGCAATTGGGGCAGCTACTGCTACGGCAGCGCTAGTAAATACAAAAGTGATTATTCCGACGTCAATTGCAGTGGATCTTCAATTCACAACTACGGCGAAAAAGTTTTATGTCTCAAGGATAACTACGATAAATACTATTGATCAATATGCAAGAAAAATTTTACATTACTACTACGCTTCCTTATGTAAACGCTGAGCCGCACGCCGGTTTTGCAATGGAAATTATTGAGGCCGATGTGCTGGCGCGTTTTAATCGCAATCTTGGCAAAGAAGTTTTTTTTAACACTGGCACTGATGAGCATGGTTTGAAACTTTATCGCAAGGCTGGGGAGCTCAAGATGGATGTGCAAGCTTATGTTGATCAGCAAGCTGAAAATTTCAAACAATTGAAAGATATTTTGGATCTTAGCTACGATAATTTTATCCGCACCACTGATCAGCATCACATTGCCGCAGCGCAAGAATTCTGGAAAAGATGTGAAGCTGCCGGTGATATCTATACCAAGATTTATAAAGTAAAATATTGTGTTGGTTGCGAATTGGAAAAAACCGACTCAGAGTTAGTTGATGGAAAGTGCCCACTTCATCCTGGCGTTAACTTGGAAGTCATTGAAGAAGAAAATCATTTTTTCAGGTTTTCAAAATATCAGCAAGCCCTCTTGGATTTGTATGAAAAAAACCCTGAGTTTGTGCTGCCAAAGAATCGTTTGAAAGAAATCAAAAATTTTGTCGCTGGCGGTTTGGAAGATTTTTCAATTTCACGGTTGAAAGAAAAAATGCCTTGGGGAATTGAAGTTCCTGGTAGTCCAGATCATGTGATGTATGTTTGGTTTGATGCATTGGTTAATTATATCAGCGCTATCGGTTGGCCGACTGATATGGAAAAATTCAATTCTTTTTGGCCAGTGGTGCAACTGGCCGGCAAGGACAATCTCCGTCAGCAATCAGCGATGTGGCAAGCAATGTTGATGTCGGCTGATATCGCGCCATCTGCACAGATTTTTATTAATGGTTTCATCACGGTTGATGGACAAAAAATGAGCAAGAGCGTTGGCAACGTGATTTCGCCAGCTGAAATGGTGGAAAAATTTGGCATTGATGGCACACGCTATCTTCTGCTTAGTGGTGGAAATTTTGGCGAAGACATGGACATCACCTGGGAGCGTCTGACTGAAAAATACAACGCCGATTTGGCCAATGGTTTGGGAAATTTAGTTTCAAGAATTATAAAACTTGGCAATGAATATGAATGTAAATTTAATGGGGAAATTAAAATCAGCAATGATTTTTCAAGACTTGTCGCTTCAATGGAAATGGGTAAATGTTTGGAATATATTTGGGAAAAAGTGCGAGAGGACAATAAATTTATTGAAGATAATAAACCTTGGGAGTTAGCAAAGTCTGACATAAAAAAGTTTGGGGATGTCATGATGAAACTTTTCGTGGATCTTAATATAATTGTGCAACACTTAGAGTCTTTTCTCCCCGAAACTTCTGCCAAAATAAAAACCGCCCTCGAAACCAAACAAATCGAACCACTTTTTCAACGCATAAAAGTGTAGAATGTATACTGTATACTGTAGAATGTATAAAGTATAATGTATTTTGTATAAATGCATTCAGCACATTCTACATAATACATTCTACATAATACTTTATACATGAATCTTTTCGATACCCATGCCCATGTTAATTTCAATGCTTTTAAAGACGACGGAGAAGAAGTTCTGCGTCGCTGTTTTGAAGCTGGCATGAGTGTGGTCAATGTTGGTTCGCAGTATTCCACCAGCAAAAGGGCAATTGAATATGCTCACAAATTTGCAAACTTTTCGAAGGTTCAACCTTCGGACGAAGGTTCAACCTTCGAGGGGGGAATTTACGCAGCCATTGGCATTCATCCAGTCCACCTGAAAAAGGGAAGTTTTACGCACATTGATCCTGAAGAATTGACTGAGCAGGAAATTACCACGACAGGAGAAACTTTTGACTATGTAAAATATTTGGAGCTGGCTCGCGACGAAAAAGTTGTAGCCATCGGCGAAGTCGGTTTGGACTATCATCATTTCGAGGAGAATGATGACGTGGATTTTTTGAAAAATTTGCAAAAAGAAACGTTGCTCAAATTTATCCAGCTCGCAAATGTTGTGAAAAAACCTGTGATGATTCACTGCTGGGATGGCTATGATGATTTGCTGGAAATTCTAACTAATTTTCCCGTGGCAAAAAAAGGAATCATCCACAGCTTCATTGGGTCATACAAAACCGCCAATAAATTCATTGCCCTTGGCTACAAGCTTGGACTAAATGGCATCATCACCTATGGCGACGGTTATGACCGCTTGATCAAAGAAATCGATTTGAAAAATATCGTCTTGGAAACTGATTGTCCCTATCTGACTCCACGACCCCTGGAAAAGGGAACTCGCAATGAGCCGCTTTTTGTCAGCCATGTTGCTCAAAAAATCGCCGATGTCAAAAACATTTCACTTGAAGATGTTGCGAAAGTAACTTCGCAAAATGCCAAAGAAATTCTTGGTTTATAGTTTTTGGAAAACAAAAAAAGTTGCTCGTGAAAAGGCAACTGGTTTTTTTGACACTTAAAAGTGGAAAGAAGGGCTAAGAGCGGTTGGTGGAAAATAAATGCGTTGAGAATTTTTCCACTTCTACTCTTGCCCTTCTTTTAATAGTGCCTGTTCTGGGAAACTCCCGTTGTACTAATCCGTTGATTAGTCGAAAGTTCTTGGAAAAGAACAGACATATTGCTAATTTAATTTTAACACCTTATTTTTTCTTGGCAAGTTGCTACCAGTGAAAATGAATACTGCCACTAAGCAAGGCAAAAACAAGGTAAATAATTAGGCCAAAAAAGCAGATTGTCATGTAGGCAATTGCAATTAAATAGGATAAAAGATAAAGGAATATGAGCCAAAGAGCCCAAATGGAAAAAGCTGAAAGACTTATTACTGCCATTATATAGAATGGGTAGAGCAAGATTTTCGTCATAATGTTCCTTGGTTTGTGTGTGATTTTTGGAAAATATTGATGTTTTGAATGAGCTATGATAACAAATAATGGCATTTTTTAAGGCAAGAGTCAAGATAAATTAATTCAGCAAGTTTCTCGAGAGTGAGGAAGTTGTTTTTGGCAAGAAAAAACCGCCACGATTTCGTCGGCGGGTTTAAGGGGTGATGAGATTGGCTAATATTCTAATTCTAAACAAAGATGAAAGAAGGCGTGCAGTGTTTTTAAGAAACACTGCACTTGTGCACTTCAATTTTAATCGGCATCAAGTTCTCGAGCTTTTCTCTTGGCCTTCTCTGATGCCAACCGATACAGGCTGATAGCAAACGGAGAGTCATCGAAATAGAGAAAAGCTTCAGGGATTATATTCAATAATGCAATCATTTCAGCACAAGTAAGGGGATTTTCTCCACTTCCGTCTGGCACTTCGAACATTTCCGAGACTGGCTGGTGTAAAAAGCTACGCAGCCATCGCATTTTTTTGGGTTTCTCTACAATAGTGCGAAAGTTTATAAAGCCATATTCAAACCAGAAAATCTCATGTCGAATTACTTTTTTCGGTGGATTTATCTCATCCATGCGGTATGAAAGACACATCCTATCCCCTTGAAAAGTTATTTTTGTTGAGTCGTTCCTTTTTAATTCCAAAAGGAATTCTGAAAGGATATTTCTGGCCAATTCTTCTTTTTTCATTTTTTTCCCCTGTTTTTGGTGAAAGTCCTGCGGTTCATAAAAAATAAAAATTACATTACAGCTTCAAAACGACGAGCAAATTCATCGGTTCAACGCTGGATGCAATTTTTCAAAAGACCAGTTTTTAAGGAGCTGCGACGCCTAAACATAGCACATTTTGAGAAAAAAGTCAATAGGTTGGGCTTTGTGGCCCATTTTTGCTTGACGTAAAGCCAATTCTGCGAGATAATGGATAAAGTTTCAGGCCGATACGAAACTACGAAACAGAGACGAATCTACGAACAAGAAAGATTGATTTAAATCTGTTAAATAAAAAAAGCGAAGAATATGGCCATTGAAAACAAATCAAAAGTTGCTTGGTGGCAACCGGGAATGGAATTGTTTCTGAAGCTCAGTGGTTGGATTGGCGGACCGATTATTATCGCGGTCTTTGTGGGAAAATGGCTGGACCGAAAATATCACAGCGAGCCCTGGCTTTTTCTGCTCAGCACCACTGTGGCATTTGTAATTTCCATGGGAGCGTTGATTGTTATTGGAAACAAAGAATTTAAGAAAATTGAAAACGATAACAGGAAATCCTAAATCTAAATTTCCAATGACTAATGAAATCTAAAATACAAATGTCAAAAACTAGGATTTAGGATTTAGAATTTAGAATTTAAATCGTATTTGTATAAATTAGCTTCTTAAATAAGAGAATGTCTACAGAAAATACTAACAACCTAGAAATAAGCCACGAGTCCACTCTTTTTGCTGAACCAATTTTGAATGTGGGAAATTTCACCATCACCAATTCCTTGATTATGAGCTGGATCACGGTTGCTATTTTGGTGACCTTTTTTATGTTGGTTGGCAAAGCTGTCAAAGGTGGAAAGAATAAAAAAACCAAACAAGCTGCTCCAACTGGCATTCAAAATCTTTTTGAAATTTTGCTGGAACAAGCTTTGAATATGGCGGATTCCGTCACGGGCGACCGCAAAAAAACCATCAAGTTTTTGCCAATCGTTTTTGCGCTTTTTCTTTTCATTTTGGTCAGCAATTGGATGGGACTTTTGCCGGGAGTTGGTACTATTGGTTTTGTGGAGACTGGAGAACATGGCAAAGTTTTTGTGCCACTGCTGCGTGGAGCGACCGCAGATCTCAACACGACCTTGGCGATTGGACTTTTTTCAATTGTGATGTCACATATTCTTGGAGTTATTGCTGTTGGCGCCTGGAATCATTTCAACAAATTCGTCAATTTCAAAGCAATTCTGGAGATTCCGAAAAAAATCAAAAAAGACCCAACAATTTTAATGGTTAATCCAATCAAAATTTTCGTGGGCCTGATTGAAATTGTGGGTGAAATTGCCAAAGTGGCTTCTCTCAGTCTCAGGCTTTTTGGCAACATTTTTGCTGGAGAAGTTTTGATTGCCTCAATGATGGCACTGTCAGCTTTCATTTTGCCGCTGCCGTTTATGTTTTTGGAAATTATTGTTGGAATAGTTCAGGCTTTGGTGTTTTCAATTTTGACGCTGGCTTTTATGAGCATTGCAACGACGGCAGAAGAACATTAAAAGTTGAAAGTTCATAAAGTTATAAAGTTTATAAAGTAAAAGAGTATTTTGTAAACTTTTAAGTGAATGAAGTTTAGTCCCTACAAATATACAAATTTGCTACAAATATACAAATAACTCGCATTTGTAGATTTGTAAGAAATTTGTAGATTTGTGGGTATTAATTAATTTTTTTAATAACACACTTATTATTCTCCCAAAAAGAGAGAAAGAATGGTAAATGTGTAAATAAAAGTATGGATCTAACAATGCTTGCAAAAGCCTTGACCATTGGAATCGGTTCAGTCGGACCAGCTTTGGCCATCGGTATGATTGGTTCAAAAGCAATGGAATCAATTGGACGTAACCCAGAAGCTGCCGGAAAAATTTTCGTGCCGATGCTTTTGATGGCTGCCTTTGCCGAAGCCGTAGCTATCTACGCCTTGGTGATTGCGTTCTCAATCAAATAGTTTCAGTGTTTTTTTATGGCTCCTCGTATTTATTGCGAGGTGCCAAAATGAGAACATTATTAGATAAAAAAGAAATTGTTATATTGATATATTGTTATATTGTTGAAACGTATTTTGAATTTTTTAACAATATAACAATTTAGCAATATGGCAATATAGAGCTATGGAAGAATTAATAAAAACATTTCACATCGATTGGAAACTAATCCTAGCGCAATTGGTCAACTTTGGCATTGTGCTGTTTGTGCTGAAGCGCTATGCCTACGGTCCGGTGCTGAGAATGATGCAGGAACGTACGGACAAAATTGAAAAAGGCATGGCGGATGCGGAAAGCGCCGGAAAGAAAATTCTAGAAATTGCTGAAAAAGAAAAACAAGTTTTGGTTGAGGCCCGCAAGCAAGCTCAAGAAATTGTGACCAAGGCCGAGGAGATTGCCAAGAAGAACAAAGAGGAAATTATCATTGAAGCCAAAAATCAATCCGAAAAGATTTTGTCAGATTCAGCCAAGAAAATTGAACAAGAAAAAAATCAGATGATGCAGGAAGTCAAAGGTCAAATCGCCGAACTGGTGATTGCCGCGACAGGGAAAGTGATTGGAGAGAAGATTGATAGCGAGAAAGATGCGGATTTAATTGCAAAAGTGATTAGGTAGTTCACAGTTATTGGTTCACAGTCAACAGTATGCATAATTTTGAAAAACTAAATGTGTATCAGAAATCTCTTGATGTTGTGGATTATGCCTACGGATTAACTTTGAAATTTCCCAAGGAGGAAATGTTTGCACTCTCGAATCAATTAAGAAGAGCAGTCACGTCGATAGTATTAAATATTGCCGAGGGAAGTGGCAGAACCAAAAAAGAATTTGCACATTTTCTCAATATGGCTAGAACATCAGCATATGAATGTAGTGCTATTGCAGAGATAGCCAGAAGAAGAAATTATATTACTGAAAAAGAATTTGAATATTTTTATACCGAACTAGAAATAATAATAAAAATGCTAAATAAATTAAAACTATCCGTGAACTGCTGATATAATAGTTCACAGTCGACAGTTTTTGGTTTATGGAATGTGTGTTTAAATTGTCTGTGAACTGTTAACTAAGAACCAAGAACTATATTATGAAGATTTCCACTCAACAATACGCCCAAACCTTACTAGATCTGACCGACGGAAAATCCGAGCAGGAAGCTTTGGATGTGCTTGCAAAATTTGCCGAGCAACTCAAAAGTGACGGCCAACTGAAAAACGCTGACAAAATTATGGAAAAGTTTTCTGATTTATATAACAGTAAGAATGGAATTGTGATGGCACAGATAACAACCAGCCAAAAACCTGAAAATCTGAATATCAAAGAAATTGAAGAATTCGTGAAAAGAAAATACGGAGCCAAAAAGGTTGAGCTAAAAATTGTGGTTGATGAAAATATCAAAGGCGGAATTATAATCAGAGTCGGCGACGAAGTTTTGGACGCGAGTGTTGGAGGGCAGTTGGAGAAACTTAGAAAGCTTTTAGCTTCCTAGGCTTTAGCTTTTTAGGAAATGCAGAAATGAAATATGATTGTCATCGCGAAGATTTTGTAATCAAAATCTGTGGCGATCCAGGAAGCTACAGAACCCTGGATTGATTCGGAGGATTACCTCCTCGCAAAGACGAAATAGGAAATTCTTTAACCTGTAATTTGTAGAGTTTTCAAATACGCAATTCAGCCTTCAATTTGAAAAAATTAAATGCTGATAGTAGATTTGAAAAAATGGGAAATAAAAAACTCATCGTCAAAGTTAGTCCCTGTTAAGAACATAACTTCAACGATGAGATTCAAGAAATACGTCTGGCCATCGAAAAATATAGGCCAAGTAGCGCTAAAGCTCCCATACACAGTCCGAAAATGTTGACCGCGAAAAGAGAGCTTAAAAAATTCATGCTAACCACTGCAATCACGAAAATAATTTCCCTGTAACTTACTCTGGGGTTGGCAGTTCCCAGGATAAAGAATATAGGAATAATAATAGCTGCTGCTATTATTATGTTAGAAACTTCGTCACTAACAATAGATGATATTGCGATAGTTGTAGCAGCCAGAGCCACGGCTCCAATAATAGAACGTTTTTTCACGATATAACTCCTGTTTTTGTTAAAATAGCTGCTGAATAAAAAATTCGTTGATTTTTACTAACCATAAATTATACTCCCAAATCTCAATTTTGTCAAGCACGTAAAGTCTAGTATGACCACGTGCCACAGTCCTTCGAAATTCTTGCTCTGTTTATGGCTCAAGAAGGCCACAGATAGAGGAGGAACGTCGAAAAGAAAAAACCGCAAATGCATTTTCTTCCCCCTTTAGAAAAGGGGGAATGAGGGGGATTTGAAAGATTAACTTAGACAAAGAAAGTTTTTCAAATCCCTCCGCGAATGCTGCACTCGCTCGCATTCGCCACTTTTCCAAAGGGAGGAGCGAATTCATTTGTAGATTTGCCTGCCTCGACGGTAGGCGAGTAGCAAATTTGTATATTTGTGGGGCATTCGTACATTCGTAAAAGTTCGTAATTCGTAGAGATCTCAAATAAATTTAACTAAACTTAAATAAACATTATGAATAAAGATTTTATCGTCGAGCAATTGAAAAAACAAATTGAAGGTTTCAAGAATGAAGTGTCAACTGAAAAAGTTGGCAAGGTGATTGAAGTGGGAGATGGCATCGCCAGAATTTCAGGCCTTTCGGATTTGATGGCCAGCGAAATGGTTGAGTTTCCAAATGGAGAAATTGGCGTGGCGCTTAATCTCGAAGAAGACCGTGTGGGCGCGATGGTGTTGGGCAGTTATCTCGACATCAAAGAAGGCGACGAAGTCAAGGCCACTGGCAAAGTTTTATCAATTCCGGTTTCAGACAAAATGATTGGCCGTGTGATTAATCCTTTGGGAATTCCAGTCGATGGCAAAGGTGACATTGTGGCTGAGAAATTTTATCCTGTCGAAAAAATTGCGCCAGGTGTGATCACACGAAAATCAGTGCATCAACCAGTGCAAACTGGCATCAAAGCGATTGACGCGATGATTCCGATTGGACGCGGACAGCGTGAACTGATTATTGGTGACCGTCAGACTGGCAAGACTGCCATTGCTGTGGACACTATCATCAACCAAAAAGGACAGAACATGAAATGCATCTATGTTGCGATTGGTCAAAAGGAAAGCAAGATTGCTCGCATCGTGGGCGAACTTGAAAAGAAGGGTGCCATGGAATACACCACCATCATTGTGGCTGGAGCCTCTGACAGTGCCGCACTTTCTTTTATTGCCCCATATTCAGGTTGCGCTTTGGGAGAATATTTCATGGACAAGGGCGAAGACGTGTTGGTGGTTTTTGATGACCTTTCTCGCCACGCTTGGGCGTATCGCCAAGTTTCTTTGATTTTGAAACGACCACCAGGACGCGAAGCTTATCCTGGAGATGTTTTCTATTTGCATTCTCGACTTTTGGAACGCAGTGCCAAGCTTAATGAAGATTTTGGCGGCGGCAGCATGACCGCGCTTCCAATCATTGAAACTCAAGCCGGCGACGTTTCAGCCTACATCCCGACCAATGTGATTTCAATCACTGATGGTCAAATCTTTTTGGAATCAGATTTGTTCTACAAGGGAATTCGTCCGGCAGTAAACGTGGGGCTTTCCGTTTCTCGCGTGGGAGGAAGTGCGCAAATTAAAGCCATGAAAAAAGTTGCTGGCAAAATCCGTTTGGAATTGGCGCAGTTCCGTGAACTTGAAGCCTTTGCCCAATTCGGCTCAGACCTCGATGAAAAAACTCGCGCTCAAATCGAACGTGGAAGAAGATCAGTGGAAATTCTCAAACAAGGACAATATGAACCAATGGCCGTCGAGCATCAAGTTGCGATTCTCTATGCACTGACCAATGGCTATGTGGATGACGTGGAAGTTTCCGAGGTTCGCAATTGGGAAAAAGATTTTCACAAATATCTCGATTCATCCGCCAAAGAAGTTGTCACTCTGATTGCCGAAAAGAAAGAACTTTCTGATGAAGTGGTGGCAGCGTTGGAAAAAGCGATTCGTGATTATAAAGATATCTATGCTAAATAAGTTTGTTTTGTTTGCTTAAGGTAATTTCAAACTGATGAACACGGATGATTGACGGATAAACACTAATCACGGATGATTCTTAATAATAAATCCGTGATCCGTGAGAATCAGTAATAAATTCGTGTAAATCTGTAAATATATATGGCATCCTCTCTAGACATCAAAAGAAGAATACGTTCAATCAACTCTACCAAAAAAATCACCAAAGCGATGGAGATGGTTTCGGCTGCCAAAATGCGTCGAGCAGTGGCGAGTGTGTTGGCAATCAGACCATATGCCCATGCAGCGTGGAGCGTGCTGACAAATTTGTCCAAAGCCTTCGAAGAATTTTCAGGGCATGGTTTTTTGGAAATTAGGCCCGTGAAAAACGTGCTAATGATTGTGGTGACTTCAAACAGGGGACTTTGTGGATCATTTAACACTCAAATTGCCAAAAAAATCAGAGAAGAAATTGCTAACCCGGAAAAATTAACAATTAATAGGATCGGTGTAAGGAAAATCGAATCCTTGGGGACTAAGTCCCCAATTGGGGACTTAGTCCCCAAGGATTCTCTCGACCTAAAAATCGATTTTATTACCATTGGGAAAAAAGGTGAAGCGATAGTTAGAAGATTGGGTAATCCTGCCCGCAATGCTGCACATAGCGCTGCAGGCGGGGATATCATTGCTACTTTTCCAGACGGGGCTGCTTTTTCCGTGGCCAATGATATCAAGCCGCTTTCAAAAATTGTGATGGATGCGTATTTGGCAAAAAAATATGACAAAGTTGTGGTGATTTATACTGACTATGTCAGCGCCGTGACGCAGCAAACTCGGATTCGTCAAATTTTGCCGATTTCAAAAATTGACATTGAAAAACAAATTGCCGAAATGGATGTGGTGGCCAAAGAATATGGATTGGCTGAGGCCAAAGTTGAATATAAGATTGAGCCAAGTCCGCAGGAAGTTTTGGAATTCATTTTTCCGCGTCTGATTGAGATGCAACTTTTCCATGGCGTGTTGGAATCAGCTGCTTCTGAACACAGCGCTCGCATGGTGGCCATGAAAAGCGCTACGGATGCTGCCGGGGAAATGTCCGAAGATTTGACCCTGGCATACAATCAGATCAGGCAAGGAAAGATCACCCAGGAAATCGCTGAGATAAGTGCGGGAAGGGCAGCCCTAGAATAGTCCATTCAATATCACCTTCTCCCTGTGGGAGAAGGTGCCCGTAGGGCGGATGAGGGGAGGGGAGCAGAATTTTGCAGCGTGCCCTCACCTGTCAGGAGTACCTGACATCCTCTCCCAGAGGGAGAGGAAGAAAATGAAGTTGCTTTTGATAATGTCAGAACCACTGATTAACCCATGATAAAAATGATCTCACTGATAAAAAATAAAAATCAGTGTAATCAGAAAAATCAAGTGCTAATCAGTGGTTCAGATGTTTGTTCTTTTGAAAAATTAAATGCTGATAGTAGATTTGAAATTTTGATATTGAAAAAGTAGAGGATGTGGAAATAAAAAAGCTACATCCTGATACTGAATGGATGTAGCTAAGTAGTCGATGTAATTTTGGCTATTTTATAGTAAGGTAGGCAATTCGTTCGAGGAGTTTCCTTGGAAGCATCTTGAGGTGTTTCATGATTTCAACTTCCATTTTTTCTGTGATCGCTACATTCCTGTTTGATTTTAGATCAATGAGTGTAGAGGTCCACTTTGTTTTTCCACCATCGTACGTTTGAATTACGGATAGCCTTCTTCTTTTTTCAGGAAGATATTTGAAATATTCATATCCATCCCAAGTTGACCAGCCCCTGTGAAATAATGGATAAATGATTTTTACCCAAATTTTTACAATGAAATTTTTCATTGTAATCTCTCCTGATATTTTTATTGAGATAAAATTAAATTATTAATTTATTAAAATTGCTAAAATCTATAACTTTCACTAACTTTAAATTATACTCCCAAATCTCCATTTTGTCAATCCCTCGAAATTCTTGCTCTGTTTATGGCTAAGAAAAGCCGTGGATAGAGGAGGAAGTTTGAAACGAATAACCAAGATACAAGAAATAAAGGTAATTTCAAAATAACCAAGAAACAAGATACAAGCACCAAACAAAATTCAATAATCAAAACTCAAACATTCAAACCTTTTGTATTTTTGGATATTGGAATTTGAAATTTGTTTGGTTATTGTATCTTGGTGTTTGTATCTTTAAATAGAAAGTATTTTTAACTAAAATTTTAATTAGAAATTAATAAAACATTATGAGTAAAAACATTGGTAGAATTATTCAAATCATCGGCCCGGTCGTCGACGTGCAATTTTCTGCCTCATCGGCAGACGGGGAAGGAAACTTGCCGGAAATTTATAACGCGCTGGAAATTAATCTTGATTTTGATCAGGAAACCGAGCAAGGGACTAAGTCCCCAATTGGGGACTTAGTCCCTAAGAAGTTAGTTTTGGAAGCTCATCAGCACACGGGCTCTGGGAAAGTGCGAGCGGTGGCAATGGGAACAACTGACGGACTGAAGCGCGGAATGGAAGTGGTTGACACAGGCGCTCCAATTCAAGTGCCAGTGGGACAAGAAACTTTGGGACGCATGTTTAATCTTTTGGGTGAAGCTATCGATGGCAAACCATTTCCCGCAACGGATAAAACACAGATTAATGACGGAAAAAACACAGATAAAACAGAAGGTAAAATTAAATTCTTGCCTATTCACAGGGACGCACCGAAATTTTCACAGTTGGCAACCGAAGCCGAAATTTTTGAAACTGGGATCAAAGTTATTGATTTAATTTGTCCTTTCGTGAAAGGTGGAAAAGTTGGACTTTTCGGTGGCGCTGGTGTGGGCAAGACCGTGGTGATTCAAGAACTTATTCGCAACATTGCGCAAGAACATGGTGGTTTTTCCGTTTTTGCTGGGGTGGGCGAACGCACGCGTGAAGGCAATGATCTTTTCCATGAAATGAAAGAATCAGGAGTGCTCGACAAAACAACTTTGGTGTTTGGACAAATGAACGAACCGCCGGGAGCTCGTCAACGTGTGGCGCTTTCAGCTTTGACAATGGCGGAATATTTCCGAGACCAAGAAAACAAAGACGTGCTTTTGTTTGTGGATAACATTTTCCGTTTCACGCAGGCTGGCTCAGAAGTTTCAGCGTTGCTGGGACGCATTCCATCCGCGGTGGGTTATCAACCAACCTTGGCAGAAGAAATGGGAAAATTGCAGGAAAGAATTACTTCAACCAAAAACGGCTCAATCACTTCCGTGCAAGCAGTGTATGTGCCAGCTGATGACCTCACTGATCCAGCTCCAGCCACCACTTTCGGACATTTGGATTCAACCGTGGTGCTTTCGCGCGGACTTTCTGAGCTTGGAATTTATCCAGCAGTGGATCCATTGGACTCTAGTTCAACGATTCTTGACCCAAATATCGTCGGAGAGCTGCATTATGAGGTTGCTCGCGGGGTACAAAGAGTTTTGCAGAAATATAAGGATTTGCAAGATATTATTGCAATTTTGGGCATGGAAGAACTTTCCGATGAAGATAAAGTCACTGTGGCTCGCGCTCGCAAAATTCAGAAATATCTTTCCCAACCATTTTTCGTGGCAGAGCAGTTCACAGGAGCGCCTGGAAAATATGTGAAATTGGAAGACACCATTCGCGGTTTCAAAATGATTCTCGATGGGCAGTTGGATGAAGTGGCGGAGCAAGACTTCTATATGAAAGGGTCCATTACAGAAATAACACAGAACAAGACAGAATAAACACAAATATACAGAATTACACAGAAAATAACAGAATAGACACAGATACACAGAACCACACGGATGATGCAATAAGGATGTGGAAAAAGTTTTGAGTAATAAAAAAATAAAAATAAAATTAATTTATGGAAAGCGCAGGGAAAGAATTTTTGTATAAAGAATTGAGTTATAAGATAGTTGGTCTTTGTATGGAAATTCAAAAAGAATATGGAAATTTTCACCGGGAAAGTATTTACCATAATGTGTTAAAAGAAAAGCTCGAAAAAGAAAATATTATTCACCTGTCAAAGCCTATGGTAAAAGTTTTTTCCAAGGAAACTGGTAATAAGCTAGGTTATTATGTGCCTGATTTTCTTGTTGAAAATAAAATCATGGTTGAGTTAAAAGCTAAGCCAGTGGTTTTCAAATGTGACGAGATTCAACTTTCTGAATATATAAAGACTACGCAATACGAAGTTGGTTATTTGATTAATTTTGGTGTGATGCCACTTTATTTTAAAAGAATTATTTACACTAACGATAAAAAAAATTTATTATTAAGCGCCAAAAATTAACAGTATTTTTCTGTGTTTCTGTGTCGTTCTGTTAATTTCTGTGTTTATCTGTTTATGCAAAAAATAAAGTTTAAGATTGTTACTCCTGAAAAAACTCTTTTTGAGCAGGAGATTGAGCAAATCACACTGCCGGTTTCGGATGGGCAAGTGACCATTCTGCCTGGTCATCGTAGCTATATTGCATCCCTGAAACCTGGCGAAATTATGTTTAAAGCTGATGACAAAGAAACTGCCATGGCAACTTCAGGCGGCTTTATTGAATTTAACAACAATGAATTGGTGGTGTTGGCTGACACAGCGGAAGCAGTTGGAGAAATTGATTTGCAAAGAGCGGAGGAGGCAGTCAAAAGAGCGCAAGATTTGAAGAATGAAAAAGTCTCCATGAGTGAGCAAGAATATGCTCGCGTGGCGGCGGCTATCGAAAGAGAATCAGCCCGCATCCGCGTTGCCAAAAAACATCATAGTAGACAACGTACAATAGACAATATACAATAATCAAAAATACAAACATGCAGATTAGATGAAGAATTTTGCTTTGTTGGATGTTGGTTATTGAATGTTAAATATTGTCTCTCCCTCTTGCCAAAAATCAAAATATCAAGCAGAATGGATGTTATGTGATTCGGTTGTATTATAAATACTCATAAACCTCAAGTTTTAACTATCTTTTATGAAATCTCTTCAATTGTTAAAAATCTTATTTTTTGGTCCAAAAGTTACTGAAGATGAAAAAAAATTAAGAGACTTCCCTGAAGACGCCGCTTTTCAGGAAGTGGGCGAGCAGGTGGCTTTGATTGTGAAAAAGCTTTATGGTGGCAGGTCATTGCGCATTCGGGCGGTTGATGGTGGCTCGACCAATGCAGAAGAGATTGAACTGACAGCACTAAACAATGCTTATTATGATATTGACCGTTTCGGTCTTTCTTTTGTGGCATCTCCGCGGCATGCGGATATGCTTTTTGTGACTGGGCCAGTGACGCGCAATTTGGAAACAGCGGTGCGCACAACCTATGAAGCTGCTCCGCGTCCATGTATCGTAGTGGCGGTTGGGGATGGTGCTTGTGACGGTGGCATTTGGAAAGATTCATATGCGGTGGTTGGCGGTGTTGAAAAGGTGATTCCGGTTGATATCAAAATTCCTGGCGATCCGCCGACTCCGACGGAAATTTTGCGTGGAGTTTTGCATGCTTTAAAAAGTAAAGTTTAAATCTTGTAAATCACTGAAGAATAAATTTTTTTCAAATATCCTCACCGCTCTTTCTTTTTTAACTAAAATTTTCCCTCAATCAACGGCATCCAGTGGAAAATTTTAGAAAAAAGAAAGGCTTACTCGAGCAATATATTTTTCAAAAAATTTATTCTTCAGCGACTTTATTTGATAGGTTCTAAATTTAATTAAATTATATGACGATAAATTTCATAGCGTACGCAGTGTTTGCATATTTCTTGGGACTGATTTTTTCAGCTGGCTTTGCAATTTTTGGCAATCACTGGAAAAAATCAATTCAACTTTTTGTACTTTCAAATATGATTGGGTTTATTGCTGGCGTTTCTTTTTTGGTTAATTTTGCCACAAAACAAATATTTCTGGCAAAAGTGGATTGGTTTTTTCAATTCTCGCCAAGCCTAAATCTGCTTTCCGCTATCTTTTTTACCCTTATTAGTTTGGTTGCCGGCCTAGTTGGAGTTTATGGTTGCAGATACCTGGAGCTGTATAAGGAAACCTATGAACCGGCGTTGACACAATTTTTGATTGTGATTTTTGTTTTTGGAATGCAGGGAGTGCTTTTTGCTAACAATACTTTTTCTTTTTTGCTTTTGTGGGAAGTGATGTCGATTTCCTCCTTCTTTTTGGTTTTTGCAGATAGACAAGAGCAATCCCTGAAAGCCGCTTTCTTTTATTTTGTGATGACGCATTTGGGAGCCTCGGCAATTTTGGGAGGATTTTTGATTTTGGGTAATGGTTCACTGCTTTTCGATTTTTCAAATCTCACTGGAGCTTGGCAGCTTCTTTCACCAACTTTGCAAGCCACAACTTTTCTTTTGTTTTTGTTTGGTTTTGGCAGCAAGGCTGGACTGGTTCCATTTCATGTGTGGCTTCCGGAAGCGCATCCTGAGGCTCCAAGCAATGTCTCAGCTTTGATGTCTGGTCTGATGCTTAAGGTGGCAGTCTATGGTTTTATCCGAGTTGTTTTTGCTTTTGTTGGATTGCCAAGTTGGGCAGGACTGATGGTACTGGCTTTGGGATTACTATCTGGCCTTATTGGAGCATTGAATGCGGTGATTGAAAAAGACATGAAACGAATTTTTGCTTTTAGTAGTATTGAAAATATTGGAATTATTTTTGCGATGCTGGGAACTTCTCTTTATCTGTTGGCTCAAAACGGTAATGCGAATCTAGTTGAGATTGCCAATTTGATTTTAGTGTTTGCAATTTTTCATGCAGTGAGTCATGCGTTCTTCAAAACCGCACTTTTCTTGAGTAGCGGCGTGGCAATTAATCGTTTCCATAGTCGCAGCTTGGAAGTTATGGGCGGCTTGGCTAAACTGATGCCGATTTTTTCCTTTGCTTTTCTGCTAGCTATTTTGGCTTCCTTGCCATTGCCACCGCTGGGGACTTTTTATGGAGAATGGGGTTTTATTCAGAACATTGTCATGTTGCTGCATGATTCAACTCTTGGAACTCAGGTGGCAATTGTGATGGTCGGGACGCTTTCTTTGATAGGACTAATTAGTGGTTTGGCGACTTTTGCAATGGTGAAAGTTTTCGGAATTTCTATGCTGGGACTGGCTCGCAACAAGCATGTCGAGAATCGCGACGAGAAAAAAGATTTGCGACTTATTTTGCCGATTATGGCGCTGGCGTTGATTGTAGTCGGATTGGGAATTTTTGCCAAAAATCTACTTGGCTTTTTGAATCTCAATGTCAATTTTTTGACTGGTCTTTCCGTTCAAGCAAATTATTTTGTGGGCAGTCAATTATCTTCCGCGGCAGTTTTCCTGGTGCCGGCCGTTTTGTTAGCAATTATCTTTTTGCTATATGGTTATTTCAAGAAAAATATTACCGAAAGAAAATATCAAACTTGGGATTGTGGACAGCCTATCAATGAAACGATGGAATATAGCGCCACGGCTTTTTCTGCGCCGATTCGTTTTTTCTTTTTGCAATTAATCAAGCGCAACAAAAAGTTGCAATCTCATCCAGTGATTGAAACCAATCCGTGGATTCGCAATTATGCTTTTTCTTTGTCATTCGATTCAATTTGGAAAGAGAAGTTGTATCAGCCGATTATTTTTATTTTGAAGTTTATTGCTGAGCGGGTGAAAGTGATTCAGGGCGGTCGGATTCAATTTTATTTGCTTTTCGTGTTGGGAACTTTAATTGTCGCTTTAATTATATTTTTATGATTTCAATTCTAGCAACTTTATTACAAGCTATTTTTATTCTGGCGGTGGCGCCATTGGCAATGGGAACGGTCAGGTTTTGCAAGGCGCGTTTGCAAGGGCGCTTGGGGGCTTCACCATTTTTGCCATACTACACTTTTGCAACTTTGCTCAAAAAGGAAATGGTAATTTCCGATGTCACTTCTTGGGTTTTTCGGGTGGTGCCATTTGTGGTGCTCTCAACTTCAGTGGTTTTGGCTTTTGTTTTGCCATTGCTTTTTGTGGGCGGCAAGCTGGCCAGCTTGAGTGATTTTCTGTTTGTGGCTGGCGTGTTGATGATTGGTTCGATTTTTTTGGTCTTGGGTGGTCTGGATACTGGCAGTGCTTTCGGGGGCATGGGCTCTAGTCGTGAAATGACGATTGCCACGCTGATTGAACCGACGCTGATTATGGTTTTCGTGGCGATGGGTTTTGTGTCTGGCACTTTTGCTATTGATGGAATGATGGGGCAATCATTGATCATTGCTCATCCGTATTTGATTCTTTCCGTCTTTGCTTTTTTCTTGGTCACCTTGGCGGAGAACGCTCGCTATCCAGTTGATAATCCTGCCACTCATTTGGAATTGACGATGGTGCATGAAGCGATGATTTTGGAATATTCCGGACCATATTTGGCGATGTTGGAATATGCCAGTGCTATTAAATTGACAGTCTTTGCAATTTTGCTGGCTAACTTTATTTTCCCAACCACGGTTTTGGCAGTTGCGAGCCTTGGTTTTTTGGGCGTAATTTTCGCAATCATTTTGGGAACCCTGAAAGTTTTGGTTGCAATGGGGTTGTTGGCACTTTTGGAATCAACCATCGTGAAGATGAGATTTTATCGCTTGCAAGAATATATGTCGATTGCTTTTTTCACGGCCTTGGCTGGCATGCTGATTGCGCTGTTTTCAGCTTTTCTTAATGTTAATATTGGTTGGCACACAATTTTCGGAGCACTGGCAGTGTTTTTTGTGGTGTTGCTTTTTGGTCGCGCCAGAAGTTATGCCATGGTGCGCTATTACGCACTTTCTTCGCTTTCAATTGCGGGCATTGCACTTGGTTTGTCTTTTCTTTTTCAGACAGAGAAAATGCATCTGTGGATTTTCGCCGCTGTGACTATTTTAATTAAAGCTATCATGGTGCCATACGTCATTAGATATGCTCAGAAAAAGCACAAGGATTTGATCAGTGCGCCATCCTTTTTGAGACCTGCCTCGAGTTATTTTGTAATCGTGGCTATTCTTGGGGTGACCTTTTTCATTATGCAGCATACGCCAATTGTGGGGATTGTGGAATTTGACACGCTGCTGTATGTCTCAATTGCCCTTATTGGTATTGGACTGGCGACAATGATTGTGCATCGCAACATCTTGTCGCAAGTGTTGGGATTGCTCACCATGGAAAATGGAGTCACGGTTTTCACGCTGGTGACGGTTAAGTCTTTGCCGCTAGTGATTGAGCTGGGAGTGTTTGTGATTATTGTGGTGAGCGCTTTCATTTTGTCGATTCTGGGGGCAAGAATTCGAGAGTTTTATGGTTCAACTGACACGGAAGAATTGCGCAGTTTGACGGAATAAGGAGCGATGCGAATATTACGATAAACATTGGTGGTCATATGTAAATTATGGCTTGCGGAAACTAGGTTAGAAATTTTTACTTCCCTTGTTTACTTTTTAGGACACGCTCTTGGTCGGGAACTATGACCAATCGCTCAGTATTCACTGTCGTTCATAATGGTCTAAAAAGCAAACAAGCTCGTAAAAATAAGTATAATAAATTTAAAATAATCTTAGCAAAATAACTAATTCATATGACTCCAATTATCACAATCATTTTTATTCTGGCAGGTAGCGGTTTTGCAATTTTTCTGCAAAAAGAAAAACAGATCTTATTGAGCACTTGGGTGTTCGCGTTGTTGGGCAGTGCTTCAGTTTTTGCAATTTCACTGCCGGTGCTTTTTCAGCAGACTGAAAGTTGGCACGATTCAATTTGGCTCTTGGATGGCTTTTCAGCTTTGATGGCCACCTTAATAGTTTTTGTTTATTTGATGGCAGCCTTAGTCAGTGTGCGATATATTTGGCATGAACACGACGAAAAAATCATCACCTTGGCTGATTTGAAATTGTATTTTGCGTTGTTTCATGTGTTTGCGCTTTGTATGGTGCTGACTGTTTTGGCTAACAATACGTTGCTTTTGTGGATGGCACTGGAGGGCACGACGCTTTCTTCTACTTTCTTGGTTGGACTTTATCGCAAAAAGACTTCTGCTGAAGCAGCCTGGAAATATATCATCATTTGCTCAACTGGCATTAGTTTGGGTTTGTTGGGGATTTTACTTTTTGGTTACGGTTCTTCTGTGGGCGGACTAAAAACCGAAGGTATTTTTACCTTGACTTCACTTTTCAAAAATGCGCACTTGATTTCGCCTGACATTGTGAAATGGTCTTTCATCTTTTTGTTTATTGGTTTTGGGGCTAAGCTTGGAATTGTTCCGATGCATATTTGGTTGGCTGATGCTCACAGTAATGCGCCTTCACCGATTTCCGGTTTGTTTTCTGGAATCCTGCTAAACATTGCGCTTTATGGTATTATTCGTTTTCGGTTTATCACTGACCTGGCACTTGGCAGCAGCACTTGGACTGGGCGGCTTTTTCTATTTTTTGGTTTCATTTCAATTGTGGTGCCAGCCTTAATGATGTTAGTGCAGAACAATTATAAACGTATGTTGGCTTATTCCAGTGTTGAGCATATGGGCTTGATCAATTTTGCTCTGGCACTTTCACCTTTGGGAGCACTGGCCAGCGTCATTCACATGATCGGGCACACTCTGACAAAATCAATGTTGTTCTTTGGAGCTGGCGAAATTTTGATAAACTATAAAACTACGCAAACGCAGCAAGTGAAGGGATTACTCAAAAAAGCCCCTTACACAGCAGTCCTTTTCATGCTTGGCATTCTAGCAATCGTTGCGCTGCCACCTTCAATTTTGTTTGTGAGTGAGTATACGATCTTTACAGCGGCTTTCGCGCTTCATCCGGTTTTGGCCCTTTGTGTTTTTCTGGCTTTGAGTGTCATCGCTTATGCAATGCTTCGCTCAACTGTTGATATGCTTTTTGCTTCAGCTGAAAATGAATCAGAGATTAAAAAAGAAAAATGGAACGTCACGCACTGGGTTATGACTTTGCAGTTGGTTTTAATTGTGGGTCTGACTTTCTTTTTTTCTTCGAGCAACGGCTTTGCTTTTATTGATTCAATTGCTAAAAATACGATTTATATAAGTAGGTAAATATTGGTCATATATAAATTAGGGTTTTCAGAAACTAAGTTAGAAATTTTTACTTCCCTTGTTTACTTTTTAGGACACGCTCTTGGTTAGGAACTATAACCAATCGCTCAGAATTCGCTGTCGCTCATAATGGTCTAAAAAGCAAACAAGCTCGTAAAAATTTAGAAGTAGTCTTTAGTTGAAACCATAAATTACATATGAACTATAAAAATATAATTATGAACATTATTGATATTCTCAAAAATTTTTCGCAGATTCAAGTGATTGATCAAAAAGGTGACACTGTTTTCGCTTCGGTCCAGCGGGAAAACTTGGCCTATGTGACAACGATTTTGGTCAATGAATATGGGCTTAGTCTGTCATCGCTTTTTGGCAGTGACAATCGCAAGGAAAATCAAACTTTCGGTGTGCATGTGATTTTTGGCAATGACTCAGCGCAGCAATGGCTCAAACTTTCAACCTCAGTTCCCGCTAGTGATCCGCAATATCCCTCAATCACTAAAACTGTCATGGCTGCTCATTGGTATGAACGCTACTTGCAAGACATGTTTGGCGTGGTTGCCAAAGGGCATCCGGATCCAAGACGCTTAGTCAATCATGAAAACATTCCAGTGGGAACTTTTCCTTTGCGGAAAGATTTTGCACTGAACGCAAAACTTGAAAAAGCCAGTGTTCCTTATCCAATGCATCATGTGGCAGGAGAAGGAATTTTTGAAATTCCGGTTGGGCCGATTCATGCTGGAATCATTGAGCCGGGACATTTTCGTTTCAATGTGGCTGGCGAAAGAATCTTGACTCTGGAAGGAAAACTTTTTTTCACCCACAAAGGGGTGGAAAAATTGTTGGAGGGAAAAACGGTTGAGCAAGCGTTGCCATTTAGCGAGCGACTTTCAGGCGACATGGCTGCAGCGCACGGCCTGGCTTTTGCGCAAGCGGCTGAAAAAATTGCGGCTTGCCAAGTTTCATCGCGCGCCGAGCATTTGCGAACCTTGGTTTGCGAACTGGAAAGAATCACTATGCATATTCATGACCTGGCTAATATTGGCGGGATGGGAACTGGGTATTCTTTCATTGCGGCTAATGGTTTTCGCATCAAAGAGCGAATGATGCGACTTTCCGGTATCATTTTTGGTAATCGTTTTTGGCTAGGTTTTGTTATTCCTGGTGGGGTTTCATTTGATATTGATAATCATAAGTTGGAAAAAATTCTTTTGATTTCCAAAGATGCTTGCGATGAGATGCAAAAAATTGTCGCTCAAGCCTTGGCTTCGGATGGATTTTTGGATCGCTTGCAAACCACGGGAGTGCTGCCCTTGGAAGCAGCTAAGGCTTTTGGCGCCCTTGGCATCGCAGCGCGCGGTTCCGGACTTGATCGCGACATTCGCCGAGATCATCCGCACGGCGCTTACAAGGAATATCCAATCGAAGTTGCCAGAGAGAGCAAGGGTGACGTCCACTCAAGATATTTAGTGAGAATTCAAGAGCTGAAAACTTCGCTGGCCTTGATTGAAAAAATTGTCAAAAATATTCCAGCGGGAGAAATTAAAACTGCTTTTGAAATTAAGGATGGTTTTGCTTTGGGTGCGGTTGAATCTTGGCGCGGAGAAATTTTGTGCGCGCTGGAAATTAAAAACGGAGTGATTGAGAGATGTTTTCCTCGCGATCCGTCTTTTTGCAATTGGGCACTTTTTGGCATCATGGGACCAGGTAACATTGTGCCGGATTTCCCACTTATTAATAAATCTTTGAATCTAAGTTACTCGGGAACAGACCTTTGATTTTCTCTACGAATTACGAAAAATACGAATGTACGAATGTGAAATTAATTTGCGTTTTTATGCAAAGCATATATTGGAGTTTTTTCGTACATTCGTAAAAATTCGTAATTCGTAGAACATCAAGAGTTATCCACTTTTTCTTCAAAAAGACTCGCCACTCGGCGGGTTTTTTGTGCCTAAAAATGGCTCAAAATAGGCATGAAAAGTGACTTAAAAATATTTTTTTATTTAGCAAAAAATGTATTGACAAGAATGAAAAGGGGGAGTAATGTTTATAGTTGTGTATGAAAACATAGACAATGTTTGGTTTATTTAAAAAATAAAAAAATAGTTATCTGGATTTAAGAATGTTTTAAAATCATGGGAGTTTTCAATGATTAAATTGAAGGAAAAAGGCCGTCATTGGTCGACTTGGCAAAATCAACAAAGACTAGAAGAATTATTAAAGGTTGGTAAGGAGTATGTGGAAACAGTGGCTCATGATGCATGGAATGTGCAAGAAGTTTATGATAATTATTCACTTCTTGTGTATTGTGCTATGTGTAGTGATGGGCGAGTTAATCTTGCTAAATGCGGAGAATGTTTCGAAGGTGAAGTTTTCCCGTATCGCAGTATTGGCGGAATTTTTCATTATGGAGAGTCAGCCTTTAAGAAAGAATTTAATGAAGCAGTAGCCTATGCAAAAGAACTTAACAAAACTTTACTGTTTTTTATTACTTTTCACTATGATGATGATCCAGAAAAATGTTGTGCTGGTTGGCGTAACAACACGGAAAAAGCCAAGAAAAATGCCTTCAGATTACGTGATCAAATCCGCAGAGTTTTTGCTGGTGGTGTTTGCCCAATTGTCGTTGGCATTAAAACTTCAAGTGAGGAGTTAACAATTTTTGATGAAATACCGGAAAGATTTATTTCATGTTCTGAATTAATTGGCTTTCAAGATGCAGTGATTTATGAGAAAATACAATTAGTGATGGGCAGATTTATTCCTCAAAATGTTAAGAAATATTTACTAAGACTTATCAAGGGGAACATTTCTCACATTGAAAAATGTAGAAAAACTCAAGACAAAATCAGTGTGCATCTCCATCATCATGAAATAGCCATTTGTTTTGGTAAGATGTTTCAATGGTTTCCGCCTCATCGTGGAATTATTATAAACCCATCATTGAATTCCTTGAAAGAAATATTGCAAGCAGTTGATATTCAAGCAAGGAATGAAGAAATGGGAAGAGTAAAAAATGGTTGTCTTTTGGTTGTCTGTACTCCTTACAGGGATGTTTCTAAAATTCCCGCTGCAACTGAACAAACAAGAGATTTGACTCATTTCGCGTTGAAGCATATCTATTCTCATCGACCAGATTTTCATGAAAGACTAAGGGTGTTATCGGTCATTATCAACATTGAAACTAAAGAACTTACCTTGGTTGATATGGATCCTGTTACTCTTGAATTTAAACCTCTTGAGCCTGTCGCATATGATGAGGTGCGTCCAGGAGAGCAAATTGTTTTTGTTAATTGAGATCTTATTATAATTAATGAGGTCGGGGCATCGCTATTTTATAGTGGTGCCTTTTTCCTTTTCCAAAAAAGTGGTATAATGTTTGTAGGTAAAAAACTTTTTTAAAAACAATAAAATGAACACAAAAGAAAATCTCGCCAGAGGCGAAAAAAAGATTGAAACAAAAAGTGATGTGATTCACGTCAAAAGAAAAAAAACAATTTTGCTTTTTCTGCTTTTGGCTGGTTTGCTTTTTGCAGGACTTATTGTTGCGGCTAAATTTTCCGAGCGAAAGTTGCGCGCAAGCGTTCCAGCGGTGGTCGGCAGTGATAGCGCAAGTGTTTCCTCGGGGGCCGCTGGCGCTGCCTATGCAACTTCAATTTCTCCGATTGAAAACGCTGACCAATTTTATGTTCCTGGCGACGCCATTGAAAATGGTGAACTTTCTTTGGCGGTTTCTGATGTGATTCAGACCCAAAAGAATGTCATCACTGTTGCCGAAAAAAATGGAGGCAGCGTTTATTCGACTCATATAACCTATGGTTCAAGTGCTCCTAAGAAAGGTGTTATTGTGGTGCAGGTTCCAGCTCAACAATTTGAAAAAACTTTTGATGCGCTCAAATTGCTCGCAACCAAAATTTTTCAAGAATCAACTCAAAAAATTGAATTGAGAAATAATATTATTTATCCGATGTCAGCAACTCAGGGATCCCCAGTGGAAACTCCGAAGGCAACTTCTGACAGTGCAAATGCAAATAATGTTGATAGTAAATCAGTTGCAAACAGCGAAACCACTTCAACTTCAGCCGCAATGCCATCGATTGCCATTGCACCGGTTTATTATCCGCAGACAGTCCAAGATAAAGGTTATATTAAGGTGACTTTTGTTGATGATAATCGAAGTGCGGCAACAGTTCAACGAGATATTAGCAGCAAACTATGGATTGCCTTCTTTATTAAAATTCTTTTTGTGATGTTGTTATTGGTGCTCTTGATTTTGTTGGTTGCAAAGAGTTTCAAGATTTCGCGTCACGCCAGAGCAGAAAGAAAAAACAAAATTGCCCAGACCACTGTCACTCGCCAAATTTCAAAAAATCGAAAGAAGATTGTGAAATTCAAGAAAAAATAATTTTGCTTGCGAAAATATAAAAAAACCTCAGCAATGAGGTTTTTTTAATGTGGTGCCCAAGAAGAGACTCGAACTCTTATGGCTTGCGCCACACGATTTTGAGTCGTGCGTGTATACCAATTCCACCACTTGGGCAATGTTTTGTAAACTTTACAACTACTCCATCATAGCTATTTGAAAGTCATTTGTCAATGTGCTATTATTACATTGTTGCACTGTTTCATTGTCACATTGTTTTGTTACTGTTTGTGGCTTTGCATTCTGTAGAATTTTTAGCAATGTAACAATATAACAATATAGCAATGTAAAAGATGGCTAAAATAATCTCACTGATAAATCAAAAAGGCGGCGTTGGCAAAACGACAACCGCTATCAATCTTGCAACCTATTTGGCTGATTCCAATAAAAGGGTTCTCCTGGTTGATTTGGATCCACAAGGTAATGCTTCGTCTGGATTGGGAATTGATATTCGCAATCTTGAGCAAGGTTTGTATCACACTTTGGTTGGTGGTCTTCATCCTAGTAAAGTCATCATGCGGCTGGATGGCGCTAAGCATGACTTGATGCCATCTTCGCAAGACTTGGCTGGGGCGGGAGTTGAAATGGTGCATTTGGACAATCGAGAATTTAAATTGTATGACGTTTTGCGTCAGGTTCGTAGCGATTATGACTATATCATTATTGATAGTCCGCCAAGTTTAGGATTGTTGACCATTAATGGATTGGTTGCCAGCGATGAGGTGCTGATTCCGGTTCAGACCGAATATTATGCCCTGGAAGGGCTCAGTCAATTGCTGCAGACCATTCAACTGGTGCAAACTCATTTACAGCCAAATTTGAAGATTATGGGGGCAATCCTGACGATGTATGATCGTCGCAATCGTCTTTCTCGGCAAGTGGTCAAAGAAATGCGAAATCATTTTCCGGGTTATGTTTTTGACAGCGTGATTCCGCGCAGTGTGCGTTTAGCGGAAGCCCCGAGTTATGGCAAGTCAATTTTGAGTTTTGATAGTCTTTCCAAGGGCGCTCGCTCCTACAAATCCTTGGCCCGAGAAATTATCGCAAAGGACGAAGCAGCAGCAAAGCAATAACTGAAAAATTTAAGCTTAAATGGCTATATTGCTATATTGATATATTGCTAGTAAAAAACAATATAACAATTTAACAATTTAGCAATATGACAAATATGAGTCAACAATTCGGACTTGGCAGGGGATTGTCTTCGCTTATTCCAAACAAACAAGGTGTTCCGGAACCGACACAGAGTTCGGACTCTTTTGCGCAAAAAACAACAGCCACTTCCAGTGAAGAATCGATTCGTGGTGACAAATATATCATTGAAGTTGATGTTAACTATATCGTGGCCAATCCTCATCAACCGCGGCATTTTTTTGATGAGGAAAAATTGCAAAATTTGGCCGATTCAATCAAGAATCATGGGATCATCCAACCATTGGTAGTCAGTAAAAATGGCAATCAATATGAGTTGATTGCTGGTGAGCGCCGGTTTCAAGCCGCCAAGCTGGCGGGACTCAAAAAAGTTCCCGTGATTGTCAAGGATGTCAATGAACTTGAAAAATTGGAGTTGGCGATCATTGAAAACATTCAACGGCATGATCTGAATCCGATTGAGGAGGGCAGGGCTTATCAAACTTTGGCTGAGCAGCATCAAATGAGTCAGGAAGAAATTGCTGCTAAAATGGGCAAGAGCCGAAGTCTGGTGGCCAACAAAATGCGCCTTTTGAATTTGCCAATTGAAGTTCAAAAGGGACTTATTGATGGGAAAATCACTGAGGGTCACGCTAAAACAATTTTATCCTTGGACAATCCTGAAAAACAGCGCGCACTTTATGAGCTTATTTTGAAAAGTAATTTAACTGTTAGGCAGGCAGAAGACAAAACTAAGGAAGTTTCTGTGCGATCATATCATCGCTCAACCAGTGTTGATCCGGAGCTTAAACGAGTTGAAGATGAGCTGGTCAATTTGCTTGGCACTAAAGTCAGAGTTTCAAAATCCGGCGACGGCGGAAAAATTTTGATTGAATATTATTCCCATGAAGATCTGGAGTCATTGATTGAAAAAATTTCTAACAATATTCAATGAATATTGAGCAGTGAACAAAATAAAAAATACTTCACATAATTTCGTGAAGTATTTTTTATCGCTTGAATTTTAATACCTAAAAAGCTACGGCCTAAGAAGCTGAAAAGCTACTTAATTAGCCCTTCTTTCCTTAACTCCCTTTTGATATGCGATTTGGCGGCGGAAGTTTTGACGAATTTAAGCCAATCCTGATTTGGTCCCTTGCGGTCTTTGGAGGTCAGAATGTCAACAACTTCACCATTTTTAATGTGATGATCAAGGGAAACCATCTTGTTGTCGATTTTGGCTCCCACGGCGTGATTGCCGATTTCACCATGAATGGCGTAGGCAAAATCAATTGGTGTGGCTTCTTCAGGCAAGTCAATTATGTCACCCAAGGGCGTGAAGGCAAAAATGTGATTTTTGAAAAAATCAATGTTAAGACTTTCAATGAATTCTTCATCGTCTCGACCAATCTCAGTTTGCCATTCTCGCAGTTGTTTGACCCATTCAATTTCTTTGACCGGCTCGGTTTTTTTGGCTGATCTGAAAATATAATCTTTCCATTTTTTCTTTTTACTTTCACTGTAAAACCAGTGAGCGGCAATTCCGAATTCTGCCTCGGAATGCATTTTTTTGGTGCGAATTTGAACTTCAATAATTTTCCCATCTGGTCCAAAAACAGTGGTGTGAATTGATTGATAGCCGTTGGGTTTTGGCAGAGAAATATAGTCTTTGATGCGTCCAATCATGGGGCGATATTTTTTGTGCACAATGCCAAGGGTTTCATAGCAATCAGCTACTTCTGGCACAATAATACGCACGGCAGCCAGGTCATAAACGCGATTGATGTCCATATCATGTTTTTGCATTTTCAGAAAAAGACTGTAAATGCTCTTGGCTCGTCCGCTTGTTTCAAGGATAACGACGCCAGCTTTTTTCATTTCGGTTTCGATTTCTTGGATAGCTTGAAGCACATACTTTTCTTTTTCGGCGTAGTGTTTGTCTTCCAATTCTTTAACAAGCTGAAAGTTTTCAGGATCGAGATATTTAAAGGCCAAGTCTTGCAATTGCGATTTCATTTCTCCCATTCCAAGTCGATTGGCAATCGGCGCAAAAACCTCCATGGTTTCATGGGCAATGCGGATTTGCTTGTCGGGCGGATTAAATTCCAAAGTGCGCATGTTGTGAAGTCGGTCGGCTAGCTTGATAATCACCACCCGAATGTCGGTAGCCATAGCTAAAAGCATTTTGCGTAAATTTTCCAAATAGTATTCTTCATGCGAGCCGCGCAACTTTATTTTTCCCAACTTGGTGACCCCATCAACCAAACTGGCAATTTCTTTGCCAAATTGTTTTTCAACTTCAGCCAGGGGAACCGGAGTATCTTCTGGCACATCATGCAAAAGTCCAGCTGAAATGGTTTTGCCACCCATCCCAAGGCCAGCCAAGATTATGGCTACGGCGATGGGGTGTTGAACATATTCTTCGCCGCTGCGCCTTTTTTGACCTTCATGAGCCTTTACAGCCAACTCATAAGCTCTGGCAATCACTTTTTTGCGATCGTCAGTTGGTGGATTTCGAAAAGCATTAAAAATATCTTGCAAAGTTAAATTGTTCATAATCTTAAATTTATTTTAAGCGGAACTTTAGTTGATTTAAGTATAGGTTAGCAGGGGAAATGAGGCAAGAATAAAAATAGTAACCAGTAATCAGTAACTAGTAACTATGAAAATAGAAAAGCAATAAAAAATTACGTAACAAGTTACGTAATTTTTTTGTCTAAATTCCTTTAGCGGCAAACACTTTGATACTCGAAAGTATCAAAGTGTTTGCCAGTTTCCGTTTTCGTGTAGTGTGGTGGTAGGTAATAAAGAATCCTGCTATTTCATTAGTAGTAATCCAACTAGCGCAACTAGGCTGCCGAGGATTTTTCTTGGTAAATCTTCTCGTTCTTTCAGAAAAATTGCAGCTGCAATAAAAACAATCACAACCTTAAAAGTCGTAATTGAAGACACTAAGCTTAGATTCCCAACCATGAAAATCAAAATGACCCAGGAAAGTGATTGAAAAAAACGCAACACGCCAGTGACAGCTATATCTTTTTGCGTGTGAGTGTTTTTATTTTTTGTGATGAGGGTTAATATTCCTAAAAATAAACATGTTGCCCACCAGCTGAGCATAGTTCCTGCAGTAAAGCCTGTTATTTTTTGCAGGGCTCTTTCGGCAGTTAATAGGATACCCATAAAAACGCCAGAAAAAACAACTAACATGAAGTATTTATCAAATTTTAATTTTCCTATACGATGTTTCTTGGAAACTATGACCATGCCAACAAGCAGAAATATTGTCCCAAATATTTGAATAGTTGTGAGTTTTTCATTTAGAAACAAAGTTGCAAGTAGAATAGTTATGGGTGTATAGATATTATTAACCAATGTGCTGACACCAGCCTCGACATGTCTTTGCGCAACAAAATAACTGATAAAATAGCCAGCGCCAAAAATCCCGCAAGCCAATGATAACCAAAATAATGAAAAAAGATTTCCTTGAAGAAGAAAAGGTTGAAAAAATGGCAGCAGTAAACTTAAGATAACTACAATAAAAGATACCTGAAAAGCAAAATTTATTTGCCCTAAGTTATCTTTTTGTTTTGTGGCTAACCATCGTCGCTGAAGTGGAGAAGTGGTTGCGGCGATAAAATAAAAAATATAGCTTAAGAAAATTAGCATATTTTTTAAGCATTTTAAAATTTATTCAATTAATTTGTAACGTCTTCTGCTTCCTTTGTGAACTTGCATTCCTTATTAGAGCAAACAATTTTGCCTTTGGCGGCAAAGGCTAAGGGTTGACTGCATTTAGGGCAAGGCTCACCAGTTGGCTTGTTCCACATTACGAAATCGCAAGCGGGATATTTATTGCAGCCGTAAAACATTTTACCTTTCTTGGATTTTCTGGCAATCACGTCGCCGACTTGGCATTTCGGACATTTGACCCCGGTTTTTTGTTCGATGTTCAGGATGTTTTTGCACTCTGGATATTTACTGCAGCCTAGAAAAGCTCCAAATCTACCACGTTTAACTACCATGGGCGCGCCGCATTTGTCGCAAACAATACCGGAATTTTCTTCGTCTTCTTTCTTTTCGGTCTCAGTTTTCTCGGTGTATTTGCAAGTTGGATAGTTTGAGCAAGCGATGAATTTTCCAAAGCGTCCGTGTTTCATGATTAATTCTCCATCATCAAGCGGGCATTTGCGACCAAGTTTTTCTTCTTCTTTTTTGACCGTTTCAGTTTTTGATTCCAGATTTTTGTGAAAAGGTTCATAGAAAGCTCGGATCACCGGCACCCAGCCTTTGTTTCCTTCGGCTATTTCATCGAAATCTTTTTCAATGGTAGCGGTAAATTCGATACTGACAATTTCTGGAAAATGTTGGACCAACAAGTCATTGACTAACATGCCAATCTCAAGTGGGTAAAGTCTTTTCTCTTCGTTTTTGTCGATATATTTTCTTTCAATGACAGTTGAAATGGTTGGGGCATAAGTAGAAGGTCTGCCGATTCCATTTTCTTCCAACACTTTTACTAGGGTAGCTTCGTTGTAGCGTGGAGGTGATTGAGTGAATTTTTGCAAACCAATCACTTCAACAAGTTCAAGAGGGTCGCCTATTTCCAAGTCTGGCAAAAAAGTTTCCGCAGTTTTTGATTTTTCACCATAAACCTTCAAAAACCCATCAAACACAATAGTTGAGCCATTGGCACGTAGCAGATAATTATTTTTTGCAGCTTTGGCGTTGATGTCAACTTTAACGGAGTTAAGTTTCGCGTTTTGCATTTGACAAGCAATGGTGCGGTTCCAAATCAAACGATAAAGTTTATACTGTCCTGGATCAAGGGCGGTTTTTAATTCCTCTGGCAAAATATTAGGGAAAGTTGGTCGGATAGCTTCATGAGCTTCTTGAGCTGACTTGGATTTGTTTTTGAAATAGCGTGGACTTTCCAGAGCATACTCTTTGCCAAATTCTTTAGTGATGGTTTTTTGGCAAGCCATCAAAGATTCCAATGAAAGATTCAAGCTGTCCGTTCGCATATAGGTGATGTGTCCGAGTTCATAAAGCTTTTGGGCAGTCATCATAGTTTGTTTGGCGCTCCAGCCGAGAGCGGAAATTGCTGCTTGTTGCAAAGTTGAAGTGGTCAATGGCGCTGGTGGTGTTCGCAGTGTTTCCTTTTTGGTGATATCGGCAGTAGTGTAAATTGCTTTTTTTAAATCACTAGTAATTGTGTCAGCAACTTTTTTTGAGGCAATGTTTGTCTTTTTAGTTTTATAATTTCCGCCGAATAATTCCAAAGTGATTGATTGGTCAATCTTTTCACCGCCACGTTCGAGTAAGTTGGCCTCGAATTCTTGCGCGTCACCTTCTTTTTTAAGGCGCGCCCCAACGGTCCAAAATTCTTCCTTGGCAAATTTTTCAATTTCTCTTTCTCTTTCCACGATCAAGCGCAAGGCCACAGATTGCACGCGTCCGGCGCTCAAACCTCGGCGAATTTTTTTCCAAAGAAAAGGCGAAAGTTCATAGCCAACCAAGCGGTCAAGCACGCGGCGAGCTTGTTGTGCATCAACCAAATTCAAATCGATGGTGCGTGGATTGGCCAGGGCATGTTCAATGGCAGTTTTGGTAATTTCATGAAAAACGATGCGACTATAAGGCTTCTTGTTTTTCTTTTCCAGGCCGAGTGCTTCAACCAGATGCCAGGAAATTGCTTCTCCTTCGCGGTCTTCGTCGGATGCCAGAATGATTTCCGTGGCTTTTTCGGCGGCTTGCTTGAGCTCAGTGACTTTTGGTCTGGCTTTTAGTGGCGTTATATAATGTGGGGCGAAATCTTTTTCAATATCAATTCCCATGTCACTTTTTGGCAAATCGCGCACATGACCAAAAGAAGACTTTACGGAAAAGCCTTTGCCTAAAAATTTTGAAATTGTTTTTGCCTTAGTCGGACTTTCTACTATGATTAATTTCATTTGAATTTTATTTATTCCCTACGAATGTACAAATCAACTACAAATATACAAATAAATTCAAAAGGATTTGTAGATTTGTAGCCAATTTGTAGATTTGTGGGTGCTTTATGAACTTTATAACTTTTAACTTTACAAACCTTATAGCCTGATATAATTTTGCCCTCCGATGTTCTTTATAGCCCCTTTTATCTCGAGCACCACTAAAATTCCAGAGATGGTCGATGTTTCCAGTTTAGTCAGTTTACGTATTATGTCAATGTGAGTCGGCTCAGTTGATAGTATGTGCATAACTTTTTCCTCTTCATTATTAAGCTCAATTAAGGTTGTTGCTAGAATTTGCTGGGGTTGCGTTTGAAATCGGATTTCTTCCAAAACATCACTGATACTAGTTGTCATTTTGGCACCTTTTTTGATTAAATTATTGGTGCCCTCTGATTGAAGCGAAGAAATATTTCCTGGCACGGCAAAAATTTCACGGTTAAACTCCACGGCAAAATTAGCTGTAATAAGGCTTCCGCTTTCCTGCGCTGCTTCGGTTACGAGTGTGCCATAGGAAAGTCCAGCTACAATGCGATTACGCATGGGAAAAGTTCCCACATTGGCATGGGTCGGCACGGGAAATTCGCTCAGCAGCAGTCCGCCTTTGGCGATAATTTCTTGAGCCAAAGCGAAATTATTGCGCGGATAGATGTTGATATCATCCAAACTATTGCCCAAGACGGCGATAGTCTTGCCATCGCCGTCAAGCGCACCACGATGAGCAATAGCATCAATGCCAAGCGCCAGACCGCTGACGATGCAAAAACCAGCTTGGCAAAGTTGCTTGGCAAAATTGGTGGTCATTTGCTGACCGTAGGGCGTGAATTTTCGCGATCCCACAATGGAAATCATTGGCATTTTGAGGCAATTTAAATTTCCCTTGGCATATAGCAGGTAGGGAGGGGCAGGAATTTGTTTCAGTAATTCGGGATAGTCTTCGTCTTGGATTGTGATGAGTTTAATATTTTCTTTGCTTATTTTTTCCCAGAGTTCATCCGGGTTAATTGATTTTCTTTTTTCCACAATTAAATTGGCCAATCTTTCCAAAAGGCCAGCCTTGACTAGTTCTGCCGCATCAGCCTCCCAAGCTTGCTTGGCAGTTTCGAAATGATTAAGCAGCAGTGAAATTTTTTGATTGCCCACTCCGTCGATGGTGAGAAGGGCATTGAGATACTTCATAAAATAGGTTATTAGCTTTTTAGGCTTTAGCTTATTAGGTGAACCCACAAATATACAAATCTGCTACAAATCTACAAATGGGAGCTTGTTACTGCGAACTTCATAGCGATGCCGCACGGCTGTCGTGTTTCAGAATCTACTTTCTTTGTTTTACAACACTACCCGTAACCAAGATGCTGAAACCCTCCAAAGGCGGACAGGCAAGTTCAGCATGACATATTTTTTTATTGTGACAATTTTTTTCGAATCCCTTCCTCTATCTGTGGCTTTCTTGAGCCATAAACAGAGTAAGAATTTCAATAGCCTGCCCGCCACGATATTCCATTTCGGGTGGGTGCTTGACAAAATGGGGATTTGGGAGTATAATTAAAAATCAGTAAAAGTTTATAGATTTCAGCAGTTTTAATAAATTAATTTCATTCTATCTTAACAACTATCTTAACAAAAAAATCAGGAGAAATTCCAATGAAATATTATTTCATTAAAAAAATTTGGGTAAAAAACATTTATCCATTATTCCACGGTGGCTGGTCTACCTGGGATGGGTATGAATATTTTAAAGGTCTTCCCAGTGGTAGAATATCGTTGGCGTTCAGCTGTTCAGACAAAAAAGAATGGGCTGTCAACCTCCTGGAATTTGCGACTAATTCTACACGCGAAGTCCGCAAGGAAATTATTCGAAAACATATCCTCATGCTTCCGAAAGAAATCCTTAGTAGAATTGTCCTAATGAAATTAAATGGATAAAAAACATATTTATCTATTTGCCACATCCGTTCAACATTAGGATGTGGTTTTTTTATCCGCTCATTTTCTTCTTCTTCTTCTTCTTCTTCTTCTTCTTCTTCTTCTTCTGGGCTTACGAAATTACAAAACTTTTTCAAAAAACTTGTCATTCCCAACTTGATTGGGAATCCAGCCCTACTCAATCTCACTTTTATTTTTATAATATTCAGTTGATAAGTCTATCCAGTCTGGATTTTCTTTTTCGATTAGTTCTAATTTCCACTGTCTGTTCCATTTTTTTAATTGCTTCTCTCTTAACAACGCAGCATTAATATTGTTTGTGGTTTCATAATAAACTAATTTATCCACATTATACTTTTCAGTAAAACTCTTAACTAATTTATTTTTGTGTTCCCAGGCCCTCTTGATTAAATTATTTGTAACTCCAATATAAAGCGTTCCATTCCTGTGACTTGCTAAAATATATACAGAGTAAGTTTTTCCTTGAAACATAGTGCTCTTTTTAAAATACGTAACCTGGATTCCCGTTTTCACGGGAATGACAGTTAGAGGATTTCTCTTGAAATTTCTTCTCCCAGCTTCTTAATAACCCCCAATTCTTCCGCTGAAAAGTCTTGCAGCACAAAAACCTCACCAGGGATAATACGGTCTTTTTTCTTTTCGGCTCCTTCAATCCCAATTCGGATTCTTTTGAATTGTTGGCTGTCGAGATCGTCAATGATTGATTGAACGCCATTGTGTCCGGCGGCGGAAGAATCAGTGGAAATTTTGAAACTGCCAAGTTTAATGTCTAAATCATCATGCAAAACTGTTAAATTTTCTTTGGGAATTTTGAAAAAGTCCAACATTTTTTTGACAACTTGTCCACTTTTGTTCATGAAGCTTTGTGGTTTGGCCAATAGAATTTTTTCGCCATTCAAATTTTTCTCACAAACCAATGCTTCGAACTTGGAATTTTTTTCAAATTCCGAAAAGCCCAAACTTTTTTGCAGTTCGTCTGCGATGATGAAGCCCGCATTGTGCCTGGTGTTTTCATATTGCTGGCCAGGATTTCCAAGAGCGATAATTAATTTCATAATTGTGAAAAGGTTAAGGATAAAAAATTTGGACTAGAAATTTTTTGGATGATATTTTTGAGAATATTTTGCTTGAGCAAGCCTTTCTTTTTTCTAAAATTTTCCATTGGTTGCCGTCGATTGAGGGAAAATTTTAGCTAGAAAAGAAAGAGCGGCGAGGTTATTTGAAAAAATATCTTTCAAAAATTTCTGTTCGCTTTTGGTGTATTAGTTTTCTTTAGTGAAATCAAAATTCGCCTGACTGTCCTGTGCTTTATTATAATCCTCAATTGAATCTGTTTCAAATTTGTAGGAATTTACCAAATCTTCACCTAGTGTAATCACTAGATCAGCCTTGGAATTTGTTGTGGAATTGTTTTGAGTTGAAAGAATCGCTGGCAGTTTTTTTAGGAGTTCATCGGTGGTGAAAATTTTCAGGCCTTTGGAATTGTCAGTAACAATTGTTTTGCTGAAAAAGGCATCTGAATTTGTTTCTTGCACAACCCGCACATTTTTCAAGCCAAGATTTTCAGTGAGTAATTTTCTGACTTTGCTGCCCAGTTGGTTGTCGCTACTTCGATTGATGATCTCGATGTTGGCTTTTTCGTCGGCAATGGCTTGTTGGCGTTTTTTCAGTTCGGCTTGATTGAAAATGTTTTGCGCCAGGTCTTGAATCTCGCTATAGTTTCCAACTCGTGGGACCAAGATGAAAGCTGCAACATCGCCAACATTCACATGGGAAACTTTGAGTAAACTATCTGGTTTCCAGGCATCTGCCACGACGTTGTTGATATTTTGCGTGTCCACATTTTTGCTTAAATTGACAAAGCTTCCAAGGTCTTCCAGCGGGATGTCAGTTTGAATGTTGTTGCCAAGGGTGTCTAGAACGTCGTTGAGCTTGCTAGCATTAAAAAAAGTTTCCATGGAAAACAACTTACTTTTGACAGCTTGAATGACTTGCTGTTGGCGTTTGGCTCGACCAAAATCGCCTTCAGGATCGCTGTGTCGTTCGCGGACATATTGTAAGGCCACTTTGCCATCAAGGGCATGAAAACCTTTGCTGAGCGAGAAAGTCTCATAGCTATAATTTGGCCCGGGATAACTGGCATCATAAAAATCACGCGGTGAAATGATGTTAATACCACCAATATTGTCGATGATTTTCACAAAACCATCAAAATTTACAATCAAATAATAATTGATTGTGATTCCGGTTATATTTTCTACGGTTTTTTTAATCAGGGCTGGTCCAAGTTTTTGACTCAGGCCTATTTTGTAAACACTATTGATTTTGGTGAAAGTTTGAGTCTCGGGAATGTTGACATAAAGATCACGAGGGAGAGATAGTAGGGCAACTTTTTTGTTTTTAGTGTCCACGCTCATGACCATGACCGTGTCAGTCAAATCTCGGCCGGCATTTTTTTCGCCAGCAGCTCCAAGGAGCAAAATATTAATGCGTCCTTCAGCTTCTCCTTTGAGAGGTTTTGCGACGGCTGGAATTATGGGTGAGATAATGGCACGCACATCTTGAGACAAAGTCGATGGTCGCGTATTTTGCAAGCTACCCATCTTGTTGGCTACTGAGATTGTCTTCCAAACAAAATAACTCAAATATGAAACTAAGGCTAAAAACAGAAAAATAAAAACAGCCAGGGAAATTTTTTTAATCTTTTCTCCTCGATTGAATTTCTTTTCATATTTTGCATCCAGCTCTTGAGATTCTTGACGTGAGATGAAAAGCGCTTCTGGTTTGGGTTTTTTTGACTCAGAAAAAGCTAGCCTTTCCGGCAAGTTATTTTTGGTTTCAATAGTATTTTTTTTGCGTAAACTGTCCATGAGAGTAGTATATAGTATTTTGTATCATGTATGAAGTGATGTTTTTTGAGACAAAAAAAAGAAAGGCAGCGCAACTAGGCTTAAAGCTTAGTTGGTGCCTTTCGGGAATTGAGTTGCTACTTAACGATGATTTCAAAACTTTTCTTTTCTTTATTAATCGCAACAGTGAGAACTGAAAGATTAATTTCTTCTTTATTTTCCTTGCTGATGAGTTTTATTGGAAGATTCATAAGCTCGCGCTCTTCAATTTCCCCATGTTTTACAAGTAATTCTAAGAATCCCGTAAGCTGTCCAAGATAATAAGACATATTGTTTCCTTGTTTTATAATCACGCAGTGAAATTCATCTGAGTGACGAGTTTGATTGATGAAATTTTTTCAAAAAAACTTTTAATCCTCAACAATGACCCAGCCACTTGGATGAAGATTAAAGTTTGGCTTTTCGAGAATGACGCGAAGGTCTTTTGGTGTATCTTGAAAACTCAATGAAGTTGAGTTGGATTCCAGGCTTAGTGTGTAAATTTCACCAAGAGAATTCATCACTGGCTTGCCTTTCTCAAAAGCCTCTTGAGCTTCAATTGAAGACATAGTATTGGGTTGTTTTTTTGTTGCAGTTGTCATCGCGGTTGCTTTTAGGGTTGTTGGAATTTTTTCGAAAAAATAAAAACGCAAAAATTCGATTTTAAAAGACCTGATTTTTTATCTTGTTTATCGTTAATAAAAAGATTCAATAGTTTGGCATATTTTGAAAAATGTGTCAAATTCCCGATTTTTAGAAAGTCAATCTTTTGGCTCGATTTAGCCAAAAAGAAACCCTTGCATTTAGCCCGGATACGTGGTATGATGGCTGTACTTTAGGATTAGGAATAAGTGTCTTAACTGAGTAATATATATTTTGTAAAATCATGGAGAAATTAAAAAATAATTCAGGGGAAAATGAAGAAGTTTACTATGGCGTTGGAAGTTTTCTTCTGGAGATTGTGAAAGTTTTCTTTTGGGCGCTGGTCATTATTTTGCCGATTAGAGTTTTTCTTTTTCAACCGTTTTTTGTGCAAGGCGCCAGCATGGAACCTAATTTTAAAAACGGTGACTATCTGGTGGTTAATGAGCTTGGCTACAAAGAAACAAGTATTGACGTTGTTGGTAAACATCTGTTTACGGTTGGTGAGGTGAGGGACTTGAAGCGGGGAGAAGTTGTAGTTTTCCGTTATCCTAGAAATCCGCAGCAATATTTCATCAAAAGAGTGATTGGACTTCCTGGCGAACAGGTTAAGGTTGCAGATGGCAAGGTGCGAATTTTCAACAAAGAAAATCCAGATGGGGTAATCTTGGATGAAAATGCCTATTTGCCTAAGGGACTTTCCACTGGTGGAACTACGGAGATTACTTTGAGTCAAGATCAATATTTTGTGCTCGGTGACAATCGAGCTAATAGCTCTGATTCTAGAGTTTGGGGACCATTGCCGAAATATGATGTTGTTGGAAAAGTATTAATTAGAGCGTGGCCATTTTCAAAGGCGGAAGTACTCTAATAGTCTTTAGTTCTTAGTGCGCAGTTCGCAGTCTGTAAATAAAATTGAAATTATGAACTGTGAACCAATAACTGTGAACTAAAATTAAGTTTATAAAATAATTTAATTGTATGGCTAAAGCAAAAGCTAAGATTATAAAGAAGAAAATTGTGAAAAAAATTGAAAAAAAGACAATTGCTGCAAAAAAAACGATCAAGGTTGTCAAACCAAAAGGCAAAGAAAAGGCCAAACCGCAAGTAGTGGAAGAAATTTTGATGCAACCTCCGCGTGGAATGAGAGATCTTTTGCCTGGTGAGCAGCCATACTGGGATCAGATTCGTAGGGTTATCTCTCGAATGGCTTTGGAATATGGTTTTCAACGGATAGACACACCAGCGGTTGAATATGCTAATTTGTTTGTGCGTTCGATTGGCGATGGAACGGACATTGTGGATAAAGAAATGTATGTTTTCAATACTAAAGGTGGAGACAAAGTTTCATTGCGACCAGAGATGACGGCTGGTATTGCTCGCGCTTACATTCAACACGGCATGAACGTGCTTTCTAAGCCGGTCAAACTTTTCTCGACTGGTCCGGTTTATCGTTATGATCGACCGCAGGAAGGTCGCTATCGCGAACATTTTCAAGCAAATTTTGATGCTTTTGGCGAACAGGACCCGATCTTAGATGCTCAACTTATTCAATTGGCGCATCGGGTGGTGGTAAGTCTTGGTATTAAAAATGTTCAGTTTCAAATAAATTCACTTGGTTGTCCAAAATGTCGCAAGGAATATCAAGATCTTTTGGTGGCCTATTTCGAATCGAAGAAGCAAAAGTTGTGCCTGAATTGCAAGCGAAGATTGGAGACAAACCCACTGAGAATCTTGGATTGCAAGGAAGATAAATGCATTCAAGTAGCTGAAATGGCGCCACAATCGGTTGATAGGCTTTGTCCGGAATGTCGAGTGCATTTCAAGAATATTTTGGAATATTTGGATGAGCTTGATTTGCCGTACGTTATTAATCCTCGTTTGGTGCGAGGTTTGAGTTATTACACGAAAACCGTTTTTGAGATTTGGTCTAGTGACGAAGAGGGCAAAAAACACTCACTTGGAGGCGGCGGGCGTTATGATTATCTCATTGAGCAATTAGGTGGAGAGCACACTCCAGCCATTGGATTTGGATTAGGTCTGGATAGATTAGTGGCGGAAATGAAAAGAGTACACGCAAAATCATACAATGGACCAAAGCCAAGAGTTTTTCTGGCTCAGCTGGGAGATTTGGCCAAGAAAAAAAGTTTGCGAATTTTTGCGGAATTGCAGAAAAATGGAATTTTGGTGGCGGAAAGTTTTGGACGAGGAAGCTTGAAATCCCAATTGCGAGTCGCTGACCGTATTGGAGTTGAAATCACTTTGATTATTGGGCAAAAAGAAGCTCTGGATGAAACTGTGATTATCAAGGATATGACCAGTGGCACACAGGAAACTGTGACTAATGAAAAATTGGTTAATGCTGTCAAAAAAATCCTGAAAAACAACGTGGTTGTTTCGCATAGTGATGAGTTGAAAGCTCAAGGTGAGGGCGAGTAATTGACTTATTTGAAATTGGCTGTATAGTAAACTAGTTCAATGGAAGTTGGAATATTTTGTTTGGGTAGGTTTTTTCTTTGTATCTTAGTGAGAAAAAGAAGAGATATGCTCAATTGGTATTTCAAAATTAATTAAAAGACAAAATCATAGATTTTGATAAAATTTGAGAAAGGAGGTTTTTCATGATTGAAGTAAGAAAAAAAGAAAAGGAAACAACAGAAAGTCTGATGAGACGATTTTCACGCAAGATGCAACAAAGCGGCGTGCTTGTTCGTGCTCGCCGAACGCGATTTTTGAAGGATGAAAAAAGTAAAACTGAAAAACGCGACGAAGCACTCTATAAAGTAAAAATTCGCAAAGAAATTGATAAGCTTAAAAAACTTGGCAAGTTCGATGACGAAGCTTTGAAAAACATCAAACGAAAAATGTAAACCTATTCAATTGATTTGCATTGATTTAGGACGGATGCTTAATGGCTAGGTATTTTTGTAATCCTTTACTTTAAAATTATATTTCGCTCGCATACATTTTTCTTTTTATCCCAGTGAAAGTGTTTTTTAGCTCTTGGAATTTTTTGACACCAAAGTAAACCACTTTCAAGCGAAAAAAGAAAAAGTATGCTAGCTTAATAAAAAATAAATTAAATTTTAGGTTACTTGATTATTTTATGTACTATAATCATCCGTCGAATAATCCGTGTTAATCCGTAATAAAAAATATGACCCTAAAAGAAAAAATTACTTCAGATCTTAAAGAGGCAATGAAAGCGGGCGATGCTCTTCGTCGAGACACTTTGCGTTTGGTTGATAGTGCTATTAAAAACAGTGAAATAGAAAAAAAGAAACGCGAAGAAGGACTTTCTGATGAAGAAGTTTTGGAAGTGCTTGGACGCGCCGTCAAACAACGTCAGGACTCTGTTCGACAGTTTGAAGCAGGCGGTCGTCCAGATTTAGCTGAAAGTGAAAAAGCAGAACTTGAAATAATTATGCCATATTTGCCGGCGCAACTTTCGCAAGCTGAAATTGAAGTGGTGGTGGCTGAAATTTTGGCCACTAGCGAAAATCCAACCTCGGCCGACCTCGGAAAAATCATGGGTCAAGTTATGGCTCGCCTCAAGAGCAAAGCCGATGGCAATCTTGTGCGCGAAATTGTGAAAAGCCAGCTTGAGAAATAAAACAATATTCCATGAAGTACGTCGTTGAAATAAACAACAAAACCAAAGAAAAAATCTCCAAGAAAAAAATTAAAACTGTTTTTGAAAAAACAGTTTATTTGGCATTGCGTGAATCTTTTGAGGGAGAAAAATTCGAGCTTAGCTTGGCCTTGGTGAGCGAAGAGGAAATCAAAACTTTAAACAAGGAGTATCGCAAGAAGAACGCTGTCACTGACGTGCTTTCTTTTGCTGAATATGAGGGAAAGCAAGCTTTACTTTTGAAAAATTTAAAAACGCAAGGAAGTGAAACTTTTCTGGGTGAGTTGATTCTTTGTCCTGCTTATGTCAAGAAAAATGCCCTGGAAGATGGGGAAATTTTTGAATATGCCATGACCCATATTATCTCCCATGGTATACTACATTTGTTGGGATTTTCTCATGGAAAGAAAATGTTTGCTTTGCAGCGAATGGTGGCAGCTGAACTTGCTGACAAAAAATAAAAAAGTTTTCTCATGATGATTACTTGCTAGTTAATAAAAATTGCAATTTGCTCAAATTTAAAAAATGAAATCGAATTAGCTGCTGGCTATTGGGTTTTGTTGCTCAATATGAAAAATGAAATAAAAAAATTTTTAAAAAGTTTAGGGCATGCCATTGATGGACTTTCATATGCGCTGGCTCACGAGAAGAATTTTCGCATTGAAATTGTGGTGGCCATTTTAGTGATTTCTTTTATTTTCATTTTTAGAGTAAAGAGCTGGGAAGCTATTGTTTTGATTTTGATGATTATGTGGGTGTTGATAGCAGAATTGATAAACACTGTGCTTGAAAGAGTGGTAGACATTTTGAAGCCGCGCATTCATCCTTATGCTCATCTGATTAAGGACTTGATGGCTGGAGCTGTTTTGATTTCATCAGTAGTGGCGGTAGTTGTGGGAATTATCATTTTTTATCCTTATTTCAGAGAATTAATTGAAGTTTTGAAAACTTTTTAGTGAATAGAATTTTGGTTTTTGCGATAAAACACAATTTCATATATAATTGACCAAGTGGCAGAAGTGTTGCCGAGTTTTGGTTTAGGCTGTTTTTTAAATAAAAATAAAAGAGTATTAAACTCTTTACTGCATCGTTTTTTCTCGCTTTGATACTCCAAAGCTTTTCGGGTTGGTGTTTGGCTTATCTCGAACTTATTCTTGCTTGGTAAAATAATAAAAAAATTAAAAATAGAGGATTAATCGGAGAATTCCCATTCATTTCTTTTGCAAACTATGTCTAAAGATTTCATTATAGCTGGTATTGATATTGGCTCTTCAAATATTCGGACAATTGTAGCACAGCAAGTTAAGGGCGAAGAAAATCTTCGCGTGATTGGAGTTAATTCCGTTGCTTCGGTTGGAATCAGGCGCGGGGTGATTATTGACGTGGAGGATATTGCTAAAATTGTTGGCGAAGCTGTTGAGGGTGCGGAGAGAATGTCTGGTTTTCCAGTCAAGCATGCAATTTTTAATATTGGTGGCTCAGAAATTGAGTTTGCTAATTCAAAAGGCGTGATTGCAATTGGGAGGGCAGATGGGGAAGTTTCAGAAGATGATATCAACAGAGTCATTGGGGAATCTCAGATGATTCAACTTCCAGCTAATAAAGAAATCGTGCACGTTATCGCCAGAAAATATCGACTTGATGATCAAGATAACATTAAAGACCCATTGGGGATGAAAGGTGTTAGGTTGGAGGTGGATGCGTTAGTGATTGAAAGCTCCAGTTCTCAAGTGAAAAATATCAGCAAGGCTGCATATCAGGCTGGAATTGAAATTGATGATTTGGTTTTGGAACCATTGGCGGCTGCAAAATCAATTTTAACCAAAAAGCAGAAAGAACTTGGGGTTGTTTTGATAAACATCGGTGGTGGAACAACCTCACTTGCAGTGTATGAAGAAGGCGAATTGTTGCACTCAACCATTTTGCCTGTCGGTGCCGGACACGTTACTAATGACATAGCTATTGGACTTCGAACCTCAGTGGAAGTTGCCGAACGAATCAAACTTGAATATGGTAGTGCTTTGGCTAGTGATGTGGATAAAAATGATGGCATAGATCTTGCGCAGATAGATTCAAGAGAGGAAGGTGTCATTTCAAGGCACCATGTGGCGGAAATTATCGAAGCTAGGCTAGAAGAAATTTTTGCGCTGGTTCAAAAGGAATTAAAATTAATCGGTAAATCAGGCCTGCTTCCTTCTGGGGCGGTTTTGGTTGGTGGGGGAGCAAAGATGACGCGGATTGCTGAACTTGCTAAAGATGTTCTGGGCTTGCCAATCCAAATTGGTTTTCCTGCTGGCCTGGGCGGTATTCTGGATAAGGTTGATGATCCTTCTTTTGCGACAGTTGCGGGCTTGGTTTTATGGGGACAGTATCAAACCGAAGAGAAAAAAGACGGCTTTGGCTTGAGCAAAATCAAAGCTTTTGAGGTTTTTTCTGGTTCAACTGAAGGTACGGTGGAAAAAATCAAAGGTTTGTTTAAGAAATTTTTGCCTTAAAACTAGCATGGGGAGTGAGAAAAACGTGCTTGACACGGGATTTATAAATGTGATAGATTTAAGTACTAAGAAATTTGCTAGATTCAAAAAAGTCAGCTTTGGTTGGTTGGTCATTTTCAACAGTAAAACAAAAATATCAAAACAAAATGGGTGTCATTTCAGAAAAATAATTTTTTTTAATTGAAGATTGAAAAAGTATGGCAGAAATCAAACCTGATATTGAAACATTTGCTAGAATTAAAGTTGTTGGAGTTGGAGGTGGGGGAAACAATGCAATCAGTCGGATGATCGATGCTAAAATCAAAGGCGTCGAATTTGTAGCGATTAATACTGATGCGCAAGCCCTACATCATTCCAAGGCTGGTGAAAAAGTACACATTGGAAAAAACTTGTCCAAGGGTCTTGGAGCTGGTATGAATCCTGAAATAGGTAGACAAGCAGCAGAAGAAAATCGAGACGAAATTCAAGATGTGCTTAAAGGCGCTGATATGGTTTTTGTTACTTGCGGTTTGGGCGGTGGCACAGGTTCAGGCGCTGCTCCAGTGGTGGCAGAGACTGCCAAGGAATTGGGCGCGCTGACTGTGGCGGTTGTGACCAAACCTTTTTCTTTTGAAGGCGCCCAACGTCGTTCAATCGGAGAGGAAGCTTTGCAAAATCTTAAGGATCGAGTTGATTCTTTGATTACAATTCCAAATGACAAATTGCTGGCTATTATTGATCGCAAGACTACGTTGATAAACGCTTTCAAAATTGTTGATGATGTGCTCAGACAAGGCGTGCAAGGAATTTCCGATTTGATCACAAAACCGGGAATTGTTAATGTTGACTTTGCTGATGTGCGCGCAATTATGGCTGATAGTGGTAGTGCTTTGATGGGTATTGGAATCGCCTCAGGTGAAAATAGGGCCACGGAAGCAGCCAAGGCTGCTATCAATAGTCCGCTTTTGGAAATTTCTATTGATGGCGCCAAAGGTGTGCTCTTTAATATTTCTGGCTCAAGCGATTTGGGAATGCTTGAAATTAATGAAGCTGCAAATATAATTACAGAGAGTATTGATCCGAATGCTAAGGTCATCTTCGGAGCGGTTATTGATGATCAAGTCAAAAAAGGCGAAATCATTATTACGGTTGTTGCCACAGGCTTTGATGTGGACAAAATGAAAGATAGTCCATTGGTGCGTCGAGCAAGTGCAGTTGTTTCAGCTCCGGTTGTTGCTGCAAATGTTTATGGTGCAACTACCAATGAGACTGAAACCAAGAAAGAGGAAGATGAATTTAGGCAAACAACTTTCCCTACAAAAAGAATTCTCAAACCAGATATGATTATTGAAGAAAAGATTCAACCTCGTCCCATTAACCACGCTGTTGAAGCCAAGGCTGTTGAGGAAGATGATGAATTGGAAATTCCGGCCTTCATCAGGAGAAAAATGGAAAGATAAAAATGATTTTTGATTTCCAATTTATATTTCAAAAAAGACAAGAAAAAACTTGTCTTTTTTGTTGAAAGTCTTTTTAAAAATATTTTGAATTGCTATATGATCTTTTTCATTTATGTGGTATAATAAAAACACTTTTAACCTAACTAAAAACACAAACACAAAAAACTATGTGTAGTAAAAATCTTCTCCCGCTAGTTGCTTTGCTCATTTTGTTTCCAGCCCTAACCCTGGCTCAAACAGTTCCAGACCCCAATGCTAAGCCTATCATTGTGGCTAACATTAACTTATCCGGAGCAACTATCCTGAAAGAAACTCCCCAAGCAATTACTATCGGTTTAGATTTAGAAAACCAAGGCAATACTCCACAATCAGACATTAGATATGGGATTGAAATTCTTAAAACTACCAAGGAAGGACAAACCCTGGTTGATACTTTTATCTCTCCAGAAATCCTCACCCTGACTCCCAAGCAACTTTTGCACAAAGAAATTCAATATCAAATTCCAACCTATCTAAATGGAGAATATGACGTTTGGGCTATCAGTAAAACTACCAATGGTCTAGATCTAGGTCTTGGCAATGCTGGCAAAGTTAACCTTGCCCAAAAACAAACTTCACTAACCATCACCCCTGATTCTTGTCTGCTGAAAATCAACAATGAGCAACCAACCTATAACCTTGCTCAAGGCGTCGATTTGGCTTCAAATGAAACTTTAACTCTAACTTGCAACGCTCAAAACAGTTCCAATGCTCAACTAACCATTGCTCCTGTTATCAATACTTTCCGTCGCAGTCAATACGGCCCGCTGGTAAATATTAATTATCCAACTCCGGAAAATATTACTTTTGCTCCTCAAGAAAAAAAAGACTTTTCCATTATCATCACCAAGCCGACGGAACCCCAAGCTTACGACGCGGTTATCTCACTTAATCAAAACAATCTTCCCCTGGCAGAAAAAATTATTGCCCACTACGTTCTGCAAGGTCAAAGCGCTACCATTCAAAACATCCAACTGGATAAAGAAACCTATGCTAAAGGTGACAACATCTTAGCCACCCTCTTTTGGACTCCTTCAGCTGACAGTTTCCAAAACTCTAGAAACAAAGGCACTCAACTACCCAAAACTACCATCAACCTGTCTATCACTGATGCTAATGGCAATTCTTGCATCACACCATTTTCTCAAGAAGTTACAGTGGATAAAGCTGTCTCAACGCTAACTATTCCAACGCTCAAAGATTGCAGTAGTCCTAAAGCCAGTGTTGCGCTTTCAGCCGGGGGCAAGCAGCTAGACAGTATGAAGATTGAAAGTTCAAAGACTCAGCCTGCCAAAAACAGTTCAGCTTCCAAGACTGCTATGTTGATACTACTGCTGATTGTGTTAATTGTAATTATTGCTAGTATCTTTTGGAAAGTCAAAGACAAAAAAAAGGGAGTGAAAGCTTTGCTATTTCTGATTTTTGTGGCTGGGGGACTGTTGGGAGGGGGAGGGGCGAAGGCGGTGACTTTTGATAACGGTCTTTATACTGTAGATATCAACACAGGACATCCGAGTTCATATGTTTACTCTTTTGGAGAAAAAGTTTCTTTAACTGGTTCATTTGTATTTGTTGAATGTGCCAATCATGGCACTGGTTGGATAGTTGATGGTAGTTTAAATCTGTGTCCATTTCAAGATGAAACATCTTGCACAAGTGCATCGATGTTCTATTTTGGTGATTATTTTAGCGCTGAAGAGTCCCATGTATATGGCGGTACTAAATATTTCTCTCAATTAATGCAAATACCGACGAAGACAATAAATCCTTCTCCTTTTAAAAGTTACGATCATGTAGAAGTTTTGGGTCAAGCGGGAGTTGGTACTTATGGCAGCTACGATTTGGGTCTCATTCCTTTGAATTTTTCTTTTGATTTATTACTTCCTACATGTGGTACGGCAAACAATGCACCGCAAGGCAATTCGCCAGTTTCGAATCTTTGCAAAAATGGTGCAGCTTCATCAGTTGTTGATGCGGGAACTTCTTTCACTTGGACTTGTGCTAGCAATGATGGCAATTCAAAAGCTTCTTGCAGCGCCCCAAAATTAGACAATGGTTGTGCTGACACCACTTGTATCGGTCAAACTTGCGACAATGGTATATCAATAGTTGCTGGCACCAAGCCATGTGACAATGGCTGTGCTGCAACCACTTGCACCACTGACACTTGTGATAATGGTATCAACCCAACAACTCCCGGCACCAAGCCTTGTGACAACGGTTGCACCGCCAACACTTGCACTACTACCACCTGCAACAACTCCATTGCTACCGTTCAAGGCACCAAGATTTGCGCCGACAATTCTTGCGCCGCGCTCACTTGTAACACCACCACTTGCTGGAACAATCTGACTTGGATTCCTGGTA
>CAINNK010000034.1 GCA_903851135.1 uncultured bacterium | reverse complement strand
TATCCTTGGATAATTTAAGCTGACTAAAGAGCAGGTAGTTATGTTTTTTGAATGTCATAATGAGAGATATATTGGTTAAATCAACTCCCTAGTCTAACATAGGGGTGTCCAATATGTATCTCATCTTCTTCAGACTACTTTCAAAGTAATTAGTAATTAGCAATCAAAGAAATACGCATACACAAATTCCAGTTACTAGTTGCTGATTACTAGCCACTAACCCTTTGGCATTTCTCGTTTGCGTTTTGGCAGATATATTTAATGTCGCCGCTTTCATCGGTGCGAAAAATCTTGATTTTGTGCGCCACTAGTCTTTGCAGAACGTCAGGATTTGGGTGACCATAGGAATTGTTCTTACCAACCGAAATAACCGCCTCGGTCGGCTTGACGGCATTTAAAAATTCATCACTGGTGGCATATTTGGAACCATGATGCGCGACTTTCAAAAAATCGGCGCTGACATCGACGCCACTGCCGAGCAGCAAGCTGTCTTGAGTTGTCGGGAAATCTCCCGTAAACAAAAACTTGTTTTTTCCAACTGTCAGCTTTACTACTACACTGTAAAGATTAGTGTCACTCACATTTTTGTCCGTCACGGATTCCGAAGGATATAGCACTTGCAACATTGCGCCATCGGAAAATTTGATGGTCAAATCTTTTTTCGCTTCAATTTTTTCAATTTTATTATTTGAAATTGTTTCTTCCAGTTTTTTGAAAGTTTGAGAATCATTTTGCATTCTGGTTTCCACCACAGCGCCAACATTATACGCGCCCAAAACATCAACCAAGCCTCCAATGTGGTCTTGATCAGGATGCGTTTCAATAACAGTCTCGAGATTGCGATCCCAAAATGGAATATATTTGCCTAATTTTTCCAAGAGCAATTTTCCATCCTTGCCGCCATCAATCAAAACTTGCTGGGAGCCCTGCGAAATCAAAATTGCGTCGCCTTGGCCAATGTCCAAAAATACCACGCTCAGCGGCGTTTCATTTTTGCCACGAAAAACAATACTGCTCAAAATTACAATAAGCACAATCAGGCCACAAAGGATGGAGAAAAATATTTTACGATTCTTTTGCATAAAAAATATTTACCAATACTCAATTAGTTAGAATGGGCAGTGAGAAATAATTTTTTGAAAAATATATTGCTCGAGCAAGCCTTTCTTTTTTCTCAAATTTTCCATTGGATTCCGTAGATTGAGGCCCGCCTACCGTCGAGGCAGGGGAAATTTTAGTTAAAAAAGAAAGAACGGCGAGGATATTTGAAAAAAATTATTTCTCACTGCCTTTAAATGCTAAATTTTTTATTAAAAATCATACTTCGAAATTTTCCCGACTTTTTATCCAAAAAATTATTCTAATTAATATTATATAGTAAATCGCAATCCACCACACGCTAACTTTTTCGACGCTAACGCTGGCCCAAGGAAACTGCGACAAAATGTGAATCAATTTTATTTCATAGGCCAGCAGCACAAAAGCTAGCCAAGCAAAAATCATGGAGAGCGGCGTCCAAACAAAACCAAAAACCATCACCAAGAAAACCAAGAGCATTGAAAGTGGAATCACTGGCAAAATAAAAACATTGGCCAAAAGCGAAACCAATGAAGCGATATGAAAATTATATGCAATAACTGGCAGCACAAAAATCTGAGCGCTCAGTGACAATGTAATAGCTTCAGACATTCCCAGAGCCTTGTTTTCTTTCACGAAATTTTTCTCCCAAAAGGCCGAGGTTAGCACGATGCCTAAGGTTGCCAAAAATGAAAGCTGAAAACCAACATCCCACCGCAGCAGCAGCGGATTTAAAAAAAGCATAATCGCTGCCGCGAAAATGATTGCATTTTCACAAGACGCCAGTCGCCCATTTTTCATCGCCCAGAGCAAGATGCCGCTCATCACCCCAGCTCGAACCGCCGAAGCCGGCAAACCGCTCATAATCACAAACGCAACGATGCCAACAAGCGCAAACCAAATAGCTTGCTTGCGCCAAAGTCCCAAGGCAATGCCCAACAAAATCAGATATTCCGCGATAATCGTCACATTATACCCCGAGACTGCCACGATGTGCGTCATGCCCGTTCGCGAAAAATCGTTTTGAATTTCTTTGGAAAGCCCACCACTGCCACCCAGCAAAAGTCCAATGGCCAAAGCGCCATAAGGCTGAGGAATCACCTTGATAATTTTGTTTTCAAAAACGGTTCGCGCCGCAATTATTTTTCCCAAAAATAAATTGCCGCTGTTTTCGCCAAGTTTCTTTGCCTTGCCCTTTTCGCATTGATACAACACCCCCTCCTTAGCCATGTACATGCGATAATCAAAAGTGTTATCAATATTTTCAATCGCTTTAGCCGGGCAAGTCATTTCCAGCAAATCTCCGTATTTATATTCCGGATACTGCGGGACCTGAAGCAAGACAGAAATTTTTTCATCAAATAATTGCACGATAACATTCTGCCCAAAAGTCGACGGACTCACTTTTTGCACAACGGCTTTCTCCTCAAAAGTTTTTCCCAAATAAACAAGATTATTAGCTTGCGATATTTTTCGGTCCGTTAGCCACAAGCCAAAAACGAAACTGAGGAGCAAAAAAGCGACCAGCGTCGCCATTTTGTTTTTGTAAAATGTGAACAATGTTATCAAAGCCAAAATCAGCAATAGAAAAATTTGAACTTGAGAAATTTCAAAAAATGACCTGACAAAAACCGCCCCAATGAAACTCAAAAGCAAAAATAAAAGTATTTTTGACTTGGTCATGAATTCATTATAGCAAAAAACTCAAGAATAAAAAAACCAATTAAAAATTTTCTCACAAAACAAATCCTTGCATATTTTCTCTATTGACAACTTCCCAACTGCTCTTTGGATATTGCTGCCATTTCTTGGGAATTCTTTTTTTCTTCTTACTATTCCAAGTAAATTCAAAACCAAACAATTTTCCCTCCCGCTCTTCAATAAAATCAACTTCGGCACCGTCATAAGTGCGCCAGAAATAATTGTCACAGTATATTTTGTGATATGCTTGAAATTTCATTCGCTCGCAAATGATAAAATTTTCCCACAAAGCTCCGATGTCATCTCGCTGAGCAAGAAAGTTAAAATTATTAATAATAGCATTTCTGATTCCCAAATCGCAAAAATACACTTTTCTCAGCTTAGAAATTTCCCTTCTTTTGTTGCGCGCATAAGGCTGGAGGCGAAACAAAATATAATTTTTTTCCAATAAATCAACATAACGCTCAATGGTATTTTTATCCACCCCCAGAAGATTAGCAAGTTCCGTGTAGGAAACTTCCTGCCCGATTTGAAGTGCCAAAGCTTTCAATAAACTTAGCAAGACGGAAGAACTTTTAAGCTGTTGAAATTCCAGGATATCCTGATAGAGATAACTGGCTGTCAATTCTTTCAATAACTCAATTTTTTCTTCAAAAGATTTTATAGTGACAACTTCTGGATAATTTCCAAAAATCAAATAACTTTCAAGTTCTTTCTGCAACTCAAGAGCGTTTTTCTTGGGATAAATTTCTTCCAAACTCAGCGGATACAGATGATACACAAACTTTCTTCCCGTGAGCGCTTCTTGCGTTTTGTCCAGCAAATTGAAACTTGAAGAACCTGTGATGATGATTTGTTTGGTTTTTTTGAAATGATCAACCAAGAGTTTGGCGGTTTGACCAATGGTCTGCACTTTTTGTCCTTCATCAATCACAATGACGCTAGCTTGACCAATAAGTTTAATCAGAAAATTCAAATCTTTGTTTGAAAGCATTTCGCGATCGGTTGGATTATCACAATTGAAAAAGATACTTGCCTTGTCTGCAATGCCTGCAGTTTTCAGCAGACTTTTCGTCAAGGTCGTTTTGCCAGTTTGCCTGGCACCAGTGATAATAATGGCTTTTCCTGCAAAAAACTTGCTCGAAATTTGGCTCTTTAGAAGTCTTTTATACATATATGCGTAATTTAGTGATTACATTCACTATTTTACGCCTATGACCATTTCATGTCAACATGACGCATTGATTTATTCTGCGGTAATTGCAATTAACCCAATGACAACTGCGAGCTTCACCATGTTTTCATTTTTTTATTTTAAGATTTATACTTCCATTTTACCCCCCCTAAAATTTAGTCATTCATTGTTTTTTATTTCATTTTTCCTTTTTTCTTCTACTTCCATAAATGGATATATGGAAGCAAGGATATTTTATAAATTATCTTCACACCCATAAATTAATATATGGGTGGGAAAAAATTTTCAGACAAAAAAAACCACAAATCATACGATCGCATGATTTGTGGTTTTTGGTTTTCATTATTTCTTTTTTTGCATCTTAAAAAACCGACTTATTCCAAGCCGGCAATGTCAACCATTTTAATTTTTGCAGTTTTGCCGCCGACAATATTAATAGAACTTCTCGAAACACCAAAAAATTTGGCGAGCAATTTTATCAAGGCCTCATTAGCCTGGCCATCCACCGGCGGCGCCGTTAGTTTCACTTTGTATTCCCCTTCGGAAATTTTAACAACTTCATTTTTTGAAGAGCGCGGGGAAACTTTGATATATATACGCATAAAACTTTACTATCTAACTATATCAGAATATCCACTATTATTATTCAGCACAGCTTGTCTTTGTTTGCGAATCCGACGAGCATCAGCAAGGCGAAGTTCCATATTAACAAGCATCAAGAGAACCAGAAAAGCATTAGCCCAAATAAAAATATTTCTAAACAATTCAACTTTAAGATCAGTTCCCAAATAAAGCGCATGCACAAAAACTATGGCATACAGCACGATGTTGGTGAAATGCACGGCGCGCCAAATTTTTTGCGACATCAGTTTACGACTATAGGAAGTAATAATCAAAATAATCATCAAATAAAATCCAAACACACCAAGTGCGGTCAGTCCCGGTTGATACTGTGAAGCAAAAGGAACAAACAAAGCAGTGAGCTTGAAGCCTAGCCATTTGTCAAAAATCAGCACAAGTGCATGAAAAAAAGCAAAGAGAAGGGCTTGCAGAGAAATCCAACAATGAATACTCATTGAATAAAACGGTGAAAATATTTTTCGCAGCAATGGTATGCGCAAGGTCAATCCCAAAAAGATTGAGATATACAAAAGTAAGAAAGCCACCAAGCCGCTAGCACGCGAAGCATACCAAGCTGAAGGATTTTCAACTGGTTTTGTGACAACTGGTTGCTCGCTTGCCGCCTTAGCCGTAGCGATAAGATTTTCAGTAGTGGATCCTGGATATGATTTTGCATCCAAAGGATCGGTGCCAGCCAAAACTTCCGTGCCATCCCCAAAACCATCTTCATCAGAATCAACTTTGTTAGGATCGGTATGATAGATTTGAAGCTCTCCTTGATCAGTCAGTCCATCCAAGTCACTATCGACTATTGTCTGACCATCGTATTTAATCTTTGGAACATCTTGAGCGCTCACATATTTCCAGCTGAAAAAAGCTGAAAAAAATAGTACAAATATTAAGATGAGAATTTTTTTACGCATTATTTTTATGCAAATACTTTTTAAATTCAGTTGAAATCCAGGCGCCTCCCTTATAGTCCAAGATTGCGCAGGCTAACTTTTCTGCTTGCGCAAGTTCTTTCGCCCCAGCACTTCCCATAATGAAAAGGGTTTTAGCCCAAACATCAGCTTGACAAGTGCTCTCAGCGACAACCGTGACAGATTTCAGTTCAAAAGAATATTGAGCTAGTTTTTTTGGATTGACCAAATGATGAAAGCGTCTACCTTCAATTTCCCATTTTCTTTTACCAATTCCGGAAGTTGCAATTCCCTGCTGATCCAACTGAAGCATTAAATTTTGATAAGCAATTCCTTCAATATCAATATACCATGGATTGTCATTTTTATCCTTGCCAACAAAAAACATGTCGCCACCGCAATCAACCAAAAAGTTTTTCCAACCGCAATCCTTGAAAAATTCAACAATCATGTCTGTAGTGAATCCTTTCACAACTCCAGCGAAATCCATTCTTTCAAAAAAAGTAACGCCTCCATCCTTAATAATTAAATCTTTCTCAAGCTGCTTTTTAAAATCAACTTCTCTGCTTTTTTCTGAAAGCTTAGTGATTCCAATTTGTTGAAAATCATTGGCATAACCTGCTTGCTCAAGCTCGCCAATGATGCGCGGATCGAAATAGCCCTGAGTTTTTTCACAGTATTCCAACGCTAATTTTGCAACCACCAGCATTTGCGCCGAGGCTTGAAAATAAGTTCCCAAACTTGAATTAATTTTCGTTAGTTCACTATCTTGCTTGAATCGACTAAAAATTTTTTCAATTTCCTCGCATTTTTCCGCTGCTTGCTCAAGATTGTTTTCAGCTTGAGAAATTTGCGAATCATCTGCCACCACAATTTGAAAATCAACTTCAGTTCCAAATTTTTTAAATTGCTTTTGGACTATTTTATTTTCCATAAATATCAGGACTTACGTATTTATTTTTTTTCCGGTCCACTTTCCGGCGCTTGAAGTTTTTCATTAGCAAAAAAACCTGACATTTTAGCTAATTTACCTAGTAATATAAATTGTAGTCGCCTACAAACATGGTCCTCAAAAAAACAAATGCGTAAGTCCTGAACATTCCTAAATCGAAAGATCATAATTGTCATCAATTCCGTTTCCGTTCGCATCATTGACAATCAGATATTCCGGAATGGTTGGGTGCGGATCACTGACGTCAGGCAAACCATCTTTATCAGTGTCAGGCAGTACTACATCTACCATAATCGTCTTAGTTACTATTTGATCTGGAAGCTTGATGACTTGAGTGGTTGTTTGAGTGGTTTTTGAAGAAGAACTTGAAGAAGCACTTTCTGCATATTCATCATCATTACCATCGTTTTCTTTCTCTTTGGCAAACACAATTTTATGAGAAGAAAAAGAAGACCCAAAAAAAATAATCTTATTTTTTTCCAAACATCCAAAGACCAGCAAAAAAAAGACAAGCGGGATCACAAAAGTAATATGGAATTTTTTTTTGAATTTATTTTTGCGCATATTTTTTAACTCTTCTTGGTTGTTTTGGCAGGCGTAGCAACTGGCACAGTAACAGTCTGGGTTCCGCCAGGAATAGTCTGCGTGACTGTTTTTGGTTGTTGCACGGTGATTTGACCAGTGCTCTTGGAAGCACTTGAATTTTTTTGCGCAGCATTCTTCTCAATGATTTTTTCCAGTTGAGCAGCTTTCTCAGCAATCGGATCAATTATTGGAACAGGAACGGTTTCCGCGGCAACCGGTGCGCTATTGGCAAGGTCCTTTTTTTCTTGCTGATTTTTAAAATACAAAGCTCCTACGCCAACCAGGCAAACATTCACAAAAAGAACCAACGTTTGAATTGAAATTTTTTTGATGTTTTCAAGCATAAAAGGATGAATGAAAATTAATTTTTAGATTTTTTTAATAAGCATCTTTTTATTATTATACCACAAAAAACGGCTTACCAGTCATTTTTTATTTTTAGGACGCACTATTTAATTTAATTCTACGCCTGGAAATTGATTTTTTTTCAAAAATCAAAAAATTAATTATTCTCCCTAATTCCAACCTTTTTTATATCAGCTTTTAATATTTGTTTGATTTTTTGCAAATCCAGAGTTTTTCCGGCAGTCTTGGTTTTTAATTCAGGATCAAGAATATGCCGCTGCCGATATTCTTGCAAATAATATGATTTAGCACCTTTAATCCATTTTCCAATTTCTTCAAAATCTTGCTGGCTGTGAATTCCTGGCACTGCGGTTGTGCGAAATTCATAATCAATTCCGCTCTCCATAATCATTTTCACACTTTTGTTGATTTTTTTAATATCAAATTTAAGTCCGATTGCGCTGCCGTAACCTTTCTGACTACTCTTGATATCCATCGCAATAAAATCCACCAATTTTTCCGCAATGATTTTTTTCAAAACCTCAGGCTGACTGCCATTAGAATCAAGCTTGACCAAAAAACCCATCTTTTTTATTTTTTTAATAAACTCAATAATATCAGGTTGAATAGTTGGCTCGCCGCCGGTGATGCAAACGCCTTCCAGTTTTCCTTTGCGCTTGGAAAGATGTTGGAAAAATTCTTCCACCATGTTGTTCGGCACTGGAAATTGCGCCGGAATGACAAGTTCGGGATTATGACAAAAACTGCAGCGAAAGCTACAACCAACCGTAAAAACCGTGGTTGCGATTTTTCCCGGATAATCTATCAAAGTCATTTTTTGAAAACCACCAATGCGCATAATGTAGTAAAAATTAAAATGTAAATCTCAAAAATCAAAATGACAAATTAAAATTCAAAATAAAAAAATCTAGAAAAAATTTTACATTTTACAATGTCATTTTTCATTTTGATTTTTGAATTTTACATTAAGAAATATTCAGGGCGACCTGATTCGCATCAAGGTCGCCCCGCCATCTTTTTTTGCTTTGTCAAACTGCGACCTCGTCGCGCCCAGCCAAGCTAGGATTCAACTCCGCAAACACAATATAACTTAGGACTTACGCGTTTGATCGAAAAATTACTTACAGTTGATTTTCTTAGCAAGAAAGACTTGAAGTAGACCAGGGGAGGTTTTCTTAGTAAAGAAAATACGCTCTAGGAATTTAAGAACAAGCGCGTAAGTCCTAATGTTTTCAATCAATTAGCAACTAGCGCAACATGCTTCCTGAAAAGAGCCATCCACCTGATAAGTCTTGCGATCTTTCCATTCTTCAGTCTTGGCATCGTTCCAGCGACGTACTGGGGTGTGAAATCCAACCACGCGAGAATAAACATCGCAAGCTTGAAAATTTTGCAGCACTGGATTTTCATCAAAACACTGCCTGCATTTGATCGCATCGCTACCCTCAAGAGCTCCCTCGAAACGCACAAATTCATCACCTGAAGTTAAAGCGCTTTTGCAGTCATGGCAAATGTGATTGCTCATATTTTTGTTTTTTTTGCACCAAGTGAAGTTTTCTAGTTTCACAAAGTGCATTTTTTAAATTAATTTATTTATCTTAACCGTCTTGCGACGTTTGATTGTCTATAGCTTAATACGACAATTTCTACTTAACTTTTTCAAACTTCGGCAAGGTGACCTCCATTTCGCATTTCGGACAAACATGTTTTTCGCCAGAAATATAGCCATGGACTGGGCACACACTGAATGTTGGAGTGAAAGTGAAGTACGGAAGTTTGTAGTTGGTTGCAATTTTTCTAACCAATTTCTTCACCGTTTCAATATCATTAATCTTTTCCCCAATGAATCCATGCAGCACGGTTCCGCCAGTGTATTTTGATTGCAAATTGTCTTGCAAATCCAGCGCCTCAAAAATGTCACTCGTAAATCCAACCGGCAAATGAGATGAATTTGTGTAGTACGGATTAGCTGCCCTGCCCTGCACTGCTTCCTCGTTGGCTGTGATAATATCTGGATATTTTTTCTTGTCCAAATTTGCAAAACGATAGGTTGTGCCTTCGCCAGGCGTAGCTTCGAGATTGTAGAGACTACCAGTTTCTTTCTGATACTTCACCATTCGGTCTCGCATTTTTTCCAACACCTGCTCAGCAAATTTATTTCCCTTGGGAGTTGTAATATCCACACCCAGCAGATTCTTCAAAGCTTCATTCATGCCGATAATTCCAATGGTAGTAAAATGATTTGACCAATAAGATCCGCGACGCTTCTTAATATCTTGAAGATAAAAGCGTGAATATGGATATAGCCCAATATCAGTGAGTCTTTCAACAAACGTCCTTTTAATTTCCAAACTCTCCTTAGCCAAATCCATCAAATGATAGACCTGGTCTAAAAATTCTTTTTTAGTAGTTGCTTGATAACCGACTCTTGGAAGGTTGATAGTCACTACTCCGATTGAACCAGTCATTGGATTGGCCCCAAAAAGTCCACCGCCTCGTTTGTATAATTCTCGATTATCTAAGCGCAAGCGACAACACATTGACCTAGCATCATCCGGACTCATGTCAGAATTAACGAAGTTTGCAAAATAGGGCATGCCATATTTGGCAGTCATTTCCCAAATCGGATTCAGCGCCTTGTCTTCCCAATCAAAATCCTTAGTGATGTTGTAAGTCGGAATTGGGAAAGTGAAAACTCTGTTTTGAGCATCTCCGGCCGTCATAACTTCAGCATACGCCTTGTTAATCAAGTTCATTTCTGCTTGAAATTCTCCATAAGTTTCCTTCTGAGGTTTTCCGCCAATAATCACCGCTTGATCTTTATAAATTTTAGGAACCTGCAAATCCAAAGTGATGTTTGAAAAAGGAGTTTGGAAACCAACACGAGTCGGCACGTTCATATTAAAAACAAATTCTTGCAAAGCCTGTTTAACCTCTTTGTAGTTGAGTTTGTCAAAACGAATAAATGGAGCAAGCAGGGTGTCAAAGTTTGCGAAAGCTTGCGCTCCATTAGCCTCACCTTGCAGCGTATAGATGAAGTTAACTACTTGTCCCAAAGCTGCCCGAAAATGCTTTGGCGGGGCACTGGAAATCTTGCCAGGCACACCTCCGAATCCCTTCACGAGCAAATCATGCAAATCCCAACCGCAACAATAAGCCGCAATGAGTTGCAAGTCATGAATGTGGATGTCACCACCTTCATGGGCCTGTCTAATTTCTTTCGGATAAACCTTTTCCATCCAATATTTTCCAGAAACTACTGAGAAAATATGATTATTAAGTCCTTGCAAAGAAAATTCCATGTTTGAATTTTCTTTCACGCGCCAGTCAGCGCGACTAATGTAACTATCCACCAAATCAACTGCTTCACTAATTGACTCTTTCACAGCGCGAATCTTGCGATGCTGTTCGCGATAGAGAATATACGCCTTAGCTGTTTCTTCATAATCCAGCACCATCAAGACGCGTTCAATCAAATCTTGCAGCTCTTCAATAGTTGGCACGAAACCTTTCTTGAAGTTCTTGTTGAGCAATTGAGTAACCTTATCACTAACTTTCTGAGCCTCTTTTGGACTTCCTTCACCGGTAGCCGCAAACGCTTTTGTCACCGCAATTGCAATTTTCTTTTGATCAAAAGCAACCACTCGCCCGCTTCTCTTAATTAATTGCTTTACTAAATTCTTGTTTTTTTTCGGTGTTGCTTCAACAATTTTCTTGACCGCAACAATCTTTTTTTTCTTAGTCACCACTGCTTTCTTTTGTTTTTTCATATTGATTTCTCCCCCGAGAATTATTTTAGTTAGCTTTTAGGTTATAGCTTCTAGCTTTTAGAAAAACTGCGAGTCTACAAATTAAATTTAAATTATATTTAAATTTTTTAAAATTTACGATTTTATTATAGACATAGACATTTCATATTATGTGTTCCATGTCTCACGAGCCCTCCATTTTGTCCATTTCCTTGCGAAAACTATCCGCTGACTTGAAAGATTTGTAAACACTGGCAAATCTCAAATAAGCCACATCGTCAATTTCTTTCAGTTTTTCTAGAATCATTTTTCCAATTTCCTTGCTGGAAATTTCACTTCCCTCTTTGGCTTGAATTTCATATTCAATATCACCAATTGCCTTGTTTATTTTTTCTTCACTGACCGGTCGCTTTTCCAAGGCTTTGCGCAGACCGATTTCTATTTTTTTGCGATCATATTCTTGTTTGCTGCCGTCTCGCTTAACAACTGTCAGACGCATGATTTCTATTTCCTCATAAGTACTAAACCTAGCTTGGCATTTTTCACATTCACGCCGCCTGCGAATCGCTTTCCCATCATTAGTATCCCGCGAATCGACAACTTTTGTTTCGGTGCCTGCACAATATGGACAAATCATAAAATTCAAATTGTTATATTGTTATATTGCTACATTGTTATTTTTTATATTTTAACAATGTGACAATGTGACAATGTAGCAGTATTTATTAGAGCTTGACAACTTATTTTTTTCACTCTTGCCTGATTTGACAAATTTATGTTTTTATCTGCTTTTACACTATATCTTGTGTACCGTTAGTCTATTGTACCACAAGTCAAACATTTGCCAAGCATGCTTAGCTAAGCCTTTTTTTGAAGTTATCCACAGAGTGCTTAAGTGTAAATGAATATAAAAAAACAGGAGATTTAATCCCCCGTTTTTATATTAGTCGTATTTTACTCTATGGCCTCACTTCTATCATTGTTCCCCTACAAGTAGGGCAGGTTCTAGTGATGGCGGGATATTGTTGTTTACAAGCAGTAGTCTCAGAAGGACTGCAAGCAATTGAATTCATGCAACCGCTAGAATCAATTCTTGAACAACTACCAGCAGCCTGAATTAAAATAGTTTTGCCGCAGTTCCCAGCCGCGCTGGAGTCACATCTAGTTGCTGAGGTTGGCAAGATTGTAGGCTGTATGCATATTGGAGCAAAGCTTGGTTGCAGATTACCCGGATTACCATTACAGGTAGTCGTGATGCCTGCAATATCGCTGGTTTGGCAAGTAGTATTGGCATTACAAGCATTGCCTCCTCCGCTAGGCGCGGAACAATTTTTAGTACCAGACACCCAAGCAATACTATTATAGCAAGTTGAGCTAGAGCAAGTGTTGGCGGCACAACCATTGTCAACGCATGTTTTAACGCCATTAGTAAAAATCAGATTATTCCAACATTGTAAACCAACACATGTATTAGCCCCACAACCATTGTCGCAAAGTTTTGTACCTGGAGTTACTGGACTGATACCATTATCGCAAGTAGTCGTACTGCAAGTGTTTGCTGCGCAACCATTATCAACACATGTTTGAGTGTTACAAGCTTGACTAGTTGAGCCACTGCAAGTTGCCCCACCATTAGTAGGAGCTGGATTAGCACAAGTTCGGGTTTGGGTGCCGCCGCCACAAGAAGCAGAGCAAGAGCCAAAAGCAGACCAACCACCATCTAGACAATTTTTTGTGCCCGCAACC
>CAINNK010000033.1 GCA_903851135.1 uncultured bacterium | reverse complement strand
TCTTTCAGTTTCACCTCCTTTCTGAAGATAGGGAGAACCCACCTTAATCGCTCTTCTAATACATTTTTTGGCATTTTTATACACATGTTCCAAGATTGCACATCTTGGGAAAAACCGCCATATGTCTGTGCACATTACCAAAAACCCTTGACAAGACCCTTTTAATATGCTATGTTTGAATTGAATTGAAGTTCTTAAGAAATATTTTTCCAAACTCAAATAATGTTGAGAAAAAATGAAAAAAATTATTATTTTTGCGGCAATGATTTTTGCATTTGCATCAGCTAATGCAACGCCACATTTAATCACTTCACAAGTCAGTGGAGTTGGAACGGCTGCGAAAACGGCAGCTTTTCCAGGAGTTTCACTGAAGACAACGGCAACAGTGACGCCAACCGGGGCTGCAGCAGCAGCAGCAGCAGTAAATACTACTGGCGGTGGCAGTTTTGCTTCCGCATCTGCTAGTTCCAGCGTCACAATAGTCAATGGTGTTGTGGTTTCCAACACTGGAAGTGCTACTGCAACTGCTGGAACGTTGCCATAAATGTTTATGTTTTGGCAGCGCAAGTAAGTGGCAGAAGGGTTTTAACTAACCTTCTGCCATTTTTTATTTCCAAAGCAATTTCACTTAAATTTAATTAAGTGATAAAATTCAGTTAACATAATGCATGTTAGCTTTTTTGTTGGTTTGATTCTTATGAATAAAAAAGAAATTTCACTGAAAAAGATTTTACAAGAACTTTCGGAAAAGTTACCGAAGTTTGAAGATGGAAGAATTGACTATTCAACTTCCGACAAAGCACCGGTTTTGAATTGCTTTGTCAAATTTGAAAGTCAGATTTTGATTTTGAAGCGTAGTGACAAAGTTCGTGCTTATCAGGGACTTTGGAATTCTATTGGTGGCTATTTGGATGAACCTGTTGCGCTTGAGGAAAAAGTGTTGGAAGAATTGCGCGAAGAACTAGGCATTATGCCAGACTTGGTTTTGGAAATAAAAAAAGGAAAACCATATGAATTTAATGATAAAAATATTCAAAAAATCTGGATTATCTTTCCAGTGCTGATAGAATTAAAAATTAAGCCAGTTGTAAAATTGGACTGGGAACACACTGATTTTAAATGGATTAATCAGACAGATTTGAAGAATTTTGAGATTGTGCCAGGGTTAGAGAAGATATTATCTGGTGTATTGGTAGATTAATTTATTGAAGTAAAGACCATGAAAAAGGCGATTATTTTTGATTTTGATGGGGTGATTTGTGATTCATTTGAAATTAGCTATAAAATAAGCAAGGAATTTTTTGGTGATGACTTTACCGAAGAAAATCTCCGAGAACTTCTTGATGGCAATGTTTTTCAGAATCCAAAAATAACCAAGCAGGCCGCTGAAAAACTTTTCAAAGCATACAATGAAAAACTGAAATATTTTGAAATGGAAAAAATGGTAGAAGAAAGTTTGGAAAAATTAGCAGAAAAATATTCCTTGTTTGTTATTTCTTCTAACCAAGAAGAGTCAATAAAAACTTATTTTCAAAATAATAATTGCACGCATATTTTCAAGGAAATTTTGGGCGCCGAAACACATCAATCAAAAGTTGCGAAATTCCAACATTTATTTGAAAAGTATCAACTGAAAGCTGGGGATTGCGTGTTCGTGACGGACACCCTGGGAGACATCTTGGAAGGGAAAGAAGTTGGGGTAGAAGTGATTGCGGTTGATTTTGGTTTTCATAAAAGAGACCGACTCGAAAAAGGCGAGCCTTTCAAAATAGTTTCGAGTTTTAATGAAATATTGGAAGTTATTGCTAGCATTTGATTTACAGGGTTACTTATTGCCATAAACGCACTAACTTGGTAAGATTGGATTATAATAAAAGTCAGCATTAATGAATGTCATCCTGAACTCCATAGCGACGCCGCATGGCTGTCGTGTTTCAGGATTGAGGATTTATAAAACTAGTTGAGATAAAAGAGGTAGATTCTGAAATAAATTCAGAATGACACTCTAGCGAAGAATATGTTAAAAGAAAAAATTGTTAAAATCAAAGAAGAGGCACAGGCTGAAGTTGAAAACGCCAAAACTGTGGAAGATGTTTTGCAATTGGAAATCCAATTTTTGGGACGTAAAAGTGAGTTTGTGGGAATCTTGAGGCAACTTAAAGACGTTTCCCCTGAAGAAAAAAAAGAAGTTGGGCAATTGGCCAATGCTGTTAAGGTTGAAATTCAAACTTTGCTAAATCAAAAGAAAAAAAATCTCGCTTCAACTTTTGATGCTGAGGCGGAAAAAATTGACGTCACTGTTCCAGCTGTCAAACTGCGCAAGGGACATCTGCATCCCTTGACGCAAATTCAAAATGAAATTGAGGACATTTTCACTTCGATGGGTTTTGAAATTGCCGACGGCCCGGAAGTGGAAGATGAATTCCACAATTTTGACGCCCTTAATATTCCCAAGGAACACCCAGCTCGCGATATGCAGGACACTTTCTGGTTGAAATCACAGAGCGTTACGGATGACAAACGGAATGATACGGATAAGAATACAAATGAACGGATTTTGTTGCGAACGCACACTTCCAATGTGCAAATTAGATATATGGAAAAACATCAGCCGCCGTTTCGCATAATTGCTCCAGGCAGAATATATCGCAATGAGGCGCTTGATGCTGCGCATGAACACACTTTCCATCAGTTTGAAGCGTTGGTAGTTGGCGATGATATCAACGTGGGAAATTTCAAATTTGTGGCGCAAGAATTTTTCTCAAAATTTTTCAAGAAAGAAATTCAAGTGCGCATCCGACCAAGTTATTTTCCCTTCACGGAACCGAGTTTTGAATTTGACATCAGCTGCACAGTTTGTGGTGGCAAAGGTTGCAGCGCTTGCAAAAATGCCGGTTGGCTAGAAATTGGGGGAGCTGGCATGGTCAATCAAAATGTTTTTGTGGCTGCTGGCTATCCGCGCAACAAATATCAAGGTTTTGCCTGGGGATTTGGACTTGAACGCTTGGCGATGATGAAATACAAAATTGACGACATTCGTCATTTTCACAGCGGCGATTTGAGGTTTATTAAACAATTCTAAATTTAGCAACCAGTAATCAGTAATCAGTAACTATTTTTTTCTTAGTTACTAGTTACCAGTTACTGATTACTTTTGATTTAATTCATGAAATATTCTTACAATTGGCTCAAGGAAATCTCGGGGTCAAAACTATCTCTCGAAGAATTGACCCAAGGCATCACGATGCATGCGTTGGAAATTGAAGGCGTCGAAAAAATTGGCAGTGATTTTGAAAACTTTGTGGTGGGTGAAATTTTGGAAATTTCCAAACATCCCAATGCAGACAAATTGCAACTGACAAAAATAAATATCGGAAACAAAGTTTTGGATATTGTTTGCGGGGCCAAAAATATTTCTGTTGGCGACAAAGTACCTGTTGCTTTAGTTGGTGCGAAATTACCTAATGATTTAGAAATCAAAGAAGCTGAAATTCGCGGCGAAAAATCTTTTGGGATGCTTTGCGCCAAAGATGAACTTGGCTTAGGCTCTGATCATGCGGGCATTCTACTGCTGAATAAAAAATTGGAAGTTGGCACGCCGCTTAAAGAAATATTGGGTGAAAACGATTACGTTTTGGAAATCAAAGTTTTGCCAGACAGAGCGCACGATGCAGTCAGTCACGTAGGATTGGCTCGTGAAGTTGCCGCGCTTGATAGCAATAAGATTGAATATGATTATGATGGCTTGAAACTTGCCAAGAAGAAAACTTCGAGTCTGAAGATTTCGATTGAAAATGAAAATTTATGTGAACGATATATTGCTGCAAAATTGGATAATGTAAAAATTGAAAAATCACCCGAGTGGATTTCTTCTCGGCTGGAAAAATGTGGAATCAGATCAATCAATAATGTGGTTGATGTAACAAATTATGTCATGCTTGAACTTGGTCAACCGATGCATGCTTTTGATTTTGAGCAAATTTCAAATAATGGAGTGGCTGAAATAATTGTGAGGGGTGCTAAAGAAAATGAAGAGATCATAATTCTTGATGGCAGCGTAAAAAAAATGTCCGAAGAGGATATTGTAATAGCCAATAAACAAGGCGCACTTGCTTTGGCTGGAGTAATGGGCGGCAAATATTCCGGGGTCAATGAAAAAACTGTAAGCATCGTTCTCGAATCGGCCACTTTTAATCAAACTTCTATCCGAAAAACTAAAAATAAATTTGCTTTGCAAACGGATGCAGCGATGCGTTTTGAAAAAGGACTTGATCCAAACCTGGCGGAAAAAGCGATGGTGCGCGCTATTGAAATTCTGACACACATCACAGACGCTAAACTTGATGGCATCGTAGATGAATACCCAGCGCCAGTGAAACCTTGGACCATCAAACTCGATTTAAATTATGTGAATTCTTTGCTAGGCGAAAATGTGCCAGTCAAAGTCAGTCAAGAAATTCTCACCTCGCTTGGTTTTGAAGTGAAAAAGGCAGGAAAAAATTTGAGTGTGACGGTGCCAACTTTCAGATTGGATGTGCAAACTCAGGAAGATTTGATTGAGGAAATTGGTCGAATTTATGGCTATGAAAAAATTGTGCCAACTGCGCAACTTGTTTCCATTAAACCGCCGGTCATCAACGAGCAAAGAATTTTTGTCAGAAAAGTGAAAAATGTTTTGGTTGGTCAAGGATTTTCCGAGGTCTATAACTATGCTTTTTATAGTCAGAAAGACAGCGAAAATGCCAAGTTGCAAACTTTCAAACATCTCGAACTTGAAGCCCCAGGCAATCTTGAGCAAACAATTTTGCGCGTGAGCTTGATTCCGAATCTGCTCAAAAATGTCAGAGAGAATTTGAAATTCGCCAAACAGTTGCACCTTTTTGAAATCGGCAAAGTTTTCTTGCCAAGCAAGAATTTTTTGCCCAATGAAAAAAACATGCTTTGCGGTCTAGTAGTGTTGGAAAAAAAACCAGTCAAAAAAGAGCAGCAGAGCAATCTGCAGCAAACTTCATTTTTTCAAACAAAATCACTGATCAACGATTTGTTGTTGCAGTTGGGAATCATGAATCAAAACTATGTCTCCTTTGAGGATGGTTTTGAGCAAATTTCCAAATCATTTTGTCATGAAGGTCGCGCCGCTGAAATCAAACTAGCTGGCAGTAATCAGGCCATTGGTTGTCTGGGAGAAATAAACCCATTGGTGTTGGCTGATTTTGATATCAGCAGTCGAGTGGCATTTTTTGAATTTGATTTGGAGCTTTTGCAAAATATTTCCGCCAATGAAAATGAATTTCGCGCAATTCCCAAATTTCCCAACGTCATGCGAGACTTGGCGATGATTGTTAGCAATGGCCAGCGCGTTGATGATATTTTGAAAGTCATCCAGGAAGAAGGCGGCGACTTGATAGCTGACGTTGACTTGTTTGATATTTTTGATTTTGCCGATGGCACTTCAAGTTATGCTTTTCACATCATGTTTAACGCTGGCAGCAGAACCCTTACTAGCGAGGAAGTTGACGTTATCACAGCAAAAATCATTTCAAAACTTGAATCGCAGCTAAAAGTTCAAATTCGCAAATAGACAGAATTAAAACAGCTTAAAAGACCCTGAATCCTAAACCGTTTTGAAGTTAAAAACTGGAAAAAAAGACTTTGTTTTTCAAACTTAGTCTTTTTTTTTGATTTTCTTAGATTTTAAATTTATAATCTAAAATTTAGCTTAAAAAGGCGGTATTTTCTGAAAAAAATTTAATCTAAGAAAGATTTTCGCTAAAGTGTTGACAAAAAATGAGAATGTGTTAATATAATTTGAACCCTAATAAGTTAATATATTGTGTTATAAATAATATGAAAAACTCGATCAACAAGGAAAAGCAGGTTTTAGCAGAAAAAGGCTTTTTTTCTGAAGCCTTAAATAGCATTATTGGCGACCTGTCGACCAGATCTCAAGAAATAATTTTCAGCCGCTATGGCATTCATGGGGATGGCGCACTTACTTTGGAAGAAATTGGTGGCAAATACACCATCACTAGGGAACGCGTCAGACAAGTCATCCGCGAAGCGCTGAAAAAGGTCAGAGAAAAACATAATCACCCAGAATTCGTCAAAGTCAAAGACACGGTGATTTTGGCTATTACAAAAAATAGTGGTATAATCAGTAGGAAGAAATTGTTGCGAGTTCTTGGAAACGAGAACTTGGCTGAACAAGCTGCTGTTCGCTTTTTTCTCGAATGCATCAATCAAATCAAGAGTCATGAAGTGAAGGGGGAACTTTCTTTTTCCTATTCACTTTCAGATTTTAATCTTGAAAAGTGGCGCCAGACAAAAAACGCAACTCTTTCAGTTTTGAAAAAAGAAAAGAAACCCTTGACTGCGGAAGAGCTTTTTCAATTTGCGGTTGGCGAATTAGAGAGCGATTTGAGCAAAGATCATTTTGTTTATCATCTTGAGATTTCTCAAGAAATCAAACAAAATAATTTCGGTAAATGGGGTGCTATCAAATGGAAAGAAATTTCACCCAAAGGCACTCGCGAAAAAGCTTATCTCGTGCTCAAAGAGGCCGGCAATCCATTGCATTTCAAAGAAATTGCCAGCAAAATTGACAAGCATCATCTCAACAAGAAAAAAACTCATCCACAAACAGTTCATAATGAATTAATTAAGGATGGTAATTTCGTTTTGGTTGGTAGGGGAATCTATGCGCTTTCAGAGTGGGGCTACCAGAAGGGAACTGTTAAAGATGTTATCAAAGAAATTATTTCAAAAAACAACAAGCCTTTAAATCGAGATGAAATTTTGAAAAAAGTGTTGGAAATCAGGCAAGTAAAAAAATCAACGATTGTCATCAACCTCAACAATTTTTTCACCAAATCAAAAGAGGGAACTTACTCAATCAAAAAATAATTTAGGCTTTGCTCCTTTAGCGATTATTGCTGAATTGCTCCTAATGATTATCGGGAAGCCTAAATATGGCTAGCCAACAAAAACTGCTATTTTGAATCATTTGTTTTTGGACACTAAACAATAAAAACAGCAAACATAAAAATTCATGGACATTTTTTCGAGCTCATTAAGTGAAACTCTTGTATCCGTCAAGCTGGCAGGACAAGTTTTCGGCTATATGTGGTTTTTGGTTTTGCCACCAGTTTTTTATTTTCTATTTAAAGCTCTTTGGATATATCACGTGCAGGAAGCTTTTTGGAGCTCAGCTAGTTGGACCCTGCTTGAAATCATTCCACCAAAAAACATTGAAAAAAGTCCAAAACCCATGGAATCAATTTTCGTGGGTTTTGCTGGTGTGGAAAAATCTTTCACTACTTTTGAAACCTATGTTGATGGACAGTTTGCCGACTATATGAGCTTGGAGATTGTCAGCAACGAAGGCGCAGTTCATTTCTATATTCGCACCATGAAAAAGCATCGACACTTGTTGGAAGCTAATTTATATTCTCAATATCCTGATGTGGAAATCATGGAAGTGCCCGACTATGTCGACAATTTTCCAAAATACATCCCAAACACGCAGTGGAATTTGTGGGGGGCTGATGTGGCTACCACAAAAAAAGATGACGGATATCCAATTCGCACTTATCCAAGCTATGAAGAAACTGTAACGGGCACCATGATTGATCCCTTAGCTGGATTAATTGAGGTGATGGGAAAACTTGGACCAGGACAACACGTTTGGCTGCAATGGATAATTGCACCAACTCCTCCTGGTTGGAATAGTACAATTGGAAAAGCGCTGGCTGACAAACTCAAGGGCAAGGAAAAAAAAGTGGAAAGCATTTTGGAAATGATAATTAAAGACTTGACTGATGTATTTGGAGGTATTTTTAAATATCTAAGTGGACCAGTCGAATTTGAATCTGAGAAAAAAAAGGATGAAATGCCTTTGGACACTCGCCTTTCTCCAATGGAACGCGATGTGCTAAAAGCAGTTGAAGCAAACATCGGCAAGGTTCAATTCTCAACCAAGGGTAGATGCATCTATGTTAGTAAACGAGAAAGTTTCGACATGTCAATTGGGGTTTCAGCTGTCTGGGGAGCTTTGAAACAATTTGGGGATGATAACCTCAATGGCTTCAAACCTGACGGGGATTCAAAGACCTCCAAGCATTATGAATTTTTCAAAAAAGAGCGTTTGAGATACAGTCAACACAAACTTTTTCGCAGATATAAAAGCAGAAGCAGGGATGGATTTAAAACAGTTTTGAGTTCAGAGGAATTGGCAACTATTTTTCATCTGCCGGACATCAATGTTATCAGTCCTTCTATCAGTCGTGTTGAGGCCAAGCGTGGTGGTGCTCCTTCAAATTTACCCATAGAATAAAAAACTAAATTGTTGTATTGATATATTGTTACATTGTTGAAAATCCCACAAATCTATAAATAAAATGTTTTTAATTAATTCTAAACGACAACGCTCGTAAGCCCAGCAGTGAAATTCAAATTTTTCTTAATTTGAATTAACTTACTAGGCATAAACAATAAATTAGATTTTTAAAAAATGTGAAATTTGTCTGAGCAACGCTCATTTGAATTTCTACTGCAGGGTATGAATAATAGTGAAATAGCTTTTTTCGCAAAAACAAATTTCAGAAATCAAGAAAGAGTTTTTGGCATCAAGACCGATGATCGCAGAAGACACATGTATATCATCGGAAAAACCGGTATGGGCAAAACCAATCTATTGGAGAATTTAGTGGTGCAGGATATTCGCAATGGTCATGGAATTTGTTATATTGATCCGCATGGTGACACAGCCGAGAAGTTGCTCAAAGCCGTTCCTGCTAATCGAATCAATGATGTGATATATCTGAATCCTGCCGATCAAAATTTCCCATTGGCTTTTAACGTTATGGAATCGGTGGATCCTGACTATCGTCACTTGGTTTCTTCCGGACTTATTGGAGTTTTCAAGAAAATCTGGGCCGATTCTTGGGGACCACGTTTGGAATATATTTTACGTAATGCCATCTTGGCACTTTTAGAATATCCTGGCAGCACTCTTTTGGGCGTAACCAGAATTTTGGTGGACAAAAAATATCGCGAAAGAGTGGTCGACAAAGTTACTGATCCAGTGATTAGACAATTTTGGGTGGATGAATTTCCCAAATGGAGTGACAAGGTTTTGCAAGAAGTCGTCTCTCCGATTCAAAACAAAGTCGGACAATTTCTTTCAAGTTCTCTGATTCGAAACATTGTTGGTCAAACCAAATCATCTTTTGATATTCGCGAAATCATGGACAGTCGAAAAATTCTGATTCTGAATTTGTCCAAAGGTCGCATTGGTGAAGACAATAGTGCGCTCTTAGGGGCCATGATGATTACCAAGATTCAGCTGGCTGCTATGGGACGCGTTGATATTGAAGAAGACACTAGAAATGATTTTTATTTATACGTTGATGAGTTTCAAAACTTTGCCACCGAATCATTTGCTAATATTTTGTCAGAAGCTCGAAAATATCATTTGAATTTGATTTTGGCTAATCAATACATAACGCAGATTGATGAAAAAGTGCGCGATGCAATTTTTGGAAATGCCGGCACCATAATTTCTTTCCGCGTAGGTGCCATGGACGCCGAATTTTTGGAAAAAGAATTTGAACCAGTGTTTATGCAAAATGACATTGTTAATTTGCCGAAATACAATATTTATTTGAAACTAATGATTGATGGAATCGCTGGTGATGCTTTTTCGGCCAAGGTTTTGCCGCCTGTCTACATTGAAGATACGATGGAAAACGAGGAAAAAATCATCGCGTCTTCCAGAGAAAGATACGCTTCAAGCAAAGAAGAGGTTGAAGACAATATTTCCAGATGGTCTGGCATCATGCCAGCTTCTGGTTTTCAAACTGTTAACAAACCAACAGAACCTCTGCATATTCCAAACCCAGCTGCCAATAGGCAGAATTATCAACCTTACGCTCCTGCGACTCAAGCAGCCCCAATTTCAAGGCCTCAAGCACAACCAACTTTAAATGCAACTGCACCCAAAGTGCAGCCAGTTGTCGCTGCCCCTCAGCCCGTTCAACAGGTGCAACAACCGTCAAGAGTTGCTCAACCTGCATTTCAAGCGCAACCACAACAACCACAAGTCTCCCAAGTTCAGCAACCTCAAATGGCTTCATATGCGCAAACGCACGTTGCGGTTGAAAAAACTAGCATCAAAGTCGATTCTCAGCAATTTCAAACTGCACCTGCACCTACTGGGCAACCGCAAATTCCTCAAAATCAACCTGCCCAAGAAAATCAAGATTATTATGTCAAACCGATTGATACCCGGCCGAAATTCGAGGCTATTTGTGATATGTGTGGCGATCACATTCAAGTTCCATTTCAACCAGATGGTTCTCGGCCAACTTTTTGCAAAGATTGCCTGAAAGAATATCAACGTATGGCTGCCAAGGAAAAACTTGCGCAAGAACAGAAAATGCAAAGACAAAGAGAGGACTTGCAAGCGCAACAACCAGCCGAATTTGTGCAACCAACTCAGCAACCAACTAGGCCAATTCAACAGACAGCGCCTCAACAGAGACCAATTAATAATGTCCAACCGCAACCGCAATATAAACCGGCTGAAAAAAACATTCAGCAAAAAACTTATGCGCCGCAAGGCAGTCCAATGTCACTTTCTCAAATGCAATACATTGCTCCAAAAAAATTCAACTCTCAACGCCAGAGACCAAATGTAAATTTAGATGAAGTAAGGAATCTCATCAACAAAACAAAACCCGCAGGAAATAATTAACCAGACATTTGTTGGAATTATAAAGCAACCAGCTAGCCTTGGTTGTTTTATAAAACACTTTATATCAAACAAACCGCATGCACCCTTTTTGTTTACAATAAAGAAAAATAGTGCTATGATTAGTTGCAAATGAAAATCACAAAAACTACCAAAAAAAGAGTGATTGTAGGAATGTCTGCCGGAGTTGATTCTTCCGTAGCGGCAGCTGTTCTGAAAGAGCAAGGCTATGATGTCATAGGCGTGTTTTTGCATTTTTGGAAAGAGCCAGGTCAGGATGAATTGCGCGAAAACAAATGTTGCTCGCTTGAATCCCAAGAGGACGCTAGAAAAGTAGCCCAGCTACTGGACATCCCACTCTACACAGTCAATGCCGCCAAGGAGTTTAAAAAAGAAGTAGTTGACTATTTTCTGGAAGAAACCAAAGCGGGACGCACGCCAAATCCTTGCGTGGTTTGCAATGAAAGGATTAAATTTAATTTTCTGTTCCGCAAAATGCTGGAAATGGATGCCGATTTTGTGGCCACTGGACATTATGCCGAAATCAAAGACAGAAATGGCAAACACCATCTCTACACTTCTTGCGATGAAGAAAAAGATCAAACCTATTTCCTTTATTGTCTTACTCAAAAACAATTGTCGCGAATTTTATTTCCAGTCGGAAAATTCAAAAAACCGGAAATCAGAAAGAAAGCTGAAAAAATGCAACTACCAGTTTTTGACAAAGAAGAATCCCAGGGACTTTGTTTTACCCCAGAAAAAACTCCGACCAAATTTATCAAACGCAATTTGACTTTGTCACCAGGAGATATTGTCACAACGGAAAACAAAAAAATTGGAACTCATGACGGTTTGGAACTTTACACGATTGGACAGCGCAAAGGAATTAATATTGGTGGTGACGGCCCATACTTTGTGGTTGGACGTGATTTCAAGAAAAACCAACTTATTGTAACCAATGACGAAAATGATTCTCAGATATATCGAAGTTCCATGTTGGTCCAAATCAAAAATTGGATTGCCGGAGAGCCGACTTTTCCACTGGAAGTTAACGTGAAAATTCGTTATCGACATCGATTGGTGCGAGGGGTAATTAAAAACGTGGAACGTGGAACGCAAAACGTGAATTCGGGTTATGCGATATGCGAAGTCGAATTTTTTGAAAAACAAAAAGCCGTGACCCCAGGCCAGTCAGCTGTTTTCTATGCCGATGACAATGAAGTTCTCGGTGGCGGAATAATTATTTAGGCATTAGGTTTTCAGCTTTTCAGCTTCTTAGGTTTCGTTAAAATTCCTAAAAAGCTAAGCAGCTAACGCCTAAAAAGCTATGAGCAATATTGAACCGGAAGTTTTAGCCAGAAGAAAAAAGCTTCAGATGGAAATTATCATCAAGGAATCTGACACAAAACGTCTTGACCGCAACAAGGTAGCATTAGAAGCTGAAATTCGAGCGCTAAAAAGCAAAAAGCAACAAATTGAAATTGATCTGACCCTGAAAGACAGCAAATTAAAGCACATGCAAGAAGAACTTACAATGATGCAAAATGAGCTTATTGCGCTCAAGCACAAAATGAATTCGCCAGTATAAAACAAAAACAACTCCGCTAGATAATTTTTTTGAAAAACACAATCATATGGCAAGGAGTCTTATCAATCTAATAGAGGCGTTTACTAAGAACAAGAAAATCATTCTTTCTGCTACTGCTTGGGGAAGAATCCGAATTATTGAAAGGGAAGTTAAGAGTCGGAAAATCAAACCTGATGGTGCAATTGTTAAATTAAAAGAAGAAAATGAGCTAAAGAGCAGTCTAGTTGAAGCTGAATGGAAAAACATCAAAGAACAAATCGAAGATATTGTAGACTAAAAATCTAATTAAGTTAATTACTTTTTAAAAAATAAAAATATGAGCGTAAATATTCATTTGGTTGATATGGTCGAAGCTGTCTTCAGCGAAAAGCTTAATAGTTTTGATCAGTTTAAACTCAGAGACGTCGAAAGAGATGCGCAAAGCGAAAAACTGAAAACAGCTAGCGAGGTGGTAGAGAGATTAAAAAGAATAGCACCTTTTAAAAAAAATATTAGTCAAAGAGATTTTAAAAATTTGGAAGAAAAAATCAAAAAAGTTTTAAAGAAATAATTTTTCTATAAGCTAACAGCTAAAACCTAAAAGCTATTTTTATGAACGCCCAAGAGCTTCGCACAAAATATTTAGAATTTTTCAAGTCCAAAGGTCACACCGTCATTCCCTCGGCTTCCTTAGTGCCGGAAAATGACCCTTCGGTGCTTTTCACGACCGCCGGCATGCATCCATTAGTGCCGTATCTTCTGGGTGAAAAACATCCAGGCGGAAATAAATTAGTCAACGTTCAGAAGTGCATTAGAACTGGAGATATTGATGAAGTGGGAGATACCACTCATCACACTTTTTTTGAAATGCTTGGCAATTGGTCATTGGGAGAATATTTCAAAGAAGATGCAATCAAAATGAGTTGGGAATTTTTAACATCCCCTGATTGGTTGGATTTGGACAAGAATAGGATTGCTGTTTCTGTTTTTGAGGGTGATGCTGATTCTCCATTTGATCAAGAAGCTTATGATGTTTGGAAAAGTTTAGGAATGTCAGAAAAAAAGATTGCCAGACTGCCCAAGAAAAACAATTGGTGGGGAATGGACAAGGGTCCTTGCGGACCTGATACCGAAATCTTTTATTGGGTTGGTAATCCAAATGAAATTCCGGAAAGCTTCAATGATGACAACGATTTTTGGGTAGAAATATGGAACAATGTTTTCATGCAATATGACAAACAGTCAGACGGGACGCTGAAAGTTTTGGAACAAAAAAATGTTGACACTGGCATGGGCATGGAAAGAATTTTAGCGGCGGTCAATGGTCTCGATGACAACTACAAGACGGAATTATTTTGGCCGATAATTAAAAAGATTGAAGAATTGTCAAAGTTGGAATATGGCAACAAATCAGACGAGGAATATATCAAAGATGACAAGCAATGTTGGGTTGATGTGAGAAAACAATTTAGGATAATTGCTGATCATATCAAAGCCGCAACTTTCATCATTGCTGATGGTGTCGTTCCTTCTAACACTGGACAGGGTTATGTTCTGAGAAGATTAATCCGCCGAGCTGTACGCTATGGCAAATTAATTGGCATTGAAAAAGATTTTGCCACCAGCGTGGCTGAAATAGTTGTGCAAGAATATAGCAATCACTATCCAGAGCTAGCAAAAAACCGCGCCCTCATTTTTGCAGAATTGAAGAATGAGGAAGAGAAGTTTAGGAAGACATTAGATAATGGACTAAAAAAACTTGAAAAGTATTTATCCAATCCTGAAGGAAATTTTTGGAATAAGGTTAAGGATGAGGTTTTAAAGCAGGCTGATATATATTTTAATGACGATATAGCAAATTTATTATTTGATTTATATCAAACAAACGGTTTTCCTATCGAGTTAGCTATGGAAGTTGTTTTTGAAGAATTTGAAAAAAGAGATGTTATTTTAAATAAAGATAAGATAACTCAAAAATTTAATAAACTTTTTGAGCAACATCAAGATCTTTCTCGCACTGCTTCAGCTGGCATGTTCAAGGGTGGATTGCAAGACAGTGGGCAGGAGTCGGCCAAGCTTCATAGCGCCACTCATTTGCTGCTAGCCGCCCTGCGTAACGTCCTGGGCGACCATGTTTATCAAAAGGGCTCCAATATCACCCCCGAGCGCCTGAGACTCGATTTTTCGCATTCTGAGAAAATGACACCTGAGCAGCTTGTCAAAGTCCAAGAGTTGGTTAACGCTGAAATCCAAGCTGACCTGGAAATTGTAAGAGAAGAAATGAGCTTGGAGGATGCCAAAAAGATTGGGGCTATGGGAGTTTTTGAAGCGAAATATGGCGAAAAGGTTAGTGTATATTCAATATCAGACAATGGCCGAATTGCTAGCAAAGAAATCTGTGGAGGCCCTCATGCCAGTCGCACAGGGCAACTAGGACACTTTAGGATTCAAAAGGAGGAGGCTTCTTCGGCTGGAGTCAGGAGAATAAAGGCAGTTCTTGAATAGATTTTAGAAGCTAGATTCTTGATTCTAGAGTAGGGTATTTTTGCTTTGTCTTTTGATAAAAATTCTATAATCTATATTCTAGAATCTAGAATCTGCCCTTTTATTGACAAGGTTTTTGATTCGGGCTATACTTATTTAGTAACAATTAGCTATATATACGATCATGTTGGCAATCATTAAAACAGGTGGAAAGCAATACAAAGTGGCCGAAGGCGACAAAGTCAAGGTTGAAAAACTTGAAGGCGAGGCTGGAGCAAAAATAACTTTCGAAGAAGTGCTTTTTGTGGGCGATGAAACTGCAGTGAAACTCGGAACTCCCTTGGTAGCTGGCGCAAAAGTTGAAGGCACCATCTTGGAGCAAGGACGTCACGACAAAGTTTGGGGCATCAAACACAAAGCCAAGAAACGCTACAAAGTTAAATTTGGTCACAAGCAGACCTATACTGAAGTTTTGATTGAGAAAATTGCGTAGACAAAATACACAGCACGTAACATAAAACACATAGCATAAGGCATACAATTTCTCATTTTGAGACAGAGAAAAAGCCGAGTTTCTGAGGGAGCTGCGGCTTTTTTGTTGGGCTTTAAAAAGTTTAAAGGCCACGCACATCAATTTTCTGATGGGTGGCCCTTAAGGTGCTAAAGGAAGATTTTTTATTTGGTCAAATCCTTGATGTTTCCAGAGGCGATAATTATTTTTTCGTCCTTTCCTTCTCTTTTAGCTGTAACCTCATAAGAATATTCTGAATCCCCTTTACTTTCTGCGGGGGCACAAAAATCGATTTCAATTTCATCTCCACTAACAACTTGGCTATGATCAAAAATTGATCGATTTCTTCCAAAATTCACTTCTTTAAAGTAGGTCTTTTCGTGGATAAGCAAAAGGAACATTGTCGCAACTAAATCGACACATTGTTCAATTTGGGTTAATAGTAAATATGTAATGCTATTTTGCTAAAATTTCATTAATCATTTTTAGTTTTCTGTCCTTTTTCATTCCTCTGTGAATTCTCAGCATATCTTTCAAATGAGCGAATGACCCATCCAATGAATTTGTAGTA
>CAINNK010000032.1 GCA_903851135.1 uncultured bacterium | reverse complement strand
TTCTTTTTCATCCTTAGCCAGGTTTCAATCTTTTCCCTTTCAAAGAGGGTTAACGGCCTTCCTTTTGGCATATCCATAGCGTTTTAAAAGTTAACGCTCTAGTTTAGCAGAAAAAGGGGCTTTCATGTTTGAATGTTGCTTTTGCGTTCTATGGTTGACAATATTTTTATTTTATGCTAAACTTTTTTGAAGTTCTTTTGAATGCATTTATAAAAAATTTCTTTTCAAAACCTTGTAAAAAATAGGAGGATAACGTGAGTACATCTAAAAATAACAGTGGTAGTAATATCCCTGAGTGGCTGAAAAAGTGGCCAGATAACGTTGTTGATACAGAGATTTTATCTGCCACTGAAAGAAGTTGCATTGTAAATGAAGTGGTGGGCAGAGAAGCAGTTAATATCCCAATTTCCAAATATCCCCACAAATTGCGAGATGCCGGAGAAGTTGCTTTTCTAGTTGCCATAGTTGGTGGCGAGGAAAGTTTGCCGGGAGCAATGATAAGGAAAAAGGATGGAATTATCGTGCGATTGGCTGATGGGATCAATGCTGAAGATGTTGATTATGTTATCAGTGCCATGAGGTAATCAATTGCGTGATAATTCTCAAAAGAGTGCATCTTGGATCTCCAAGCTCTGCACTTTTAAATTTGCTTTAATAGGGCACTTGCACGGTCTAATCTGATAGAAATAGTGTCACAATTTTCCAACATATTAGTTTCCTGCCTCGCCGGCAGGCAAGTCCTAGCCCGTGTAAATTAGTAAAAACGCTTATCTAAAGCGTTTTTTGTGTCTATTGTTGACTAAAATGCTTTACTTTGATAAAGTGATGCTATGAATGAGAATTTCATAGAATTAAATGGAGAGGAAAAAGGGGCAACAAGTGTCGTTCTTGTTGGTGTTCATGGTGATGAAAAATGTGGCATTGATGCCATGGAAAAAATCTTGCCAACTCTCAAGATTAAGAAAGGATGCGTTCTGATTGGTTATGGAAATCCCAAGGCTATTGAACAGAATGTGCGTTTTACTGAAGCGAATTTAAATAGGATGTTTAAATTGGATAGTTATATTTCTGAAGATGAAAAAAACAGTTATGAATTCGAACGCGCACAATTTATAAAAAAATATCTTAATCAATCTGATGCGCTCCTTGATGTGCATGCAAGTTCTTCTCCAACAAGTAAATCATTTTTAATCTGTGAAGCTAATGCTAAAGATATTGTAAAATACCTTCCTTTTGATCTTGCTGTTTCTGGTTTTGATGAATTTGAACCGGGAGGCACTGATTATTATATGAACAGTATTGGGAAAATTGGAATTTGTGTGGAATGTGGATATTTGGGAAGTCCTACATCTACGCAAACTGCGGAGCAGAGTATTTTAGCATTCCTCGCTGTTCAGGGTCACATAGAAAAAGATCTAAAAATTTATAAGCAACCACTTGTAAAGATTTATGATTTGTATGAAACAAAAACAGATAATTTTTTGCTAGCAAAAGAATTTGAGGATTTTGAAAAAGTTTCAAAAAATCAAATCATTGGTATTGATGGGGATGATAAAATAATTACACCTAGTGACGGTGTCATACTTTTTGCAAAGAATAGAAATAAAATTGGAGATGAAGCCTTTTTGCTTGGAGAATATAAAAAAGACCTTTCGTGTTAACGAGAGGTCTTTTGTTTTTTAATCATTGAGCCTCGAAAAAAGATTCTCATCTAGTTTTCGACCAAGGATTACACGTCCATCTTCATATTCGGCTAGGGTGTGATAACCAAGTCGCTTGTACCATAAATAAGTTTCCGATGGCTCAGGAAATTGCCTGGTTCTCACGATTCCGACAGTTAATTTTTTATCGAGGAAATCATTCAGGCGATGGGCTACCATAGCTTTTGCGATTTTACGTCCTCGATAAGATGAAATAACGCCAACTTCATCTTGGTAAGCAATCAATGTTTGTTTGCCAAAATATTTTTCAGCATTAGCAATGATTGAGATCCCGAGCTTTTTTTGAAGCTCAGAAATTGAAGCATGATAACCCCAGCAGAAGCCAACAACTTTTTCATCGGCGCAGGCAAGCCAGCATGATGATTCTGGGGTGATCTCGTGTTGGAGTTCGGACAAAACGGTTTCTCTTGGCCAGAAATCAACAAGTGGGGAATTGCAGTGATGAAATTTCCAACTTGCAAGAAGTTCTTGATCCTTGATCCCCCAATACTTCCCACATTTTTCACATTTAAGCCATTCATGCCAAGGACTGGCTGAAAAAACATCTCGGTAACATTCAACAAGTTGAGCAGTTAAGGGTTGATTTTCACTGGACGGTAAATACCTCAGAATAGAAACTCCGTTGAGATTTTTCATTGCACTCTCCTTTTTTAAAGAACTGTATTTGTCGTTTTACTATGGGTAGACAAATAAAAACCCCTTCCGATTAAAGAAGGGGTTAGCTTTATGTGATAAATTATATATCAAGACAACCCTTTTCCTAATCGGTCAGAGTCTTGATGATGAAGTTTATTGATAATGATTTTATAGCCACCTTCACCCTTAGTGAGCCACTGCGAAACACGAGCTATCGTAGTTGAGCTAAATCCAGTTGCTTCTTCGATTTTCGAATAAGGTATTTTTTCCATAAGTAATTCTACAATTTGCAATCGTTTTGCAAATTCAATGATTTCGTTTTCGGTCATCAAGTCACGTAAAAATTTCTTAGCTTCATTTTCTGTCTCGAGAGCTAAGATTGCTTGAATAAACCTTTGATTTTCATTATTTTTCCAATTCATAATAGTACTTTATCAGAGTAAAGTGATTATGTCAAGCGATATTGGTAATGTGCACAGACATATGGCGGTTTTTCCCAAGATGTGCAATCTTGGAACATGTGTATAAAAATGCCAAAAAATGTATTAGAAGAGCGATTAAGGTGGGTTCTCCCTATCTTCAGAAAGGAGGTGAAACTGAAAGA
>CAINNK010000031.1 GCA_903851135.1 uncultured bacterium | reverse complement strand
TCTTTCAGTTTCACCTCCTTTCTGAAGATAGGGAGAACCCACCTTAATCGCTCTTCTAATACATTTTTTGGCATTTTTATACACATGTTCCAAGATTGCACATCTTGGGAAAAACCGCCATATGTCTGTGCACATTACCCGGTTACCTTGACAATAGGTATTTACCTATGGGATGATGCAATATCCATTTGCAGAAAGCTGCCTGGAAAAGTTTTTTAATAACAGCAAGTTAATAACAAGAAAAGAGAGGAGCTTCATATGAAAGTTTTGTTAGTTTACCCAAAATACCCAATTTCTTTTTGGGGATTTCAGTACTCCTTGCCTTTCATTCGCTGTAAGGCAACGTTGCCGCCCTTAGGACTATTGACTGTGGCGGCCATGTTTCCTAAAGAATGGGAGGTTCGCTTGGCAGACCAAAATATTGGTCCAATTTCGGATAAGGACATTTTGTGGGCGAATGTTGTATTTATAAGTGCTATGCTGGCTCAGTCTGAAGCGACACTTCAGATATTGGAATATTGCCATTCGATTGGCAAGAAAACAATTGCTGGTGGACCGCTATTTACGGCTGACCCTGACAAGTTTGAAGATTTGGTTGATTGTCTAATTCTCAATGAGGCTGAGATTACATTTAAACTATTTCTTCGTGATTGGCAAAATGGTGGGATAGAGAGTGTTCAGGCAAAATATTCTTCATCTGAGTTTTGTAATATTCGCGAAACTCCAATACCAAGATGGAAACTCTTGGGCAGGAATTTTAAGAAATATTCATCAATGTCAATTCAATTTGGTCGTGGGTGTCCATATGATTGCGAATTCTGCAATGTTACAACCCTCTGCGGTCGAAAAATGAGACTAAAGGGGACCGAACAGATTATTGCAGAGCTCCAGGCTCTCTATGAAATGGGATGGAGGGATTCCGTTTTTTTTGTTGATGATAATTTCATTGGCAATGTGCCAAAAGCAAAAGAGGCACTTGTTGAAATTGCTAACTGGCAAAAAGAAAGAGCATATCCCTTTCCGCTTTATACTCAGAGCAGTATGAATCTTGCTGATGATGTTGAATTGCTTGAGCTGATGGTGGAAGCTGGTTTTGACAGGGTTTTTATTGGTATTGAAACTATGAATAAAGCCAGTCTTGAGGAAACTGGAAAAACCCAGAATTTGCAGGGAGATCTTTTGCGACGAATTCGCAATATTCAAAATGCTGGCATTGAGGTCATGGGCGGATTCATTGTTGGCTTTGATGCAGACACAGAAGATGTGTTTCGGGAGCTTGCTGACTTTATTCAACTTGCTGGAATTCCAACAGCAATGGTTGGCATTATGCAGGCTTGGCCTGGAACAAAGTTGTGGAAGCGGTTGTTGAGTGAAGAGCGTCTTTTGGATGAAGCAACAGGGAATAATGCTGATGGCACTTGTAGTTTCATTCCGAAAAATATGACTGTGGATGAACTAATTGAGGGACATCAGTACATTTTGCATGAGTTGTTTCTTAATTCAAAAAAGTATGGTGAAAGATTGGCTGTACTTTTGAAAGAATGTCCTCAAGAGACATATTCTCGAAAGCCAACGTTTGAGGGAGCATATGCTTTTCTCCTAAGTGTTTTGAAAATTGGTATTTTTTCAGAAGCAAGAGGGGAGTATTGGAGAAGTCTTCGCTTAGCCTTCAAGGAAAATCCCAAAGCTATGCATCAGGCAGTTAAGCACTGGATTTTCCAAGCTCATTTTAGAGAAGTTTCGCAGCAGATTGTTGATGCGAAATAATTTTTCATAACTATTGACCCGGCGCCTTTAATGAGGGGCCGGTTTTTCATATAAATTGACAAAGAAATTTATTCCCGTTACGGTTAAGGCATATGAAAAAAATTGTTTTGTCGCTGATTAAAATTTATCAAAAAGTTTTTTCACTCGACCAAGGAGTTCCTTCTTGGTTTTTGCGAAAAAGATTTTGTCGTTTTCATCCAACTTGCAGCAACTACACCTATGAAGCCGTGGAAAGATTTGGAGTCATGAAGGGAATTTGGCTTGGCACAAAAAGAATTGCTCGATGCCATCCCTTTAATGACGGGGGATATGATCCAGTGCCGAAAGAATAGTCCTCTTGGCACATGCATTGGATTAAATTTCCAAGCCCCAGACTATATAAAAAGTGTAAATTAAAAAAATAAAACAGCAAAAGGCTTGGATAAGCTTTTTGCTGTTTTAAAGTACATGTTACTTTAAACCACCATATTCATGAAGTTTTCCGACTGAATTATTATTCCAGGTCGATTTTTCACTTTCCTTGTTTGAATCCTGAGTCTGTCCTTGATCCTGAATTGCTAAATATTCTAGGAATACCAAAATTGCTAAATATTCTAGGAATACCAAATGCCATCTTTCAAAAATAATGATAGTGATTCCTGCTACGCCAAACATAAACGAACCATAGAAAACAAAATTCATAAATGGAAAATTTATGCCCAAAAAGAATTTTGCCATTTCCAGAAAAAAAGGTATGAGATACAAGACGAACATGAACTTGCCAATAACCCTAAGTTTTCTAGTTTCGATTGCTAGATTTTTCTTTTTTTTACTCAAAACAGACAAGGTAATCCCTGCCAAAGCAAACAATGTAAGTGAGGTACTCATAAATAATGCGGTAAATCCCCATACATTATCACTTCTGAGTAAGGCGAGAACAGAGAGTGTGGCAATAGCACCATAAACGAGTCCGACAAGAGCAAGATAAATCATTTGTTGGTTCCTTTCTGAGAGGGTTATTGGGAGGTGTTGTTTTTTAATAATACTAAAGCTGAGTATTGCACAAAAAAGCCAACTTGTCAATAGCGGGGGGTAATGTGCACAGACATATGGCGGTTTTTCCCAAGATGTGCAATCTTGGAACATGTGTATAAAAATGCCAAAAAATGTATTAGAAGAGCGATTAAGGTGGGTTCTCCCTATCTTCAGAAAGGAGGTGAAACTGAAAGAC
>CAINNK010000030.1 GCA_903851135.1 uncultured bacterium | reverse complement strand
TCTTTCAGTTTCACCTCCTTTCTGAAGATAGGGAGAACCCACCTTAATCGCTCTTCTAATACATTTTTTGGCATTTTTATACACATGTTCCAAGATTGCACATCTTGGGAAAAACCGCCATATGTCTGTGCACATTACCCGTACCCCTTGACTTTTTTAGTGTTTTGACCTATAATCAGCTGAAATTGTTAATTTGAAAATTTATAACTCTTAAAATCCCCAAGGAGGGAAAATGTGCACAACGCCGGTATTCATCAGAGAGAAAAAAACAGAAAATCAAAACCTAATTTATTTGGAAAAAGTTGGCATTTTGTTTGTTGCGATTGCAACAGCTATGCTAGCAGTTTTGTTTTCTTTGTTTTATTTTTACAGTGCTGACAAGGATGCTGTGCCTGTTTTCGAGGCTGGCATTCGCACCTCAGCACTTGTTTCAGCTTCTTTCTTTGGTGGCTGGTTTTTCTTAAAAAAACAGGAAGCTACCAATTAGAGTTTTTTAATTTTTAAAGAGAATTCAAAAAGGAGGGGTGATTGTGAATAAGTACAAATATATTGTTGTGCCGAAAGACACGTATTCAAATGAAATTATCAGTAAGAGACTACTAGAGGTCTGCACCTTGGATGGAAATGAAGCTATCTTTTTTGATAAAAAGGCTGAAAAAAGAGGATACTTTATCAGACACGACTTCGTGACAACGCTCAAAAATTGTCGTGATCTAAATCTTAAATACCTTCTTTATTCACAGGAGGGTGAGGGTGCAATTCGAAGATATTGCATACCTGGAAAGAAAAAATCAGAGCATCAAAAAAAGATCATCAAGCAGCTGCGTGAAATTCGCAGTGCTAAAAAGCCTGGTTAAATTTTTGTGAGCATGCTTTAACAGTATGCTCACAAAAAAGTTTTAAAAGAAAATTTTTCAACACAAAGTTATCAAAATTGATAGCTTTTTTTGATGTCTAAATTTGATTGGCTTGTGAGGTTAAAAGGGATATAATGCGGATGTGTATTTTATTCTAAAATCTAAAATCTATTTATATCCTTATGCAAAATATATCCTTATTTTTAATTGTATTTTTCCTGGCAATTAACTTGTTGGCGTTTTTGATCATGCTTTTGGACAAAAATAAATCCAAGAAAAATGGGGCGGAAAGAATTTCAGAAGGAATGTTGTTTTTTCTGGCGACTCTTTTTGGCAGCGTCGGAGTTTTGGCTGGCATGTTTACGTTCAGGCACAAGACGCAGAAGTGGTATTTTTTGATTGGGATTCCAATGCTCATTTTGGAAAATGTGGCACTGCTTTATCTGATTTATTTATTGCTTAATGGCAAAATAATCAGTTGATATTTTCGTGCGCATGGGTTGACTTTTGTTGATTTTTGGTTTAGGCTTGTGAAAATTGTTTTTTTGACAAAATATCTTTTGAAAAATGCTTTTATTTTTTTCATTTAACTATAAAAAGCTTAAAAATGGAACAAATTAAGATGCTAACATTTGATTGTGAGAAATTAATTAATTTACTCATAGAAGAAATGTTGTGGTGGGAAGCTCTCGGCAAAAAAAGAAAAAAAGAGAGAAAAATGCGGTTTTGTTTGCTCGTTCCTCTTTTGGTGTTTATTTTGCTGGGTTTTTACGGGTCTGTTTTCGTTAATTCAGAATGGGAGATATTTTTTTTGTTTCTTGCTAGTGTTTCATTTTCCCTTGCTGTGCCATTATTATTTATGAATCTAGTGGATGATGGTGATCGGTGTTTTGAGTTTGCACGAGATCTCAGAATATTTTTAGAGGAAGAAATCGTTAGTAAATCGGAAATTTACATAGTTAAACAATAAAAGGCTAATCTTATTAAGAATTAGCCTTTTATTATATTCTTTTTCTTTTTCTTTTTACACAAAAGTCAGTGCAGTTCCGGCTTTGCCAGCGCGGCCGGTGCGGCCGATGCGATGAACATAGTCATCATGGGTGGCTGGCACATCAAAGTTGATAACATGAGAAACATCTGGAATATCCAAACCGCGAGAGGCTACGTCGGTAGCTACCAAAATATCAACAATATTTTCTTTGAAAAGTTTCAAAGCTCGTTGGCGTTTCGCGTGAGATTTGTCTCCGTGAATCGATTCGGCTTTCAGGCCTCGACTGTGCAAGGCGCGGGAAAGTTTTTCAGCTCCATGCTTAGTGCGTGAAAAAATTAGCACTTTTTGGAAGTCTGTTTTGATGAGCAGGTCATGCAAAACTTCAATTTTGTCTTCACCGGGTTTGAGTCGGATAACATCTTGATTGATTTGAGCAGAAGTTGCCACTGTTCGGATGGAAATTTTCACAGGGTCAGTCAAGAATTGTTTGGTCAGGTTTTCAATTTCCGGAGAAAGCGTGGCTGAGAAAAACAGAGTTTGGCGAGGCCCTTTAATCATGGATAACAAGAGTTTGATGTCGTCAATGAAACCCATGTCTAGCATGCGGTCAGCTTCATCTAGCACCACATTGTGAAAACCACTAAGGTGCAAGTTTTTGCGTTGGATCAAATCTTTCAATCGACCTGGAGTTCCAATCACGATATTGTGACGTGAGCGCAGGCGTTGGATTTGCGGTCTGATGTTAGCGCCGCCAACCACCACCACTGATTGAATGCCGAGTCCTTTGGCAAAAGCTCGCAGTTCATCTTCAATTTGAATCGCAAGTTCACGAGTTGGCACAACCACCAGCAATTTTTCAGCCGGGTTGCTCAAAATTTTGTTAATCATCGGAATCAAAAAGGCTCCAGTTTTGCCTGTTCCAGTGTTGGCCAAACCAATCACATCTTTGCCTTCAAGACTCAGGGCAATGGTTTTGTCTTGGATTGGAGTTGGGTGCACGAATTTTCGGTCAGCAATATTTTTTTTGAGAGCGTCGTTGATTTTGAATTCAGCGAAAGTCGTTTCTGGAACATAGGGAGCTTGCTCCTCAATTGGTTGAGCTTTGTTGATGAATTTGTTGACATCAATATAGCTGCCAGCAAATCTCTTGGCTCTGCCTCCACCATCGCGGTTGAATTTGTTGGTTTGTCCGCCTTGAAAACTTGCACGTGTTCGCGGGGGACGTTTATTAACGTTTTTAAAGTCACTTCTTTGCATGATATTTATGCATAAAAAATTAAAGGCTTTTATGCTTATATACTCTAAGGAAAACAGAAGTGTTTCGATGCACTTTGCGCCAAGGCCTTTTCAGGCTGGCAATAACCAAGGTATTAACATAAAAGTCAATTGTAATACGCTTTGGGCAAGTTGTCAAGGATTCTGGGTAATGTGCACAGACATATGGCGGTTTTTCCCAAGATGTGCAATCTTGGAACATGTGTATAAAAATGCCAAAAAATGTATTAGAAGAGCGATTAAGGTGGGTTCTCCCTATCTTCAGAAAGGAGGTGAAACTGAAAGAC
>CAINNK010000029.1 GCA_903851135.1 uncultured bacterium | reverse complement strand
TTCATACTTATCCTTGGATAATTTAAGCTGACTAAAGAGCAGGTAGTTATGTTTTTTGAATGTCATAATGAGAGATATATTGGTTAAATCAACTCCCTAGTCTAACATAGGGGTGTCCAATATGTATCTCATCTTCTTCATCAACCACTTGCTCTTTTCAATTTCCCAGGCTATACTGCATTATTAGGGTTTAGGATTCATACTTAATATATTATACTTAATACATTATACAAATTCATGTTACTAGATGACGTCAAAATTGAAATTTCAGCCGGAAATGGCGGCAAAGGTTGCGCAGGCTTTAACAAAAACCTGATGAGCCTTGGACCAGCCGGCGGCAGTGGTGGCAAAGGGGCCAGCATCTATTTTGAAGGTGTTTCAGACCTCAATGCCTTCAACCAATTCCGTTTCAAAAAACAACTTTTTGCCGAAGATGGACGCGACGGCAAAGGACAATTTTGTGACGGCCCAGATGGGAAAGATTTGATCATCAAGCTGCCTGTCGGTACGGTTATCACCAATACAGAAACCAAGGAGGCGCTTGAAATCACCAAGGTTGGCGAGCAAGTTTTGGCTGTTAAAGGTGGCAAAGGCGGCCGCGGAAATTTTCTTTTTCGCTCAGCCAAAAACACCACCCCAAAAGAATTTGAATTCGGCAAAAAAGGTGGGCATGCTAATTTGCATTTGCAACTGAAAATGATTGCTGACATCGGCTTTGTCGGCCTGCCTAATCTTGGCAAATCAAGTTTGCTCAATGAATTGACCAATGCCAGTGTCAAAGTTGCCAACTATCAATTCACAACCCTTGAACCAAATCTTGGCGTTTACTATAGCCTCATTTTGGCTGATATTCCTGGACTAATTGAAGGGGCTTCCGAAGGCAAGGGTCTTGGCATCAAATTCCTCAAACATGTTGAACGCACCAAAATTCTTTTTCATTTTTTGGCTGCTGACAGTGAAAATATTCTGACTGACTACAAAACCATTCGCTCCGAACTTGCCGCCTATAACCCAGCTCTGCTAGAAAAGCCAGAATACATCCTCATTTCCCGCTCCGACACCGTCAACGAAAAAGAATTAAAAAAGATTCTCACCAAAGCCAAAAAACTCAGCAAAAATGTCATGCCAATTTCCATTCACAACTGGGACCAACTGCAAAAAGTGAAAGAACTACTGAATGATTTAGACAAGGAAAAATAGTAACTAGTAACTAGTAAACAGAAAAGAATACAAAAAAACGAGAAGCTAATTCTCGTTTTTTTGTTTAATTTATTCCTTGTCTTCTTCTGGAATCCCACCATTTTCATCCCTAAGCTTACCAAGTTCTTCAAGCCTATTTTTTATCATTGCCTGAAGCTTTTTCCTCGAATAACCTGCCAAATTTGGATAAACTTCACCAATAGCTAGAAATTTACTTGCATACTCTTCATCTAGAATAGCATTATCTTTTTCAAACAAATCGAGCTCATTTTTAATTAGTCTGTCCACTACTTCAGCTTCTTCGCGCGCCACATCCAAGCCTGAAACTTTTTCTTCCGATGTTGATTGAGATTTATTTCTTTCCTCAGCTTGTTTTTCAAATTGCTCGTCGCTTTTTTTCCGCGAAGCTTCAAAATCCGGTTGTCCAAATTCCATAATAATATTTTTAAGATTTATGATTTTCTTTCGGCTCAAAAACATTCAGCACTGAGTTGACCAGCCAAAGAATCAAACTGAAAAAGACAGCTGTCCAAAAATCTCTCACCTGAAAGCCTGGCACCAGACTGCTGGTCAACATCACCAAAGACGCATTGATCACTAAAGTGAAAAGTCCCAAGGTCAAAATATTAATTGGTAAAGTCAGCACCACCAAAATTGGCCTGATGATTGTATTAAGCAGGCCCAACACCACCGCCACCACTAAGGCTGCAAAAAAACCTTTCAAAACTATGCCTGGCAAAAGATAAGCCGTGATTGCGACAGCCAGACCGCTCAAAAACCAATGGATGATTGTTTTCATAAATTGAAAGTTAATAATTACACTTTTATTATATCACAATCATTTGATTTTTTCCCCAATAAAAAGAGCTATTTAGGCTCTTTAATGTTTTTGCTTTTCCGCAAGACGCCACAGCATTTCAAATTTTTTTCTTTCCATTTTTGCAATATCATCACTTTCAATCAAAACGGAAATCAATTCTTTTGTTGAGGAAACAAAGGCAACCTTATTTTGATAGATAAATTGCGTTGAATCATAATGAAATTCTTTCGGCAAAAATCTCACTTCTCGCAAATATTCGCCATCATAGCCCTTCTTAAATTTCTCAGACCAGCTGTTTTCAAACAACAAAGCTCGCAGTTTAATTTTTCTTTTAATGCGAGTGGGGATATAATACTGCTCATCATATTTATTGCCAATGATTTCATAGATAGCCGAAGGATCACCAAGCCACAAGAGTTCACCTGCATGTTTTTCAAGCGTGTCCTCGCAAACAGAAAAATAGCCCTCCTCCCCTTCAAAATATTTTACCTGGGGAGAGTGTGAATCCTTTCTCGAAACTGCTTTGAGCTCTGGAATAATCAAACTTATCTCTTTCGTTTTTTCTTCCATCTGGCTCAAAATCTTCTCAGGATTTTCTGCGCTCAAATGAATGCCACTTTTTGTTTTATACTTTCCCAGAAGACCTTTCGCCATCAATGATTTAGCAACTAAATAAACTGAGGTTCTTTTGACCCCAGCATGCTTGGCGATTTTTGTCACCAAACTCGGACCCAGCTGAAGAGCGGACAGATATACCGCTATTTCATCATCACTCAGGCCTATTTTTTTGAGAGCATCTTGTGAATCCATAATTGTTGATATTTATGACAACACTATTATTATACTAGTATAGACCAATTAGCTTGTCAATATTATAGCTCAATATAGTCTTTTTAAAGCTTTTAAATGTTCCTTAAAATATATACATATTGTTTCATTTCCAAACATAAACCTTTACATCCTCCAAAATTTATGCCACAATTAACTGTTTAGATTTTTAACAACCGCGGAATCTTCCGCAAACAAAAAAGGAGGAACAAAAAATGGATACTCCAATAAACGTCTCGTCTGACTTTATTGTTAACTTTATTACTGGAATCTATGTCTTAACTAACCTTATTATAATTTTTGGTCTACTCATAAAAAAAGTGGCAAAAGATTATATTAAAAAAGATCATATATCCCTAATGGCACATGACTTATCTCTTACTGGCAAGCACACTTCTCCTGTATACTGTGGGATAAGACCAAACAAGAAGGACTTGCACGAGCTTGCTTGGGAGCTCTATACGAGAGAGGTTTACAATACTAAGAAAAAAGCTTGTTTTCTTACGAAAATAAAAGTGAAGAATATATCACTGCTGCGATACGTATTAGAAGAAAGATTAGGGGAGACGAATATTTTCTGTCGCAGTATGAAATGTTGCACCCTCATAAAATCCACTCTTATTAAGGAGCGAAGATGATTTGAATTATGGAAGCCCTACATGAAAATGCAAGGGCTTCTTTTTTGTAAATTTTTTAATCACTTCAAAAGTTGATTTCTAACTTACTCTAAAATAAAAGCCACTCAATCAAAAGTATTCAAAAATAAAATTTTTCAAAAAATTCCTGTTTGAAAATCCATATTTTCTTTAAAATTTTTTGTCCCCTGTTTTGACCACGAAAAATTTTAACTAGAAAATATAGGGTTTGAGTTAATTTTGCAGAAAAATTTTGTTTTTGAATATTCCATCAATATCTTGATTATACCACGATATTATCTTTGAGATAATCTTCCAAAATTTTCTCAGCCTGCTGTGAATTTTCAGTTTCCATCAACTTGGCGCGCAGTTCTTTGGCGCCTTCAAATTCACTAACATAGGCTTTAAAATGCTTTTTCATGACATGATAACCTTTGATACTTGTTGCAGCTAATTCTTTTTCAAAAAATTTCGCATGTTCAATCGCCACGCGAAATTTTTCAGTCAAGGAAATATTTTTGATGTCAATTTTTTCATTGAAAAACCAAGGATTGCCAAAAATTCCCCGGCCAATCATGATGCCATCCATGCCGGATTTCTCCGCTTTTTCTTGGCCATCTGCCAAACTCGCCACGTCGCCATTGCCAACAATAACAACGCCGTTTTCTCTGGCCATTTCAACTATCCTCGGTGCCAATTCCCAGTGAGCCGCAACTTCCGACATTTCTTTTTTGGTGCGCAAATGCACCGTCAAAGCCGCCGGCTTTTCGGTCAAGATTTCTGACAACCAAGCTTCTGATTCATCTTTGGAAAATCCGATGCGGGTTTTGACTGAAACTGGCAGCTGTCCGGCGCCTTCTTTGGCAGCGCGAATAATTTCGCGAGCCAGCTGTGGAGTTTTGATCAGTGCGCTGCCAGCACCCTGCTTGATCACGGCTTTGTCTGGACAACCCATGTTAATGTCCACGCCATCAAAACCCAGCTCAGCTATCAAAGCCGCCGCTTTTTTGATGTTTTCAGGTTTGGAACTAAAAATTTGCGCCACAATCGGACGCTCATTCTCCCCAAAGCGAAGTTCCTTGAGAAAAACCGCTCGCCCCTTAACGCTTACCAAGCCATCGGCGCTAACAAATTCTGTGTAGGTAACATCGGGCTTTCCATATTTGGCCAACATTTGCCGCTGTGCATAGTCTGTCACATCCGCCATCGGTGCCAGCACAAAAAACGGCTTTTTCTTTGCCGCCAATTTTTGCCAAAAGTTTTGCTCCTCTTTTTTCATATATAGAATAACTAACAAATTCACGCAGTCCTTAAAATAAAGCTGGGATATTTTATTTTTCAGACTCGGACCCACTGGACCGTAAGGCTGAAAAATAAAATGTCTCAGCTTCACGCCCCACTAAACTTTAGCAGAACTTTCCCTTTTTACGCAACAAAAAAGTCCCCGCAGGAACTTTTTTGCACTTTCCGTAAACTAAAAACTGTGAACTGTTAACTGTGAACTTTTTTTGTATTTATTCTAGAATCTAGTTTCTAAAAGCTAGAATCTGTTTTATTTCCCCGTCGTCGTTCCCCCATTGGCCTTTTTGAAATTCACTTTCCAAGTCGGTTCATAGGCGTTGTCGAACTCATCCTTGACTTCAACCGTTTCACCCTTCATCAAAGTTGTTAGTGCAATGTCATTGAGCATTTCTTTTTCAGTCTCAACTTCTCTTTTCAAATCATCAAATTTTTCCCAAGCGCGACCAAGTTCAGCTTGAATCCTGGTTTCAATTTGTTTTTTCTTTTCTCGCAGCGTGGCAATTTCTTCCACCAGTTCCTCATATTCATCAGCCTGAGCCAAGGCATCCTTATACATGTCTCGCAAATCCTTTTGTTCCTTTTTCATTTCTCTGATTTTGTTGAAAACTTCTTGAGCGTTTTGCATTTACCCTGTTAAATAAGATTTGAACCTCCAAAAGTGGCTCAATTTATTTATAAATTAATTTTTATGTTTATATCCACCTGCTTTATTTGTATCGATTCAAATTTTAATTTTAAATTTTAATAGAAATTTAAAATTATTTAACAGAGTGAATTTTTTCTTTACCAATTACGATGTTTTTAATCATAGCACATTTCCCTTTTCCGAGGAAGAGAAACAAAAAAGGTGCCGCATTTTATTTGCGTGCACCATCTTTTTGTTTTACTTTTTTGTTTTTGTTTTTGTTTTTGTTTTTTCTATTTAAAATACCCAATTTTTATTATTTAATCACAGGAATAATCTCAGACCAATCTGCACTAGTGTGGCTGCAAAAGTTTTGATAACTTTTTACAAATAGCCCTCCAATTTACCATAATATAAATCAACATCACTAATCCATTTTTTTTCTTCAGCTGTCTTGATTGAATTCTGACAACCATAGCCACATTTCCAAACTATCATCTCTTTCGGTGAATCTATATTCTCTTGATTGACCAATTCATCAATTCGATTTGCTACAACATCAACTGCTTGTTGTGGATCATCAAAACAAGTATGGCCACCACTACCCATTCTTTCACTCTTAAGTCTAAAGCCCCAATAATTATAGCAATCCTTTCCATTTAAAACAGGTTTTCTTGTGCCCCAAGCGCTTTCTTTCTTGGCAATTGCTATCATGAAAGCAGCAACCTTCGGATCTTTTGAAAAAATGTACGGTGTCATGGAAGCTATCGGATAACCTTCAACTAGTTTATTGGCATTTTTTTCAAATAAACTCTCTTTCTTGGCTAATGGCAATGAAACTTGTGCTATAACCTTGTTTGTATCTTCATAATGAGTAAGATTTGAAATAACCGCTAGTGTACCAGCAAAAATTATGGCTATAACCAGCAAAAGCTGTTTTCCCTTGGCTGGATCAATATCACCAAAAGTCAAAACACCAATTTTGGTTTTTTTCTTTAGTTGTGGCATTTTTTTGGTTATTTTTTTCATATTTTTCTCAAAAAAAGCAAAAACGGACTTTCACCCGTTTTTGCTCTTCTTATTTGACTATAGACCTAGTATACACCCAAAAAACGAAAAAGTCAATGGTTTAGGGTAATGTGCACAGACATATGGCGGTTTTTCCCAAGATGTGCAATCTTGGAACATGTGTATAAAAATGCCAAAAAATGTATTAGAAGAGCGATTAAGGTGGGTTCTCCCTATCTTCAGAAAGGAGGTGAAACTGAAAGA
>CAINNK010000028.1 GCA_903851135.1 uncultured bacterium | reverse complement strand
TCTTTCAGTTTCACCTCCTTTCTGAAGATAGGGAGAACCCACCTTAATCGCTCTTCTAATACATTTTTTGGCATTTTTATACACATGTTCCAAGATTGCACATCTTGGGAAAAACCGCCATATGTCTGTGCACATTACCTTTTAGGCTTGACAAATGCTTTATTTTCTTGTATACTGGAATGTTGTTCTTTTGAAAACCTGAAATCATAAAAGGGGGGAAAATTGAAAAAAAGTTTTCTGTCGATTGGCTTTTTTGGCATTTGGGTGTGGGCAACCTCGCTCTTTGTCAACATTTTGTATCCATGCGCTATTAAGATGTGGGGCTTTGCTGGCTTTGGAGCGTTGACAGTTTTTTCAGTCTCCATTTGCTTGATTTTATTTCGATATGGAAAAGATGTTCCGCTAGAAGTTGCGTTTTTGAAGAAAATCCAAATTTTCTTTGGCAACTCATCCTTTTTTCTTTCCGCATTCTTGCCCTTATCCTTGGAAGGCAATGCGCTTAGAAAAATAAACAACGGCCTGTTCTTTCTTGGCATTGTTTTTTTTCTTGATCCTTTGATTGCCACGATGCATTTCAAGGGACGCAGGCTGGGTGATGGCCTGTGCTTCAAAGAAGATGGATTGTTTTTCTTTTCCTCCGTACTTGCTTGCAATGCCCTGTGGCTTGTGCGAGCGTGCCTGATAATCTCAGGTGTCAATTTGTTTTTTTAGAGCCTGACGGGTGATTTCCACCCCTCAGGCTTTTTTGTTAATCTAATATTATTATTTTAGTTTTCGATAAAAATTTTTAAAGATTACTTCTGGCGAAAAGTCTATTTGCGTTTAGTTTTTTTACGCTTGGTACAAATTTTGGCTTTCTTGCTAAAAGTTGTTGTAGAGAATTGTTGACCTTGACAAAAAGTCAAAACATCCTATTATTATTAGTTCAGTTTTTGTTTTTAATTAAAGTATGAAAATAACATGTTTTTTCCAAATTTAAAAAAGAGTGAGGCTATTTTATGAATTCTCAGAAAGAAAAGGGTTACATTATTCTGAAAGGTGAATCTGTGAAAATCAAACAGGAAATCTTCAGTCCGAACGCTGTTAGGGTGACACTTTTGGGCACGTTTATCTTTAGGGGTGTAATGTTGCGGAAACTTCCGTTCATGCAAATAGATATAAGATCCGAGCAAGGAGGTCTCTATTCTTGTTATTATGATTTTTCATATTTTCTCCCTAAATTGCTTCCAATTCGCAGTTTTCGTGAGTTTTTGATTCCCACTTTGGGGGATTTTACCTCCGCCATACTTTTATTGCGCAATCCCGTTGTTGATGAGGTGCTGAAAAATATCAAGAAGGATATTGAAGCATTTTCTGAAATTGGTTGCTTGCTGAAAGAGTTGACAACAAAGGTGATTTCCAGATTTAAGGATGATGATGCGGCCTTGGCGGAAAAAATTCTTGCTGAGACTAAAATTAACAGAAACCTTATATCTGAAGAAAATCCTGCTTTTTGGTTGAAGACAATACTGTATAACCTGAAACCAAGTAATCCTGAGGCAGAAAGCATAGCAAGAAAAGTGCTTGAAATCTTCGGATGCGGCACTGCACTTGATGTCGGTTTCAGAGTTGAGTAACGGATCTGATTCAGAAGTAGTCTTTGTAATATTATTATTGCCAGCGTGAACACAAACGCTGGCAATTTTTATTTGTAAAAAAATTAAAACCAAAAATCCCCAACCTTGCGGCAGGGGATTTTTAAAGTTGCTTTCAAACTGAAACTCGCTTTATTTGCTTTCAGTCTTCATGCACTTGGTGCAAATCTTGGATTTCTTGCCATCAATTTTTTTGGATTGAATGTTGATTGCAAATTTTCTTTTGGAAGCGATGTTTGAATGACTGCGGGAATTTCCAGCTGTAGTTCCACGACCGCAAACGCTGCATACTCTACTCATATATTTTCGTAAAACGCAAAACGCATAACGTCCAGCCTTTTCTGCTCCACGTTTCGCGCTCTACGCTTGAAGATTCATTTGATTTATTACAAGGTTTACTGTATCATAGCTATTGAGTTTTGACAATACCTGAAAGGGGAAATTGTTAAATTGTTATATTGCCACATTGTTAATTTGACCGGCAGTGTGCATTCTATTTGTGGATTTGTAGCTAATTTGTAGATTTGTGGGTTCTATGGGAAAGATTCCATGGAAAACATATGAGATATATTTTATGGACCTAAATTCAATTGTGCTTATTGGTTTTTATATCATCATCCTGATTTATTCAATCATCATTCACGAAGTCATGCATGGCTACGTGGCGCTTTGGTTGGGGGATTCGACGGCTAAATATGCCGGGCGGCTTAATTTTAATCCAATCAATCATATTGATCCAGTTGGTTCGATTTTCGTGCCGCTTTTGATGTTGGTAACTTCCGGTTTCCACTATGCTTTTGGTTGGGCCAAGCCGGTGCCGTATAATCCGTTTAATTTGAAAAATCAAAAATTCGGACCGATGTTGGTGGCTCTTGGTGGTCCAGGTTCAAACATTGTGTTGGCATTGGTGGCGGCAATCATTGGCAGACTGATAACTTTGCCAACTGCAATCAAGGGTGACATCATTCTCAGTGTTGCGGCTGGCAATTGGACGCAGCTTTCAACTTTTGTAGCTGGTTCTTTTGGGGCTATTGTTTTTACTTTGATGACTATGGTGATTTTTTGGAATGTGCTGCTGGCTTTTTTCAATTTGATTCCTTTCCCGCCATTGGACGGCTCCAAAATTTTGTTCACCATTTTTCCTATCAAAACCGAAACTATGATGATGCTTGAGCAATATGGCTTCATGTTGCTTTTGATTTTCATTTTTCTTTTCTCCACTCCCATGGGAATTTTCCTCAACACCATGTTGGGCTTGTTTTTTGGGATTACTATTTAAATCATTTTTTCGCTTATTAGCTCTTTTCAAATATAATAGTAATTTGCAATCATAGTGTGATTTCAAATTAAGTATTAACAAGCCAATTCTTGACAAGGCTTTGCTGATATGCTATTATCAAGCGTTAATTTTTCTTTTACAATTAAATCAATTAAAAAGGGGGAGTGATGTTTTCAAAAAGACAGTTATTGAGCTCTGGTTTCGACTGGAAAGGGGCTGGACGCAAGGCTTCACTTGTCGTGGCGGTTTTATTTGGGGTGGTTATTCTCGCTAGCATTGTTTTTATTCTTGTCAATCCAAATCTTTTTGGTAAACTCTGGAAGATTATAATTCATAATCCAGAGTTTTGGATTTTGGCTTTTGCTGGCTTGGCGTATGGCGTATGGCGGAAATGTGCTAATCCTATTGAATTTAAATGGCAAGAGCTTTTGGCACATTTTGTTATTGGCTGCGTGTCATTAATTGGGGTATTTAGCACCTTCCTCTATTTGACAACTGGGTTGCATGATACTGAATTGCATAATGGATATGCTAAAAATGCAGAGTATTATGAGAGCTGGACAGAAATAGTTCACTATACCGAGACTGAAACCTCCGGTTCTGGCAAGGATCAAACTAGTCGCATTGTGTATAAAACACGCTATGACTATCATCCTCCGTATTGGACTATTGAAACGACAGATAATGGATCCATTGGCATAACGCAGGAAGAATATCGGCGATACGTTTCCCAGTTTCAAAATGAAAGCAAAGTTCATTTGTCCAGATTAAATCAGGTTAGCTTTGGCGACGGAGATAAGTATGAAACAACTTGGTCGTCTGGCAACGAAAGTTTGATTGTGCCATCAGCCTCAGAGCATCAATATGTGAATTATCTGAAGGCGAGCAATTCAATTTTCAAGCGTTTGGGTGTAATTGGACCAAACAAGAAGTTTCTACTTTCTTATCCTAGAGTGGAAAGTGGTCTCATGGGTGATGTTGAAGTAAATCGCGTGCTTGTGTCAGGCGTTTTGGTCCCTGAAAAATGGAAAAAAATAATTGACAGAGAGTTGGATGTGGCGCTTGCTTCACTTGGCTCGAAAAAGCAAGTGAATCTTCTGCTATATGTTGTCGGGACTAGTGATCGTGGGTTTTTGCATGAATTGGAAGAACATTGGACTTTTGGGAAAAAAAATGACGTCGTGCTTGTTCTAGGGATGAAGAAATTCCCGGTTGTGCAGTGGTCTGGAGTTATGATTTTTCATGGAAATGAAAAGTTGAAAGTAAAACTTCGTAATGCAATTCCTGGTCAATCAGATGTTTCTGATGCGGAAATGCTTTCATCAATATTCATCAACAATGTGAAAGCTGATTTTAGGCGCGTACCAATGGCTGAGTTGGAATACATGCTTTACGATGTGCATCTTCCTTGGTGGGCATTGATGTCGATTTTTATTTTGCAGGCAGCACTGGTCGTGGGGACTGGTGTCATTTTTGAAAACAACTAACAAAGAATGAAAAATGAAAAAATCATGGATGGCTATTGGGGGATTGGCGAGTTTTTTGATTGTTCTTGTTATTTATGCGGTGTCCTTCTATAACGGGACGTACGACCTAACAAGAAGAATCAAGGCTGCACACGAAAACAACGTACAGATCTATGGTTCCGTTCGAATGAAAATCGAACAGTCAGGCTTGATAGCTGACAGATATTCGGATCAAGTGGTTCGTGGTATTGAAACGGCAATCAAATCTCGTTACGGAGGTGGTGGGGCTCAGGGGGCAATGCTTTGGATTCAAGAACAGAATCCAACCATATCCCAAACCGCGTATCAAAAGATTCAGGAAATTGTTGGATCTGAATTTTCACAATTCGCAGCCAACCAAACGACGCTTATTGACCTTGGCAGGGAATATGAGTCAAGGATTGGGAGTTATCCTGGCAAACTTTTTGCTGGAGTATTTGGCTTTTCCTACGAAACAATTAAGCCTTATATGACAGTAATCTCCACGGCTGAAGCGCAGAGGGACTTCAGCACTGGAACCATGACAGCACCGAGAACATTCGGAAAATAAGCGCAGAGTAGCTTAGATCGCATTCCATTATTGAGTTAATGGGATGCGGTTTTTTTAATTTTGAAATTTTCCTCAACACCATGCTGAGCTTGTTTTTCAGTGTGGCTATCTAGTTTGCCCAGTTTGACACTTTTTCAAATCTTGTGTAGAATACTTTTGCTAGTTTACTAGCCGTTTTTTGTTTAGCAAGAACGTCAATTGAGGCTCATTTCGTTCTGGATGAGAATTCACTTGGCCCTTGCATGTTTGATATTATAAATTTTTGAATTTAACCGAAGAGTATGCCAACAATAAATCAGCTAGTGAAGAAAGGACGCACATCGTCAACCAAAAAATCAAAGTCACCAGCCATGATGACAATTTTTAACACCTTGCAAAACCGACCGAAACAAACGGCCAGCCCGTTTAAACGTGGAGTTTGCATCAAAGTCAGCACTACCACTCCAAAGAAACCGAACTCAGCGCTTCGAAAGATTGCTCGTGTTCGTTTGACCAATGGCATGGAAGTAACTGCCTACATCCCGGGAGTTGGACACAACTTGCAGGAACATTCAATCGTGATGATTCGCGGAGGAAGAGTGAAAGATCTTCCAGGTGTGCGCTATCACATTGTGCGTGGAGTTTTGGACAGCGCCGGCGTTGACAAACGAAACCAAGGCCGCAGCAAATACGGAGCTAAGAGACCAAAAGCTAAGACCGAATAATTATATTTAACAGATTAACACTGATATAAAACTGATAAACACCGATCACGGATATCCGTGCTCCGTAAAAATCCGTCAAGGATCTGTTAAAATCAGTATAAAAAAATATGGCACGAAGAAAAAGAGTATATAAAAAACAATGGAAAGCTGACTCGAGATATGGAAATGTTTTGGTGGGTCGTTTCATTGGCAAAATTTTGCAAGATGGCAAACGAAGTATTGCCGAAAAAGTTATCTATGAATCTTTTGATATTATTCATGAACGAACTAAAAAAGGCGGTCTGAATGTTTTTGAACAAGCAATTAAGAATGTTTCGCCGCTTTTGGAATTGAAATCAAAACGAGTCGGTGGCGCAAACTATCAAGTTCCGATTCAAGTTTCTGGAGAACGCCGTCAGACTTTGGCTGTGCGTTGGATCTTGGCAGCTTGTCGCGCGAAAAAAGGCAAGAAAATGGCTGAGAAATTGGCCGATGAATTCATTGATGCTTCAAATAAGGTTGGTAGCGCCATGAAGAAACGCGATGATACTCACCGCATGGCCGAAGCTAACAAAGCATTTGCTCATTTCGCCTAACCCTACAAATGTACAAATTTTTACAAATCTACAAATATACAAAATTAAAAAGTGTATTTGTAGATTTGTAGTTTATTTGTAAATTCGTGGGTAGTACAATTGTTTTAAAGTAATTAAATTAAATAAAAAATTTGTATGTCAGAAGAATCAGAAATTTCAAAACTACGTAACATTGGTATTATTGCTCACATTGATGGTGGAAAAACTACCACCACTGAACGCATTTTGTTTTACACGGGAATCACTCACAAAATCGGAGAGGTGCATGAAGGCGCTGCTACGATGGATTGGATGGAACAAGAACAAGAACGCGGCATCACCATCACTTCCGCTGCGACTAAATGCAGTTGGAAAGGTCACCCGATCAACATCATTGACACGCCTGGTCACGTTGACTTCACAGTGGAAGTTGAACGCTCTTTGCGCGTGTTGGATGGCGCTGTGGTTATTTTTGATGGTAAAGAAGGTGTAGAGCCGCAATCAGAAACGGTTTGGCGACAAGCTGACAAATATCACGTGCCGCGTATTTGCTTTGTCAACAAAATTGACAAAGAAGGCGCTGATTTTGATTTTGTACTGGGCTCAATTTGGAATCGTTTGACTCCTAATGCTTTGGCACTCCAAATTCCGATTGGGGAGCGCAATGATTTTTCTGGAGTAGTTGATTTGATGAAAATGAAAGCTTACACTTTTGAAGGCGAGATGGGAATCAAAGTCGTGGAAAATGAAATTCCAGCAGAACTCGTGGAAAAAGCCAAACAGTGGCGAGAAAAAATGATTGAAAAAATTTCAGAAACTGATGACACTTTGACTGAAAAATATCTAAGTGGCGAAGAAATTTCAACAGAAGAACTCAAGGCCGCTCTTCGCAAGGGAGTGCTTGCTGCCAAATTGGTGCCGGTCTTTACGGGAACTGCGCTTCGCAATAAAGGTGTGCAATTGGTGCTGGACGCTGTGGTTGACTATCTGCCATCACCTTTGGACGTGCCACCAGTAACTGGTATTAATCCAAAAAACGGTGAGGAAATCACGCGCGCTGCTGATGACAATGAACCATTTGCTGCCTTGGCTTTTAAAGTTGCCACTGATCCTTTCGTGGGACAATTAACCTTCTTTCGCGTTTATTCCGGAACTCTCAAGGCTGGATCATATGTGATCAATGCCACTAATGGACAAAAAGAAAGAATTGGACGAATTTTGCAAATGCATGCTAATCATCGCGAAGAAATCGATGAAATTAGAGCTGGCGGAATCGGCGCTTTGGTGGGACTTAAAAGCACGACCACTGGTGACACGCTTTGCGATGAACAAAAGCAAATCATTTTGGAAAATATTGTTTTCCCGGAACCGGTGATTGACATTGCCGTGGAACCAAAGACCAAGGCTGACCAAGAAAAAATGGGACTTGCTCTTCGCAAATTGGCCGGAGAAGATCCAACGCTCAGACTTCGCACAGACGAAGAAAGTGGACAGACTATCATTTCCGGAATGGGCGAACTTCATCTCGACATCATTATTGATCGCATGAAAAGAGAGTTTGGCGTGGAAGCTAACATCGGTCAACCGCAAGTGGCTTATCGCGAAACTATCAAAAGCGAAGCCCAAGCCGAAGGAAAATATATCAAACAATCTGGAGGACGCGGACAATATGGACATTGCTGGCTCAAAGTGCGGCCGCAAGAAGAAAAAGGCAAAGGTTATGAATTTTTCGATGAAATTAAAGGTGGAGTTATTCCTCAAGAATATATTACCCCGATTAATAAAGGGGCTAAAGAAGCTCTGGAAAATGGAGTGTTGGCTGGCTATCCAATGGTAGATGTGATTGTGACCCTTTATGATGGATCTTTCCATGAAGTCGACTCCTCTGAAGCAGCTTTCAAAATTGCTGGTTCAATGGCTGTACAAGAAGCAGTTAAACGCGCTAACCCAATTATTTTGGAACCTATTATGAAAGTGGTGGTGACTGTGCCAGAACAATTCATGGGTGACATCGTGGGCGACATCAATTCTCGTCGTGGGATGATCAAGGAAATCAATGATCGCGGAGAGGGAAATGCGCGCGTGAAAGAAATTGAATCTGAAGTTCCCTTGGCCAATATGTTTGGTTACGCAACTCAAATGCGTTCAATGACCCAAGGTCGCGCCTCATATTCTATGGAATTTGCGCACTACAATGAAGTGCCAAAGAATGTGGCGGAAACGATTATCGCCAAGAAATAGTTTCCGATGCGAAACTACGAATGAAATACGAATCTACGAAATCAAGAAGAGACAGTCTCGCGTAAGCGGGGCTGTTTTTTTGTAAGACAACAAAGTTTTCATTATAAAGTAAACTTTCTTGATATTTGGAAAAATTTAGCTTATGATGTAAACATAGAATATGAAAGAATTCTGCATGCATAAAAGAGTTTGTTAAAATAGTATCTATTTTTTAATTTTTTTATTAAGTTTATGGAAAATATTCAAAATATAAAATTTTCAGTGGAATCTGAATTAGCTAAAAATGGTATCAAAGTTCAAGTTGCAATCTTTGCTGTTTCTGATGTTAGTAAGCGGAGAAATAAGGAATTTCAAAAAATGATCGATTCAATTATTGAAAAATTAAATATTGCCGAGATGCTAAAGTCTTCAATTTTAGAGGAATATAAAAAGTTTTACGAAGTTATTGGAGTAGATGGTGTGCCACCAGCGGAACATTTATTAAAATTAATCGAAAGGTCTGGAATGCTGCCGAATATAAATAAAGTTGTTGATTGTTATAATATTGTGTCTGCGGAAACAATGCTTTCAATTGGCGCTCACGATCTGGAAAATATTAGTGGTAACATTCAATTCAGATATACAAATGGATCAGAAAAATATACTCCACTCGGGAAAAGTGAAACAGAAAAAGTTTCTAAAGGAGAATATGCCTGCCTTGATGATGAGAAAATTTTATGTCGTATGGACTTGAAACAATGTGATGAGACAAAAGTTGGAGGGGATACAAAAAAATTCATAGTTTATGTCCAAGGAAATAGTGCGACTAGTGATGAGTATGTTCTTGAGGGACTACAAAAAGTTTGTAATAATATTGAAACTTTTTGTAATGCTAAATATAGGATTATTTGAAAAATTTTCTGAATAATAGATTTGTTGAGTTGATTTTTTAGACTGAACTGCTATACTGAAATTAGAAAAAACATATGAATAAACAAGAAATCAAAGAAAAAGTTCGCCAGGCAATCGAAAGCAACACCTATAAAAAGGACATTCAAAAGGTGTCGCTTTTCGGCTCGTATCTTCATGGCACAGCCAAAGATGACAGCGACGTTGATGTGTTGGTTGAATTCACGCCAGAGTCCCACATTGGCCTTTTTGAATATGTTGAAATTCAAAATGCAATTGGAGATCGGATTCAAAAAAAAGTTGATTTGCTTACTCCTGAGGGCTTGAGCAAATTTTTTCGCGACGAAGTAATTAATGAAGCCGAACTCATTTATGAAAAATGACAGGAATTATTTGGAACACATAATGGAAGCTATCGGCAAGATAGAAAAGTACGCAAAACTTGTCGCTGATTTTGATTATTTTTCAAGAAACGAACTTGTTTTTGATGCCATAGTGCGACAGCTGGAAATCATTGGTGAAGCATCTAACAATATAAGCGATGAATTTCAAAAGGAGCACTCTGATATTCCTTGGCGAAAGATTGTTGGCATAAGGAATACGCTTATTCATGAATATTTCGGCGTCAATAAAAGAGTTGTCTGGGAAACGTGCAATCATAATTTGAAAGAGTTAAAATCTATCGTGAAAGCACTGCTTGAATAAATATTTTTGTTTTTGCGTGAAAAAGTTAGGCAGGGAATCGGTTTCCTGTTTTTTTTATTTGCATTTACTAGGTTTTGTTGTTACTTTATAGGGGTGAGAAAATAATAATTCAGAAAATATAAGCTTATGAAAAAGCATGAACTGCGAGAATGTATTGAAAAAATAAAGACAGGTAGCAAGGAAGAAATCAAACTTGCCAATAAAGCGCTTGAAAAAATTTGGGATGATTTTGACAGGGAATCGGCTGATCAAAAAGAGTTTCTTGAAATGTTTATTTCTGAATTCGGAAACTTTGAAGCTATTAAAAATGAGAGCAACAAGATTGCCTTCATTGGATCTTTGAAATATGCGTTTATGTCCGTGGATCAAGATGACCGCAATTTTGAAGCTTGCGCACGATTCGTGTTGTATTGTATGACAAATCCCTCCGGGCATATAAGGCAAGCTATGATCCATGTAGGTATCTATCTGATTCATTTTTTGCGTGCGTCTTTCAGCGATTTCAGAAAAAATGAGCAAGATGAGAAACTTATTTTGAAAAACCAAGAAAGAATTGGCAAGTTCATAACTGAATTGGATGCAATGCTGGAGCATTTTTATGAGAGAAAATATAAACGTTTTAAATACATTAGCAGTTTGCCACCGAGTGCGTATAAAAGTTTGGAAATCCTTAGAAATCAGCTTCTTTGCAGTGAGTACTATCAGAAAATATTTGAGGAATATCAAAACAAGAGATTGCGCACGGTTTTGCCGCAGCTTGTTTTGAAATATACGCAATTAGGCATTAATACGGTTGAAGACGGATTTGTCTGTTCTCTTTGCCAGCGCAGAAAAAAGCGTTTAGGATCTTCAAATCCGTTGGCTAAAAAGCCATTGATAATTTGCGAGGATTGCACAATTGATGGATATATGAAAGATTATGGCTACAAAACTCGAGCCGCTGCCGCAGCTCGCAGAAGAAGAATTTTTGATGTGGGATATTTGTTGCAAGATTTACTAGTGGATCGATATTTAGCTGAAAATAATAAAAAACATATTAGGGAATTAAGTGAGCATGAGACTGAGCAGCTTTTTATGCTTGGGGCAGGTATGTACAATGAGCTTTTTGATAAAGGCGATAAAATTTTTCTTGAGGAAATTTTTAATCAAAAAGAAATCGAAGAAAAATTACAAGCAACTTTGGATAAAGGTGAATTTGATTGGGATTTTTTCAAAGCTAATTTGGAGCAATAAAAGGGGGATGGGAATATAATTTTAAAGGAAGAGATTGTCTTAAATTTTAAAATGTGTTAGATTGTTACTATGGAAACGCAGATAACTGACCAAAAAATAGCTGAAATTGCCAAGCAAATTGCTGAGCAACAACAACCAGAAAAGATTATTCTTTTTGGTTCTTATGCTTGGGGAAAACCGCACAAAGATTCTGATGTGGATTTGTTTGTGGTGAAAAAAACTAACGACACTCGAAAAACTGCTCAGGAGATTAATCAATTGTTTTTTCCCAGATTCTTTCCAATGGACGTGGTTGTTTACACTCCTTTTCAGCTAGAAAAGGAGCTTAATTTGGAGGAACCTTTTGCTTTGAAAATAATCAACGAAGGCAGAATTTTATTTCAAAATTAAAAGCAATGAAAGAAGAAAATAAAAAAATTGTGCTTGAGCGTTGGTTTAAGAAAGCCCAGGAGGATGAGCTTAATGCTGATTCTATTTTGAGGCATCGCGATGGCACTCCTGGCGTAGTGTGTTTTCTTGCACAACAATTGGCAGAAAAATATCTGAAAGCCTGTCTGATTTCTTTTGACTTAGAACTCTTGAAAGTGCATGATCTCTTGAGGTTGATTTCAGTTTTGGAAGTCAGTGCTTCAGAAATAAAAATTTTAAGCAACGAGGCAAATCTTTTGAATCAATTTTATATCGAAACTCGCTATGTGGGTGATTATCCCGATTTTTCCTGGGAGGATGCAGAGAAAGCCTATGAAGCAGCCAAAAAAATCAAGGATTTTGTTTTGAGGGAAATCACGGAGAAATAGCTTTCATGAAGCATGGAACACAAAACATGGAACATGGAAGCAAAAATTCAAATATACGTTTAAAGGCAGTCCTGTAAGGACTGTTTTTTGTTGCGAGCAAGCCACTTTTTGGACTTATCCACATGGATGATTTGACGGTGATACTAGGTAAGTGTTAAACTATCATTATTGGGCAAGCGGCCGCAAGCTCAGGCTAATAAAATTAAAATTAAAAATCCAAGTTAAGTTTTAGCTTTGATGCCAAAATAACCTCGTTGCTATTTGGGAGTTCGATTCCCATTAGGGTAGTCGAACTCCCTTAAGGTAATAACGTTTGCTATCTTGATATAAAATAGAATTTAACTGGGCAAAAAAATGAGTACTTATCCAAATTCCGCTCAAGGCGGAAACAATGTTCCTGAAAAAGTTTTTTCCAAAATGCTTCGCGCAGGAGGCAAAAATTTCTTTTTTGATGTCAAAAAAGCCAGCAATGGCAGCAACTATCTGACCATCTCGCAATCCTACAAAAATCAAAACGGCGAACAGGTTGTGAGTCGTGTGATGCTTTTCAAAGATCATTTTCAAGATTTCTTCGCTTCTTTGCAGGAAGCCAGCACTTTTTTGAAATGAAAATTGACAGCCTTAATCTACAGCTATATTATATCAATATGAAAAACCAAACTAAAAAAACTGAAGAAAAAGTTTACACCGCCGGAGAGGTAGGTTCAATGCTTGAAGGTATTGATAACACTGTGAAAATAATTTCAGAGAATTATTTGAGTGTTGTTGATACTCAAGACAAAATTCTTAAGGTTCAAGATAAAATTCTCGAAGTTCAGTATGATATGAATGATCGGCTCGGAAGAGTCGAGGTTAGACTTGATAGTGTTGAAACCAAAATTGACAGGTTGCAAGACGATATGGTGGAAGTGAAGTTTGAACTGAAAAAGAAAGTTGCCGTGGATGATTTTGAAAAATTGGAAAAGCGAGTTGTTAAATTGGAAAACCTTTCTTATTCACACTGACAATTTTTAGTAAAAAATCTTCAGTCAAAATACCCCAAGCTTTTCGTTTGGTGGTATTTTTTTGTGGCGGTTGTATTATTTTTTGAAACTTTGTATAATTGCATTGTCAGGTAAGAAAAAATTTTATGAAAATAACTAAGCAACAAAACTTAAAATTGATCAAAATTTTTAAAAAATACCAGCTGAAATTGATTGTGCTTTTTGGCTCTTTTGCTAGTGGAAAAAATCGTAAAGATAGTGATGTTGATCTCGCAGTTTTGGGTTCTGAAAAGATCTCTTTTGAAAAACAATTGAAACTCATTAACGAATTTTCGCAAATTTTCGAGCAGGAAGTTGATCTGACAATCATCAATAATGTTAATCCATTGCTGGGTTTTCAAATCAGCAAAAATTCCTTGCTGCTGGTTGGTAGTAATCAAGACTTTGTGAAATTCAAATTGCAGGCTTTTCACGCCTTTATTGATTATGCTCCATATTTCAAAATAGAAAGGGAATTAAACAGAAGAATCATCAACTCATATGCCAATTGATTTTAAATGAGATACCCCCAACTTTTCGCTTGGTGGTATTTTTTTAAATGGAGTTTCGAGTAGTACTAGTTTTAAAATTTTGAGATATGGTATAATTATTTAAAGATAAGGATAAGGTTAATAAATTCTTGGATTAATTTAATTTAATTTGGCTATGTTGATTAATATTCATTTGAATCCGGCAGTTTCGAAAAATCAAGATCAAGAAGAAAGGTTTGACACGCTTATTTCTCCATCCAGCACGGTGGCGACGTTGCTTGAAATTGAAAAAGAGTTGGGACAAAATGATATTATTGGAATTGACGAAGCTTTTCCTGGCGAACTTGAAACTAGAAATAAAATTAAGGAGCTTATTGAAGACGATGCTAGTGAAGGAAAAATTCCAGCCCTGCTTTTTACTTTACTTCTATATAACTCAGAGCGAACAATAAAATATATCCAAGAGCTGAAAAAAGAATTTGGCGAAAAAATAAAAGTTATCATCGGTGGTCAACTTGTGCCTTTGGCAAGGGAGGCTTATTTGAAAAATGAAAATATTGACGCAGTTTGTGTGGGCGACGCTGAGAAAATTTTGCCGCAACTACTAAGAGACTTGGAAGCGGGAAATTTAAAGGAAGAATATGAGGGCTGGGTTATGGATGAAAAAGATAAAAAATTTTCGGGCGTTTCTTTTGAGCGTTTTTGGAAAATCAAGGATAGAATGGCAACGCAAAAACGCCAAGTTGGTTTTTCGCAGCTCACCATCCAAGGGCCAGGTGGGCCAGGCTGCGCTTGGGCAATTTCCAACAATAAGGGGCCATGTTCTTTTTGCTCTCTACAAAATGTGGAAGTTAAAAATGAGATGACTATCGAAGAATATTTGGAAATAGAAAAACAACTCGAAGATCAATTTCAGCCGGATAGATTTTTCGATGTGGCAAGTCAATTTTTGCCAACCTTAAATCAAAAAGAAAAAATAGTGTGGTTGAAAAAATATATTGAAGTCAGAGAAGAAAAAGGCATTAAGGCTGAAAAGTATGCCTATTTTACGGTTTCATCTATTGATGATGAAGTGGCGATTCTGCTGAAAGAAGCTGGAATTTCAGAGGTATATTTAGGAATTGACCATTTTAATGAAAAAGCCTTACAAGAAGAAAACAAATCATTTCGCAAAAGAGAAACACTGGAAAAATGTTTGAATGCACTAAAGACTCAAGGCATAAATTTCAGAGCTGGAATCGTGCTGGGCTCTGCTAGTGAAAATGCTGAAACAATTGAATCTGTGCGGGAGGGAATTAAGTGGATGGTTGAAAACTACAAGGACATTATAAAGGCGGTAGGAATTTTTCCCGAAGAAATGTTGCCTGGCTCTGAGGATTTTGAAAAAATGCGCCAAGCTGGTTTGTCCAAGGAGCTGTTCGCGAAATTTGATGAGTTGGGCTATTTGTCTCGAGAGGAGCAAAGAAAAATGACGCAAGATTGGATTGATCATCATAGTGAAATTTCAATGGAAAAAATTTCTGAATTTGAAAAAGAAATATTTGATTATTTGAAAAAGGAAGGCGTTTTTGGATATAGCGTTGACAGAAAACCAGAGCAAAACAATGAGTTTAAGTTGCGTTGAAAAAATCTTTTAGATAAGTGATAAGTCAGCATCTTCTTAATCATTGCTGGTAATAAGTTATTTTATTGATAAAATTAAAATAAAGTCCTTTATCTAAGCCAATTCTAAAATCTAGAATCCAGAATCTAAGATCTATTTCCCCAGCTCTTGACAGTATTTATTTATCGTGTAGAATAAACAAGTATTTGATTTTCCTCGAAAGGAATTTTTTTGATTGCTTTTTTTGGAATATCATGTTAAAATTTTTATTAATAAACAATCTTTAAGTATCCGCCAGTTTTGGGACAAAAATAGCCCCAAGCAGAGGCGAAAAAATTAATATGGCAGTAGCAAAATTTGAGCGCACAAAACCACATGTAAACGTTGGAACAATTGGACACGTTGACCACGGCAAGACAACTTTGACCGCGGCTATTTTGCATTGCCAATCTTTGAAAGGTTTTGCGAAAGAAAGAGGTGTTAATGAAATTGACAACGCTCCAGAAGAAAGAGAGCGCGGAATCACTATTGCAACTTCACACTGTGAATATGAAACTGAGGCTCGTCACTACGCTCATGTTGATTGTCCAGGTCATGCTGACTACATCAAAAACATGATTACTGGTGCTGCTCAAATGGATGGTTCTATTATTGTGGTTAGTGCTACTGATGGTCCTATGCCTCAAACTCGCGAACACATTTTGCTTGCTAAACAAGTTGGTGTGCCAGCAATCGTGGTTTTCATCAACAAAGTTGATATGGTTGATGACGCTGAATTGATTGATTTGGTTGAAGCTGAAATTCGAGAACTTTTGACCAAATATGAATTTGACGGTGACAACGCTGCTGTTGTTCGCGGTAGCGCTACCAAAGCTTTGGCTGCAACTTCTGTGGATGACCCAGCTGCAAAACCAATCTATGATTTGATGGATGCTCTTGATGCAAAAATTCCTGATCCAGTTCGAGACACTGACAAACCATTGCTGATGCCAATCGAAGACATCTTTTCAATTGAAGGTCGTGGAACAGTAGTAACCGGAAGAATCGAACGAGGAACAATCAACATCAATGAAGAAGTTGAAATCGTGGGTCTTCGTCCAACAGTGAAAACTGTGGTAACCGGAATTGAAATGTTCAACAAATCATTGGACAAAGGACAAGCTGGAGATAACGCAGGACTTTTGCTTCGCGGAATCAAGAAAGAAGATGTTGAACGCGGACAAGTTCTTGCAAAGACTGGCTCAATCACACCTCACACTGAATTTGAAGGAGAAATTTACATTTTGACCAAAGAAGAAGGCGGACGACACACTCCATTCTTCAAAGGATACAAACCACAATTCTACATCCGAACAACTGATGTAACTGGTGAAGTGATTCTTCCTGAAGGAACTGAAATGGTTATGCCTGGAGACACAATTAGCTTGACTGTTAAATTGATCTCACCGGTAGCGATGGAAGAAGGAATGAGATTTGCTATTCGCGAAGGGGGACGCACAGTTGGCGCCGGAGTTGCAACCAAAATCATCAAGTAACTTTTTCTAGTTTACTATGTAGACATAAGCGATTATGTCTACTTGTGTTCACTAGAACAATATTTAAATAGTAATTTTTATCTCAAACTACCCAGATGGCTTCGAAAAAAATAGAATCAGGACAAACATCCACAAGAATCAGAATTAAGATCAAGGCTTATGACAATAAGGTGATTGATCAGTCAGCGCGAAAAATTGTTGAAACTGCTGAAAGAACCGGAGCTAGAATAACTGGCCCAGTTCCTCTTCCAACGGAAATTCACAAGGTGACTGTTAATAAATCAACTTTTGTGCATAAGGACGCTCGCGAGCAGTATGAAATGAGAGTGCACAAGCGCCTGGTTGATATCTGGGACCCAACACCGAAGACAATAGAGAGCCTTACTGGACTTGATTTGCCGGCTGGAGTTGATTTGGAAATAAAGATGTAGGGAGGGCTTGCATAAATTTGAAAGTTGGTATAATATAGATAAGTTAGAAAAAAGAAAAAAACTAGTTAAAGTCCAATTCAAAAAGTTGGATACTCAATTAGCTAAGTCAAAGGATTTTCCTTGGACTATGCTGGCTGAGAAGCCAGTTTTTTTATAACTACGAATTACGAATTTGTACGAATGTACGAATAATAAAGAAAAATCACCGATATGAAAAATATTTTAGGAAAAAAAATGGGAATGACGACCCTGTATGATCAAAAACAAGGCGCTCTCAATGTAACCTTGATTGAATGTGAGCCAAACACTGTGTCTATTGTGAGGACATCAGAAAAAGATGGCTATAGCGCGATTCAACTTGCTACGGAAAAGACAAAAAAAGTTACCCATAAAAAAGAATTTCGAAGCGAGCAGGCCGTGACATTGGCTGTTGGTGACAAAATTACAGTTGAAAACTTTACTATCGGAGATTTGGTTAAGGTTAGTGGAATTGCCAAAGCTAAAGGATTTCAGGGAGGTGTAAAGCGTCATGGCTTTGCAGGTTCCCCGGCATCTCATGGACACAAGCATGATTTGAGAGCTCCTGGTTCAATTGGTGCTCAACAACCGCAACATGTTATCAAAGGAAAGCGAATGGCTGGACGCATGGGAGGAAAAAGAAAATCAGTGAAGAATGTGAAAGTTGTTTATTTGAATGTTGAAAAAAATCTTATCGGCGTGCTCGGCAGTGTGCCCGGAGTTGTCGGAAGAATCGTTGAAATTCACGGATAGAGAACAATAGACAATATCCAACAAACAATACACGATAAATAAATTTAAAATTCAATAAGTGGTTAAAGTATTAATTATTGATTACTGGTTACTGATTATTGATTACTGATTATATGGCTACAATTGCCCTGCACAATCTAGAAGGAAAAAAATTAGAAGATTTGAATATCTCAGATGAGGTTTTTGCGGTGAAATCAAATGATGAACTACTGCATCAGGTTTTTATGGTGATTGCTGGTAACCAAAGATTTTCAATTGCCAACACGAAAGATAAAAGTGAAGTTGCTGGAACTGGTAAGAAACCTTTCAAGCAAAAGGGAACTGGAAGTGCTAGACAAGGACAGAAAAGAAATCCAGTGATGAAAGGTGGCGGAATCGCTTTTGGTCCAACGAGTGATCGAAATTTTAAAAGAGATGTGAACAAGAAAATGAAGCAAAAGGCAGTGCGAATTGCCCTTTCTGAAAAACTTCGCAGCGGAACTTTGATTGCTGTTGATGCTCTTGAACTGAAGGATGCGAAAACCAAAGCTTTTGCCCAGGTTATTAAAAACCTTAAGCTGACTGGAAAAACCTTGGTTTCATTTGCTGAAGGAGAAAAGACGCTTTCAATTGCTAGTCGAAACATTCCAAAGATTGCAAATATTGAAACAAAAGATTTGAATGTGTATGACTTGCTTAACAACAAGAATGTGCTTTTAAGTAAAGCTTCGATTGCATTTTTGGAAGAAAAATTTGTAAAATAATTTAGAGATTTATTAAATATATGGCAGCAATAGAAGAGAAAAAAGAAAATGTTTCAAAAAAGGACGTAGCGACTAAAAAAGTAGTCAAGAAAGCTACTGTCTCAGTTGCTGAGAATGCTGATATCGCTTACAGGGTTTTGGTTGAGCCTTGGATTACTGAAAAATCTCACGCTGGACTTTCTGAGAACAAATATGTTTTTAGAATTACCAAAGATGCAACCAAACAGCAAGTAAAAAAGGCGATCGAAGGTTTTTATAAAGTAAAAGTTGAGAAAGTTGCGGTTTTGAATTTTATTCCAAAGAAAAGGGTGTACGGCAGATTCGAAGGCACAAAAGCTGCCCTTAAAAAAGCAATTGTGACCCTGAAAGAAGGAGACAAGATTGAATTATTCCAAGGAGCCTAATCAATATTCAATAGACAAGAAACAAGAGACAATAAAACAATCAGAATACAATGAGCAGTGAAAGTATTTAAATACTGATTACTGATTACTGATTACTGATTACTGATATATTATGGCAATTAAAGTATACAAAAAAAATACCGCTGGAAGGCGAAACATGTCGATTGTAAAACCGGACGATCTTACCGACAAAAAACCTGAAAAATCTTTGCTTGCCCCAATGACCCAAAAGGCTGGACGATCTCATGGAAAGATTTCAACCAGGCATCAGGGTGGCGGACACAAAAGACGATATCGATTGGTGGACTTTAAACAGCAGAAATTTGATATTCCTGGAAAAATTATTGCAATTGAGCGAGATCCAAACCGCAGCGCTTTGATTGCCTTAGTCTCATACAAAGATGGAGACAAGCGATACGTGCTTGCATCAGAAGGGATGAAACAGGATGTTGAAATTGTTTCTGGAGAAAATGCTCCAATCAAGAAGGGAAACAGAACTGTGCTTCGAAACATTCCTTCAGGAACTATTATCTCAAATATTGAATTGGTGGTTGGAAAGGGTGGGCAGCTCTCACGTAGCGCCGGCTCTGGAGCAACTTTGATGGCTATTGATGGAAAAATGGCGCAACTGAAAATGTCATCCAATGAAATACGTTTAGTGAGCAAGGATTGCTATGCAACTATTGGAAAAGTAAGCAATTTTGAACACAGCGCTGAGAAAATCGGAAAAGCTGGTAGAAACAGATGGAAAGGCAAACGACCGGAAGTTCGTGGATCAGCAATGAATCCAGTTGATCATCCACATGGAGGAGGAGAAGGAAGACAAGGAATTGGTTTGAAGCATCCAAAGACTCCATGGGGCAAACCTGCTCTCGGAAAGAAGACTAGAAAGAAGAAAAGATACAGTGATAAATTTATTGTTAAACGAAGAGTTAAGAAATAGTTAAAATGGTTTCTGAATATTCAGAAACTAATCAACTACTAAACTAAAATTATGTCAAGAAGTTTAAAGAAAGGACCATATGTGGACCAGCGCGTTGTTAAAAAGGTTTTAAACGCAACTCCTGGTCAAGGCACAATTAAAACTTGGTCTAGGGCATGCACAATTACGCCTGAAATGATTGGTTTTACTTTCGGTGTCCATAATGGAAAAGAATTTATTCCTGTTTACGTTACAGAAGAAACCGTTGGGCACAGGCTTGGAGAATTTTCACCAACTCGTAAATTTGTCAGACATGGAGGTAAGATGCAGAAAGAAATAGAATCAGCTGCCAAACAGAAAGCGCAAGACGCTGCTAAAGCTGCCAAAGCTGACACAGGCGCGAAGAAAAAATAGTATTCTGAGATTCGCATTTTAATTCGTAGAATCGTATCGGTAAAATATATGAAAGTTAAAGCATCACTCAAAAATTTAAGAATGTCTCCGCGAAAAGTCAGATTGGTCACTCGCAGTGTTGTGGGGATGAATTGCGCTCAAGCTCTGATTCAATTGCAAAATCTTGTTAAAAAGACCAGCAATCCTTTGGAAAAACTTTTGCGAAGTGCTATTGCTAACGCTGAGAACAATTTTGGATTAGATAAGGACAACTTATTTGTGGGTAATATTCAAGTTGGTGGCGGACCGAGTTTGAAACGATGGCTTCCACGAGCTCAAGGAAGAGCAACTTTGATCTTGAAAAGAACTTGCCAAATTGATCTGGAATTGGAAGAAAGAGTTGAAGGAAAGAATCGCAAATCAAAAGATCAATTGGAAAAAGAAAGAGCTCAGCGAGAAAAAGCCAGCAAACAAGTAGTTAAGGATGAAGAAGTGAAAGACGGCGAAGTTGTGTCTGAAAAGAAAGTTACTCCAAAAAAGACCGCCGCAAAGAAAGAAGTTTCAAAAAAAGGACAGCAACAAGATGGTAATTTTTTGAATAAAGTTTTTCAACGAAAATCAGGAGTTTAAATTTGAGTTTAATTAGTATATAATTGGGATATTAAATTAGAATATAATATGGGACATAAAGTAAACCCAACTGGATTGCGCATCGGTATTACCAACACTTGGAAATCAAGATGGTTTTCAGACAATGATTATACCAGAAAGCTCAAGGAAGACATTCAAATCAGGGAGTTTATCAAGAAAAAATATAAAAGTGCTGCAATTGCAGAAGTTGAAATTGAACGTAGTTCCAACACTTTGAAATTGATTTTGAAAACTTCTCGTCCGGGTGTTTTGATTGGAAGAGGTGGTACGGGAATTAGTGATATTAGCAAGATCATCAAAGACAAATTTTTTGCAGGCAAGAAGATTGATTTGAAAATTGAAGCTCAAGAGGTGCGTCAATTTGAAGAGAATGCTTCCTTGGTTGCTCAAAGTGTGGCTGAACAGTTGGAAAAACGTGTACCTTTTAGAAGAATTTTGAAATCTACACTTGATACGGTTGAAAAGAACAGAATTGTCAAGGGTGTTAAGATTGAGATTTGTGGCCGCTTGGGTGGCGCTGAAATGGCAAGGAGAGAGTGGCTTTCAAGAGGAACAGTTCCACTTCATACCTTGAGAGCGGATATCGACTTTGCCAAAGCGACTGCCTTTACAACCTACGGAGCAATTGGAATTAAAACTTGGATTTATAAAGGAGAAGTTTTTGATAAAGAACACGAGTAATTAAGGTTTATATATTTACATTTTGAATTTAGTCTACGCATATGTTGATGCCAAAAAAAGTAAAACACAGAAAGATTCACCGAGGAGGAGAAATTCGGGGAGTTGCAACCAAAGGTAATACTGTTAGTTTCGGTACCTTCGGACTCAAAGCTGCAACTTCAGGATTAATTTCAGCTCGTCAGATCGAAGCCGCTCGAAGAGCTATGACCAGATATGTGAAAAGAGGTGGTAAGATTTGGATTCGTATTTTTCCTGACAAACCAATGACTAAGAAAGGTGACGAAACACCTATGGGTAAAGGAAAAGGTAGCGTGGATCATTTTGTAGCTAAGATAAAGGAAGGAAGAGTTTTGTTTGAAATGGATGGAATTGATGTTTCAGTTGCCAAAGAGGCTATGCGACTTGCTTCTCACAAGCTATGTGTAAAAACAAAGTTTGTTGCTAAGGAAAAATAGAACAATCACTACGAATTACGAATGAATACGAATATACGAAAGTGAGACATATTAAGATTCAAATAAGATCGGAGTTTAACGAGATATATACAAATGAATTAGGAATTCGTACATTCGTACAAATTCGTAATTCGTAGAGAAATTACATGAAAATTTTGGAAATTAGAGATCTGAATATTGAGCAAATCAAAAAGTTGATTGCTGAGAAACAAACTCAAGCAGTTAAGCTCAGATTTGATATTGCAGCTCGCGTGCTCAAAAATCATCGAGAGTATCGAGTTATCAAAAAGGACATTGCTCGATCAATGACCATTTTAAAAGAGCGTGAGCAGTAAGATATTCCATTTATTAAAAATATACATAGCATAGGCATATGACAAACACTACTAAAAAATTAGCAACAAAGAAGGGCAAAGTCGTGAGCGACTCAATGGACAAGACGATTGTTGTTGCTGTGCAGTCTCTTAAAACCCATCCTAAATATTTGAAGAAATATCGTTCAACCAAGAAATACAAGGTTCACGATCAGGAAAACAAGCATAAGGTTGGAGAAGTTGTAGAGTTTGTTCAGTGTCGACCTCTGAGTAAGGATAAGAACCACACATTAGCATAAACGTCCTAGCGTTCTAAATGTTGTAACTGTTGTAATTGAAAACAAATAGAACACATAGAACTACACCATAACAATTAGAACAATTAGAATAATAAACATATGATTCAAGCAGAAACAAGATTAAGAGCAGCAGACAATTCTGGAGCAAAAGTAATAGAATGCTTCAAGATTCTCGGAGGTACACGCAGACGGTACGCTTCTGTTGGTGATATCATTGTTTGCTCTGTTAAGTCAGCTGAACCGAGAGGCTTGGTGAAAAAAGGAGACAAAGTCCGAGCTGTTATTGTTAGACAAAAGAAAGCCTATAGACGTAAGGATGGTTCATATATCCGTTTTGATGAAAATGCTGCTGTGATTGTTAATGAAAAAGAACCGAAAGGAACCCGTATTTTTGGGCCAATTGCCAGAGAATTGCGAGAAAAAGGATTTTCTAAAATCGTATCGCTTGCTCCGGAAGTCCTGTAAAATTTTTAATGTTCTAAATGTTGTAAATGTTATAGAAGAATAAAAACAACGAGAACAAATAGAACAATTATAACAATTAGAACACTAAAATAGTATGAGAATTAAAAAAGGCGACCTCGTGAAAAAAATTGCAGGAAAAGATAAAGGTAAGCAAGGCAAAGTTTTGCGAACTGTTCCGAGCGAAGGAAAAATCGTGGTTGAAAAAATGAATATTGTGAAAAAGCATAAGAAGGCTCGCAGAGAAGGAGAAAAAGGTCAACGAGTTGAAATAGCTGCTCCATTTGATGCTTCAAACGCAATGTTGGTTTGCCCATCATGCGCCAAAGCAACTCGGACTTCCTACGCTTTTGTCAAAGAAAAGAAAGTGCGTGTTTGCAAGAAGTGTGGCAAGGAAATCTAGAAACGTTTTAATGTTCTAACTGTTGTAAATGTTATAAATGAAAGACAACTAGAACGCATAGAACAATTATAACAATTAGAGCGATAAATTATATGAAAATAACTCCAGCAAAAGAAAAATATTCAAAGACTGTTGCAGTCGAAATGCAAAAGAAATTCGGATATAAAAGCGTCATGGCAGTGCCTCGAATTAACAAGGTTGTGGTTAATGTCGGAATTGGCAAGATTGTCAAAGAAAATGATAAGATTGAAGAAGTTGTAAATTCTCTGACCGTAATCACTGGCCAAAAACCCGTTAAGACAAAAGCGAAAAAGGCGATTGCTGGGTTTAAAACTAGAGAAGGCATGGAAGTTGGCGTGAAGGTGACTTTGCGAGGAGCTCGAATGTGGCAGTTTATTGACAGATTGATTGTAGCTACTCTTCCGAGAACTCGAGATTTCCAGGGTATTGGCAGAAAATCAGTTGACACAAATGGAAATATCAACATTGGAATTAGAGAACATTTGATTTTTCCTGAAATTTCTCCTGAACGCGTTAAGTACACCTTTGGATTGCAAGTGACGATATCAACAACTGCAATCTCACAGCAGCAAGGATTAGAATTATTTAAATTATTAGGATTTCCACTAAAAAGCGAATAATATCAAGGACTATCCCGCACCAAATTCCGAATGAAGGTTTTAAAATAAATTTGAAATCTTCTCACGGAATTCGCCTGCGGCTTAGTTGGATAAAAGATAAAGTTTAACTTAAGAATTGGTGCGGGACGCTCATTTTTGTAGCTCCTCGCTCCGCTCACAGACAAAAATGGCGAAAACATCTACCCAAGCTAGAGCAGAGAAGAAACCAAAATTTTCAACCCGTGAGGTGCGAAGGTGTTGGCGTTGCGGTCGAAAACATGGTTATCTTCGCGCATTTGATATTTGCAGAATTTGCTTTCGCGAATTGGCAAGTAAAGGTGAATTGCCCGGAGTGAAGAAGAGTAGTTGGTAATATAGAAATTTAAAAGTTAAAAATCAAAATTAAAAATTATTGAATTCGCTACGCTAATGATTTTAAAAATCATCGCAAAGCGATTCCGATATTTTACATTTTGAGATTTACATTTTGATTTATAGTTTAAATATAATTAGGATAAAGAATTAGAATATGTTAGATCCAATAGCAGACATGCTTACAAGAATTCGAAATGCACAGAGAGCTAAACACAAAGAGGTTTCTGTTCCTTTTTCGAAGTTGAAATATTCCATTGCTCAAATTTTGCAGCAACGAAATTTTATCCAATCTGTTAAAAAAGAGGATGGAGAAAAATTTCCGGTGCTTAACATTACTTTGAAATATGAGGTTGTTTCGAATACCGAAAAAAATCCAGCTATCCGAGAAATCAAGCGCGTAAGTAGACAAGGTCAGCGGATCTATTTGAAAAAGACAGATATCAAACGAATCAAGAATGGATATGGGATTTCAATTATTTCCACTTCAAAAGGTATGATGACTGGAGACAATGCAAAGAAGCTTGGTTTGGGTGGAGAAATAATTTGTGAGGTCTGGTAATAATAAAAGTGCTAGTGTTCTAACTGTTGTAATTGTTGTAAATGAAAAACAAATAGAACATGTCGAACAATTATAACAATTAGATCGATAAAATAGTATGAGTAGAATTGGAAAAAAACCTGTAGCTATTCCTCAAGGAGTGACTATTAATGTAGATAAAAACCTTGTTTCCGTTACCGGACCAAAGGGAACTATGAAATTTGAGCATCATGTGGATGTGGCTATTGAAGTTGCCCCGGACAGTATCCTTGTTGAAAAAATAGGTAAAGGCAAGAATGCTCCAGCGATTTGGGGAACTACGGCTAGGATTATTGGAAACATGTTTGAAGGCGTGACTGTGGGATTTAAAAAGCAACTTGAACTTAATGGTGTTGGTTTTCGTATGGCTTTGGCTGGAAGAAAAATCACCCTTGCTCTTGGATTTTCACATCCAGTGGAAGTGGAAATTCCAACTGGTCTTGAAGTTGTCATTGAAGGAAATACTATGACCGTTTCAGGCATTGATAAACATGAAGTTGGACAATTTTCGGCTAATATTCGAGCCCTTAAACCAGTAGAACCGTATAAAGGAAAAGGGTTTAAATATGTAGGTGAGCACGTAAGACGTAAGGAAGGAAAGAAATCATCGAAGTAAATCGCATAACGCGCAACGCATAACGCTAAGCGTATAAAATAGAAACGTTTCACGCTACGCGTTTCACGTTCCACGATAAAATTATGAAAAAAATAAGCAACAATAGCAGTCGTTTGCAACGAAAGCGTCGAGTCAGGGCAAAAATTTCAGGCACAACTGAACGTCCACGTCTTTCAGTTTTCAAAAGCTTGAAAAGTATTTACACTCAAGTTATTGATGACGTCGCCGGCAAAACGCTTGTGAGCGCGAAACTTTCAGAGCTTAAGAAAGCTCCTAATACGGTTGAAAGTGCAATGGCTGTTGGAAAATTGGTTGCAGAAAAATGCCTAGCCCTCAAAATTGAGACCGTGACTTTTGATAGATCAGGTTACCAGTACCATGGTAAAATAAAAGCTTTAGCGGAAGGTGCACGCGAAGGCGGATTGAAATTTTAATAAAATCGCATAACGCATAACGCATAACGCATAACGCAGGAATATAAAGCGCTCCACGTTACGCGCTCCACGTTTCAGGATTATATTTATGGATAAAAGATCAGGAAAAAAACCAGTAAGAAGAGACAAGCCAGAGTTTGAGCAAAAACTTTTAGATTTGGCTAGAGTTACCCGTGTGGTAAAAGGTGGAAGAAGATTCCGTTTCCGCGCAACTCTTGTGATTGGAAATCGCAAAGGACAAGTTGGAGTTGGGGTTGCCAAGGGATCTGATGTTTCTGATGCAATTCAAAAGGCTTATAATGACGCTAAGAAATGCATGATTACTGTGAAATTGTCCGCTAATACTATCCCGCATGATGTTAAAATGAAATTGGGCAGCGCGAAAATTTTGCTTAAACCTGCTCCAGAAGGACGCGGAGTTATTGCTGGAGGCGCCGTCCGAGCGGTAGTTGACTTGGCTGGAATTCGAGACATTGTTTCAAAGTCACTTGGAACTTCTAATAAGCTGAATGTGGCTAGGGCAACAATTGAAGCTTTGAAAACTTTAAAAGAACCAAGAATCAAGATTGAAGCCGTTGCAGTTAAGGAAGTTGCGAAAGAAACAGCTAGTGAGAAGGTTATTAAAGAAGCTTAGAAGTTACTCATGTTCTAACTGTTGTAAATGAAAAACAACTAGAAGGCATAGAACAATTATAACAATTAGAACGATAAACATATGCAAATTCATCAACTTACTCTCAAAAAAAGAAAGCCAAAAAAGACTGTTGGTCGCGGAGGAAAGCGCGGAACTTATTCTGGCCGAGGAAACAAGGGTCAAAAAGCAAGATCTGGAGCATCAATTGATCCTTTGTTTGAAGGTGGACGTTCATCACTCACTGAAAGACTCAAAAAAGTGCGAGGATTTAAGTCAAGAACTCCGAAAAAGACTGTGGTGAAGATTTTCGATTTGGAAAAGAATTTCAAAAATGGGGATATTATTTCAATTGAAACTCTTGTGGCTGCAAAAGTCATTTCAAAGAAAGATTCCAAAGATGGTGTGAAGATTTTGACAACCGGTGAGCTGACCAAAAAACTTACAATTACTAGTGAACTTTTGCTTTCTCAAACTGCCAAAGCTGCTATTATTAAAGCAGGCGGCACTATTCAGGAATTGGAAAAATAGCTTCTTAGCTTCTCGGCTTTAGAAAAGAAGTGCCAAAACGTTTGGATCTCCTGAAAGCTAAAAAGCTAATATCTAAAAAGCTATTTCTATGTTCGAAAAAATAACCCAAATTTTCAAAATAAGAGAACTCCGCAATAAGATACTTTTCATCTTGGGAGTTCTTATTGTTTTTCGCATCGCAGCTAATATTCCACTTCCTGGGGTTGATAGTGAGCAGCTTCGGAGACTTTTTGAAGGCAATCAATTGCTAGGCATGCTTAATGTTTTTTCCGGTGGAGGCTTAACAAATATTTCAATCGTGATGTTAGGAGTAGGTCCCTATATTACAGCTTCTATTATCATGCAGCTGCTGACCATGATTGTTCCTAGCATTGAACAAATATACAAAGAAGAAGGCGAGGCTGGTCGACAGAAATTCAATATGTGGACGCGGTGGCTTACAGTTCCACTTGCAATCATGCAAACTTTTGGCTTGGTGACTTTGTTGAGGTCGCAAAATGTAATCGGAGTTTTGTCGCCTTTCGACATGGCAGTGCTTGTGTTGATTGCCACTACCGGAACAATCTTTCTGATGTGGTTAGGCGAGCTTATCACTGAAAAGGGAATTGGTAATGGCGTTTCCTTGATTATCTTTGCTGGTATTGTTAGTAGTTTGCCTTCTTCACTCTCGAAACTTTTTTTGACTTTCGATTCATCTCAATTTTTTACTTATGCGATTATTCTGGCTGTTATGCTAGTGACCATTGCCGGGGTGGTTTTGGTGACAGAAGGACAGCGTAATATTGCGGTTTCCTATGCAAAACGGGTACATGGGGACAATACCTATGGCGGAGCTTCTTCTCATCTGCCATTGCGCGTCAATCAAGCCGGTGTTATTCCGATTATTTTTGCTATGTCAATTATGCTTTTTCCTGGGATGATTGCAACTTTTCTCATGAAAGTTAGTAATCAGCACGTGGCGGCGGTTGCAACCAGTGTTAATAATTTGTTTCAGAATCAATTTTTTTACGCAAGCATGTACTTTGTTTTGATTGTTTTGTTTACCTATTTTTACACGGCGGTTGTTTTTGATCCAGTGAAAATTTCCGAGAATTTGCAAAAACAAGGTGGCTATATCCCTGGTATTCGTCCAGGGAAAACGACGGCAGATTATTTATACAAAATCATGAACAGAATAACCTTGGCTGGCGCGCTATTTTTAGGCGCTATTGCAGTGCTGCCATTTATCATTCAAGGGTTAACTAGTATCCAAACCTTGCGCATCGGTGGAACAGGTATTTTGATTGTTGTTTCGGTTGTTATTGAAACAATCAAACAAATTGAAGGTCAGCTGGTAATGAGAGACTACGAGGGATTTTAAAACTAGCTTATAGTTGTTAGCTTTTAGCTTATAGCTGCTAAAAGCTAAAAGCTAATGAAGCTAAAAGCTGTTTAATGAACATCATCATCTTTGGTCCACAAGGCAGTGGGAAGGGAACCCAGGCGGAAAAATTAGCTGAGCAATTTAATCTGTCACACATTGAAACGGGACAGATTTTTCGTGATATTGCTAGAGAAAGTTCTCCCTTGGGAATTAAAATAAAAGACTTAAATGAGCACAAGGAGATGATTCCGGATGAAATAACTGTGGATGTTTTGAAACATTATCTGGAAAAAGTTTCTGATGATAAGGGAGTTATTCTTGATAGTGCACCTCGCACAATAGGTCAAATTCAACCAATTGAAGCTTTAATGAGAGCTGAAAAACGCCCAATAGAAAAAGCAATTTACATAACACTGCCATACGCTGAATCGGTCGCTAGGATAACTAAGCGCTATATGTGTACCTTATGCTTCAGACATTTCGTGATTGGAAAGCACATCGCGCACAGTGGCGAAAAATGCCCAACATGTGGCGGTATGATAGCTCAACGTGGTGACGACACCCCAGATGGCATTGCTAAACGTCTCAAGACTTTCTATGAAGTCACTGTTCCAGTTATCGAAGAATATCGAAAAAAAGAAATCCTAATTGAAGTTGATGGAAATCGCGGCGTAGAAGAAGTTTTCAGTGATATTATAAAGCAACTTGAAAAAATTTAAAAAAACAAACAAGATACAAGAAATAAATATCGAGAAAAATCCAAAATCTAAATTTCCAATGACTAATAAAAACTAAAATCCAAATGTCAAAAATTAGGATTTAAGATTCGAAACTTTATTATCTAGCAAAGCGAGAGAAATGAAAGAGTACTTTCATTTCGCAGCGAGCGACGATACCAAAAGGTTTAAAACCTCAAGGCTTGCCTCGTGAGCCCGCAGGCTTCAGGGCTTGCCATGGGCTTTTAATACCCTTTATTTGAAATTAGAAATTATTTTTTCGATTATTGTATCTTTGGATAATTTATGTCTATTCACATCAAAACTGAATCTGAAATAGCGACGATGCGGCAGGCTGGTAAAAAGCTGGCTGAGGTTATGAGCTGTCTAGAAAAAAAAATCAAGCCTGGCGTCACAACTTTGCAAATTGACGAACTTGCTGAAAGACTCATTTTGGAGCGCGGCGGAAGACCTGCTTTCAAGGGATATGGCGGTGGTAAAAATCCTTTTCCGGCAACTATTTGCGCTTCAATCAATAATGAAATTGTGCATGGTATTCCAAGCAGCGAAAGGGTCCTTAAGGATGGGGATATTTTTAAGGTTGATATTGGCTTGGAAATAGATGGATTTTTTTCCGACATGGCTCGAACTTTCGCGGTGGGTGAGATTTCCCAGCAGGCAAGTACGCTAATTCAGGCTACGCAGCAGGCATTTTGGAAGGGAATCAAAGAATTGAAAGAAGGAAAAATGCTTAGCGATTATTCTAAAGCTGCTGAAAAAGTTGCGGTGACAGCGGGATTTTCGGTGGTGAGAAATTTGGTGGGGCATGGCATTGGGCAACATCTGCATGAAGATCCACAAGTTCCGAATTATTTTGAAAAAGGTTTTCGAGATTTGCAGTTGAAGGCTGGAATGACACTGGCGCTGGAACCAATGGTTAATACTGGTGATTTTAAAACGGTTCTTGGTAGTGATGGTTGGGTTTTTGAAACTGCCGACGGCTCACTTAGTGCGCACTATGAAAACACAATCTTGATAACTAAAAATGGCGTTGAAATTTTAACGCAGTGATTGAATAAGTTAGAAAAATATATTTTTGGATAAAAAAAGACCCCGCAAGATCCATTTTTGGAAGGGGGTATTTTAAAAATTCAAAAGTCACGAAATATTTGATTTAGTATCATTTATTTCGTGACTTAGATTTTAGTTGCTTAGTATATTTTTTCGGTTTCTGTAATCTCTACTGCTTGTCTGTTGTTAGTGGCACTAGCAATAATTGGCAAGAGGAAACCGAGAGAAAAAATTGCTGATGACCACAAATAGGGACCAACGAAGTTAAACCACGCAAATAATTGTATGGTTGGAAAATAAATTCTGAATAAGGTGTGAATGATTGCTGACAGAAATAGTGTCACAATTAATCCTGAAAGTAGTGGCGCGGTCAATTTTGAAGGCTTCTTTGTTTTTGTCATTTTTTCTTTTTTTAAACAACGTTTTTGGAAAATGTGATATACTACGTATAACAACAATTTATATTATATCATAATTATGTCTAAGTCAATGGATAATGAAAATATGCCTCAGTTAAGCTCTTTTTTGGGATTAGATTTCGGGCGCTCAAAAATTGGTTTGGCAATTGCGGACGGCGAAACTAGAATGGCTTTTGCTTTTGATACGCTCAGGAATGACAAGGATTTTTATGTCAAACTAGCAGAAATTATTAGTCAGAAAAATATTGTTAAAATTATCATAGGAGCAACTCGACATGATAAGGATTTGGATGGTAATGAGGAGAAAATAATTTTTGGCAAAGAAATTGAAAACAGATATAAAGTTCAAGTTGAATTTTTTGATGAAATGTTTTCAACCAAAATGGCTCACGAAAATCTCAAATTGCGAGGCGGCAAAAATATTGCTCAGTTTGATGATCAAGAAGCGGCCAGGATTATTCTGCAAGGTTGGCTGGATGGGTCAGCTTTTTAGGCATTAGCTTTTCAGCTTCTGAGTGGTTTAACTCCTAAGAAGCCAAAGCCTGATAAGCTATTTTTAGTCCTAGGCATATTTTAATCCTATGCTATAATTGAAACATGTAATAAATAATATAAATTCAGATGGAAAATAAACCATATTTGTCAGTTGTGATTCCTGCTTATAGGGAACAAGAGCGTATCGGAAATAATTTACTGGAAATTGAGAGTTTTTTAAGTGGAAAAAACTTTGAATATGAAATTATCGTGGTAGTTGACGGTTCTCCCGACAATACTGCTGAAGTTGCGCAAAATTATGCCAGCCAAGTGAAAAACTTGAGAGTGATTAATAATAAGGAAAATCATGGCAAAGGCTACGTTGTTCGTCAGGGCTTGCTTGAGACCAAGGGGCAATACGTGGTTTTCTTGGATGCGGACGGCTCAACTTCAATCACGCACGTGGAGAAATTTTTGCCTGAGTTTGAAAAAGGTGCTGATGTGGTGATTGGTTCTCGCAAGATAAAAGGTGCTTTTATTCAAATTCATCAGCCTAAGCATCGTGAAATTATGGGAGAAGGTGGCAACTGGATTATTAGAATTGTTTTAGGGCTTTGGAATTTCCCTGATACTCAATGTGGATTTAAGATGCTTACTGGTAAGGCTGCCCATGAAGTTGCTAAGCGCATGGTAGTTGATCGTTTTGGTTTTGATTTTGAACTCATTGTCCTCGCCAAGGCGCTTGGCTTTAAAGTTGTGCAAGTACCGGTTAGGTGGCTAAATGAAGAAGGTTCAACCGTGAGCTTGACTGGGCCTAATGGTTTCATTCAGGTTTTGATTGATTTGTTTAAAACCAAGGGCAGGCTTATTGCTGGAAAATACAACATTAAGAAAATAAAATAGCTCGGATATTAATTAGGTAGTAGAAAATACAAAATATAAAAATAGGTATTTGGCAATAGTTTATGGGCGGTAGGAATTTTCTACAACCTAGATTCTAATTCCTATGACCTGTTCAAAGTGATGCAAATAAACATCAATAAAAAATCCGGAGAAAAATTCGGAAAAGAAAATCAAGAAAAAGAAAATCAGATTTCCGAATTGCGACAAGATATTGCTTCTGGTGATTGGGTTTTGATTGCAACTGGCAGGGCTAAGCGTCCAGACGATTTCGCTCATTTTGAGCGAGTCAAGGATGACAAGGGCATTGAGCATTGTCTTTTTGAAGATCCAGTGGCTAGTGGTCAGGAAAAGGATGTTTTGATTTATGCTGATAATGATGGGCAGTGGTCATTGCGAGTTTTTCCAAACAAATTTCCAGCAGTCTCGTCAGCGACAAGCGCGCGTGCTATTTCTGAAGGACCATATTTTTCCATGCCGGGAGTTGGGTTTCATGAAATTGTAGTGACTAGAGATCATTACAAACAACTGGCCTTAATGGATGTTTTGGAAGTGGCTGAAGTCTTTGATGCTTTTCAGGATCGTTATCTTGATTTGATGAACAAGAAAAATGTCAATTATATTGCAATTTTTCACAACCATGGCAGAGAAGTTGGTGCGTCTATTCCACATCCTCACTCCCAAATCATTGCTATTCCAGTTGTTTCACCTTATGTGAAATTGGAATTGGATGGCGCGCAGCTATATCACAAGGGCAATCAGCAATGTGTTTACTGTGTGATAAGTGAATATGAAAGTGATTTTGAAAAAAGAGTGGTGTTCGAAAACGATGATTTTGTCGCTTTTTGTCCTTTTGCTTCTCGGGCGGCTTTTGAAGTTTGGATTGTGCCCAAAAAACACAGCCCATATTTTGAGCGTATCACGGATGCAGAGAAAGTTAAATTGGCCGAAGTTTTCAGTAAGAGTCTTAACGCTATTTACACTGCCTTAAATGATCCTCCGTACAATTTTTATATTCACACTTCGCCCTGTGATGGCAAGGACTATCCGCATTTTCATTGGCACATTGAAATTCTGCCGCACACTGCAACTTGGGCTGGTTTTGAATTGGAAACCGGTATTGAAATTTCCACTATCCAACCGGAAGTGGCTGCGAAGTTTCTGCGAAAACAGATAAAGGATTAGAAATTTTAAAAAATAATTTCCATATAAATTGCTAGTTACTGATTACTGGTTGCTAGTTACTATAATTATGCACAATTTGATTATTAATTTCTTCGCGAGTTTTCCGAAAGAACTGGCAACATTTTTGATTGCCCTGATTCCAATCACGGAGCTGCGCGCTTCAATTCCTTTGGCGATCAAGGTCTATGGCTTATCGCCGACAGTGGCACTGCTTTATTCTGTGGCTGGAACTTTTTTTTCGATGGCTATTATCGTGCTGCTTTTGGATCCGATTGCAAAGCTGCTTTCCAAATACATCCCGATTTTTGAAAAGTTTTTTGCTTGGCTGTTTGAACATACTCGCAAAAGAGCGGGAGGCAAGATGGAAAAGTATGGCGAGTGGGCGATTTTCATTTTGGCTGCCACTCCGATTCCGCTTTTGGGTGGGATGACTGGGGCGCTGGCGGCTTTTGTGTTTGGGATTCCACTGAAAAAATCCTTGCCACTTTTGTTGGTCGGAACCATTGTTTCTGGATTAATTGTGACTGGCTTAGTGATTTATTTTTAAATAACATTATGGATATAAAAGAACTTAGTAAGAGAGCTTTGGAGATTCGTGAAAAATATGCTATCAATGAAACCAAAAAATATGGTAGGGCTTGGAATAATTCAGACATCATGCAGGGTTTCGTTGGAGATGTTGGAGATTTGGCAAAACTTGTAATGATGAAAGAAGGGATTCGTGAGGGTGAGAATGTTGATGAAAAAATTGGTCATGAACTTGCTGATTGTTTATGGTGCGTGCTTGTTTTGTCAGAAAAATATGGGGTTGATGTAGAGAAGTTTTTTACTGCGACGATGGATGAAATTGAAAATAAAATTAACGAAATATAAATTTATGTCAAAACTAGTTGTTGGAAATCTTAAGATGTCAGCCCAAGGCTGATCGGCCTCGGGCCGAAACTCTCCTAAAATATTTATAATAATATGCAAAAAATAATTGTTGGGAATTTAAAAATGTCAGCCAGAGGCTGATCAACCTTTGGTTGAAACCTTTCCAATTAACTTAGAAATATATGAAAAAATTAGTCGTGGGAAATCTTAAGATGAACCTTCTAACCGTCGCTGAGCGTGATCGCTATTTGGAATCCTTTCAGCGAGATTTTGAAAAAAAAGCCAAAAATTCTGCTGAAATTGTACTTTGTCCGCCGGCCGTCCATTTGGAAAAATTTGTCGAAACACTAGCGCAGGAAAACATCTTTGTTGGCGCTCAGAATATTTTTTGGGAAGAGCGAGGGTCTTTTACGGGTGAAATTTCTTCGCTTATGGTGAAAAATATCGGTTGTAAATATGCCATCATTGGTCACAGTGAGAGACGAAAATATTTTGCAGAGAGCAACGAAGACATCAATGCGAAGATAAAATCAGCGCTTAAAGACAATCTAATTCCAATTGTTTGCATTGGTGAATCACAAACTGAAAGAAAAAACGGGGAAACGGCTGAAGTAATCATGGCGCAACTCAATCAAAGCCTGAGTGACGTTCCGATTTCTAAAATAACTGAGATTGTTTTTGCCTATGAACCGATTTGGGCTGTTGGCAGCGACGCAATCCCGACTAGCGACGAAATTTTGGAAGTGAAGATAACCATCAGGAAATTATTGGTCGAAAAGTATGGAGCCTCTGCGGCTGAGAAAGTGAGAATTCTTTATGGCGGTTCAGTTAATTCCAAGAATGTTGCTCAGGTTTGCGTCGAACCGCAAATGGACGGTGTGCTGGTTGGCCGCGAAAGTTTGATTCCAAATGAATTTTTGAAAATTGTTTCTCTAATTGGATAAATAAGAACTCTACGAAATACGAAAAATACGAATGTACGAACGTATTTTCTTCCTCCTTTAGCAAAGGAGGATTGAGGTGGATTTGAAATATTATATTTGCAAAGAAAGTTTTTCAAATCTCTCGTGAATGTTGTACTCGCTCGCATCCACTATCTTTTCTAAAGAGAGGAACGATGCGATTTCGTACATTCGTAAAAATTCGTAATTCGTAGAAAAAAATATTATGATTACATCTGTCAAAGAAATTTTAAACAAAGCGAAAGAAGGCGGTTATGCGGTCGGAGCTTTTAACACGACCAATATGGAGACAACCAGAGCGATTGTGGAAGCTGCCAAGGAACTAAAGAGTCCGGTTATTATTCAAATCACTGAAAAGACTTTAGACTATGCGGGCGGGCGGGCGATTTTTAATTTGGTGAAAAATATTGCTGAGTTTTATGCGCCGGAAATTCCGGTTGGCATTCATCTCGATCATGGCAAAAGCCCAGAGATTATTGAGCGCTGCGTTAATATCGGTTTTCCGTCAGTCATGTTTGACGGATCACGCAAAAGTTATGAGGACAATCTTTTGCTTACCAAAAAAGTTGTGGATTTTTGTCACGAAAAAGATATTTGTGTTCAGGGAGAATTGGGCAGTGTGCCGTATATCGGAGAAGGTGAAATGGGTGAAATTGATTGGGACAAATACATGACCATACCTGAGCAGGCCGCGGAATTTGTTAAAGAAACTGGCATTGATGCTTTGGCGGTGGCTATTGGCAATGCGCATGGATTTTTCAAAGAGCGTGCTGTTCCTGATTATGATCGACTAGAAGCTATTCATAAGTTGGTGCAAGTTCCACTCATTTTGCACGGTGCTTCCGATTGGGAAAATGGCAAAGTGAAAGAAGTTATTTCCAGGGGAATTTGTTGTTTCAATGTTGATACGGCAACTCGTTTGGCTTTTGTGAACAGCTTGGCTGGTTCATTTAAAGATCAACATAATTTGTCTTTCGACATTCGAAAACTTCTCGGTGACGCCCAGCATGAAGTGAAAAACACCGTGATGAAAAAAATCGGATATTTTGGTAGCGACGGAAAAATCTAAATGGTTATAGTGTCATATTGTTATATTGTCGCGAGTTAGACTTAAGGCTTGTCTGAAGTTTTTAGCAATATAGCAATATAGCAATATTTATTTATGTGTCTAGCTTTTCCGGGAAAAATAATTGCTTTGAAAAATCAGCAGGCGACTGCTGATTTTGATGGGGTTAAAAAGGATATAAATATTTCACTTGTCCCAGATGTGACAGTGGGCGATTTTGTGATCGTGCATGCTGGTTTTGCAATTTCGCAACTTTCAACTGAAGATGCTTGGGAAGTCTTAAAAGAATATGACCGGGGAGTGAGAATTCGAAAAAATAAAAAAACCTAAACCTTTTATATAATCTCGGAAAAATAATAACAACTATTAATACTGGATGAGAATCTTTCGAGCAAAGCTCATTCGAATTTCTACTACCCGGTATGAATCCAGTAGTGATAATTCAAAGGTTTGAATTTAATTTACTTCTTATTAAATGAATAAAATTTAATCTTAGAAGAATAAATATATAGAGAATTCTTTGGGCGGAGCTCATTTGAATTTCTACTACTGGATGAAAAAGGAAACAAAATCGTTTGAAAATCTAATTGAAAAAATAAATAAAGTCGCCAGCCAAATCAAAAGAAGCGTTGTTTTGATGGAAGTTTGTGGCACGCACACACAAACTGTTAGTAAAAATGGCATCAGAAGTTTGCTGCCGAAAAACATCAAATTGCTGACGGGGCCTGGTTGTCCGGTTTGCGTGACGGCGCAAGAAGACATTGACGTGGTGGTTGCTTTGTCCAAAGCTGGAATTCCGATTGCGACTTATGGCGACATGCTACGGGTGCCAGGTTTTTTTGGCTCCTTGGAGCAAGCTCGCAGTCAGGGCGCAAGAGTTTTTTCAGTTTATTCTATCCAAGAAGCGCTTGAACTAAAAAAGGATTTTCCAAATCTGGTTTTTTTTGGTTTGGGTTTTGAAACCACTACCCCGATGACTGCAATGGCTTTGCAAAATGGTTTGACGGTATACTCTTCGCATAAACTTTTTTTGCCAGCCATGAATGCTTTGCTTGAAGCGGGCGAAACAAAAATCGATGGCTTTATTAGTCCTGGTCATATTGCAACTATCATTGGCACGAAGCCGTTTGAACATCTGAAAGTTGCTCAGGTGATTGCTGGTTTTGAAGCGGAGGATGTTTTGGTAGCGATTTATTTGCTCCTTTGTCAAATCAGGGATGGAAAAAAAGAAGTTGAAAATGAATATGTCCGCTTGGTGAAAAAAGAAGGAAATCAAGTTGCGCAAAAATTGATTTGGGAGAATTTCAAAATTTGTGACGGCAATTGGCGCGGGTTTGGAAAAATTGCAAATTCTGGTTTGGAAGTGAAAAATCCAAAAATGAATGCGAAAATAAAGTATCAAAATATTCTTGCGAAAATTGATTTTTCGCAGGCAAAAAAACCAACCGGTTGTCGTTGCGGGCAAATCATCCGAGGCACGCTTAGCCCCAAACAATGCCCAATGTTTGGCAAAGTTTGCACGCCCGAAAATCCCTATGGACCCTGCATGGTGTCCGAAGAAGGGGCGTGTCGAAACTACCTTCAATACCGAGTTTAATTGTTATATTGCTATATCGTTATATTGTTAAATATGAATTACCTAAAGTTGAATGATTTAAATTCTTATAAAATTGCTTATAATTTGAGTAATTATGTTTGGAATGTTGTAATTTGTTGGGATTATTTAGCAAAAGACACAGTTGGTAAACAGTGGATACGTTCTGTTGATTCTATTTCTGCCAATATTGCTGAAGGATTTGGAAGATTTGGAAAAAAAGATAAAATAAATTTCTATCGATATAGTTTTGGTTCTTTGAAAGAATCTCAAGATTGGACCTTGAAGGCCAAGGCAAGAAGTTTAATAGACGAAAAACAGTATCAATATATAATGAATGAGTTAGAAAAATTGCCAAAGGAAATAAACCATTTGATTAAATTCACCAACGAAAAACTTGAAAAATAAACGAGTATAGCAATATAGTAATATAACAATCTAACAGTATAACAGTATATCAATATGACAATATCTTTAGACCATGGTGGAGGTGGAGCAAAATCAAGTGAGTTGATTAGGCAAGTTCGCAAAATTTTGGGCGGGGCTGGCAAGTGGCAAAACTCAGGCGATGATTCGGCTTCACTGGCTTTGGCGAAAATAAGTTTGCCAAAAAAAGATTTCCAAAATCAGCATCTTTTGCTGACAACGGATGCTTTTATTGTGGATCCGATTTTTTTCCCGGGCGGCGACATTGGAAAAATTGCGGTGTGCGGAACGATTAATGATTTGGCTGTGATGGGCGCCAGACCCTTGGGAATTTCTCTTAGCATTGTGGTGGAAGAAGGATTTCCAAAGGCGGACTTTTTGAAAATCATCAAATCAATTGCCAAGGTTTCAAAAGAGGCTGGGGTGCCTATTGTGACGGGGGACACTAAGGTGACTGAAAAAGGCAAGCTCGACAAAATTGAAATCACCACCGCTGGAATTGGCATGGCTGAAAAAGTTATCAATAATGCCGGGGCGCAGGTTGGGGATGTGGTGATTGCTTCTGGCGATTTGGGTGAGCACACCGTGGCGCTGCTGAGTGAGCGTTTTGGTTATCGCTCGCGAGTTTCTTCGGATTGCAAACCAATTGACAAAGAAATGCTGGCCATTGGAAAATTTGTGCATGCTGCCAAAGATCCAACCCGTGGAGGCTTGGCAGCTAATCTGGTTGAAATGGCCGAAAAATCTAAAGTCAAAATAGTGCTGGATGAAAATCTTTTGCCCTACAAAAAAGAAACCATCGCCTTGGGCGGGCTGCTTGGCATTGATATTTTTTCTTTTGCCAGTGAGGGTCGCTTCCTGGCAACCGTCAGTGAAAAAGATGCTGCCAGGGTTCTGCGAATTTTGAAAAAGTTTAATCCCGAAGCGAAAATCATCGGCAAAGTTAAAGCAGGAAAAGGTCTTTATCTTCAAACTAAACTTGGCTCCTTGCGGCCCATCGAAATGCCCAATGGCAAACTCATCCCTCGCATCTGTTGACAATAGCTTCAAAAAGGTGTATACTTTAATATCGTAGCTTTTTGACAATTTTTCACTTTGGCCCTGCAGAAAGTGGCTTATTTTAGGCATTTTTCCGCAGGGCCAAAAAATAACTTTATTATTTCTTCTTTCAAACCTTTTAATTCAGGATGGTGAGTTATGCCAGACACATCTATTGATTCAATGATTAAAATTAAGGAAATTCAGAGGTTAACTCTCACAGGAGCTATTTCTGATAAAGATTTAAGAGAATTTCTGAAAACTTGCAATCCCTTTGTTAATGTTGATGAAGCAAAGATTGGCAGTTTTACTTATCCGAGTTTCACACAGCATGAAGAATCGTGTGCTCCACTTTTTCCTGAGCTTGAGAAGAGGGGGCCATTCGAGTTTGATATAAGGAAAAAGAAGCCTTATCCTTCAACGAAAAGCTTTAATTCTATTCAATGTTTACTTGATCAATTAAGTGAAGAGGGGACATTAGAGAACATGCTTGGTCTTTATGCCGGATTGTCCATAGATGAAAGAGGTGTTGAATTCTTTAAACATTTCTTCCCATCTGCTTCTAAACTTTTTTGCCTTAAGGGTGCAGTGAGGGTTACAGGAGAGGTTTTAAGGGGTGATAGAATCTACGTTCCCTATTGGAGTATTGGCGAATATAGTCATTTTCAGCTCAAATGGGCATGTAATCCAGTAGTATTGGCGAATGGATATGGAGATTTATTCACTCTTTGTTGATATTTTAGAAGCCTCTAATTAATGGAGGCTTCTAAAAAATTGCTTGTTTGCAAAATTGCGCAACAGGCTTTTTTGATACTCAAAAATGAAAAAACCAAAAATCCAGCGGTCGTATGATTTGTGGTTTTTTAGTTTCTAAAAACTTTCAGGACATTCTCATATTCTCCCTCCAGAGGCGGGCAGGCAAGAATGTCAGAATGTTGTTTTATTAGATTATTGCACTTCAAACCCATATATTAATATATAGGTGTGAAAAAAGTTTTTGTTTATTTTGTCAGCAAATAAAAAATAATTTGCCCAAAGGAAATCCCGGCGTCACCGCGGGGAATTTTTTTGTTTAAGTAAAAACCTTGTTTTTCCATGATTTCGGAAATTATTTTGTTATTCATCATTCCTCCAGCGGCGAAAATTTTTGCTGAATGTTTCTGTGAACTGTTGACTGTGAACTGCTGAACTATCTTAAGCATTCCATCCGCAATGTATTTTTGCGCTGTCGCAGCCAGGCGAGCTTTGTCGCGGTCAAGATTTTTAATGAGATATTCAAATAAATAAGTTGTATCTAGTATCCCGTATCTTGTATTTTGTATATTGTATGTTGTGATTTTAGGATTTAAATTTAAGTATGATTTGGTTGAATTTTTCTCAAGCAGCGCAATTGGTCCATGTTTGCTGAGTCTTTCGTTGTTGGAAAAACCAAGCAGAACTGAAACTGCGTCCAACACCCGAGCCGTGCTGGAAGTTTCCAGGCAGTTGAAATTTTGCTCAAGCTGTTTCCAAAGGACTTCAAATTCATTTGGGGTATAATATTTTTTTATATAGCTAAAAATTATTTTTTTCTGTTTTTCAATCTTTACATTTGTGTCATTCCCATGAAAATGGGAATCCAGGCCCATTTTTATTTCGTGAGATTTACTGGATTCCGGATCAAGTCCGGAATGACACAGTGGGAACTTTTTTGCGGCATTTGAAATTTTAAATAATATTGCAATCAGCATTCTTGCTGGCTCCTGAATCGCCATTTCTCCCCCCAGCAAAATTTGATTTTCCAAATGTCCAATTCTGGTGATTTGTAATTTTGAATTTTGAGTTTTATTGTTTGTTGTCTTTTGGCTATTGGTCATTGTGAAAACTTCTCCTCCCCAAATTTTTCCATCCGTTCCCAAGCCTGTGCCATCGCAAGCAACCCCAAGAATTGTATGAGGTATTTTGTAGGATGTATATTGTATAGTAGAAATTAGTTTTTGCTCCATGCTCCACGTTCCAAGTTCCACGACCTCATCTCCAACTGCAGAAAAAACATGGGCAAAGTGATGCTGAACTGGCAAATACTCAGCCTTATATTTTTTTGCTAATTTTTGCGCGAGTTTGGTGGTTTCAAAAAGTGGGTGCAAGTCAGACAAAATAATGTCAGGTTTGATTTTTTGATTCTTGAGAAATTTCAAAAGCGCAACTTTAAAATTTGAAAAATTTTGTTCATTTGTCAAATCGCCAAAATCTTCGGAAAAGTTAATAATCCCATCTTTCCACAGTGAAAAATTTCCAGCCGACTCAGCACCAAGGGCTAAAATGATTTTTTCATTATGGATATTGGGAATTTTATATGTCTGCATAAAAAAATGTGAAAATTTGGAGGCTAAGCCTCCTATAGGAGGCTTAGCCTCCAAATTTTTATCTAACTGTATTCTAGCATTGAAAACATTTTTTGTGCTATAATAGTTTTATACTTGCTTAGGTTCAAGTTTCTATTGCAACATTATGATACCATATAGGCTATCATAATTAAACAAAGAAGCTATGAAAATTAACGAATTAGTTTTTGAGGACAGAGAGGAAATTAGTCGGCTATTACTATTGGGATTAACTTTTGA
>CAINNK010000027.1 GCA_903851135.1 uncultured bacterium | reverse complement strand
TTGCAAAGATTACAGAAAGAGATGTTTATGAAATCCAAGAAAAATTAAACAATAGACCAAGGAAATCTAATAACTATTTAACACCAAACCAAGTTTACGCACTCAATCAGTAAAAAGGGGCTCTAAATTCTTGAACTTGCTGTCTACTGAATGATTGTTTTTTAACTTAAATAACTGATGTCAACGCCTACTGGTAAATCCTAGATATTCTGAACTAATGCGGCAAGGCATACGACTAACAAAAGCTGCGTCAAACTATATAGTATTCAACCTATCATTATCGTCACTAACTTAAAAAAATAAAAAACGTCATTACGACGTTTTAAAAAATAGAAAAGTATGATTATATGCGCTTGCAAGCATATAATTTTTTTGTGAATCACTAATGATTAATTCTCGAAACTTTTCTTTCATAAAACTCTCTATTATCTTCCCCTGCTTCCAGTATAAGTTAACAAAAAAATACTGTCAACGAAAATTTCCCGAATTGATGCAGAAAAACAAAAGAAATTAAATTGTTTTTGATTTTAAAAAAGACATCCGCAATAGTTTGTTGAACTACGGGATGTCTTTACTGTTTAACATGGGCAGGTTTTACCTATGTTTTTTTAAAATGTTGTGGAAATACCAATCGAACCCACAACTTCAGCTTTTCTGCCGTCATTGACACTGGTCAATGGTCCAATAACGAGAATTGAACCATTCAGTGATAACTTTTCCGAAAGCTTCACTGTTGGAGCAATCTCATACGCTCCAATTAGCGCTCGATCGAAACCATAAGCACCGTCATCATAAGTCGCCGTCAGTTTCTGACTGACTGAGAAAGTTGATGACAGTTCAGCATTATGTTTCAGCGCGAAGTGAACATGCAGACCACTCAATCCTGGGTCATTTCCAATGGCAGGGAGTGCGTATTCAAACTTGATTGATGGAAAAAGCTTATTACTCTCAGAAACTGTAACTTCCCCGTTAACCTGTAAGAAGGGCTGGATTATGTCACCTTCTAGCGAACCGCTGAAAATACTCCTTCCGGCAAGATCAAAGTATGCGACGCCAGCATCAAAATTTAGCCCATACATTTCCCATGCACGACCCAAGGTTAAATCAAATTCGTTCCCATAACTGCCGTTAATGGCAGGTTTCTTGAATGAATTACTACCCCAAACATCGAGATACAACCCAGAAGAATGAGTGACGGTCAACTCATTATGGAGCACGGCACCTTCATAAAAAACCGCACCAGCATCACCAACATACTGCGAAACCCACTTCGATGATGCAGCAACTTCGAAAGTGTTCTCTGGTTTTTCATCAGCCGCATAGCTGACGTTTCCAAAACCCAAAGCAACGATAATCGCCGCAGCCACAAGAGAAAGCATTTTTTTCATTTATTCATTATTTGCTCGTCAATCTGCAAAATGCAGTGACGAAGGTTATTGTAAAAAAACTGTTTTGACACTATCAATAAATTTCATAGTGACCTTATATCATACACCAAAAAAAGACACTTGTCAACTGCAGTAGAAATTCCCGCAATGTGGACAAGTGTCTTTTTTGGCTCAGATAAGGAACATTTAAAATTTTACCCTTACCCACCCCAATTTGCCGATCTTGAAAACTTTGCCATCAAAAGAAGAATCAACAACAAAATTTGGGTCAAGGATTTTTTCGCCGTCGACGCTGACACCGCCCTGCTCGATTTTACGACGAGCATCACCAATGCTAGTGGCATTGCCAGAGGCGACCAAAAGTTCAGTGAGTTTGATTTCATTGTTCTCAACTTTAAACTCAGCCACTTCAGTTGGGGTTTCTTTGTTGGAAATAGTTTTGACGAAATGTTCCTGAGATTCTTGAGCAATTTCTTTTCCATAAAAAATACTCACAATCTCAAAAGCTACTCTAATTTTTGCATCTCGGGGATTGGAATTTTTCAGAATTTTTTCAATTTCATCTAGTGACAGTCTAGTATTATTCACAAAGAAAACATCTATCATTTCATCTGGCTGAGACATAATTGCTCCAAACATATCAGCGGGACTAAAATTAAGGAATATTCCCGTACCATTGCTTTTTGACATCAACTCACCAGTTATTGGATTTTCCATCAAATTAACCGCTATCACGAATTTCTCCTTTTTGTTTATTCTTGATTGCAACGTCCTTCCAACCAAAGCATTGAAAATCTGATCAGTTCCGCAAAGCTCAGCTTCAACATTCAAAGCCACGCTGTCATAACCCTGCATCAGTGGATACAAAAATTCATGCAAATAAATTGGTTTTTCTTCCAACATTCGTTTTTCAAACATGTCCCTTTCGAGCATTTGCTGCACTGTAAAATTCGAAGCAAGACTTATTACCTCCTCCATGGTTAATTTTGAAAGCCACTCATGATTGTAAACTATGTGCGGAGGGTTTTCAGTTGTGTCAAAATCCATCAAGGGTTTTATTTGCTTTGTCCACTCCTTAACATTTTCCATCACTTCCGCTAGCGTAAGTTGTTTTCTGGCCACTGATTTGTCTGTTGGGTCGCCAATCTGCGCAGTAAAACTTCCAAAAAGCACATAGACTTCATGCCCAAGCTTTCTAAATTCTTCTAATAGCATGAAATTTTTTGCATGACTCAGATGCAGAGAAGCAGAAGTTGGATCAGCTCCTATATACATCTTCATTGGAACATCGCTCAAAAGCCGCTGCCGCAATTTATCTTTTCCAGGCAACATTTCAACAATCACACCGCGCGCCAAAATTTCATCCACAATTTGCTCTTTAGTTTTCATTTTTTGATGAATATAGTTATCTTCCTTGCTAAACAGTAACATTTTTATATTACTTTTTCAAGTATTGCCGCCTTTTCCCTTCTTCAAATCTCTCAATCGCATAGCGAAGCATGGTGCGTGGCATGACCGCAGCATGCTTTTGCAGGAATTTTTCCTCTTCTTCTTGCGAGCAACGCTTGCCAACTTCGCGAAGCATCCAACCGACAGCCTTGTGCATCAAGTCCTCTTTGTCATTCAAAAGTTTTTCGGCAATTTCTAAAGTTGTCTGACTGCGACCATTTTTAATTTCATGAAAAGTTGCCAGCATTGCAATCCGTCGATTCCACAGAAGTTTTGACTCGGCAAGTTTAAAAAGAAGGTCTTTCGGTTTATCCGCTAAATAGGTCCCGACTATCCTATCAGCTGTCAAATCAACCAAATCCCAATTGTTGATCCATTGAGTGTTTTCCAAATAGGCCTGAAAAATTTTCTTTCTTTGTTTTTCATCGCCTTTTTGATATTGCAAAACCAGAATCAAAAGTGCAGCCAAACGCTCTTCGTGAAAAGCCGATTGAAGTAATTGTAAAACTTCCGCCAATGGCAACTGCCAATATTTTTTCGCTACCGTTCGCGTCTGTGGCACTGTGATACCCAAAAATTTATCCCCTTCGCCATACTGTCCCTTGCCCGTCTTGAAAAACCCCACCAAAATTTTCGCCTTTTCTGAATTTGCCAAACTTCTAATTTCTTTTCTGGTTTCTTTTAACATAAAAAATAAAACCGGAGTAAACTCCGATTTATGAAGAAATACATCAAAACTTTTTAATGTTTTCGTGAAAAACTTAGCACAAAATTTTCCAACTTTATTAACCTCTTTTCCAATTTCTGGAAGTCTTCTAAATCAACCTTCTGAGAGAGTTTGTGCTTAATATCGGTTACATCCACTTGAAGACTGTCAACTTTTGTTTCAAGACTGTCAACTTTTGTTTCAAGATTATCAAATCTAGCATCCATCTTATCAAATCTAGCATCCATCTTATCAAATCTGGCATCCGTCTTATCAAATCTAGCATCCATGCCATCCAAGCGACCAATGATTCCACTATGTTGTTCAGCAAGAACTTGTATTCCATCGTTCATGCCTTCCAGCATTGACATCACTTCACTGAAGCCAAAAGTTTTCTCTTTAGTTGTACTTTTTTGCTTTTTCATAGTAATTATATCTTAACACCAGTCAAAAAATAGTCAATCTGAAAAATTACCCATAAATTAACTTATCCATAATCCCATATGCTGCCACGCCAGCAGCAATGGAAACATTCAGCGACCCCTTCACTCCTCGCATGGGAATCGCTACGGCCGAATCACATTTTTCCAAAATTTCCTGCGAAATGCCATCCACTTCGTTGCCCAAAATCAAAGCCACCGAGCAGTTCGGCTCAAATTTCCCAAGTTCAACCGCCTGTGGAGTTGTTTCCAAAGCTACTACGGCGCAATTTTCCTTTTTGAGTTTATCCAAAAGCTGGAAAATGTCATCGCATTTTTCCCAGAGCACACTTTTCTCGCCGCCCAAAGCAGTTTTTTCTATCATCTTGTCCGCCTTGCTTTTCAAGTCCTGATTTTCCTCTTTGGATGGCGCGTGAGAATAGCCAGTTAAATATATTTTGGAAACTCCCGCCCCATCGGCCGTGCGAAAAATAGCGCCCACATTATAGGCGCTGCGAATGTTGTGCAAAATCAAAAAAAGTTTCTTTTCCATAATTAAAACCTATTCTATCATTCTTCTGCCATTTTGTGCAATTCGGATGTCATAAGGATATCATACGTAATTTTTACGAGCTTATTTTCTTTTTAGGCTTTAGCGTCCGACAGGAAGCCAGAGCTTCTTGGCTATAGTTCCCAGCCAAGAAGCGTGCTCTAAAAAGGAAACAAGCTTGTAAAAATACCTTGTAAGATAAAGGGGCTTGCTTAGACAAAAAATAAATTAGCCCAAAAATAAAAAATGATTTATACTAAAAACAAAGAGCCTTCAGAATAGCTTGGCGAAAAATTGAAACCCACCTGGATTATCAGGGAAAAAATATATTTTTTTCCGATACTTTTTTCAAGGGATTCAGCCGCCCATTGCTTGCATTGAGGGCTTTTTTGTTATCCCCTAAAATTCCCACTAAATTACTAATCTTTTACTAATATACTAATAAATATAAAAACATTCTCAGCACCTCTACAAATAAACAAAAAAAACAATCTAGAAAAAAATTTCGGAATAAAAAACGACCGCCGAGTCCACACTTTAGAAAAATCAAAGTGTAAGCTCTAACGGTCGAAATGTTTTGCCATCAATGACAACAAAATTTGCCAGGTCTACAGGAGCATTAAAAGTAAAATTCGCAATCAAGCCCACAACGCTTCTTCGCATCGCAAGAATTGCATTCCGAAAGACCTCTTTCATCTCCTCCTTTTTCAGAATTAATTCGCTTAAATAATGCCTTTTTTAATTCCTCCAATGAAATTTTTTCATCAGCACTTGAACCACTCCAGGGAAAAATGTAGGTAGGCATAATTCTATTTTTTAAAGTTTTTGAAAACAAAAAAATCAAAAGATCAACGATGTTGATGAGTGCGAAGCCGAAGGAAAAAAATATTTCTTCCTATTTTCTTTTTGGCCAGACGAAAATATGCGTCCTGACTGACCGAATTAAGATCACTATCGGGAGCATTAAGTATACATAGTGTTGACCAGTTACCACCCAAGATTGACGAATATACCTCAAAGAATAATTCGCCTTTCAGCTTAAAAGTGTAAATGCAAACCATGGTTCTATTTTTTAGAGTTTTTGGAAGCGAGAAAAAATAAAAAGTCTTCAATTTGCAAAGAGCAAAAAATTCAATAACCTCGCATTATACTCCTAATCGCGCCAAAAGTCAAGTAGTGAAGGTCCGGATTGTTACATTTGATATATTACTATATTGTTTTTTTGGCCTAGCTAAAAGAAAAAGCAGCCAATAATATGCCAAATCCTGCATATGCCAAGATTAACATATTTTGAAAGCTACCAGCAAGAAAACTAGGCCTTCTGAAATTTTAGCAATATGACAATATAGCAATGTAACAAGTTACCCCCTCTTCCTCTTCGCAATCACCATTCTAATCTGCTCATAACTGATTTCAGCCGGAAGTTGTTTTTTGATGGGGCTAAGTTTTTCCAAACTGCCGACTTTTTCAATCGCTTGCAAAATTTGTTTTTCCGTTTCCGAATCCAAAAATTCTTCCAGCCGAAAATTGCCACCGGCCTCATACCATTCAATCAGATGATTAAAAATCGTGCTGACTCCCAAGCTTCTGATTTTGGCAATCGCGCCCGGCGCATAATTTTGTTGGTAGAGCTGCACCGTTTCCAAAACCGTACCAAAAATTTCGCCGCTTTGTCTTTTCACTTTTTTCTTGGCCATTTTCTTCTCCCCCTCATTTTCAGCGACATTTGATTTGTCCCATTTGTAATCAAGGCACACGTCACAACCACCGCAATTCCCACTATGATTTTTGACTGCCGGGTCACCAAAATATTCAAGCAACAAAAGTCGCCGACAAGTTCCCAATCCAACATATTCTCTCATTTTGTTGAGTTTAGCATATTTAACACTGAGCACTTTTTGCGAGTCTTCCCAGCTCTTCCCTTGCGCTTTCATTTCGCCCTTGCTCGTCAGAATGAAAAAATTATGCAAACTCGCATCACTCTTGCTGTGCAGCAAGATGCAAAAAGCTTGCTCACCATCGCGACCAGCGCGTCCTGCTTCTTGATAATATCCTTCGGGACTGGACGGCATGCCAACATGAATCACAAACCGAATGTCAGCCTTGTCCACACCCATTCCGAAAGCAATTGTCGCCACGATGACTTTGAATTTGTTTTCCATAAAATCATTTTGGATTTTTGCTCTTTTCTCACCAGGCATTCCAGCATGATAAGCCGCCGCCTGGATTCCTTGCGCTTTGAAAAATTTGACCAACTCTTCTGTTTCCTTGCGCGTGATGGCATAGATAATGCCTGAGCCTTTGATAGATTTGGCAATTCGCAGCGCTTCACTCGCCCGCTGCTTTTTCTTGAGATTTTCGCGCACAAAAAATTTCAAGTTTGGTCGATCAAAACCGCGCACAAAAACAGCCGGGTTTTGCAAAGCCAAACGCTCAATGATGTCATCTTTAACTTCTGGCGTGGCGGTGGCGGTGAAAGCCGCCACAATTGGACGCTTGGACAAAAGACCAATATATTCTTTGACATTTAAATAGTCTGGCCGGAAATCATGTCCCCACTGCGAAACGCAATGCGCCTCATCCACAGCCAACAAAAAAACTTCCAACTGCGAAAACAATTTTTGAAACTGATGATTGGCAAATCTCTCCGGCGCCACATAGACAATCTTTGTTTTTCCCTGCTTGATGTCAAAAAGTCTTTGCTCAATCTCCTCAAAAGAAAGTGAGCTATTGATAAAAGTTGCAGAAATCCCACGCGCCACCAAGCCATCGACTTGATCTTGCATGAGCGCAATCAAAGGCGAGATGACAATTGAAATGCCCCCGCTCAAGATTGCCGGCAACTGAAAACACAAGGATTTTCCTCCCCCAGTCGGCATCAAAGCCACCACATCCTTGCCAGCCAAGATGCTTTCCACGATTTCTTTCTGCCCAGCGCGAAACTGTGAGAAGTTGAAATATTTTTTTAAACTTATCTCTAACATAAAAATAGCTTTTAGACTTTAGCTTTATAACAAAATTCTAAAATCTAAATTCTAAAATCTAGAATCTATCTCACCATTATCTCACAGCCAACCCATCTTTGCCAGGTTTAGAAATTAACCGATGTTAAGCCAAAAACAATGCAGTAATTTAATTATATAAAGATTTTGAGTTTGCATGCTTGACAAAAAAGCTAAAAGTTGGTAGTATGCCTGATAAACAAAATTGTTCTTTCCAAATTTATTGCAACCCCAAAAAAACCAGTAGCTTTATTTCAAAAAATTTTCATAACGCTTAAATCCCAATAAGTACCATGGAAGCCAAGGAAAAAAAACAACAAGGAACAATCGGAAAATTTTTCTTAACCAGAAATGTTGATGGGAAATCTCCAGTAATCATTTTTATTAACGATGCAGAAATGGTTACGCTATTGAAAGACTGCTTTAGTGGCAAAAATCAAAATGTATTGATATTCGAAAAAGTGCCTGAAAGTCTTTGGGCATATTTCAAGAAATATCATACGCTGATAAACATCCATTTAACCCCTACATATGAAAAAGAAACTCCTTCGGAAACTTTAAGCAAGTTAAAATTTTCTTTAAGAAAAAGGGGTTGTATAATCCATGAGCGTAATCATAAGATTATGCCAAATGATAGAAAGTTTCAAGTGGAATTGTCCAAGCTCATTACAGCAGACATTCTAGCCATCATGGGTTAAGGCAACTTGTCCAGAGCTAAAAAAAGCCAAAGTGTTTCACAGAACACTTTGGCTTTTTTACTTGCTTTTTTCCTTTTTTAATCCCCTATTTTGCTGCTTTTTTGACAAAGAAATGGAAGAGCTGTAGTCTGCAGATACAAGTATCATTTGAAATAAACCCTCTTTAACAAAAAGCTTTCCGTATTTTTGTCTTATCTTTTTTTGAAATCAAAATTAGGAGATTTGGGAAATGAACAATGAATCAGCCGCTAAACCCACTGAAAGTAAAAGTGACGAATTAACGAGATTGATTATTTTCGTTGGCAGAAACAAAGTGATAACAGACCTGATAACAGAACATGGGGAAATTTTTCCGCATAGGGAAAATATCCGCATTGTCGTTCTTAGAAAAGTTCCCAAAAGAAGAATACCTCGATTTTCAGGTAAAACTCTTTTAGTAATAGATCTATCCTATGATGTATTAGTTGGTGATGAATTAAGACAAAGAATGCCACTAGGAAATTGCGCAATTGAAGAATTGCGATATCCAATTGGTGGAAGAAATAACTCATCCTTATCAATAAAAAAAGAACTACTGCTGGTTATCGAAAAATATTTTCCCTCAACAAAAACACCTGATTGCGAACTTTTCGCAGCAACAAACTTTGAATAATTAAACAATTGTTCTATTTTTTAAAGATTCTTATCCAAAGCCCCGATATCTAACGGGGCTTTCTTTTCGCCTTTTTTTGATTTTAAACCCGTCAAAAATAACTATTTTTCCTGGCTTATTAGCATTTTGATTGATTTGCGTTGACAGAAAAAAGGAAAACAAGTAAACTGCTAATTGCATTGCTTTATTGTACTTTCTACAAAAAACGTATTTTTTTCTCAATAAAAAGAGGAGATTGGCGCTGATGACAAAAAAAATAACAACCGGGCAAAAGCCTAGCGATTTAGGCCTTGGACAAGTTGCACCAATTAAGAGAAAGATTCTTATCATTTTGCAAACGTGCAGTAGTATTCATAAGCATATTACGAAAAATCCGAAAATTCAAGACTTCTTGTCACAAACCAATTGCGAAACAAGGATAATAACGAATGATTTTCGAACCATCCTTAAACACATAAAATCAGACACCATTCTTATCTTTATTCGTGTCTATGAAATAAACCCGAAAGCGGAAAGTGCAGAAAAACTGCAAAAAAAATTATCTTGCCCTTTTGAAGTAATAAATGAGAAAATCCAGGTGTTGAAAACTCTTATTCCCCTCATTGAGAATCTTCTTATCGAGAAGCTCAGAAAAAACTTGACGCCGGCTCAAATGAGCGAAGTGGCATAAGCGTACAGCAAAAAACAACGATTTTCAACAAAGAAACCCCAGTCATTACGATGGGGTTTTTAATTTTTCTATTTTATTTCTCTTTTGCAGATTCAAATTGGCAATCATTTTTACACAATATTTTTTCTCGTCGCAACTTTTTTCAATTTTTCCTGATCAGTTCTGAATTTCGATTCGAATTTCGAAACTGCTGAATCTTCTTGCTTAACTTCTCCATTGCTAAAAAAAGCAAGGTATATTATTTCCAAAATTCCCAGGGTGTTAAGCACCAGCATGGTCAAAAACCACCCAAGCTGAGCTCGGCGAGCACTGCGCCAAAGCGCTGCAGCTTTCCACGGCAAAGTCCAAAGCAAAATCAAAACAATCACCCAAGGATGATTAAACAAAAAATCAATCAGATTTTTCCCCATATATTTTTACAAACAATTAAAGGATTATTTAACTATTATAACACACCTTCTTTTCTAAGTTTGCGCAACTTTTCCACAGTGCCACGATTATATCCCCCAACTTTTCCATCACTGCGCACAACTCGATGACAAGGAACACTTGAATCATAGTTTTTGCCAAGTGCATTGCCAACCGCCCGAGCTGAATTCGGCCTGCCTATTTTTTGGGCAAGTTGTTTGTATGTGAGAGTCTGTCCCGAGAGAATTTTTTTCGTTGCCGAAAAAACCAAAAGTTCAAATTCAGACAAAATGATTTTTTTGCAATTGCCGATTTTTTTATTTTTTGAATTTCTTTGCATATATTTCAAATTAAAACACCCATGTTTACATATTACACACCATCTTGAAACAATTTGCCAATTTATTGTTGCGCTAAAAGAAGAAATGATTTATAATATTAATAGAAAAAAGAACTTATCGTCGCTCGCTTTAAAATGAAAAATTGTTTTCATTTTGCTTGCTTCGCTAAATAATAAAAACAAAAAAATACGGGTGACTCTTGAGAAAAAAATACTCAAGTTTTTCTCCGGGCAAAAACAAAATGACGACTCAAAATTCACATGAGGAAATCAGTGAGAGCGAGAAAGCTCACAAAATTGAGATGCTTAGACAGATGATCCTCAATGCGGAAAAAACCATGCAAAGCGCCAAAGCGATGCTCCTTCAAATGGAAGGCAAGAAGAAAACTGGACGAAAACGAAAATCCGAAACTGATGATGAAGACGGCACTATCATTGAAGGCACTTTCGACGGACAAATCATGCACGGAACAGACGGCAAACAATATCCGGTTCCTGCTAACTATGCTTCAAAATCAAAACTCGTTGAGGGAGATTTGCTCAAACTCACTATCACGCTTGACGGATCTTTCATATACAAACAAATCGGACCGGCAAATCGCCGAAGCGTGATTGGAATTGTCAGTCAAGATGAAAAAGGAAATTATTTCATTCTTTCCGAGGGAAAACCTTATCGGGTGCTCCTAGCCTCTATCACCTATTTTAAAGCTGAGCCAGGTGACGAAGTGGTAATCATGATTCCTCGCGATTTGGATTCCAATTGGGCTGCTATTGAAAACGTCTTAGCCAAAGGCGGAGAGTTTAAAATGCCGCAACAAGTCAAACCAACCCATACTCCAACTCAACAGCAAGAAGATTCTTTCCAGCCAGCACCCCAAACTAGCAGATTTCCATCTGATGGAGGTTTTAATTCATGGAAAAAAGACCTCGTAGAAAAACCCGAAGAAGCAAAGAAGGAAACGTCACCTGCCCCAACTGACGACGACATCGAAGATGAATGGACTTCTGACATCCAAGACTTGGAAAAAGAAATCCAAGCCCAACAAAAAACTTCCTTTTTAAATTAATTTCGCTAAACTATTCACCCTGTTAAATAACTTTAAATTTCAATAAAAATTTAAAGTTAAGATTTGAGTAAACAGGATAATATTAAAATAAAATACTAATAAATTATCTAAAATAGGTTGTTTCTCTGAAGCAGAGACTCAAATCTTATTTAACAGGGTAAATGTCCAATAAAACTGAAATAAAAATCACCCAGAGAGACTATGAGTTCGCTATCGCTGCCGGTTTGCTAATTGGCCTGTTATTTTTGCCAGTATTAAAAACTTCAAGCCCAACACTTTACGTTAAATTCTATTTGGCCATTGTTCCTTTTTTCTTGCTCGCCACCCCACTTGGACTTCGAATCGCTTTTTTGATCGGCAAAAAATTCGCCATTATATATCAAATTGCCAAGTTTGCCATCATTGGAGTGGCCAATGTGCTTGTTGATCTTGGTATCCTGTCATTGCTAACAATCCTGTTTAGTTTGCAATTTAAAATTCAATCAACTGATGCGCTAATTGCAACCATCACTTTTTATTCTCTCTTTAAATCAATTTCCTTTATCATTGCCAACATCAACAGCTATCTCTGGAACAAACATTGGACTTTTGACCAAGGCAAAAAGAAACAAACAAAATCTGAATTTGTGCAATTTTTCGCAGTTAGCCTTGTTGGTTTTTTGATTAATGTTTTTGTCGCTTCTGTTGTTTTTAAAATCGTTCTAGGTTCACTGACCAGTCTGAACCCGGGACAACTTGGATTGCTCGGAGCCGCTGCCGGTTCCATCGTCGGCCTGGCCTGGAATTTCATCGGCTACAAACTCTGGGTCTTCAAAAAATAACCTTGTCTTTAGTCTAAGCCTCGCTGAAAAGTGAGGTTTTTTCTTTTATTCTGATGTGCTAAAATAATCATAAGTCCCCACAAATATACAAATTGACTACAAATCTACAAATATGGAACAAACTAAGCCAGAAAAAGTTGTTCACAAAGAATTAAGCTATAGGATTGTAGGAATTCTCTTTGAGGTCTACAATGAATTAGGCTACGGGTATAAAGAGAAATATTATGAAAAAGCTTTAGAAGTAGCATTAAGTGAACAAAAAATAAAATTCAGAACTCAAGTTCCATTTATTTTAAAATTTAAAGAAAAAATTATTGGAAGGAATTATTTGGATTTTTTAATTGAAGACAAAATAGTTCTTGAAATAAAAAAGGGTAAACATTTTTCCAAAAACAATCTCGACCAAGTTAAACAATATTTAAAAATCACAAAGCTAAAACTAGCAATCTTGGCCAATTTCACTCCAGCTGGAATAAAATATATTCGAGTATTAAATACCTAATCCCGATTTTAATTTGTAGATTTGTAGCCAATTTGTAGATTTGTGGGTTTTAATAAGTCTATCCAAAAAATATGTCCATCTCTCTTTATAGAAAATATCGACCTCAAACATTTTCGGATGTGATTGGTCAAAAACATATCGTACAGACGTTGTCCAATTCGATTGTGGGTGACAAAGTCGCGCATGCCTATCTTTTCACTGGTCCGCGCGGAACCGGCAAGACAACCATGGCTCGCATTTTTGCCAGAGCAGTCAACTGCACGAATCGAAGTGGCGCGAATCCTTGTCTTGAATGCGACATTTGCAAAAACATCACCCAAGGTAGGTCTTTGGATATTTTTGAAATTGATGCTGCTTCCAACACAGGTGTGGACAATATCCGCGAACTGCGCGAAAACGTCAAATTCCCACCTTCGCATGCCAAATATAAAGTCTATATCATTGATGAAGTTCACATGCTTTCCACAGGCGCTTTCAATGCCCTGCTCAAAACTTTGGAAGAGCCGCCAGCGCATGTGATTTTCATTTTGGCCACCACGGAAATTCACAAAGTGCCAGAAACCATCATTTCGCGCTGTCAACGTTACGATTTCACGCGCCTTTCCTTGGAACACATCATTGAAAAACTTTCTACCATTGCCGAAAGCGAAAAAATTTCCATCGAAAAAGACGCGCTCGAAATGATTGCCGTGGCTTCCGAAGGAGGCATGCGCGACGCTGAATCTCTTTTTGCTCAGGTCATTGCCTTTGAAGACAACAACATCACCGCCAGCAAAATTGAGGAAATGCTCGGCACCACCAAGCGTCAATCCTTGGAAACTTTAGCCAAAAATATTTTTGACAAAAATGCCACCGATGCCATCGCCTTGATCAATCAACTCTCGCAAGATGGTTATGATTTGGATGTTTTCAACAAATCTTTCTTGAATTATTTGCGCCAAATCATGCTGGTCAGTGTAGATGAAAAACTGGCCAAACTATTTTCTTTTGAACTAACCAGTGGACAAACCCAGGATTTGATGACTGCCGCCAAAGGGATCCAAGCCAAGGAAGTTCTTTTTGTCACGCAATGCTTCACTGAAATTGGCGGAAAAATAAAATCGGCTTTCATTCCGCAACTTCCCCTTGAGATGGCCATCATCAAGGCAACCAACGGCCCGCAAGCTGCCATTCAGCCTTCACCGATAGTTGCACCGATAATCGCCAAGCCTGCAGCTCCTGCGCCAGTGCAAGCAGCGCCAATTGAACCTCGTCCAGCGCCAGTTCAAACTTTCCAGGCTCAAAAAATTGAAACTCCCCCAGTAATTGCAGAAAAAAATCCCGCTCCCACAGAAACAATCAAACCAGCAACACCAGCACCCGAAATCACACAGCCAAAAGAAATTAAAAACGAAGCGCAAATTGCCGATTCTAATTTCACGCTCAATGACGTCAAAAAACATTGGGGTCAATTCGTGCAAGACACAAAAAAAATAAACCACTCCATTTCTGCGGTTTTGCAAGGCTGCCAACCAATTTCCGCTGAGTTTGGAATCATCACAATTGCCACCAAATTCCCCTTTCACAAGGACAAACTCAACGAGCATGCCAACAAATTGACAATCGAAGGAGTTTTTGCTAACATTTTAGGATTGCGGTTGCTTATCAAAGTGATCACTGCCCAAGAAGCCGGCATCAGCATCGCTTCCAGTTTGCAGCAACCACAAAGCGCCAGCAACACCGAAACCCCACCCTCCGAAACCAGTTCCCTGCTCTCAAACGCAATGGGAATAATGGGCGGCCAAATAGTTGAGTAGCATGTATTTTGTAGAATGTATAATGTATTTTAAAAATACATTATACGTTGAAATTTTATACTTTCTACCTTCTACATTATACTTGATACTATCTCACATTGGGGATTAGCCAAGCGGTAAGGCATCCCGATTACTATCGGGACATTCCGGGAGTTCGAATCTTAACAATAAAATAGAGAAACTTTATTTTATATACAAAGTTGGGGATTAGCCAAGCGGTAAGGCAACGGGTTTTGATCCCGTCATTCCGGGGGTTCGAATCCCTCATCCCCAACAAATGAGTATTTAAAAACAGCACCTTTATGGTGCTGTTTTAAATACCTTCTATTATGGGGATGAGGGATTCGAACCAACAGAAGCTAAGCAAGTTTACTTTCAGCAGAAAGTAAACGAAGCGTGCGTCGATGGATGCGAGGAATACGAGCATTCAGCGCTGTTGCGGACAAGGAGATTTTGAGCGACGGCGAAAAATCGACGCGAAAATCCCTCATCCTACAATTCTATCAAGGGGATGAGGTATTCGAACCGGCAGCAGTGAGCTAGAGAATTTTCAGCAGAAAATTATCACAGCGAACGCCGACAAATTCGAGCGAGCGAGGATTTGGCGCTGCCGCGGACAAGGAGTTTGTGAGTGTCGACGAACAAACGACGCGATGCTCGGATGATGGATTCAAAAGGGCGCACGCCATGCAGCGAGAAAAATATTTGAAATCACTAAAGAGTCAAAAATACATTTTAGAAAATATCATCAAAATTACGTAGCTTGCTACGTAATTTTTTGTATTTTTACTTCACATCCCATTTTTACAGAACCACGTTTTCTATCCAATAGCTTGGAAACATTTGATTAAATAATTAGGGGTTTTAAAATCTATGCCCATATGCATTCTTTTGGTATTGTAATATTCCAGATAAGCAGGCAGGGCCCTATTGATAATCTTAACATCTCTTTGAAAATTAGAAAGACATTCTTCTTTGAGGGTTCTGTTGAATCTTTCAACATATGAATTATCATTAGGCTTTCTGATTCTGCTATGTCTATGCAGCACCTTAATTCTTTCTGAGAAATGTTGAGTAAACTCAGCTCCATTATCCGATTGAATACAGCTGAATTTAAAGGAGGCCTCTCTCTGAGCTTTCTTGATAAACTCTACACTTTTGCCAGCACTGATTCTTTCAACTGCCCAGGCATATGTCCACCTAGAATACACCTCAATTAGCGTGTAAATGTATATTCTTTTTCTGGGACTTATCATTAAATGAATTGTATCCACCATCACTAAATCCCCAGGTGTTAAGGCCTCCGGACGTTGCATTGAAAGATGCACTCTTTTCCAGGGACTCCGCTTTTTAATGAGACCTGCATCATCTAGTTTGCGTTTTACACTATTAAGGCAAACTTTAACACCATCTTCATTTAGTTGTCTATGAACAACATCGCTGCATCTGCCAATTTTTAACTTGCAAGCTATGATCGCATCCACAACTTCATCTGATAATTCATTGGGATGATGATGAGGGCGAGAGGATTCAGTTGGAATTTCATGAGCGCCTCCCTTGGGAACTTTAGCGCACCACTTACTAACTGCACCTTTAGTATACCCGAAATATCTTGCTACCTCACTGACTGATCTGCCAGACCTGACCATGTTAACTGCTCCAGCTCTAAGCTTGGGCATCCTGGGATTTGTTGTATATGCCATATATTTGAAACGTTAATTGATAACTTATTAGTATATCAGAAACGTTTCCAAGCTATTGAGCTATTACGAAATCATGAAGAAGATGAGATACATATTGGACACCCCTATGTTAGACTAGGGAGTTGATTTAACCAATATATCTCTCATTATGACATTCAAAAAACATAACTACCTGCTCTTTAGTCAGCTTAAATTATCCAAGGATAAGTATGAA
>CAINNK010000026.1 GCA_903851135.1 uncultured bacterium | reverse complement strand
GATTGATGGAGCTTGGGGCGTCTGGGGCGCTTGCAGCAAGACTTGCGGTGGAGGAACTCAAACTCGCACTTGCAGCAATCCAGCACCTGCTAATGGTGGACTCAGTTGCACTGGGTCAACAAGTCAAGCTTGCAACACTCAAAATTGCGACAATGGTTGCGCAGCTACTACTTGTACCACTACCACTTGTAACAACGGCATCACCACAGTGCAAGGAACAAAAGTTTGCGCTGACAATTCTTGCGCCGCTGCTACTTGCACTACCGGCACTTGTTGGAATAATTTAACTTGGATTAATGGCACTATGGTTTGCGCCGATAATTCCTGCGCGGCCACCACTTGTACTACCAGTACTTGTTGGAACAATTTAACTTGGATTGCTGGCACTAAGCCTTGTGATAATGGTTGCGCGGCTAACACTTGCATCGGTCAAACTTGCGACAACAGCATTAACCAAACGACCCCAGGCACCAAGCCTTGTGACAATGGTTGCGCAGCTACCACATGTAACACTACCACTTGTAACAATGGCATCACCACCGTGCAAGGAACGAAAGTTTGCGCCGACAATTCCTGCGCGGCTACTACTTGCACCACTAGCACTTGTTGGAATAATCTAACTTGGATTAATGGCACTAAAGTTTGCGCCGACAATTCCTGCGCGGCTACTACTTGCACCGCTATTACTTGTTGGAATAATTTAACTTGGATTGCCGGCACCAAAAATTGTGACAATGGTTGCGCGGCTGTAACTTGTATTGGCAGCACTTGTAACAACGGGGTAATTCCAAATGCTCCGGGTCTAAGTGGCACTCTGACACCACATTGCACGGAATCAAAAACTGCTGCTACGGCTTTTTGCGCAAATGTTGCTAATTGTGGTAAAAGTATCACCAACCAACTCAAATGCGAAACTCTCAATAGTTGCAACAGTCAAACTAATAGTGTGCTTTTAGATACCTGCCTTAGCCAATCTGGACTATGTCCAGCTCCAACAGTAACAACTTGTCCGATTTGTCCGCTTAAGATTAAAAATCATGGTTGGGTAGAGGTGAAACCGTAGAAGTTTTCGATGAAAATCAAATATCCTTTCTAAAATATTGGAATTTTTATCTTATTCTCACAATTTGTTTTTTTTGAGAATGATGAAAATATCACTAAATTAAAAAGCAGGGAATTAGATTCTCTGTTTTTTTTAGTTTTTTTATTATCTAGTTATCTAGCATAGTTAGTGAAATGAAAGTAATCTTTCAATCCCGAACGAGCGACGATAACAAAAGATTAATACCTCGAGGCTTACCTCGTGAGCTCAAAGGGTACAGGGCTTTGGGGTATTAATACCCTTTTATTTAATGTAATTTATGTAATTTTTTTAAATTCGTTTCCATTGAGTATGCTGAATTTTTTTAAAAAGTAAACATATAAAAATTTAGCGATTATCTTAATTAGTCTCTGAGCGACAAGCAGCTGTGGATAACTTTTCTTTATGGCTCTTAAGAGCCATAACTTTGAAAATGGCAAAAGTGTTGACGAGTGTAAGTTGGTGGAGTAGAATTGCATTACAGTGTAGCCAGGTGGAAGAAAGTGGGGAAAGTAATAGAAAATAGCTTTTAGCTTCACTAGCTTTTAGGAAAGATAAAATAAATTTAAAAAAAGTTTATAAAATTAAAAAGCTATAGGCTAACGAAGCTAAAACCTCAGAACTATCCTTATGTTTATTGGAGAATATCAACACAGTGTCGATCCAAAAAAGCGTTTAGCGCTTCCTTCAAAATTTCGCAAAGAACTTGGCACAAGAGTGGTGGTGACCCGCGGATTGGATAAATGTTTGTTCGTATATCCCCTTAAAACTTGGAAAGAATTAGCAGAAAAGTTGGGAACGCTTCCGATGGGCGAGTCATCAACGAGAAGTTTTGTGCGTTTGATGTTAGCCGGTGCCGTGGACAGTGATGTTGACAGTCAAGGAAGAATATTGTTGCCAGAATATCTCAAAGAATATGCTGGGCTCAGTAAATCAGTAACAGTAGCGGGACTTTTTAATAGATTGGAAATCTGGGACGAGACAAAATGGAAAACTTATCGAAATAAAGCTGAAGAAAATAGTGATGAGGTGGCAGAACAATTGGGCAAGTTGGGAATTTACTAGAAAAGTAACTAGTAATCAGTAGCTGGTAACTAGCAATATGAATTTTTTATTCATTAGTTACTGATTACTAGTTACTGGCTGCTAATTACTGAAATGACAATCCACAAAACCGTATTGCTAAGCGAAACAATTGAGGCTTTGAATTTAGAATCAGGAATGACAGTGGTTGATGCGACTTTGGGTGGCGGCGGACACAGCAAACTAGTTCTTGAAAAAATTGGAGATAGTGGAAGATTGATTGCCTTTGATCAGGATCAAGCTGCAATCGATAGGTTTAGTGCTCAAATGAAGTCAGGAAGGGTTGGAGATTTAAAAGCCGAAATTTTTTTGGTCAACAAGAATTTCTCAACACTAAAAGATAGCTTGATTTCTTTGGAGATAAATTCTGTCGATGCTATTTTGGCGGATTTGGGAATTTCTTCTGATCAACTCGCTGACACTGATAGGGGAATCAGTTTTGCGGGAGATGCACCGCTGGACATGCGGATGGATATGCAAGCACAATTGACGGCGCAAGCTGTGGTTAACGACTATTCTCAACAAGATCTGGTCAGGGTTTTGAAAGAGTATGGCGATGAGCAATACGCAAATTCAATTGTTGCTAAGATTATAGCTGCTCGCAGTCAGCAATCAATAACTCGTACATCGCAATTAGTTGCGATTATTGAAGCCGGCGTGCCGGGTCAGTACAAAAGAAAAAAAATCCACCCAGCCACTAAAACATTTCAAGCGCTAAGAATGGAAGTGAATCAAGAGTTAGAATCTCTGCGTTCATTTCTTTTCCAGGCAATTGAAGTACTCAAGCCTGGTGGGCGACTGGCAGTTATCACATTTCATTCAGGTGAAGACACCTTGGTGAAGCATTGGTTTCGGGAAAATGCAAGGGGATGCATTTGCCCGCCGCAATTTCCGCAGTGTAGGTGCAACAATAAACCTGCGCTGAAGATTATCACTCGCAAGCCGATTGTGGCTAGCGATGAGGAATTGGCGGAAAACCCTCGGGCTCGAAGCGCTAAGCTTAGAGTTGTTGAGAAAGTTTAACCGAAGGTGAGACGGTGAGTTGCGAATATTAATTTTTATTTCTCTGGGGGGGTCCATGGGAAATGACAAAAAGAACCGTTGTTATCAGAAAAAAATCATTCTGCTGGCAACCAAATACAAAAAGAAAAACACAAATAATAGCTCAGCCAAAGAAAAAAGTGGCCGGGTTTATTAATCCTGTGTTTATAGTCCTAGCTTGCACGGTTTTTTCTGGTGTTTTTTATGTGTATTGCATAAATCAAACAGCAACCAAAGGCATTGCAATTCAGCAGGCCGAAAAAGCAATTGCTCAAGAAAAAAATGAAAACGCTTCGTTGCGTATCCGGGAAGCTGAGGTGAAATCGCTTTATCATATTGAAGACCAGTCAAAAAACATGAACATGGTTTCCGCTCAAAATGTGGTCTATCTTGAAGAGAGCCCAGCTGTAGCATATTCGACAAAAAACAAAAATTGAAATAGCTTAATAACTTGGTAAGCTGATCGAAAAGATATGAAACAGATAAGAACAATAAAACCAAGAACCCAACAGAAAACAACTTCTGAAAAAAAATGGAGATTGCAAGGCTTGGCTTTCTTCATTTTGTTTTTAGGTCTTGGTATTATCGGCAAACTGTATGTCTTGCAGGTTGTGAGATATCAAAGTTACGTTGCTTTGGCAGAAAATCAGCACGACAGCACGACAGCAATCACGGCCAACCGCGGTGAGATTTTTTTGCAAGATGAAAATAATGAGCTTTATCCTTTGGCTGTTAACCGCCAGCTTCAAATGGCCTATGCTGTACCAGCTGAAATGAAGGATCTTGAATTGAGCATTGGTAAGCTTGCTGCAATTTTGGGACTTGATCAAAATTTTTTGAAAGAAAAATTGAGCAATGAAAAGGATATGTTTGAAATTCTCAAGCATAAACTTTCTAGTGACGAAGCTTCTCAAATCAAAGAGGCTAAAATAGTGGGAATTTATTTGACACCCGAGAACTTTAGATATTATCCTGGTGGACAACTGGCTTCTCAATTGGTTGGTTTTGTTGGTTCAAATGGTGACCAGCAAAAAGGTATGTATGGCTTGGAATCTTTTTGGGAAAAGGACTTAAAAGGGCAGGCTGGACAATTGACCCAGGAAGGTGATTCTCGCGGAAGGTGGATTCCAATCACGGATCGCGAGTTGCAACCTGCTCAAAATGGAGCTGATCTTATTTTGACTATCAATCGCACAGTGCAGTTTGAGGTCGAAAAAATCCTCAAACAAGCGATGGATAAATTCACGCCAGATAGTGGAACAATTGTGGTGATGGATCCAAAAACCGGCAAAATTTTAGCGATGGCAAATCAGCCAAGTTTTGATCCTAATGATTTTTCCAAAACCCAGGATATTTCCACTTTTAGCAATCCGGCAGTCAGTCAGCCTTATGAATCCGGTTCGGTTTTCAAAGTTTTCACTGAAGCGATTGGTCTAGACGCTGGAAAAACGACACCCTCTTCGACTTATGTTGACAGCGGAGTTGTTACTGAAGCAGGCTATTCCATTCATAATTCGGATTTAAAAGCCAACGGAGTGCAGACCATGACTCAAGTTTTGGAAAAATCTCTAAACACGGGCGTTATCTACATTGAAAAATTAGTTGGCAATAAACTTTTTTCAGATTATGTGAAAAGATTCGGTTTTGGTCAAAAAACCGGCATTGATTTGCCAGGTGAGTTGGCTGGAAATGTTTTAAATTTGAATGATCCAAAAACAACAATTAATTTCTTCACAGCTTCATTTGGACAAGGAATCGCAGTGACTCCGATTCAATTGGTGACTGGTTATGGCGCGCTGGCCAACAGTGGAATGTTGATGAAACCGCAAATAGTTGATAAAATGCGTTATTCAGATGGTCGCATTCAAGAAATTAAACCTGAAGAAGTCAGGCAGGTTGTGTCAAAAACAACCGCTGACCAAATGGGTCAGATGCTGCGGAGTGTAGTAACTGATGGGCATGGAAAGCAAGCTGATGTGCCAGGCTATTTAGTGGGGGGCAAAACCGGGACAGCCCAAATTGCAAAAGCTGGTGGCTATGAGCAAGGAACAAATACTGGTTCTTTTGGAGGTTATGCCCCCATTAATGATCCTCAATTTGTGGTTTTAGTAAAAATGGTAAATCCTAGGGGCGTTGCCTGGGCCGAATCTTCAGCGGCGCCAACTTTTGGACGAGTGATGAAATTTCTGCTTGAATATTATAATGTGAAACCAACCGAAGATCCAACCATTAGTCCGATGTATAAAACCTACAAGAATGGAATTGATCCGTTGGCAATAAATCCTACTGCGACTACGCCAATTGCGCCAGCCCCGGTGGTCGACAAAAAAGCGCAAAAGGATCAAGCAAAAAACAGCAGTGATAAGGTAATTAATTCAGTCGATTAGATTTTGTTATATAGCTAAATTGAAGAATGAAATTTTTTTCAAATATCCTCACCGCTCTTTCTTTTTTAACTAAAGTTTTCCCTCAATCAACGGCAACCAATGGAAAATTTTAGAAAAAAGAAAGGCTTGCTCAAGCAATATATTTTTCAAAAAATTTCATTCTTCAATTTCTTAAATATATATGAAACCCAAAAAGATTTTATTTTTAGAAAAAATACTGCGTCTGATGGCGTTAGCTGTTTTAAGGCGGCACAAGCCAAGTGTTGTTGCTATCACTGGATCAGTTGGCAAAACCTCGGCCAAGGATGCGATTTTCCAAGTTCTTTCTGCTAAGTTTTCGGTTAGGGAAAATCAAAAAAACTATAATAATGAAATTGGAATTCCACTTACTATTATTGGAACTGAAAGTGGCGGAAGAAATATTTTTAGTTGGTTGTGGATTTTTCTTAAATGGATCCTGGTTTTGATTTTGCCAGGTTATCCAAAAATTTTAGTATTGGAATTGGGAATTGACCGTCCTGGTGACATGGCTCACTTTATGTCTTTTATCGAGCCGATGATTGCAGTCGTGACTAATGTTTCAGCTAGTCACTTGGAATTTTTTACTACGGTTGAAAAAATTGCCAAAGAAAAAAGAGTGTTGGTCAAGTCCTTGCCAGACTCTGGCTTTGCCGTGCTCAATGTTGATGATGAAAGAGTTTTTCAAATGAAAAAAAGCACCAAGGCTGCCGTGCTAACTTTCGGTTTTGCTCAAAGTGCAACAATTAATGCTTCGAATATCAATTATATTTATCAAGAAAATGTTCCAGATGGTATAAGTTTTAAATTGAATTACGCTGGCAAAAATATTCCAATTAGGCTTAAAAATATTTTGGCCGGACACTATGTCTATGCCGCGCTAGCCGGGGTTGCAACTGGGATTGTTTTTAAGATGAATTTAGTAGAAATCGCTCAAGCTTTGGAAGATTTGCAGTCGCCAACTGGCCGTATGAATCTTGTGGCCGGTTCTGGTGGCAGCTACATTATTGATGATACTTACAACGCCTCGCCAATTTCCACCTTGGCAGCCTTGGAAACTCTCTTGCAGCTGCAAACACAAAGGCGGATTGCGGTTTTGGGCGATATGTTGGAGTTGGGCGATCAAAGTCAAGCTGGCCATTTGGAGGTTCTGAAAAAAGTTCTTCAATCGAACGTAGATTTTCTTTTCGTGATGGGGGATAGAATGGAAGCAGCGGCTAAGCAGTTGATTGCCGAGGGAACATCAGCTGAAAAGATTATAATTCTTGGCAGTCATCAGGAAATAACGCTTGCCTTGCAAAAAACAATTAAATCAGGCGATTTCATCTTAGTGAAAGGTTCGCAAGGCATGCGGATGGAAAAAATTGTCGAAGGCATTTTGGCAAATCCAGCTGAGGCAGAAAAATTGCTTTGTCGTCAGTCGAAGCAGTGGAAAGAAAAACCCTATGTAAAGCCTTAGCCTGGGCTTGATTGTTTTCTTTTTTGATGCTAGACTTCATTTTGTTATCGAAAAGTTTTCGCTCGCATACCTTTTTCTTTTTTCGCTTGAAAGTGTTTTTCTAAATGTTAGATTTTTTGGGATAATAGTAAATATGTAATGCTGAGAATTGCATTTTGTGCGATAATATAGCCATAAACAGTAAATAACTTAGAGTATGGCTACAAAAAAACGCTCGAATTTGCATAAAATGCAGTTCTCAACACACAAAGAAGTATG
>CAINNK010000025.1 GCA_903851135.1 uncultured bacterium | reverse complement strand
GAATACAAGTTGAAATTATGGAATATGTATTACAACGACCTGGAACATTGTGGACTTGGTGGAAAAACACCAAATGAAGTGCTACAATTAGCCTAATTTCTTAACTTACATGGAACCGCCAAATGTCTGTTCCTAAAACACAAGACTCTTGACAATTCTATGGTAATAGTGTACCATCTCCATGGTAAACATTAACTATAAGATATGTTCGACATCAAATCGAAAGTCGCTGAGAAAGTGTTAGGGTATTATTTTATTAATCCTGGAGCCAGACATTATATCAATGAACTGGCTAGAATTTTACATCTAGATCCAGCAAATCTTGATAAACAACTAAAAAAGATGGAAATAGAGGGAATTTTCAGCTCTCAACTCCAAGGAAATTTAAAGTATTTTTCAATAAATAATGATTACCCTCTCCTTAATGAATTTAAAAAAACCTACGCTCTTTTGAACGTTCAAGCGAGCCAAAAAATGGGTGAGGATTTTCAAAAACAAAATTATCAATATGACATTCTAACTGAAAAGAATTTTTCAAAAAGTATTTTTACTGAAACTGAGATTGCGACAAAGTTCGGAGATTTTAAAATCAGGGTTTATGCGGATGCGCTTGGAAAAGAAACCGTGGTGCTTTATACAAAAAAGTTGGACGTTTCGGTGTCTGTGCTCGTGCGAATACACAGTGAATGTATGACAGGGGACACTTTTGCTAGCATGCAATGCGATTGCGGTGAGCAACTTGAAAAATCACTCGAGCAAATAAGCGAAAGCGGAAATGGCGCTTTAATCTATTTACGTCAAGAAGGAAGAGGAATTGGCTTATTTGAAAAAATAAAAAGCTATCAACTTCAAGCTAAGGGCTATGATACTTTCGAATCAAATTTATTGCTTGGTCATCGTCCGGACGAACGAACCTATGAAAAAGCCAAAACAGCCTTGGTTGATTTAGGTGTTAAGAGTATCCGACTGCTCACTAATAACCCTTCAAAAGTTTCAGAAATTGCAAAGTTTGGAATTAACGTCATTGAGCGCGTACCACTCTTGATTGAATCAAACAAACATAACAAGCACTATCTTATTTCAAAGAAAAATAAGTTCAAACATTTTTTTAATGATGAAGTGAGTTATTATTTTTATCAATTTCACGTTGAAACCGCCAGGCAGGTTGAGCAAGTTGGAGAATTTTTGAAAAACAAAAAACGTGATCCACTCTTAAAGATTTGCGTTGGAATCTCTGCTGACCACTTCACACTTGAAGATGAAAAGGAAATTTCTCGCATAGAAAATATTTTTCAAACTTGTGAATTTTATGAAGGATTTGTGCCGATTTTACATTTTTCTTTCAAAAAATCAGACAATCCAATTGAGGATGTTAAAATTATCAAGGAGAAATTATCTTTTGTGAGATATATTCAAACAAATGATGTCCTAAAAGATGAAATGAAAACCATCGAGGCTGCTTGTCAGAATTTTCTGGCGGATATTCCTTTGTCGGATAAAAATTTTGATTTAGTTCACAGTGCAAAATTCAGAAAAAATATTTCAAAGTATAAGGCGTTTGTGCTTTTGGACAATAGTCAGGGAAGGGGAGTTCGCGAAACAAAGGACTCCTTGATGAGGAAAATAGACACTCTGCTTGATTATGGCTTGAATGATATTGCAATTTTTGGCGGATTTGGCCCTGATGATCTTGATACTTATTTCGAATTGCGTCGATATTACAAAATCAATTTTTCAATTGATGCCGAGACAAAACTTAAGACCAATGGACAGATAGATATTGAAAAAACAAAATTGTATTTGTCGCAACTTGTTCGTTTCGACGATCCAAAAGAAGCTGGAGCTGAACAAACTAGAACTTTTCAACAGCAAAATAAAAACACTGATTGGAATAAGACAATAGTTGATGGCCAGGAATTTTTGATTCATCCAGCAGTTTTCAATTCGAGTTCTTTTCCCTCAACGGCTTGGTTTTCTGCGGTCTTGAAAGAAAAATTAAAGGGGCAAGAGGATTTTTGTGAGGTCGGTTGTGGGGCAGGGGTGGAAAGTTGCTTGCTTGCACTTGATAATCCCGGAATGAAAGTAGTTTCAACTGATATTAATCCATTTGCTGGTGAAAACACCAAGCTTAACGCTAATAGGCTTAAAATCGGAAATCAAGTAGAAACAATAGATGGAGATGTGTTGGACGGAATTCCGGTGAGGAAAAAATTTGATTCAATTTTTTGGGCGTTGCCTTTTGGCTTTCTTGATCCTGGCGCAGCAGTTACAATGGAGGAGATGCAAGTTTTTGATCCAGGCTACCGGGCGATTCGAAAGTTTTTCAATACAGCCAAAAATTTTCTAAAAGAAAAAGGACAGCTTTTGATTGGTTTTTCTCCGGATCTGGGAAATCAGGATCTGCTTGAGGAGTTAGCAAAACAGGCTGGACTGAAAACTGAAGTTATTGCTGAAACAGAAATACAAGAAAAAGAGACTATTGTTTTCCAGGTAATCAGATGTGTTTACGAAAAATAGCTTTTAAGATTGTTTGAAATTCGTTTGTGTCTTGCCTTTTTGGTCAAAGTTCTTTAGTCTTAGAATATGAATCCGGTAGTGAGAATTCGAAGATTATGTTTTATACTTATATATTAGAAAGTGTAAAAAATAAAGACTTGTATATCGGTTATACAAGCGATCTTAAAAAGCGCTTGGAGGAGCATAATTCGGGGAAAAGCACTTCTACAAAACGATATATGCCCTGGAGATTGATTTATTATGAGGCATGTTTATTGCAAGAAGATGCGCTAAGAAGGGAAAATTATTTCAAAACTAGTCAAGGTCGACGGATGTTTCGTAAGCGATTGAAGGAATACTTTTTTAAAAAATAAGTTGAGAATATCGGCTATCGGGGTGAATCCGGTAGTGAAAATTCGAATAGTTGCAGTAATTGTGCTATAAATATAAATTATTGTGTTAAGAAAGATTTTATAAAAAATAGAGGCTTGTTTTGGGCAAAGCCCATTCGAATTTCTACTACCGGATGAATAACAACGTTGAAGAAATCAAAGCGCGACTTAACATTGTCGATGTAGTCGGCGAATATGTGAGACTGACTAAGGGCGGGGCAAATTGGAAAGGCCTGTGTCCTTTTCATAGTGAAAAAAGTCCCTCCTTCATGGTCAATGAAGAGAAACAGATTTTTCATTGCTTTGGTTGCGCTAAAGGCGGCGACGTTTTCACGTTTGTGCAGGAAATTGAAAGCATGGAATTTCGCGAAGTTTTGAAGCTATTAGCCGAAAAAGCAGGGGTCCAATTGGAAGAATACAAGGGCGGTGCACAACCTGTGGATAACAAGAAGAGAATTTTAGAGGCTTTAGAACTAGCTACGAAATTTTATGAAACGCAGCTTTGGAAAGGCGTTGGCAAGGATAAAGCTCTAAGCTATTTAAGCCAGCGTGGGATTAATGATGAAAGCCTTAGAAATTTTAGACTCGGTTTTGCGCCAGCCGGCTGGGATAATATTTTGAAATTTTTGCAAGCGCGCGGTTTTTCCCTGGATGAAATTTCCAAAACCGGCCTACTAGTGCAAAAGAATCCAGATCCTCTAAAAGCTAACAGCTATAAGTTAGAAGCTAGTTTCTATGACCGTTTTAGGGATCGCATTATGTTTCCAATTCAAGATGTGATGGGCGTCGTGATTGGCTATTCCGCGCGAGTGGCCCCTGGGCAAGATGAATCGCAGGCCAAATATATAAACACCCCGGAAACTTTGGTTTATCACAAAAGCAAAGCCCTTTACGGCATTTCACACGCCAAGCAAAACATCAAGCAAAAAAACTATACCTTGTTGGTTGAGGGAAATTTGGATGTGATTGCTTCACATCAGGCAGGTTTGAAAAATACGGTAGCAGTTTCAGGCACGGCTTTGACCGCCGATCAAGTGACTATTCTTAAACGTTATAGTGATAACATTGCGATGCTGTTTGATATGGATAGTGCTGGTCAGCAAGCGGCGCAAAAAAGTGTGGACTTGTGTTTGCAGCAAAATGTGAACGTAAAGATGGTCATGCTCTCGCAAGGCAAGGATGCTGCGGAAGTGGCCGCCAAGAATCCAGAATTTTTGCTTTCAGCGGTTGCTAAGTCAGTTCCAGCGATTGAATATTTTTTTGGTAATGCTTTGAATATTTTTGATAGCAATACGGCTGAAGGAAAACGCAATATCGCCACGGCTGTATTGGGCCATTTGGCAAACAGTCAAAGTCAAATTGAAAGAACTCATTGGATCAAAAAGTTAGCGCATCAGTTGGATGTGGAAGAAAAAGTCATCAGCGACGTATTAAAGTCATTGACACCTAGCAGCTTTGTTAGTAATTCTCAATTGAGAGACAAGGATTCCGAAAAAACGGATTCTTCTTTCCAAAACAGAGCCGAGGTGGTGAGAGATTTGTTGGCGGGACTTATTATCAGCGATAAAAAAGTTTGGAGCCAGACATTGGAAAAAGAAGGAGAAAAATCATGGGCAAAAGAGGATAAGTTGCTCAGGTTCTTGTTTGAAAAAGGTCCCAAAGTTGATTTTTCCTATGACAACTTAATCGAGTCGGTGGCAGACGATAAAACTAAAAAGAGATTGGCTGACCTTTATTTTGCAGCCAAATATCGTTTTTCCCAAGACGGAGTGGTGGAGTATGCCGGAGAGGATCTTCGCCAGTTGGTTGGGGTTCATATCGACCAATATGAAAGGGAATTGCATAAAAACAAACTCCATAGTATCATGAAAGAAATTAAAAGCGCTGAGGAAAGAGGTGACAAAGAGGCGCTTACAAAATTAATGAGTCAGTTTACCACACTTTCTCAGGAAACAAAGTAACGCAAATGCTGGCAGAGTTGCCGGTTTTTGGTGTTTGGGTGCATTTTCACAGAAAAACAAAATTATCGTATCTATTTTTGAAATATATTTGAGCATTTCGCTTGTGTGCATTTTCATTTGAGGCGTCCGTATGACAGACCTTGTTTAGGTGAAAAACAAAAACATGCTTGCTAATTTTGAGGTATATTGAGCACTTTAGTATAATTTTGATTTAACTTATCTTTTATCTGATTTTTAACTTGGATAAAAATTAATTTGTGACTATGAAAAAAATGAAAAAAAAGCTCAAAGTTGTCAAAGCTTTGAAGCGCCCAGCCCAAGTCAAAAAAACTGTTTCCAAAAAGAAGGTGCAAAAAATATTTTTAAAAAAAGCAGTTCCTACCTCTTTGAAAAAGAAAACCAAAGTAGTGAAGAAGGCCAATATTGCTAAGCCAAAAAAGAAGGTCGAGGTTAAGGTTTCAAAAATTAATCATAAAGCAGCTCAGAAAAAAAATTCAAACATGAAAATGATCAAAAAAACTTCCAAGAAAATTGTCGCTAAAAAAGCTGCTGTCAAAAACAAGCCAGTTGTGAAAAAGTTTGCCAAAAAAGTTGCGCCGACAAAAGTTTTTCCAAAAGTGAAAAAGGAAAAGCCGAAAAATGTCGAAACCGAAGAACCTGGGAAAGTTGATATCTTGGCCGAATTGATTTCGAGAGGAAAGGTGCGAGGGTTTGTGACTGAAGATGAAATCATCCATCTAATGCCGGATGCTGAGGAAGATATTGAAGAATTGGAAAATCTTTACGAAAAATTGGAAACCTCTGGAATTAAGGTGGTCATTTCTGACGACATGCTAAAGATTGATAGCGACAAAGAATCGGAGGCGTATGAGAAAAGCAAAAAAGACAAAAATGCCGACATCAATCTCAGTGAATCAATTGAGGACAGTTCTTCTGATTTGGTGCAAATGTATTTGCGCGAAATCGGTCGCGTGCCGCTGCTGAAATTTGAAGAAGAAGTAAAATTGGCCAAAGCCAATGAAAAAGGGGACTTGGCAGCCAAGCAAAAATTGACCGAAGCTAATTTACGTTTGGTGGTAAGTATCGCCAAAAAATATGTGGGACGCTCTCACAATCTATCATTACTTGATTTGATTCAGGAGGGTAACATCGGACTTTTTCGAGCCGTGGAAAAATTTGACTATCGCAAGGGTTACAAATTTTCAACCTATGCCACTTGGTGGATTCGCCAAGCAATCACCAGGGCCTTGGCTGATCAATCTAGAACTATTCGTATCCCAGTGCACATGGTGGAAACTATCAATAAGTATACCCAAATTACTCGTCGTCTCGTGCAAGAGCTTGGGCGCGAACCTTTGCCGGAAGAAATTGCTGCTGAAATGAATATGGAAGTGGACAAGATTCGTCATATCCAAAAAATTTCGCAAGAAACAGTTTCTTTGGAAACTTCAGTGGGAGACAGCGATGACGACAGCGTGTTGGGAGATTTCATTGAAGACACGGAAACTGTGATGCCAAATCAAGTGGCTTCCAGAAAACTGCTAAAAAATCATTTCGGTGAAGTGTTGCGCGAACTGACACCTCGTGAACAAAAGATTTTGAAAATTCGTTTCGGTCTTGAAGACGGCGTGACGCACACCTTGGAAGAAGTCGGCAAGGAATTTGGGGTAACGCGCGAACGTATTCGTCAAATCGAAGCCAAAGCTCTCGACAAAATCCGTCAGCACAAGACGATTGATAAACTCAAAGACTACTAAGTAAATTGTTGTATTGCTAAATTATTTGGATGCACGGGAAAATGTCTAAATCCTAATAGCTAAGGTCTAACAAAATCCCAAATCCCAATGTTCAGGGCCTGATTATGGGGAGGCAGCAATTAAGATACAAAATACAATAGGCAATAAAAATAACCTTCGGCGTGAAGGTTATTTTTTTATCTCGTATTAAATTTTTTTTGAAAAACTATTTAATTGTCCAACCGCCATCAACAACAATAACTTGACCAGTGATATAGCTGGATTTTTCTGAAGCCAAGAAAACCACAGCGTTGGCGATATCTTCAGGTTGTCCCATGCGGGCTATTGGAATTCCAGTCAATATGCCTTTGATTTGGTCTTCTGGCATTTGAGCGCCTGGAGTCTGGATGGCACCTGGGGCAACGGCGTTGACCGTGATGTTTTTGGCAGCGGTTTCCAAAGCCAAGGCCCTGATCATACCGTTGACTCCACCTTTGGTAGCACAATAATGAACCAAGCCGGCAAAACCTTGGAGGGAAGCAATTGATGAAATGTTGATAATTCTGCCTCCTTCAGGCATGGTTTTTAAAGCTTCTTTCGAGGTCAAGAAAATGCTTTTAAGGTTCACGTTCATCACTTTGTCCCAATCAGCTTCTTGCATGCTTTCAAAAGGCACAAAAGGATAAATTCCGGCGTTGTTGACCAGTACATCGACTTTGCTAAATTGGGCCACGGTTTGATTGAAAAGTTCAGTCACTTCGGATGAATTTGAAACATCGCATTTGACTGACAAAGATTTCACTCCAAGCGCTGCAACTTCCGCTGCAACTTGCTCAGCATTTTCCTGGTTGATGTCAGTCACGACAATGTCGTAACCTTCTTTAGCCATTTCCAAGGCGATGCCTCTGCCGATTCCCACCCCAGCGCCAGTGACGATGGCCACTTTATCTTTTAGTTTCATTTTTTGTTTTTTCTTTTCAAATTGCGCTAAGTGCGCCGCTTGAGAAAGATTATTTTAATTTAATTAACAATAAAAAAAGACGGGTGCCAAGCACCCATCTTTCAACTTTTTCATTGTAGCATGTTTTTGGGTGCTTGTCCAATCCAGCAGGTTTTTAAGACTTACATTTGCATGGTTGGTTGCATAACACTAAGGCGATTACCCCCGGTGTCTAGAAAACTGACATAAATGCCATAACCCTTAATGTTCCAAGGCTCGCCGAGAATCTTTCCGCCAGCTGTTTGAATTTTATCCATCGCTTCTTTAATATCTTCTACGGCGATAACGACTGATGGATATTGGTTTGGCTTGTTTGGGGATTTTTCATAAAAACCACCATTGATTCGACCTAACTCTTTTGGGAAACCTTTTTCATTTGCTTCAGCTGCAGTGACCAAGACATAGTTTTCCATGTCTTCTCCGAGCATCCTGGCTTTCCAGCCGAAAGTTTTTTCATAAAACTCGGCCATACGCTGTTTGTCTTCGTACGGAATCTCAAAATGGGTGACGGGATTTATTTTCATATGTTTGTGTATCAAGATTTGCATAAATTAATACGTAAAAATTTTGAAAATATTTCTATCTTTATTTTTTTGAAAACAAAAAACGGCAATTCACGTTGAAATGAAGCTGCCGTTTAATGCAAGAAAAGCTACGAAGAAAATCAAGTTCTTTGTTTCTGGGTAATGCTTTTCAGAATTAAGATAGTTTCTTTAATTTTTTCCTAATGTTACTTGCAACTCTTTTTCTTCACCTCTATGAGAAATTTTTAAAGTCACTGTTTGACCAGGATTATACTTGGCAATAATATTAGCCAGTTGATTTTTTTCGGTGATTTTTTCTCCGTTGATTTCCAAAATGATGTCATTTTCCATTAGGCCAGCTTTATCGGCTGGGGAACCGGGGGTCACAGCCAAATCAGACGTGCTTTGGCCACGACTAATCAGCGCACCATAGTTGTAGGGCAAATTGTTATTGCTTTTTAATGACTCGGTTATTGGCAAATAGCGCACGCCCAAAAAAGCAACTTCTTTTTGTTTGATGCTGCCAGTATTTTTGACTTGCTCGAAAACATCACTGGCTTCATTCCCAAGTAGGGCAAAACTGATGTTTTCCGCATTAGCCATGGCCACATTGACCCCAATCACATTGCCATCAAGGTCAAGCATTGGTCCGCCAGAATTGCCAGGATTGACAGCTGCATCACTTTGAATCAAATTTTTCAAGCTCTCAGCTGGCGCGGAAAATCCACCCCCGGCGGTGATGGTTCTAGTAAGACCAGAAATAACTCCTTTGCTCACGGTGTTGTCAAATTCTCCCAATGCATAACCAATAGTAATGACAGTTTGGCCAACTTGTAATTTGCTGGAATCAGAGAAAGTTAAAAAGGGTAAATTGCTTTTTTCGATTTTTAAAATTGCCAAATCATTATTGGGATCCAACGCAACTACGTGAGCTTTGATTTTTTCTCCGCGATTTTCTTCGTTATTCAAATAAACTGTATAGTCGGCGCCTTTTTCACTGACAACATGCTTGTTGGTCACAATGTAACCATCTGTGGAGACCAAAAAGCCGGTGCCGGCAGCAATTTTTTGTTCTTTGGTTCCATTTTGACGTTGTTGCGGCACGCTAAAAAATTGTCCGAATTCTTGAGGGATTCCAGGTGGAAGATTGGAATAGGTTTCAAACGTTGGAACTTGGGCTGAGGCTACAATGCTGACCACGGCTGGAGAAGCTTTCTTGACGACTTCAATAACTTGGGATTGTTCATCTACAACCTTGAGGGGCTGCACATTTTGTGGCTCTTTTTGTTTAATTGTGTCCAAAATTCCCGAAAAGAAATTGGCATGTTTTTCACTTTTCCATTGTTGATATTTCTCGGTGCCCCACATGATTGATTTAATACCTGAATAGATAATTCCTCCGCCCAAGAGGGCAGCAAAAAGGACAATAAAGATGATAATTTTCAAAGAGAGGTGATAACTGTTTTTGATTTGCATATTTTTTGTTTTTAAAAATTATTTTAATAGGTTTTTTCCATACTAATAATACTCATCAGCAAATATTTTTTTTCAAAAAATTTCGGGCAGAAAAATTCTAATTAATATTTTATAAAAAATGTTTTTGTTGTCAAGATTGTCGCTAAAAAATGCTTAAATTTGAGATAACAAAAAATAAGGCAGGGCTTTATCAGAATATTTGGGAGTTTAGACTGCGAAAAAGTTTAAACTATTGTTCCAGAAAAGCGAAAAGTCCCAAACGACTTTTCGCTCGGGACTATTTTTTCAGATTTTCATTTGGTTTAGGCATTTTTAAAAAAGTACCTGGTCGCTTCTCATGGAGCCATTTTAAGAGATTATTGGTGTTGACTCTTATATTTAGGACCCTAAAGATTTCCACAGGGCTCATACCAGGATTTGTAACGGCTGCCATTTCGCAGGCTTTATCTTTCAAATCTCCTGGAACTTGATCGACATTGAATTGTCCTGACATTGGCATACTAAGCTCCTTTTTCTTTTTTTTATTCAAAAAAATAATTCTTTTATTTGCTGTGATATTATAACGCTTTGCTGTTTTTGTCCAGATTATGTATAAATTTGAGCAGCGTTTAAATATTTTAAAAAATCTAAAATAAGCCTTTATTCAACAATTTTTTTCAATTAGCCTCGCGGTTAATTCCTTATTTTGTGAATAAAAAAACGGCAGACTCACAATTAAATGAATCTGCCGCCCCGCGATGGGGAAAGTTTAGGGAAAGGAAAATTTCGAGTTCAAGGGATCAACACGACGTATCATATCAAATCCAGGAATATTTTTTCCTTGGTAATAGAGATGGTGAGGAAAATTGATGTCCGTTGCTTTTTTGTGATACAGCTCATATTCTCGCAATACTTCAGATGCCCATTTTCCTAATTTTTCATCTTCGGGTTTTTGTTCAAACCACTTCAGGCATTGTTCGTAAGGAGTAATAAAATACCAGCAGGCAATGAAATTTACGCCGTAATGTCTAAGCAATAGAATAATTGCTTTGCGGCTTTCCGGGTTATCAGTGTTAATGTCGATAATTATTTTTGCATTTTCTCTGGAGTTTTGTATCAACTCAGATATTTGCTGAAGTAAAAAATTTTTCATTTGGAGCATGTTTTCTTTTTTGGAGAATAAAATTTTGCCAAATTTTTTTTTGAAAAGCTCATCTTGGTTGAGGTATGTTATTTCAGGGTTATTCTCCATCACCTTTTTCGCAAAAAATGTTTTTCCAGCGCCTCGTGGTCCGCAGAGAAAGCAAGCGGCCCTTCCATTTATTTCCATGTTTTTTATTTTTTAAATGAACGAAAATGATATTTTGTGGGATAATAGTAAATATGTAATGCTGAGAATTGCATTTTGTGCGATAATATAGCCATAAACAGTAAATAACTTAGAGTATGGCTACAAAAAAACGCTCGAATTTGCATAAAATGCAGTTCTCAACACACAAAGAAGTATG
>CAINNK010000024.1 GCA_903851135.1 uncultured bacterium | reverse complement strand
CTTTCAGTTTCACCTCCTTTCTGAAGATAGGGAGAACCCACCTTAATCGCTCTTCTAATACATTTTTTGGCATTTTTATACACATGTTCCAAGATTGCACATCTTGGGAAAAACCGCCATATGTCTGTGCACATTACCTTAAGGCCTTGACAAAAAGATTTTTTAGTGATATGATGCTTAGTTAATTTTTTAAGCTCATATCTATGGAAAAAATGCCAAAAAGTGAGATTGCTGTTTATCTCATTGTTCCAGCTTTTATGCTAATTATGACGGCTGTAATTGGATATTGCATGCTCTCATTTTCACTGACTATTCTGAAAACCATTTAAAACAAAAAAATTTTTTAAAAGCGCCAGTTGATGCAAGTCGACTGGCGTTTTTTATATTTCAAATTTTAGAGTATAATGAATTTAGCAATCGATAAAAATATAATTGAGTTTGCAAATCAAAACCTCAAACAAAAACGTATGTTAAAAATTGGAATCAACGCTTCATTTTTGAGAAAGCAAGACGCTGGCATTGGTCAGGTCACGGTTAATTTTTTGCAAAAATTGATTGAGCTTGAAAGTGGCAAAAATCCTGGCAAGAAAGTTGAATTTTTTCTATATCTCGAAGAAGATGCGAAATTGAAGTTGCCAAAAAACACTGCTTCGTCGAAAGTTAAATTTCACAAGCGAATTTTTTTGCCGGTCTACAAAAGAGATGATTTGATTCGCAAAATTTGGTGGGAAAAATATTTGTTGCCAAAAAAAGTCAGGCAGGATGGTTGTGACGTTTTTTTGAGTCTCTATCAATCAACCACGATTTTGCCAAAGAAGATAAAGCATTTGATGTTGGTGCATGATATCATCCCAAAAATTTTTCCGCAGTATCTCAATAATTTTCGCAAAAAACTTTATCAAGAATTGGTTGAAGATGCAATCAAGACGGTTGCAAAAATTATCACAGTTTCGCACCGCAGTGAAAAGGATCTCATCAAGCATCTGTGCGTTGATCCGAAAAAAATCACTGTGTCATATATCGACGTTGATCAAATATACAAGCGAAAAGTCAGTGATTCTGAGAGTAAGATAGTTTTGAAAAAATATAAACTCGAGGCTGGCTATATTTATAGTGGTGGCGGGTTGGAGGTTCGAAAAAATGTGGAAAGTGTGGTGCGCGCCTACAAAAAATTGCTCGAAAGAAATTTCAAGACTAAGACAATTCCAAAGTTGGTTATTTCTGGACGGCTTTTGCCGCAGCTTGTGCCACTGACAACCGACGTGAAAAAGCTTGTTGAGGAACTTGGTTTGAAAAATCAAGTTGTTATTTTGGGATATGTGCCACAGGCTGACTTGCCGGCAATCTATAATAATGCAAAACTTTTTGTGTATCCATCGTTATATGAAGGTTTTGGTTTGCCAGTGCTGGAAGCGATGAGTCAGGGTGTGCCGGTTGTGACTTCGAAAACTTCTTCTTTGCCTGAAGTTGGCAGTGATAGTGTGCTTTATTGCGACCCAAGCAAAATTGAAGATATTGTGATGGTGATGAAAAATGTTTTAAGCAATGAGCATTTGCAAGCAGCTTTGTCTTTGAAGGGCAAGGAGCGCGCAGCTCGTTTTTCTTGGGAACAATTCACTCGAAAAATGCTTAATATTATTGATGAATTAAAATAATCACAATGAAAATAAATTTTGAAAAAATTTTTGCGCAACTTTCCAAAAATACAATTAAGGCTTATTTGATTTTGGCCAATGTCCTTTTGACGGTTTTTGCGATTTGGTTTTTCAACGTGGGACTTTTGCCGTTTAAAAGTGGAGGGGACTTTATATTTTTTGTTATTTTGGCTTTGGTTTTTGCTCTTTATCGTCCAGGTTGGGCGTTTGTTTTTTTTGTTGGCTTGCTGGCTTTGGAAAACATCAACCTGGCGCCAGCCGGCTTGGGCCTGGCTGTTAGACCCTATCAATTGCTGGGAGCGTTGACTTTGCTGGCAGTGGTGGTGCAATTTCTGGCTGGCAGAAAAGTCGTAACGCTGCCGAAAATGCAATGGTATGACGGTCTGCCAATTGTTTTTGCGTTGGGCGGATTTGTCAGCGCCTTGGCTGCTAGTAACAAAAGCAGCAGCTTGAAGCAGGCAATCATCGCAGCTTCATTTGTGGCTTTGTATTTTCTGGTGCGCCTTTATATTCAATCATTGGACGACCTGAAAAGAATTACGCCTTTCTTTTTGAGCAGTGGCTGCGTAGTTGCAGTTTATGCGATTTGGCAAAATGCTCGCTTTGCTTTTGGCAAAACTTCTTTCGAGGTGATGGCAGGCAGACCCAATGGAACCTTCACTGAACCAGACTGGCTAGGAATCTATTTGGTATTTTTATTTTCGATAATTTTAACGATTATCTATTATCAAAACAAAAAAAACAAATCAAACAGAATTTTGCTAGTTACTAGTTACTTGTTACTGATTACTATTTTGGTTGCCTTGATTTTAACTGTGAGTCGCAGTGCTTGGTTGGGGGCATTTTTGATTGTTTTGGGATTTTTGAAAATAAACTTGCTTTATAGTGAAAAGATTGTTCAAGGCGCGTTGAAAAAGACAAAATTTTGGGAGGGAATTTTGCAGGTAATTAAGCGACCGTGGAATTGGAAACAATTTTTGTTTGCATTAAAGAATCTTTTAATCGTTGGGGCGGTTAGTCTTGGAATTGTTTTTATTTTCAGACTCACGAATTTTCAATTGGCTAGTCGGGCGCAATCAACAAATGGTATGCAGAAAATTACCATTGCTTGCAACAGCCCAGTTTTGTTTGTCAATGATAAAATAGGGAGCCTCTCTGATCTTGCTCAGCACGATTGTTGGCATATTAATTTGGAAGAAATAGTGGGGCAAAAAGCCGAGGGAAGATTCATTCAAGAAGTTTATCGACCTGATCCCAATGTGGGAATTCGCGCCAAGATTTATGGCGTGGCTTTCGAGCAAATCAAACAGCATCCGCTTTTGGGAATTGGCTGGGGAAGCATTTCAAATATCCTAGGAACAGATGAAAGAGGTTCAGGGCTCAATGCGAGCAATATCTTTTTGGAAATTTGGTTAGGCAGTGGTCTGCTGGGATTTTTGTCATTTGTGATTTTGCTGGGATATATTTTTGTCAGTTCTTGCGGCAGGTTTGTTGCAACAAATGGCAGCGATGTGGCGGCCACTTTCATTTTGCTCGGTTTGTTTGCAATCTTTGTGCCTAATCTTTTCAATTCCGGAATCTTTCTGGGATTTGTCTGGGTCTTTTTGTCCATTGCCGTTGGTTTGTCGGGAAAGAAAAAGGCGATGCAGGTATCTTGAATTATCCAAGAGTTAAAAACAAATTTTTTCAAATATCCTCGCCGCTCTTTCTTTTTTAACTAAAATTTTCCCTCAATCAACGGCATCTAATGGAAAATTTTAGAAAAAAGAAAGGCTTGCTCAAGCAATATATTTTTCAAAAATTTGTTTTTAACTCTTTGATTTTGAAAGAAAGAGTCTTTTCTGGTAACGATTGAAATTATTTGGACAATGAAAAAAGTCATCGAATTTGGAATTTATTTGTTGGTTTTTTTGCTGCCTTGGCAAACAAGGTGGATTTTTGAGGCTGGGAAAATCAATGGAGCTGCAAGTGAATATTTGACCTATAGTCTTTATGGAGTTGACATCTTGCTTGTTAGTCTATTGATTTTGGCTTTGATATATTTTCGAAAAAATATTTTCATCAGTAAAAATTTTACTTCCATAAATCGATATATGGAAGTAAAGCTGCTTTTGATTTTTTTGGCGCTTGGTGCAGTTTCGATTTTATGGTCGGAAAATAAAAACTTAGCCTTCTATCGTGAAGTGCAAATTATTTTGGCGCTGGGATTTTTCTGGTTGGTTGCTAATTTTACAAAAATATCTAAGTTAGCTTTTTCTTTTGTGGCTAGCTTGATTGTGCCAACTCTCTTGGGCTTGTGGCAATTTTTTGCGCAGACAACTTTTGCTGACAAATGGTTGGGCTTGGCCGAGCATAAAGCTAATTTGGGTGGCACGTCTGTGGTTGAAACATTTTCAAATGGAATTGTTGATGGTCGTTGGCTGCGGGCTTATGGCAGTTTTGACCATCCGAATATTTTCGGCGGGGTAGTTGCAATTGGTATCCTAGTTACTTTAATTTTGCTTTGTCATTTTAGCTTAAATGGAAAATTCTTGGGGACTAAGTCCCTAATTGGGGACTTAGTCCCCAAGAATAAGTTTATTTTTCAAGGGCAAGCTTATTTCTTGTGTTTATTTTTGCATTTTTGCTTGGTGCTTTTCTCAGCTGGACTTTTTGCCAGTTTGAGTCGTAGTGCTTGGCTAGCATTGTTACTTGGAATAATTTTTGTTGGAGCTTTTTTATTTTTGCAACAGAAATTTGTTGATTTGAAAAATTTGATTTATGGATCATTTATTATCGTTGCAGTTTTTTTGGTGATGTCGGTTGGATATGGAAAGCTCATGAATGTTCGAGTGGAAGGCGGCACCAGGTTGGAAAACCTCTCGCTTGATCAACGAGAGGTTTATTTGCAGCAAGCTAAAACTTTAATTTTGCAAAAGCCTATCACTGGAGTAGGCATTGGAAATTATATTGAGTCGCTTGCAAAACTAAAGCCAAACAATCAGTCCTGGACTTATCAGCCCGTGCACAATGTCTTGCTTTTGATTTGGGCAGAGCTTGGAATTTTTGGCTTGCTGGCTTTTGTTGGATTTTTGGGAAGTTTGTTTTGGAGATTAGGCAGAAAAAATGAATTGGCCGGCGCGCTACTGATTGCGCTTTTGCCAATGCTGCTGCTCGATCACTGGATCTGGAGTCTGCATTTTGGCCTGCTATTTTTTGCGCTAGTCATCGCTCTAGCAACTGGCTTTTCTGGGAGAAAAAGGGTAATATAGAGATAGGTTTTTTATAAAAATGAGTGAATAAAAAAACAGCCACCTTCCATGAATTTGAAAGGTGGTGATAAGAAAAATGGATTTAAAAAGCGGTAGCTCTTTTTCTCAGTCTTTTTCGTATTTCCATAAAAAGCAAAGAAAAATAGCCTGCTCCTGTAAAAAATGACACGAATGGCAGTGTGGATAGCATTGTAGAAGATGATAACATTATTGATAACATCGTTGCTATCGAAAAGGATGCTATTCTAATTATTAGTTGCTTGCGAAACTCAAATCCAAAAAATGGAAGAAAAAGAGTAAGTAATAAAGCAAAAGCAAAGGGTATTCCTACTAGGTTGTTCTTGCTTGGCTCAGTAAAAAAACTGAGAAGAAGTCCACCTGAGCTAGCAAGTAAGCCCAAGAAAATAGACATGAGTGTTGCGTTGTTATTTTTCACGGCAATCTCCGTTTATGTTTTTAATTTACAATAAAAATAAAGACGAAATTTAATCCACTAACTTTAGATTATACTCCTAAATCACCATTTTGTCAACATATTGAAATCCTTGTCGTGTTTATGGCTTGATTGAGCTGCGGATAGGGAAAACCTACGAAAATACGAATAAATTACAAAATTACAAAAATACAAAAAGAATGCAGTGAGTTTTTCATATTTTCGTATTTCTGTAAAAATTTTGTAATTATGTAGACTAAGAATTTCCTTTGTACTTTTGTAAATTTTTTGTAATTATGTAGGCTTATGAAAATTGGCATTGACATTAGATTAATAGGCAAAAAAAGAACCGGTGATGAAGTGGTGTTTTTTAACTTGGTTAAAAGTTTAGCACGGATTGAAACTAATCACGGATTTGAATTACTAACGGATATCACAGATAAACATACCTTACAGGAAATCAGTGAAAGCTTAGGGATTGCTGGAAAAAACAATTTTAAAATTGTTTCTTTGCCAACTAGCAACAAATTCGCTTGGAATTTTTGGACTTTGCCAAAATATCTGAGAGCCAATCCAGTTGATGTGTATCTCACGCAATACATCACGCCGTTTTTTGTGCCACATTCAATCAAGATCGCCACGATTGTGCATGACATTTCCTTTAATTTTTTTCCGCAATTAATCAAATTCTCGGATTTGTTGTTTTTGAAAATTTTGATTCCACTGAGTTTGCGGCGCGCGGACAAGATTATTGGAGTTTCGCAGTTTACCAGAGATGAGATAATCAAATTTTATCAAATAGCTCCAGAAAAAGTCGACTATATTTATGATGCCATTGGGGATGAATTTTTGAAGGCTGATATTCCTCAGGCAGCAAAAGAAGTGGTGCGCGAAAAATATCAATTGCCGGAAAAGTTTATTTTGTATCTTGGCACCTTGCAGCCACGAAAAAACATTCCGCACCTGATTGAGGCGCTGGCTCGTATTAAAGATAGAATGGGGGATATGAAATTGGTTGCCTGTGGAAACCTCAAGGCGCATAATGCCGATGCGAAAATCAAAGAGGCCATACTCAAAAATAGTTTGGAAAATGAGGTTATTTTTCCTGGCTTTATTGATGAGCAAGACAAAGTGGCGGTTTTTGCTCAAGCCCAAGTTTTTGTTTTTCCATCCTTGTATGAGGGTTTTGGCATCCCACCTTTGGAGGCGATGAGCCAAAATGTGCCGGTGCTTTGCAGCGACATTCCGAGTTTGAGAGAGGTTGCCGGCGACGGCGCTTTGTTTTTTGACTTAAACAATCTTGATGATTTTTCAAAAAAGTTGTATGATATTTCTATGGACAATAATCTTCGCAGTAGGCTAATTCGATTGGGCGCAGAGAGAATTAGCTTTTTTTCTTGGAGCAAATCAGCAGGCAAAATCCTTGCTATTTTTGAAAAAATGTAGCATAATAGAAAAGTTAATTAAAAAATATAATAAATTAAATAAATAAGAAAAGTTATTTTATGAATCATCTAGTAAAAAATCAGGGCGAACACAAAAGTAAGCCCGAAAAAAATAAAAAAGTTTGGCTCAAGCCGCTACTCATATTTGTCGCAATTATTGTGATTGTGGGAGCTTTTTTTGTTATTAAAACCGGTTTTATTTTGAATAAAATCACCAACGGTGGCAATGTTTTGAGCAATTTGGCTCACGTCATTCCGGGAGTTAGTCAGGAAATTAAAGGTCAAAAAGAAGGACGTATCAACGTGCTTTTATTGGGAATGCGCGGAGCGGATGATCCAGCTGGGGGAACTTTGGCTGACACTATCATGGTTATGAGTATCGTGCCGAAAGAAAACAAGGTTGCCTTGATGTCAATTCCTCGCGATCTTTGGGTTAAAGATCCAGGTCGTGACTCTTCAAGCAAAATCAACGCTGTGCATGCCCAAGGAGAACAAGCCGGCAAGGGTCAGGGCTTGGTTAGTATGAAAGAAATTATTGGGCAAGTGACAGGATTGCCGATTCATTATGCTGTTAGTATTGATTTTAAAGGCTTTAAAGATTTGGTGGATAGTCTTGGTGGGCTTAATATTCATTTGGATAATTCATTTTCAGAGCCGTTGCAATTTCTCGGTGGAACTGGTAGATGCGATTTGACAACTTTCACAGTTCCAACCGGTCAAGTCGAAACAAAGACCAGTACCGATGAAAAGGGTCGAAAAACAATCAGGCATTATGACCTTTGCGCGACAAAAACTCCAGCTGAATGCGGTGGCAATTTCAAACTGGCTGCTGGTGATTTGACTTTGACAGGTGATCAGGCCCTTTGTTTTGCAAGGTCGCGAGACACGACCAGTGATTTTGAAAGAGCAAAAAGACAACAAATAATTTTGCAAAAAATCGAAGAAAAAGCTACTAGCATTGGAACGCTAAGTGATTTTAGCAAAGTAAATGGCATGCTTGATGCCCTGGGTAATGACGTTCGAACGGATATGCAGCCATGGGAAATGAAAGCTTTTTATGATGTTTATAAATCAATGCCGAAACCGCAGATTGCCCAGCGCGTGCTTGAAAATTCAGAAGAGGGAATGCTCTATAATCCACCAGAAGATCCATCAAAAGGTTATATCTTGCTGCCAATCGGAGATAATTATGACAAAATTCATAATTTATTCCAAAATATTTTCACCTTGCCAGTGCAATCTGACATTAATCCAAAAATCTAGTTTTCCTGCTAGGGAAAAGTCTTCATGGAGTTATCAATCATAATCACAAATTATCGTAATCCAGAGCTGCTTAAACTTTGCTTAGATTCAGTGCGGAAATATGCCAAAGGTTTGGCTTATGAATTAATTGTTGCTGATAGTGCAACCCAAGAGGATACTGAGATGATGATGCGCGAGGAATATGGCGACGTGAAATTTTTTCCCTTTGCTGCCAATGTTGGTTTTCAAGCTTTGATAAAAAAGGGTATTGAAGAAAGCACTGGTAAATATTTACTGCTTTTGAATGGGGATATTATTGTTATTCCTAATTCAATTGAAAAAATGTTGACCTTCATTAAGAGTGATGACACGGTTGGGATGGTTGGTCCAAAGTTGCTTAATTTTGACGGATCCTTGCAATATTCTTGCTCGCGTTTTTATCATCCGGTCACCATAATTTATCGAAGAACTTTTCTGGGGCACTTTGCTTTTGCTCAGAAGCATCTAGATTGGTTTTTGATGAAAGATCGTAATCACGATTTGACGATGGATGTTGATTGGCTGATGGGAAGTTCTTTGATGATTACACGTAGCGCTGTTGAAAAAGTTGGCTTAATGGATCCAGGCTATTTCATGTACATGGAAGATGTTGATTGGTGTCGTCGTTTTTGGGAAAATCGCTACCGCGTGGTTTATTATCCAGCTGCAGTGATGCATCATTATCATGGTCGCGGAAGTGCCAAAGGCGGCGTCATTCGCTCTCTGCTACTTAATAGATTGACCTGGGTACATATTTTTAGCGCGATAAGATATTTTAAAAAGTTTTGGAACAAGCCAATCCCCAAGCATTCATAAATGATAAAATCAGAATTCACGAAATATTGTCACTGCAAAGTTAGTCGAAAGCAATTTTTGATCAATATGTAAGTTTTTAAAAACAACATTATGGAAACGCAGCAGCCTGAAGAAAAAACAATCAACCCCTCAACTAAGAATGGAATGAGTCGAAAACAGATCAATGCTGTGGCGATTGTTTTGATGTTGGCTTTATTTTTTTGGTTTGGTTATGAAAGTGGCAAACAAAGCAATCAAAGCATAAATTTGCCAGTCAAGATAGGTGACGCTGTCATTGAGAACAAAGCCAAAGACGCAGATAATTCTGTGGACTTTTCTTTGTTTTGGAATACTTGGGATTTGCTGAAGAATAAATATGTTGACTCGCAGCAACTTGATGCGCACAAGCTTGTATATGGAGCAATCAAGGGAATGATGCAAGCAACTGGTGATCCTTATACGACTTTTTTTGATCCAGAAGAAAATAAAAAATTTGGTGAGGATATTTCCGGCAATTTTGAGGGAATCGGGGCTGAGCTCGGAGTTAAAAATGGAATCTTGACTGTGATTGCGCCTCTACAAGGAATGCCTGCCGAAAAAGCCGGACTTCGGGCTGGAGATAGGATAATTAAGATTGACGGAAAAGTTGCCGGAGAGATGAGTGTTGACGATGCAGTCAATCGCATAAGGGGACAAAAAAACACAACAGTAGTGCTAACAATTTTTCGAGAAGGCAGCAAAGATACTCAAGACATTTCTATTGTGAGAAATGTCATCAACGTGAAAAGTGTAACGCTCACCTTTAAAGATAATAACAACATTGCAGATATTGAAATGACCAAATTTGGAGATGACACAGAAACGGGCTTTTCCGATGCAATTGCGAAAGTTAAAGCCAGTCACGTTAAGGGTTTGATTATAGACTTACGTAATAATCCAGGAGGATATCTGGAGGCAGCTATTAATATTGCCAGCAAGTTACTTCCTAATGGTAAAATTGTGGTTATTGAGGAGGCTGCTAATAAGCAGCAACAAAAAATGTATACTCGCGGTGGTGATGTTGCTAGCGGTTTGGAAACGGTAGTTTTGATAAATGAGGGTAGTGCGAGCGCTTCAGAAATTCTGGCTGGTGCCCTTAAGGAGAATCGCGCAAATGTGACTTTGGTTGGAAAGAAATCCTTTGGTAAAGGTTCTGTTCAGGAATTCATCAAAACTCCACAAGGAACGGCCGCTAAAATTACTGTAGCGCATTGGCTGACTCCAAACGGTAATCAGATTAATGAACTTGGTATCAAGCCGGAAGTTGAAGTTGAACTAACCAATGATGACTATACCAACAACCGTGATCCTCAAATGGATGCTGCTATCAAGCAGATTCAAGACAGGATAGCAAAATAAAGTCGTAGCTATCACTTCTATGGCCTAACCTAAAAAGAAAACTAGCTCGTAAAAATTAAGTAATGATTTTTTCGGAAACTTTTCTTATATAAAAACACCATCTAAAAAATGGTGTTTTTATATAAGGTTAATTTGCTTGGATTTGTGCAGTTGCTAGTTGCTGATTACTAGTAACTGATTTTTAATTATTTAACAAGTTCGAAGTTCTTTTTTTGCCAGCCATTGATGCCTTCTTTGAGCACAAATGGTTGGATAAGGATCATATCATAAAGCTGAACAGAGGCTTGAAATTCCTGAAGTTCATTCATGCCAGTAACAACAACTCTTGGAAAGGAACGGAGTTCATCGCGGCGTTTTTCCAATTCATCAAAGGGAATATTTATTGCGTTTTTAATGTGTCCGTTGGCATATTCTTGTTTGGTGCGAACATCGATAATAAAAGTTGAGACGTTGTTTTTGATAGCTTCGTTTAGCTGATCATTTTCAACATAGGAAACTTTCGATTGGTCCACAAAAGATTTTGGATTGCCATAATTGACAGTAGATCCGGCCATTTTTTTCCACTCAGTTATGCCACCAGCCAACACTTTGACATTCGTTACGTGTTGATCCTTGAGTGAGTTTAGCGCAATCTCGATATTCTGATCAGTTGCATCCGTTGTTATGATGACTACTGGATTTTCAGCTGCTATTTTTGAACCAACTGGAAATTCATCAATAGGCACATTAACTGAATCGACGAGGTGCTCATTGATGTAGTCGTCAAAACTTCTGATGTCTAGTAAGTTTATTTTGTTTCCAGTGGTGAGTTTTTTTTGAAGATCTAGCGAGGCAATCGTTTGATATTTTTGCCCAGTTGCTGTTTCAGTTTGATCAGCCGTTTGATCTGGACTAGCTTCATTTTTAGTTGAAAAATAGTTGCTACGGAAAAAGGTGATGAGAATAACCACGATAATAAGGCCCAGACCAATAAGCAATGCGTTTGTGTCTTTTTTGTTTTTCATTTACCCTGTTAAATAAGATTTGAATTTTTTTCAAAAAATAAACCTTACTTTTTTTAAGTTTTATTAATATAAACCCTGGCTCGATTAAGCTATAACTCAAATCTTAATTTTAAAAAATAATAATTTTTTAAAATTATTTAACAGGGTAAATTTTTTAAAATAAAATACTGCCAACAAATTTAGGGTGACCATTAATGAAGGACGTGATGTCAGTGGCATTTTTTCCTTCTTTTTGGAGTTGCTTGATTAGAATCACACCTTTGGTAGTTTGGACACCGATATCACAACCAATTTCAAAAACTTCACCACAAGCCCTGAGTTGCTCCGGATTTCTTTTCTGGATTTCAATTGCAATCAACTTAAGTCTTACGGTGATACTCCCATTTTTCCAATACGTAAATATACCTGGCCAGGGAGTTAGAGCGCGGTATTTGTTGTAAATTGAAGCAGCGTCTTCTATCCAGAGAATATGGCCGTCGTCGCGTTCAATGAGTTGGCATAGGGTAGCGTGAAAGTGATCTTGTTTGGTCGGCTTGATTTTTCTTTCAATCCAATTCGGCAGGGTTTCCAGCAGCAACGTAGCTCCTTGTTCGGCTAATTTCTTCATGAGTGATTCGGTTGTGTCAGTAGCATTGATAGCTAATTTTCTTTGAGTCAAAATATCACCCGTGTCGACATTTTCATCCATAAGCATGATGGTGGTGCCGGTTTCTGTTTCCCCGCAAAGCAGGACATTTTGAATTGGCGAGGGACCGCGATATTTTGGCAGCAAGGAAACGTGCACATTAATGCAGCCAAAACCTGGTATTTCCAAAACTGCCTTTGGCAAAATTTTTCCATAAGCAGCCACCACAATCAAGTCAGGTTTCAACTCTCGAAGTTGGTCGGTGGCTTGAGGATGTCTGAAAGTTTGAGGTTGAAAGATTGGAATAGCATGTTTTTCAGCCAACAGTTTCACGGCAGGAGAAGTAAGCTCTTGTTTTCGGCCAATTTTTTTGTCTGTCTTGGTAAAAACTCCAACTATATTATAATCGTTATCAATTAGGGCTGCAAGAATTTTTTCCGATAGCTCGGAAGTCCCCATGAAGACAACTCGCAATTTGATTTTATTTTTTTCGGTTTGCATAATTATTTTTGTTTTGAATCTTTTGTTTTTGATTTTTTAAGTCGATCGATGAAAAGCACGCCGTCGAGATGATCGATTTCATGTTGCAAGGCTCGAGCCAACAGTCCATCGGCTTTGATTTTTTGCGGCTTGCCTGCTTGATCAAGATAGCGGACTTGAACTTGAGTTGCGCGAGCAATTGGCAAGAAAATTCCCGGGAAACTGAGGCAACCTTCGTCTAACAGAATTTTTTTGCGCGACTTGGCGGTGATTTTCGGGTTGATTAGCGTGTATAACTCTTCTTCAACTTCAATGACGCAGAGACGCAAATTGAAGCCCACTTGGCTGGCTGCTAGTCCCACACCCTGGGCTTGATGCATGGTTTCAAACATGTTTAAAATGAGTTCTTGAATTTCTGGAGCAAGCGGGTCTTTGATTTTGACGTTCTTTTGGCGCAAAACCGGAGCGGGATTTTCTTTGATTTCTAAAAGCATATACCTACAAATTTACAAATAAATTACAAATATACAAATATACAAAAAATTTATCAATTAACCATATTTTAACACATCCAGGCAAAATGGACTAATGCTGGCTTTTTTGCTAGAATATAGTCATAATTTAAGTGTATAAAAGATTGCGGAAAATGGCAATGATTTTTTGTAATAAAATATTTTTTTGTTTGTAATTTATTCAAGCTAATTAATTAATCAAAAACGTATGAAAACTGAAAACAAGGTTTTGATGCAGCAGGCCAGGGAAACCCTAAAGGGAAAATGGGGCTTGGCTATTGGAGGGTGTGTGGTGTATTGTTTAATAATTGTGATTGTTGAGACAATTCCTGTCGCTGGACAAATTGCTTCGATATTCATCACAGGCCCAATGATGGGTGGTTTGGCAGTGTTTATTCTGGCTATCAGCAGAAACCAATCGGAAGCAAGAATAGAGCAACTTTTTCAAGGTTTCAATCGATTTACAACTTATCTAGGTGCTTATTGGTTGATGGTTTTGTATATTATTCTTTGGTCATTTCTTTTGTTTATTCCTGGCATCATTGCAGCATTTGGATATTCAATGATTTTCTATATTTTAGCTGATGATAATTCAATTGGCATCAGCGAGACGCTTCAAAAAAGCAAGGCCATGATGATGGGCAATAAATGGAAATTGTTTTGTCTTACTTGGAGATTTTTTGGCTGGTTCCTCCTTTCTCTCTTGTCATTGGGAATAGGCTTCCTTTGGCTCATACCTTACATGCAAGTTAGCATCGCCAAATTCTATGAAGATGTTAAGAATGCGCAGAAATTGTCAGATATAGCAAACGCAGACGTTTAGATTTTCAAAAAAAAGATATATTAATTAATGAAAAAGCCATGAAATCAGTTGTTGTTTGTGCATCAAAAAAGAACAGGAAAGAAGTTCGTCAGTTTTGTGAGGATTTGGAAAAATTAGGCGTGGTTGTTTATGAGCCTGATATTCAAGATGCGGTAGGCGAAGATGAGTTTTTTCATAGCGAAAAAATCACTAAAATTGTTTTTACGGGCTACACTTTGCAGCATTTTGATTGGATTAGAAAAGCAGATGTTGTCTATGTCTATAATGGCAATGATTATGTCGGCACAAGCGTGACGCTTGAGATTGGTTTCGCAAGTGCTTTGGGAAAGCCGATTTATGCGCTGAATGAGAAAACTGGAGATCCTTGTCGAGATGCTCTGATTGACCGAATTGTGAAAACGCCGGTAGAGTTGATAGAATTATTGAAATAATAAAAACGCACCGATAGAGTTTGACAAGAAGTCCCCCATTACTTCTTGTCGGTTGTTACCTTTGCAGTAGCAACTTTTTTTCCTCTATCAGTGCGATGTTATTCAGGTATAGCAGATTCACAAAAATTGTCAAGTGGGTAGGGATATTTCAGGCGATACTGATCGGATCAACATCAATGGCCCAGCCGGTGGGCAGGGAGGCGAGAAGTTTGATGATTTCAATGGGCAGTGGCTTTGCGCCAGGGTCTGTTTTGATTTTGATGATCATTTGCTGGATAAATTTAGTGCGGATTTTTGAGACAAGTGGACTGCTGGGTTCAGTGATGGAAAGCCAATCATAAGGCAAAATCAATTTGGAAATTTTTTCGTGCAAAAGTTGGGAATTTTTTTCAACTTTGTTTTTGTCTTCATCTTTGAAAGAAAGTTTGACGATTTTTCCGAAAGGGGGATAGCGCAAAGCTTGGCGCTCTTTGATTTGCGTTTGATAGAATGAAGCATAATTCTGATTGAGAATGAAATCAAAAATTTTATTGTTGGGGTGATAGGTTTGGATAATGACTTTGCCGGGATAGGTCGCGCCAATTCTGCCAGTGCGACCAGCCACTTGCATGATGTTGGCATAAGCGCGCTCGTCGGTCAAAAAATCCGGCGAAGTGAAAAGTGAGTCGCCGTCAATGATGGCCACCAGGCCGACATTGGGGTTGTCCCAACCTTTCGTGATCATTTGCGTGCCAATGAGAATATCAATTTTTTTAGTATTAAAATCTTGGAAAACTTGATCTTTGACGCCAGCAATTTTTGAGGAAATGCCATCAAGTCTTTTGATTTTGGCAGTGGGAAAAAGTTTTTTGACTTCGCGTTCAACTAATTGGGTGCCGATGCCAACGTTTTTAAACTCAATTCCTTTGCAAGCAGTGCAGGTGGCAAAAGCCCCTGAAGTGTAGTTGCAATGGAGGCATTTGTATTCCCCGGAATTTTCATAAATCAGGGCGCGATCACATTTTGGGCAACGCAAAACCGTTTTGCAATTGGTGCAAATGGAAAAATTGCTCATGCCTTGGTGATTGACGAAAAGAATCGTTTGTAATTTGTTTCTCAACGCATAGGAAATTTCCCCTTGCAACGCAAGGCTCAAAAGCGAAAGATTGGGTTTTTTCTTGCCAGCGTAATCAGTCCATTTTTCCTTGCGCATATCTATCAGTTCATAGTTCACAGTTTTTGGTTCACAGTTGCTGTTTGGCAAAACTAATTTTGGGAGGGTTAATAATTTTATCTCATTGGTTTCAGTTTGGTGAAAAGTTTCGATGCGGGGAGTGGAAGTGCCAAAAACCAAAGGGCAGGCGAAAAGTTCACTCAAAAATTCAGCGCTTTTGCGGGCATCATAACGTGGGTTCATGTCCCATTGTTTGAAAGCCATGTCTTGCTCTTCATCAACCACAATGAGTCCCAATTTTTGAAAAGGTGCAAACAGGGCCAGACGCGTGCCGATAATAATTTTAGCCTCGCCCGATTTTATTTTCTGCCAGCTTTGATAAAGCTGCCCCTTGGAAATTTTGCTATGCAGCAAAACTATTTCGGAAGTGGAAAAATAGGTGCTGTAACGCTCCAGGGCTTGTGGCGCCAAAGTCAGTTCCGGCAACAGAATCAAGAATTGTTTTGATGCATCTTGCTGTTTCAGTTCTAAGATTGAATGCAAATAAACTTCGGTTTTGCCAGAGGAAGCAGGACCGAATAATAAAAAACGTGGAGCGTCAGTTTCTATTGCTACGATTAAATTAATCGCAGCTCTTTGTTCCTGGGTTAAAGTTATTTTTTTGTTTTCACGTTCCATGTTGCGCGTTTCAAGTTCCACGTTTCGCGCCTGCACTTTTTTCATCATAAAATGGCGCAGGACAGTGCCAAGGGAAGTCAGATAGTAGGCGGAAATTTTTTCAGCCAGTTGCAATTGTTCGGTGGTCAGGAAATTTTCCTGCACAACTCCAGAGATTTTTTTGAGTTGAAACCCGCCGGTGTGTTGGACTTCCGGACGCGAGTTTTGGACAACGCCTTCAATGTTACGACGAAAAAGCGGAATCAGCACTAGCGTTCCGGTTGGCAAGGGCCGATCGAAGATATAGGAAAAAAATTGCTGCCGCGAGAGTGGAATTCTCGCAACTGGAATCACATCGACCAGAAATTTTTCATTTGGATTGTTCATATTCTTATTGTATCAGCTTGGGAGCTTGGGGGCAAAGAAAAGAAATGCTGGCAATTATAGGGATTTTTGTTATGATAAAGGTGTTGGAGTGAAAAAGAAAAAAGAAATTTAAAATGAAATTTTTGAAAATTAAGTAATTTTAGTCAAGGATGGTTCTCGACTAGGGTTTTATTCTAATGTAATTTAATATAATATAATATAATATAAACCAAACTATATGACTTATCAAGAATGGAGGAAATCTTCCGGAAACAAAGTTATTGCGAGTTCACCCTTTTCTGAGAAGATTTTCGATTTTATCCCCAAAGGAGGACGAGTACTCGATCTTGGTTCTGGTGACGGTAGGATTTCTAAGGTAATAAAAAAGCATGGATTTAAAACATATGGGATGGATATAAATCCTACGGCGGTCAACCTTGCAAAAGCGCAACCAGACCTTGTAGGCATAGAATTCTCGATGCAAGACGCGAAGGCGACTACTTATGAAAATGAATTTTTTGATGCTGTAATAGAGCAAGCCGTACTTGCATGCGTGGAAAAGTCAGATAGACTTACAATATTTACTGAAGTACATCGAATATTAAAATCTGGTGGTTTTTTCTCCATAGCGGAATTCGGATTCGAAGAAAAACTGCATGAGAGGTATAAGAGTGACGCTCTTCTCTCTGGTGAATATGGAACCGTAGTGGTTAAAAGTGATGACGGAATGAAACCATTCAGAAGCCATCATTTCCGCAATGAAGAATTAGACACACTTATAAAAAATGCTGGATTTGAGATTATAGAGTTTACTCATTCGAATTTCATTACTCGTGGTGGCCATACACATCCGGGGCATCAGTATGTTGTCCGAAAAGTTCAGTTACAAAGGTGATTCAGTCGAGGACGGTTCTTGAATAAGTTTTATAAGAATTAACTAAAATGCTCGTGAGCATTGATTTTTCCTGTATCTGTGCTAAAATTGGTTCATGCAAAAGAAAAAAATATATATTGAAATTCAAATTCCAACTCAAACCAAGCGTCGTTTGAGCAAAAAGCTTGAGCAATGGAGTCAGTTGCCAGTCAAATGGAGCAAAGAAGATAATTTTCATCTGACAGTGTCTTTTGTTGGCTACGTGGATGAAAGTGTCACGCCAGAAATATGCTCAAAGGTCAGTGAGGCGGTGGAAAATTTGGAATCTTTTGATTTAGAGCTAAATAAAATTGCACTTGGGCCAGATTTGGATAATCCAAAAATGGTTGTGCTTAGTGGCCATCCGAGTGAGGAATTGAGAGGTTTGCACGAAGCTGTTCAGCAAGCTCTTGGCATGAAAACCGAGCAGTACAAGCAGTTTAAACCAAATGTTACGTTGGGAAAAATCAGGAAAGAAAAATGGAACGAGCTTGAAAAAAAACCGCTGATTGATGAAAAAGTCCACATCATTGTGCCAGTCGACTATGTGAGCGTAATGGAGAGCAAAGGTGGGGGAGAGGAATATATTTCATTGGAGGATTGTCCATTAGCATAAAAACACATAAGCATTTAAACATCCAATCATTTTTTATGTTTGAGCGTTTGTATAATTATATGTTTTATGAAATTACTTGGAGTTAGAATTGATAATCTTAGCAGAAAAGAAATTCTTGAAAAAATAGAATTTTTTTTGAATGAAGATAAATTTCACCAAATTGCTACAGTTAATCCGGAATTCATTCTTCGGGCGCAAAAAGATAGTGCTTTTAAAAATATCCTGAATCAATGCGATTTAAATGTGGCAGACGGAGTGGGAATTTGGTATGCATTTTTGAGATTTGGAAAATTTCTGCAAACCAGACTTGCCGGAGTTGACTTGCTGGAGGAAATTTTAAAAATTGCTAATAAGCAAAAACTTAGTGTTTTCTTGGCTGTTAGTAAAGAAGGGCTGAGTTCATATGAAGAAATTGCCAAAGTGTTAAGTGGCAAATATCCAAACATCAAATTTTCCGGCTCAGATATTGATCCAAATATTACTGATTACCAGCTACTGGTTACTAGCTACTGTCTCTTGCTCTGCAACTTCGGTGCTCCTTTTCAGGAAGTCTTTATTCGCAGCCAAAAAGATGCTAAAATAAGATTAGGGATGGGAGTCGGTGGAAGTTTTGATTTTCTGACTGGCAAAATCTCTCGTGCTCCAAGACCGATGCGCAAGCTTGGTCTGGAGTGGTTGTGGCGTCTATTGCGTCAGCCGGTCTATAGAACAAAAAGAATTCTCAAAGCTGTAATAATTTTTCCGCTTAAAATATTGTTTTCAAAAAATCCGGGATAATAGTAAATATGTAATGCTGAGAATTGCATTTTGTGCGATAATATAGCCATAAACAGTAAATAACTTAGAGTATGGCTACAAAAAAACGCTCGAATTTGCATAAAATGCAGTTCTCAACACACAAAGAAGTATG
>CAINNK010000023.1 GCA_903851135.1 uncultured bacterium | reverse complement strand
CATACTTCTTTGTGTGTTGAGAACTGCATTTTATGCAAATTCGAGCGTTTTTTTGTAGCCATACTCTAAGTTATTTACTGTTTATGGCTATATTATCGCACAAAATGCAATTCTCAGCATTACATATTTACTATTATCCCTGAAAAAATGGGAAGAGGCTACGCAGGCCTATGAGGGTGTTAAAAAAACGATTCAAGAAAAGTGGGAAGCTCTTAAGCAAAAATTTGAAGCAGCTAAAATAGAGATGTCGCAAGAGATTTTAAATGCTAAAACTCCAGAGGACCTCATTGCAATTGGGAAAAAACTCCAAGAGCAAGGAGAAACTTTGAAAGTTGAGGGAGAAGGCGTAAAGCAAGAGGAAGAAGAAGAACAGCCTACTGTTGAAAATGGAGCAGTGGCTGATAACTCTGATGAGGCAATAGAAATCCATTCAGAACTCAAACAGGCACAAGCCGTTTCAGCGCAGCAAGACCAAATAAGGCTAGCTAATCTTCGTGCCGGAGTTTTGGATGAGGGGTTAGCTGCGCCTAAGTTCGTTGATATTTCTGATAATACCCAAGTCGAAATACCTGAAAAGGATAGAGCTAGGGCAATTGAGTTGAACAATAGAATTGTTAGTATTAAGAATAAAGAAGCTAAAGTTGCGGCTCTTGAAAGCTTAACAGTGGAAGAACTTTCCTTGATTGCAAAGAAAATTGCAGCGGATAGTAAAGAAGGGCAAAATATTCTTCCTCTTTTAACTAATTATGCAAATAAACCAGAGCTAATTGCTCAACCAGAAATTCTCGGAGAGCTTAAGAGATTGCTTTCGAGCGGAAAAATACATTTATATAATGTTGAAAGAATCATTAGTTTGCCAGACACGGAGGAAATCTTAACCGATTCTGCTGTACGCAAAGGAGTGCAAGAGAGTATGCGCGGTTTTTTTTCTGCTGTATCTGAAAACGATTTGAAATATGCCGAAAGTGCAATTGATGCTGTTAAGGAAAAAATGGCATTTAACAATAGTGATCTTTATGAAATAGCTGGTTTGCTTGCTCCAGAAAAGGAAGGACTTGGTAAATTTATAAAACATTTCGGATTAGCTCCAAATCTCATTTCTGAAATTTAGGTAGCACATCTTTGAAGTCTTGTTATTTTAAAAACAATTCCCAAGCAAAGTGGAATTGTTTTTTTATTCTTTCTATTGATATTTTTCTCGATGTGAGGTAGGCTTTAACTTATGATTACAATAAAATCAGCACAATTTGCCAAAGGGGTCACTGGTTCGGATCTGATTATGGCCGAAAAAATTCCCCAAATTGCTTTTGTGGGGCGCTCAAACGTGGGAAAATCCAGTGTCATCAATGCCTTGGTTGGCGTCAAAGATTTGGCGATTTCTTCTTCCACGCCGGGACGTACGCTGCAGCTCAATTTCTTTTTGATCAATGAGGAAGTTTTTTTCGTGGACTTGCCAGGCTATGGTTATTCTAAAATTTCACTTAAGCAGGCTGAAAAAATGCGTAAGATGATTATGTGGTATTTGGAGTCCGGTGAAGCCAGGCCTAAAAAAGTTGTGTTGATTATTGATTCCAATATCGGTCCAACAAAATTTGACTTGGAAATGATGGAATTGCTGACTGAAAATGAACATGAAGTCATCGTGATTGCCAATAAAATTGACAAGGTTAAACAAAGTGAAATTGTCAAAAAAAAGCGAACTATTGTTGAAAAGCTTGACACTGAAAATATTTTTTATTTTTCCACTAAAACCAAAAAGGGCCGAGAAGAATTGTTGGAGAAGATTATGGTTTAGAAAAAGTGTGACAGAAGTCTGCGGCCGCAGACTTCTGTCACACTTTTTATTTTGGTTAACATCAATTTTGAGGCGTATTTTTTTGGGCAGGGATGAACTGCCATATAAGCTGAAAGGTATTTTTGAAAAAATTTCCGAAAGTTGACAATTCCTGGCTTTCTTGCTATATTTTAAGAGCTTTAGAAGGTTCTGCTGCCTGGTGGCAGTTTTTTTGTTTAGCTCTACGAATTTACGAAAATATACGAATGTACGAATAGACAATTTTTGGAACAGTAATTTTTTTTGAAAAGATATTAATAAGTATAATTAGCTACTTAATTATGAATTAATTACAAATGCATGAATAAAAATTCGTACATTCGTATCAATTCGTAATTCGTAGAAAAAAATATGGAAATTCGAAACATCGCCATTATCGCTCATGTGGATCATGGCAAAACAACTCTGACTGATGCAATTATGCGCCAAACTGGCATGGTGGAAGAAGGCGTTAGCATGGACAATAATGCCCTGGAACAAGAGCGAGGAATCACAATTTACGCCAAGAACACTTCGATCAACTATCGCGACACTAAAATCAACATCGTGGACACTCCAGGTCATGCTGATTTTGGCAGCGAAGTTGAACGCGTGCTACGTTCAATTGACAGCGTGCTTTTGATTGTGGATGCTCAAGAAGGACCAATGCCACAAACTCGTTTTGTGTTGAAAAAATCTTTGGAATTGGGACTCAAGCCGATTGTGGTGATTAACAAAATCGATAAGCCAGCGGCTGATCCTGATTTGGTGCAAGAACAAGTGTATGAACTTTTCATGGACTTGGGTGCCAATGATGAACAACTTGATTTTACGACGATATATGCCATTGGCCGTCAAGGAATTGCCAAAGAGCATTTGAAAGACGAATCTGACAACTTGGAACCTTTGCTGGACATGATTTTGCTTAAAGTTCACGCGGCTAAAGCTGATCGCGCTGCCCAACTTCGCATGCAACCTTTTAATCTTGGTTATGATAACTTTTTGGGACGTTTAGCGGTGGGTCGCATTCATGAAGGTACTATCAAAGCTGGCGCAACTTATGTGCTGAAAAAAACTGATGGAACTGTCGAGAAATCTCGTGTGACCAAACTTTACAATTTCAAAGGCACTGTTCGCGATGAAGTGGCTGAAGCTTATGCCGGTGACATTGTGATGGTGGCTGGTTTTCCTAAAATTGATATTGGTGAAACTATTTGCGAAAGTGAGGAACAAGAGTCTTTGCCAGCTATTAACATTGATGAACCGACAATTTCCTTGCGATTTTTGGTTAATGATTCACCTTTTGCCGGAAGAGAAGGAAAATTCGTGACTAGCAAGCAAATCAAAGAACGTTTGGAGAAAGAACTGGAAGTCAACGTGGGACTCAAGATTGATTTTTCAACTTCTGAATATTACACGGTTTTTGGTCGCGGAGAACTTCACATTGCGGTTCTTTTGGAAAATATGCGACGAGAAGGTTATGAAATGCAAGTTTCGCAGCCGCATGTAATCATCAAGGACATTGATGGCGTGAAAAGCGAACCATTTGAAGAAGTTACAGTGGATGTGCCAAGCGAATTGGCTGGCACCATCATTGAAACTCTTGGCAAAAGAAAGGGCATCATGACTGATATGCATGTTCATGGCTCACAAACCAGACTTTTGTTTGAAGCGCCAACGCGAGGAATGTTGGGTTATCGCGGACAGTTCGTGGTTGACACGAAAGGTGAAGGGATTATGTCTTCACGGGTGGTTGGTTTTAAACCGTATGTTGGTGATATCAAAAAACGCGAAGTTGGCTCCATGATCTCAAATGGAACTGGCAAAGCGCTTGGATTTTCTTTGGCCAACTTGCAAGATCGCGGTGTGCTCTATATTGGTGCTGCCACGGAAGTTTATGAAGGACAGGTTATTGGCAATGTTTCTAAGGGCGACGAAATGACCGTTAATCCTCTTAAAGGCAAACAGCTTTCAAACATGCGCTCTTCGGGAACCGATGAAGCAATTCATTTGATTCCACCGTTTACGCTTTCAATTGAACGCGGGTTGGAAATTATCAATGATGATGAATATTTGGAAGTGACGCCACATTCAGTGCGTTTGCGCAAACAATTTTTGAAAGAAGGAGATAGGACCAAAGCTGGAAGAAAAGGGAAATAGTGGAATAGATTTAAGAGGTTAGAAGCTAGATTTTAGAATAAATGCAAAAATCCCGATGAAAGTCGGGATTTTTGGTGGTTTATTATGTAGTAAGTTGCGCAAAAAATTATGAAAACTTTTGTTAGATTGAAATATCGCGAATAGTTCTAGCTGAAATGGTGGTATTGGTTAGTGTTCCGTGGATTACGACTTTGTCACCATTTTTAATGGTAGAAAAATCAATATTTTTCCAAGCCTTGTTGAAAACTCTGGTAGTTGTGGCGTTTGTGACGGTGAAGGTTTTTGTGCCTTTAATGATTGTTAGAGAATCGGCTGAGATGGCAGAAACTATACCAGCTAAACCTTTTCGACGATGTTGCACAAGGACAGTCTTGGGAGTTGTTTTCCCTTTCAGACTGCGCTCATGACGAAAATTATTTTCTTTAATGGTGCTGGCATTTGCGTCTAAAACGATTCCTGAAGTGCCAAGGACAAAAGCCATTCCGCTGATTGCCAGCGCATTTCGCATATTTTTTTTCATTTAGGCTGTTAAATAAGATTTGAATTCTATTTTTGCAATAGTAGACAACTTATTTGTGTTAATTTCTTTAAATTTAGCTTATTCATCCCTGCAGATTTAATTCAAATCTTAATTTTAAATTTTCTAAAAAATTTCAAATTATTTAACAGGGTGAATTTTTTTTGTTTACAATTTATTATTTAAATTTACCTTTTTCAAGGCTTACTTTAGCTTATACGCAAGTGATAATTATTTCTTTTCACAAATTTTGTCCATTGTAGAGTTGAGATTCTTGTAGTAGAATTGCATTGCTATGATTATTTCAAACCTCCATCACCATTTTCAGGATATTAATTCGATGGTTCATTTTATTAAAAATGGATCATATTTTGGCGTTTTTTTTCTTTCCATAATCGTCAGTTACGTTTTGCCTATTCCAGAAGCCATTTTCCTTTTGTTGGTTGGTTATGTTGTGAAGATAACCGGTATGAATATTTTGCTGGTCTTGACGCTTTCCACGCTTGGAATTATTGTTGGAGATAACATTCTTTATCAACTCAGCTTTTTCGGCAATAAATTTGTGGAAAAGTTCAATCGCAAGATGCGCAAACATAAGCTAATTCAATATGAACATCTGGTTACTGACAATGTGGCTTTCTCTGTTTATTTTTTGAAATTTATCGCTGGAGTGCGCTTTTTTGGACCGGTCATTTTGGGTTCACTGAGAGCGTCGCGAAAAAAATTTGTTATTCACAACGCAATAGCTTCATTTTTGCACACTACTTTGTTGATTTTGTTGGGCTATTATTTGCACAAAAGAATATTTACAACCCTGGCCGGAGTTGAAATTTTCAAAAATGTTTTGCTCTTGTTTTCCGCTGTTATCGTGGGTTTTATTTTGAGTGTTTTTTCTAAGGAAGTGGCCTTGAAGAAAAAATAGGTAAGTTGACACGCCTGAAAGGTCTTAGACTTTTAGAATATAAAAACAGCCTTTTTTGAAAAGGCTGTTTTTATGAAGTTTAAACTTAGAAATATTTTTTAACTTTGGCAAAGTCTTCGCTCAGTTCCGGATGACAGGCAACCTCAGTTGTTCCCTCGGGGATGTTTGCCAGAAAAGCGTCGACATTCTCAATCCAGTCAAGGCTTACCAGGGACCCAGAGGAAACACAGCTTCGTTTGGTGCAAGTCGGTAGATTGATTTTTCTCAAGAAATGGAGGATGTAGGAAATTATATTATGATGTGGCATGAAAACGCTATCCCCGAATCTGATGTAGGGAATAGTATATTTGTCTCGCAAATCAAGGGCAATTTTGAAAAAGGGCGGAAAAAGATGGACGTGTTCATGGGAGTTAATGCCATCTGGATTTTTTCCAAAAAGTTTTTGAAATATTTCAATCTGATTTTCCCAGTCAGCAGTAACTTTTTTGATGGTGAGCTTCTGGGTTACGATTTTTAAGCAAAAATCAATACCTCTGCCAATGGCGCCGGTTCTTTTGGCCTTATTTTCATCAAACTCATGCAGGATATCAAGATGGATATCCAGTTTTACATGGCTTCTGATCAGTTCATCAACCTCTGCTGGTGAAATTTGTCCGTGCGCCATGACAGCAACCCGGTTTATTTTTCCGAGGCTGAGCAGATAAAGAATGTTTCGATTTGTTTGGCTGTTTAAACCGAAATCGTCTGCAGTAACAATGATTCTGCCTCTGTTTGATTCGTATGATTCCATAATGTCCTTGTAGTTTTAAGAGTCCTTACTTCTTGCTATATTGTTTGAAGAAAGTTCAGCACATGGTATAATTCTAGCAAGACAATCATATTAAAGCAATAAAACAGCAATGGAACAAAAAAAATACAACATCTATTTTTTCTTAGTGGTTTTGCTTGGAATAAGTACAATCACCTATTTTATCTTTCAGCCATTCTTTCTTGCAATCATTCTGGCTGGGATTTTGGCAGTCGCACTGCAAGAGCCGTATCATTTTTTTGTGAAGATTACTGGCGGCCGGAAGAATTTAAGTTCTATGTTGATTTCTTTGTTCGGTATAATTTTCTTGGTAGTCATCATGGGGGGGATTGTTGGCATCCTGGCGAGTGAAGTTAATTCCTTGTATCAAAACACTATTTCGGGTGGTAATGTTTATAACAAATATGCTCAACCGACTATCGATTATATTAATCATAGTCAAGTCTTGGTTTCTCTTGGTTTTGACAACGTGGTCAACAAAGATACGATTGGAAAATTTGTTTCGCAACTTGATCAGGGAATGTTTATGATGTTGCAGAAGACCTATCAGGGAATCACAAGCACAATATTTTTAATCATAGTCGTTTTTTTCACCCTTTATTATTTGCTGATAGAAGGAGAGCACTTGGTTAGTCGGGCTATGTATTTGAGTCCCCTTAAAAATTCTTATGAAAAGATTTTAATTGAAAAGTTCATTTCAATTTCCAGGGCAACTGCAAAGGGTGCGCTGACAATTGCGCTTATTCAAGGGACGATTGGCATGCTTTTGTTTTTTTCCTTAGGAATTCCTTCGGCTTTTATTTTGGGAATCGCTATGATGTTTTTTTCACTGATTCCAATAGTTGGATCGGGCTTGATTTGGATGCCAACAGCTTTAGTGATGTTTATCACTGGAAACATCTGGCAAGGTTGGGTTATTTTGGCGGTTGGTTTTGGAATACTTTCTTCGATTGATAATTTTTTGCGGCCGAAGTTAGTTGGCAAAAATACGCAAATGCATCCTTTAGTGGTTTTCTTTGCGACCTTGGGAGGAATAAGCATGTTTGGCTTTTTGGGCTTCATTATTGGGCCAATAATTGTGGCTCTTTTTCTGGCACTTTGGGATATTTATGCAAAAGAATTCAAAGGCCAATTGAAGCGATATAATGGTAAAGAGTCATAGTTCAATTTAAATTAGTGAGCCTTTGGCGAAGATAAGTTGCCAAGGATATTTTGCTTGGCTTTTGTATTTTTTGAAATTCAATTCACATTTTAACTTACTGCTGGGATATCTTTAACGACTTATGTTTCTTGAATTTTATCAACATCTTCCGCAAACGATTAATCCAATCGCATTTACGATTGGATTTTTGTCGGTGCGTTGGTATTCGTTGATGTATTTAGTGGGTTTCGTAGTTGTATGCGGTTTGTTGCAATGGCGAATTAGCAAGGGCGAAGCTAGAAATATTTTTCAAACTTCAAAGTCAGAGTTTCAAAACACTATTTTTGATTTAACGCTGATTGCCTTTGTGGGCGGCCTTGTGGGAGGAAGGCTTGGCTACGTGTTTTTTTATAATTTGAGTTATTTTTGCGTTCATCCTTTGCAGATTATTTCGCCTTACGGCATTGATGGTGGGAAGTTTGAAGGACTTTATGGCATGAGTTATCATGGCGCGATGATGGGCGCGATATTTGGGACATGTTTGTTTGCAAAAATCAAAAAGCTTAATTTTTTGGCCTATGCTGATTTTGTTGTGCCTGCTTTGCCGCTAGGTTATTTTTTTGGCAGAATTGGAAATTTTCTCAACGGTGAATTGATTGGTCGAGCGACTTCTTCAAAACTAGGGGTGTACTTTGCAAGTAGTCCAAATGTTTTGAGTTATCCTTCTCAATTGTTGGAGGCACTTGCTGAAGGAATTTTGCTTTTTGTTTTTTTGTGGAAGTTTAGAAATGAATTTAAAATGCAAAGCGGGTCATTGTTGGTAGGTTATATTTTCAGTTATAACGTCGTGCGTTTTGTTTGCGAATTTTTTCGCAGTCCGGATGCGCAAATTGGTTTTGTTTTTTGGGGCTTAACTATGGGACAAACTCTCTCTTTTATTTTTATTCTTATTTCACTATGGTGGCTATTTTTAAAAAACAAAAAGAGTGCTACAATAAAATAGTGTTACGTTGCTTTGCTTTATCTGCGAAAGTTAATTTTCAAAGCACGGGAAAGTTTTAATAGTTAAACTTTTTTCATGAAACTAAAAAGAAAAAATTTACGCTATTTGGATGTCAAGTCCAAAAATAAAAATAAAAACATTGAAAATAATTTTAAGAACAGTGCTAATTGCAATTCTGGCAAAGCTGTTCTATATTCGCGTGGCAAAAAAACCGAGGCATTTTTTACCGAGGATTCAAAACTTTACATCACTCCCAGGGAAGCTAAGTTGTTGCAAAGTGGCGTAAAGCTTGATCGGGCAACTGGTAAATGGGATAACCTTAGTTCACGAGTTGTTAGTGATTTTGTCAGATATAAACCAAGCCAGACAAGTCTTTTGCTGAATCTTTTGGAAAAGCGTTATGCTGCAATGCAAGAAAGCGCTCGGCAAACTTCCGAAAATTTGGTTGGGCAATTTTCTCTGATAAGGCTTTGGAATCTCTCGATTGTGGGTTCGATTTTGTTTGGAATGGTGACCATGACTTTCGTGTATAGATATTTGGGACAAGGTGCAGCTGCCGCTGCAGGTGATTCAAGACAGGTTGCCGCTCAAGAGCAAATGATTAGCCCTGCTCAGCAAGGAAAAGTTTTGGCTATGACAACTGCCGTTGACAAAGAGGCTGGTTCGGAAGCTTCATTTTCTGCGCAAGTAGAAGAGATTCAAAAAGCTAGTGATAGAGCAGCTTTGGAAAAGGAAATCTATGGCATGGTTAAAGGTCATCCGATTGAAAAAATGGTGCCGTATATTGCTCAGCAAGATCGAACAGTAGCAGCCTTCATCGTGGCGATTGCAAAAAAGGAAAGCGGCTGGGGAGAGCACTATCCGGTTTTGAATGGTGAAGATTGTTATAATTATTGGGGGTATCGAGGACAAAGAGACAAGATGGGAACAGGCGGACATACTTGTTTCAACAACCCTCAGGACGCGGTGGACACTGTTGCAAAACGTATTAAGACATTGACACAAGAAAATGGCAGAGACACACCTGCAAAAATGGTAGTTTGGAAATGTGGTGGCAGTTGCGCTGCAACAGGTGGACAAGCCGCGGCTGACAAATGGATCAGTGACGTAGATATGTATTTTCAAAAATTTAAGAGTTAGCAAATATTTTTTCTTAATGTTGTTAAAGAAGTCCTTTTCGGGGACTTTTTTAATTGTCTAAAAAGCCCTTATAAAAGGCAAAATAACGAGATAGTTGGCCAAAATTGTGGATAAAACGTTTGACTGGTTTTGATTTGCCTGTTAGCATTAAATCTGCGTCTTTGGTGACAGAAATAGGAAAGACCATTAATTTTTTGAGAAATACTATATGAGTGATCCCTTACCGTCTAGGGGGAAAAAACTGTTAAATTTTGTGAAAAAAGATTTGCAGTGTTCATTAAATATTATTAAAAATAACAAATTTCTTTTCATTGTAATCGGAGTGATGATGATGGGAATCTTTGGAAAGGTTTGGGACTTTCAGCCTGCTCCATATGCTCAGGCATATGTTGGCGAAGAAAAAGTTTTAAGGGAATTAAATTCTCCCATGTTTGAGAAAAAAAATATTTTTACAATTAACAATAAGAAGGAAAATATAAATCCGATTGTCAAAGAGCAAGCAACTTCAAGGGATGCTCAGATTGGCAATTTGGAAGAAAACCTGCTCAGCATTGTCGGCGATACACCTATTCGTGAGATGGTGCCCTTCATTGCCAAGCGCGATAGCAAGGTGGCTGCCTTTTTGATTGGGATTGCCAAAAAAGAAAGCAGTTTTGGTTTGGCCTCACCTTCTAAAAATGGTGATGACTGTCACAATTATTGGGGCTATAAAGGAACCGGCTCCCGAGGAGCGGTTTCTGGGTATAGTTGTTTTGCTAGCGCTCAAGAAGCAATTGAAATAGTGGGAAATCGGATTGAGGTTTTGGTTGGCAATGACCGAAACACCCCAGCTAAGATGGTTGACACTTGGAAGTGCGGCCGAAGCTGCGCTGGCGATCCTGGAGCTCCAGGCTGGGTCTCAACAGTAGCTACATATTTTGATAGGATTGTAAAGATTGAAGGATAGATGTGAAAATCCTAAATCCTAATGTTTAATTTCCAATGTCTCTAATAACAGTAGAAAAAGTAACTAGTAATCAGTAACTAGTAACTGGGAATTGAAAAAGTATAAATTAAAAAATCCGTCGAGCTGGCGGATTTTTTCTATTAACATTTTTTCGTACATTTGTATCAGTTCGTAATTCGTAGAGACTAAACCTTTATCTTTTCAACTTTGCCAAGAATCTCATTAAGCATCTTTGGAATATTAAGGGCTTTTTCGGCCGCTAGAACATTGGGAAGTTTGGCTCGGGTTTCGGGTTTTTTGGGCATCAGACGGGTGCAGCAATCATCGTGGGCGAGTTTTGAAATGTCATAGGTGCCGATTGCCTTGGCGGTGTTCATAATGTCTTCTTTGTCGGTTCCGATAAGTGGACGAAAGATTGGCATATCTGTAGCCTGGCTAACTGCAAAAATATTCTCCAAAGTCTGGGAAGCAACTTGACCGATTGAATCGCCAGTCACTAATGCGAGGGCTCTTTCTTTCTGGGCTATTTGTTGGGCAACTTTCAGCATCAGTCGGCGATAAAGAATTATGCGCAAAGACTCAGGGCAACTTAGCATAATTTCTTTTTGAGCGTCGGCAAAAGGAACGGAGTATAAAATTCCAGAAGATTGATATTTTTTCAAAACTTTGACCAGGTCAGTCACTTTCTCCAGACTAGCTTTCGAGGTGTAGGGCATGGAATGAAAATGGATAAAGCGAGTGGTCACTCCGCGGCGTAGAACACTGAAAGCGGCCACTGGTGAATCAAACCCACCTGATATCAAAACCAAAGTTCGACCACTGGTGCCAACTGGCAAACCGCCAAGCCCTTGTTTTTTGTCCAACGAAACCAAGGCATAATCATTAATGATGGCCAGAAAAATTTCACAGTCTGGATTTTTGAGTTTGACAGACTTTTTGTCGGCAAATTTTTCAAAAATATAACCGCCAACTTCACATTCAATTTCGGCTGATTTCATTGGAAATTCTTTGTTAGAGCGCTGACAGGTGACCCGAAAAGTTTGAAAATCTTTGTCTTTGATTAAATCCCAGCAAAAGGCTTTGATTTTTTCCAGGTCTTGCTCGAGACTGGTGGCAAAGGAATAATTCACGATGCCAAAGGTGTGCAGGATAGCAGCTTCAACTTTTTCAATATCTGCTAGTCCATTTTTGTTAAGTTTGACCAAAATAGCGCCGGAAATTTTTTTCACAAACTCAAAACTGCTCGGCGCAAAAGCATTGAGCTGGTCTTTGAGGTTTTTAATCAAACGCGCCTCAAAATAGTTGCGGTTCTTGCCTTTGAGCGAAATTTCGCCGTAGCGGATCAGGATGTGGTCAGGTTGCATGGAGTTAAAAGTAATAAAGTGGAAAGTTATAAAGTAATAAGGTGGTAACGTCTTTATTGTATTAATTATTGATAACATGAAGCGAAGCAAAAGAAAAGGGTCGACGTATATTTGTCGACCCTTGTGTTGCAGTATTTTTTACTTTTCAGCCACTAAGATTATCCCGGGGAATTGATATTCCACAGTTTCATCTGGTTGCAATTTGATTCCCATTTTGTTTCGGATTGGCTTAGGGATATCAAGAACATACCTCTTCCATTTTTCCGAAGCTGTCTTGTTCATTTCCCCAGTTTTTTCATAGCGAAGTGTTCCAAAAAATCTGAATTTTCTTTCGACATTTTTAAAGCCAGCCTTGGAAAATTTTTCTCGCAGCTCTTTTTCAGTTGTGAAGTAGCGATTATGCTTCCCATCATTCCAGCCAGCCAACTGATCTTTGAAATTTACAATTCCATTGTAGTAGGGTTGCAACTTCTTGGTAGGGCAGTAGGAAATGAGAACAAAAAGACCATCTTCTTTGAGCACTTTGTAGATTTGTCGCAGAGTTGGTAGTTGAGAACTTTCTTCGAGATCGTAAAGTCCATTGCGGAGAACTATCCGATCAAAAGAATGATTAAACGGCATCATGGTGATGTCATCGCACATCTTGATTTCAGCCTCGTCATCTGGAATTTGATCTAACATAGCTTGGGAAAAATCAAGAAAGCTTACTTTACTGTCGATGCCTTTTTCTTGTAGGTACTTTTTAATGGTTAGACCGACGATGCCAGTGCCACACATTAAGTCAAGAATGCTTGGATTTTTTGGTAGTTTATCTAATTTTATAAGTCTTAGAATTTCAAGAAGAAGATCATCTCTCCTGAGTCCTGCGTATGCCTTGCTATCCCAAAGCGGGGCAATTTTGTCGTAACGTTCCTTGAGGCGTGAGTTTGACATAGTGGTGTTAGTTTAATTTTTTTAAGATGCAGATGTTATCAGTGGATAACGAGCAAGCATACACCTAAGAGAAAAATAGGCCAATAAGCGTGGACAAAGTTAAAATTATATGCTAGAATATGTTTATAAAAGGCTAAAAAATCGTCAGAAAAGACGACCAATAATGTCGACAATATGGAAAAAATAACCAAAAATTTGGAAAAGTTAGGCCTGGCAGGCAAGGAAATTGATGCCTATTTGGCTTTGCTAAAATTAAAATCCGCCAGTGTGATTCAATTGGCCAAAGCAACAAATTTGAAAAGAACCACCGTGTATCACTGTTTGGAAAGTTTGATCGGCAAAAATCTGGTAACTACGGTCGTCAAAAATGACAAAAAACTTTATGTGGCTGAAGACCCCAAGGAAGCGCTGGGCAATTTATTGAAAGAAAAACAAGATACTGTCCATGAAGTTGTGCCGGAATTAAAAAATATTTTTGGTATCGGTTTGTCTCAGCCAGAAATTAAAATCTATCGCAATGTGGCAGGCTTGCAAAAACTGTTCGAAGATTTACTCAAAAGCCAAGAAAAAGTTGATCGCTATTATTTGTCGGGAACGTTTCTGGAAGAGTTGCTGGGGGTGGAATTTGTGGAAAATTTTGTCAAAAAGCGCATCAAGCTTGGCATCAACAGTTTGTCCCTGCGGGCTTTTGAAAAATATCATCCCGAGTGGGAGCAAAGCGAAACGCATTCTCAGCAAAATCGCAAGGTCAGATTTTTGCCTGAAAAATATGTCGTTAGTCCCTATCTGGCAATTTATGATGACAAGGTGGTGGTGATTTCCGGTCAAGAAAAAATGGGCTTTATCATTGAATCGCCAGAATTTGCCCAAGCGCAAAAAACTATTTTTGATCTGCTCTGGGAAACGGTGGCGATGTAGGATTATAAATTTCGATTTTGTGGCTCACTATTGCTTGTTTCATTTATTTGCGGTATTGTTTTTAAGTTAAGTTATAAATTTTCAATTTTCAATTCACAATTTTTATTGAATTTTCAATTAGTTAATGCTTTAAAAAAGAAGTATGTCTGATTGTTTAGGATTTAGAAATTAGGAGTTAGAAATTTTTTGCATATGTCATTACAAATCGGAATCGTGGGATTGCCAAACGTTGGGAAAAGCACCCTTTTTAAAGCCCTGACCAAAAATCCAGTGGAAATTAGCAATTATCCGTTTTGCACCATTGAGCCTAATGTGGGCGTGGTGAAAGTGCCGGATGAACGACTTTTGAAACTCTCAGAAATGTCGCAGACCGAAAAAATTGTGCCAGCGGTGGTGGAATTTGTGGATATCGCTGGAATTGTGAAAGGCGCCTCAGAAGGCGAGGGTTTGGGCAATAAATTTTTGGCCAACATTCGAGAGGTTGATGCGATTGCGCAAGTGGTGCGGGTTTTTGAAAATTCCAACATTACGCATGTGCACAATGCGATTAATCCAGTGGGTGACATGGAGGTTATTAATTTGGAATTGATTTTGGCTGATTTGGAAACTGCGACCAAAACTCAGTTTCGGATTGAAAAAGAAGCCAAAGGCAACAAAAAAGGTGCTGACAAGCAATTGGAAGTTATCGGAAAAATTAAAGCAACCTTGGAAGCTGGCAAACTAGCCAATGAAACTTCTGGTTTGGATGAGATGCTCAAAGAGGAATATGGCAAATTAATCGTTAGGGAAATGTCGTTGCTAACTATGAAACCGTTTTTGTATATTTTCAACGTGGCTGACGTGGAAGAAAAATTACTACCCGAATTGGAAAACAAAAAACATATTAAACTCGACATTAAAATCGAAGAAGAGTTGATTGAAATGACGCAGGAGGAAAAAACTGAAATGGGCTTGGTTTCGCATATTGATAATCTGATTGTGGCCGCCTATGATTTGCTGGGGCTGCAAACTTTTTTGACGACGGGCAAAATTGAAACGCGCGCCTGGACCATCAAGAAAGGGGCAACTGCTCCGGAAGCGGGCGCGGCTATTCACACGGATTTTCAAGAAAAATTCATCCGCGCTGATGTCATTGCTTGGGACAAGCTTTTGGAAATTGGATCTTGGGGCAAAGCCAAAGAACTTGGGGCGGTTAAAACTGTTGGCAGGGATTATGTGATGACGGATGGTGAGGTGGTGGAATTTAAGGTTTAGGGCAGTGAACAATAATCAATGAATAAAAAACAATAGAAAAATACAAAATACAAGCGGCCTTTGTGGGTTGCTTTTTTTGTGAGGTCTTTCATGATATAATCTGAGGAGTTAGAAAAACAAAAACAATATGCAAATAGAAAACAAACAGTTAAAAGATTTTATTCTTGATTCGGGTTTGTTGGAAGTCGGAGTGATTGAAGAAAGTTTCAACCAAGCAGCCAAGGAAAACAAAAAGCTTGGTGATTTGTTGATGGAAAAAAATCTTATCAGTGAAATTGATTTAAAAAAATTGTATTCATATATTTTGGGGATTCCATTTGTGAATCTGGAAAAGGAAGTGATTGAAAATGACATTTTGCACATCATTCCAGAGCCGATTGCGAAGAAATTCGGAATCGTGGCTTTTGAAAAAGAAGGAAACAACTTGAAAGTAGCAATGAAGAATCCCGAAGATCTTCAGACAATAGATTTTATTCGAAAGAAAACAGGGCTTAAGATCGTGCCTTGCTTGACGAGTGAGGATAACATCAAGATAGTTTTGAAGCAATATGAAAAAAGTCTCAAGGCAGAGTTCGGAGACATTATCAGTCGAGATTCAGAAAGTGTTTCTTTGGATGATTCAGATGATGATTTGGAAAAAATTGCGCAAGATCTTCCAATTGTGCGTATTGTTGACACCTTGATCAAGCATGCAATTTTGCAGTCTGCCAGTGACATCCACATTGAGCCGGATGAAAAAGAGGTTCGAGTGAGATATCGCATCGACGGAATTTTGCACGACGCTATGACGTTGCCAAAGCAAGTAATGGGCGGCTTAATTGCGCGCATTAAAGTGCTTTCGAGTTTGAAATTAGACGAGCACAGGTTACCTCAAGATGGACGTTTTAAAATTGAAAAAGAAGGTTATAAAATTTCTTTTCGCGTCAGCATTTTGCCGGTTTTTGAAGGTGAAAAAATCGTGATGCGACTTTTGGATGAGACTTCAAAGGGATTGACGTTAGAAAAAATGGGACTTTCTGGTGAGGCACTGGAAAAAGTTCATCAAAATATTAAGCGACCAAACGGAATGATTTTGGTAACTGGACCTACTGGTAGTGGAAAAACCACCACATTGTATACAGTCATGGATATTTTAAATACGCCAGAAGTGAACATTAGTACCGTGGAGGATCCAGTGGAATATCGCATGCAACGAGTTAATCAAACTCAGGTCAATCCTAAAATCGGCATGACTTTTGCCGCCGCGCTTCGCAGTTTGCTTCGTCAAGATCCGGACATCATCATGGTGGGTGAAATTCGAGATGGTGAAACAATGCAGATTGCTATTGAAGCTGCAATGACAGGACATTTGGTTCTTTCAACCCTGCACACCAATAGTGCAGCCGGAACTTTGCCGCGTCTTTTGGATATGGGAGCTGAGGCTTTTTTGGTGGCGTCGACCGTTAATGTTATTGTCGCTCAACGTTTGGTGCGAAAATTATGCAATGATTGCAAGGTGGCTTATAACTTCGAAGAAAAAGATATTGAAAACTTGGGTGAAAGTTTTGATATGACTGAAATTTTAGCAGTACTGAAAAAAACGCCTCAACTTAAAGGAGCTTTCGGGGCTAAAGCTGCTTGGAAAGATGTGCAATTTTTCAAGGCCAAAGGTTGCGAGCAGTGTAATAATGAAGGTTATCGTGGACGCCAAGGAATTTACGAAGTTTTGGTTATGGATGAAAAAATCGGCAAATTAATCACATCCAACGCTTCAGCTGATGAAATAGAAAGAGAAGCTAGAAAAGATGGGATGCAGAAAATGTACGAAGATGGTTTTGTTAAGGCGGCGATGGGCGTCACTTCTATTGAGGAAATTTTAAGAGTAACCAAGGAATAATAAATAATTTAAAATTTAAAAATCAAAATTTAAAATTTTAGGATTCGCTTTGCTCATATTTTTTAAAAGTTTTTATGAAGCGACTCAATTATTTTTCATTTTGAGATTTACATTTTAATTTTAAAAACGTGCCTAAATATATTTACACAGCTAAAAGTTATAGCGGTGAAACCAAAGGCGGCGAGATTGTTGCGCGTGATGAAAAAACATTAGCAGGGCAACTTCGCAGCGATGGTTTTTTGGTGACGTCCATTTCGCTTGTGAAAGAAGAACAGGCCAATGGTGGTGTCCAGGTTAAATTTTTGGAAAGATTTGACAGGGTTCCCTTGAAAGAAAAAATGGTTTTTGCTCGCAATCTCAGTGTAATGATTAGCTCTGGGCTGACGGTTTCTCGGGCGGTGAGCAATCTTGCGCTGCAAGTTGAGCATAAAGGTTTTAAAAAAATTCTTGGGGATATTTTTGATGAAATGCAAAGCGGAAAAACTCTTAGTGAAGGATTTTCAAAATACCCTGCTGTTTTTGGAGATCTTTTTATTAACATGGTTAGAGTCGGAGAAGTGGCGGGAAATCTTGATGAAGTTTTGAAAATAGTTTCAGTACAATTGGAAAAGGAACATGATTTGAAAGGCAAAGTGAAGGGGGCGATGATTTATCCAACAGTTATTTTGTCGGTGATGATTATAATTGGCATAATTATGCTCACCTATGTTTTGCCGCAGATGATGGGAGTGTTTAAGGATATGAACGCTGAATTGCCACCAATGACTCAATTTTTGGTCAATACTAGCGAAATGATGAGGCACAATGGAGTGGCGGTGGCCGTTGTGTTTGTTGGCTTGGTAGTTTTCTTGAATTTTTTTCTTCAGCAAGAAGCTGGCAAAAAAGCTTTGAGTTATTTTACGGTACATGTGCCAATTTTTAGTCCCATTGTCAAACAAGTTAATTGTGCTCGTTTTGCCAGAATTTATAGCTCACTTTTGAAAAGCGGTGTCAGTTCAGTAGATGCACTTAAAATTATTTCCAATACACTGGCAAATTACTATTATAAAAAAGCTTTAGTAGATGGCATGGAAGAAATTCAAAAAGGAATTCCTTTAAGTACTATTTTGGCAAGTCACCCGGACATTTTTCCGATGCTCGTTTCTCAAATTGTCCAAGTTGGAGAAGAAACAGGAAAAACAGAAACGGTGTTACTCCAAATGGCGGAGTATTATGAAGACGAAGTCGACCAAGTCACCAAGAATATGTCAGCAATCATTGAGCCGATTTTGATGGTTTTTATCGGTGGCGCCGTTGGTTTCTTTGCAGTTGCTATGTTGCAGCCGATGTATAGTTTGATGGATAGTATAAAATAAGTTTAGCAAATGATTCAATTCAAAAACATCCAAAACAATCACAAAGGCTTCACTTTAATAGAGATGATGGTCTTTATTTTCATCTTTACAATCACGGGGATAACTTTTTACAAGGTTTTCGCCACTGGCACTCAAGCAATGAGCAGTGTTCGAAGCCGATTGGGGGCAATTCAACTTGCAAACGAAAAAATCGAAACAATTCATAATCTTAAATATGAAGATATTGGCACTCTGGGTGGAATCCCTGCTGGAAAGATTCCTCAAACAGAAACCGACACTCGTTCAGGAAAAACTTATTACGTGCATTGTTCAGTGGTGGCGGTAGATGATCCGTTTGATGGCACTTTGGCCGCTGGGACCGACACTCGACCAGCTGATTATAAGCAAATTAAAGTTATTGTTTATTGGGAGGATAATAATCCAGCCAAAGCAACAACTGCTGTGGCTACGATTTCTCCTCCGGGAGTTGAAGCTATGTATACTGGTGGGATCCTGTCTTTAAATGTCTTGGATAGTTCTGCGGCTGGAATTTCGCAGGCCAATGTTAAAATTGTGAATAGCACAGTTTCTCCAGCAGTTAATGTCCAATATACGACAGATAATTCCGGTAATCTTTTCTTGCCGGAAGTTCTGCCATCTTTGCAGACATATAACATCCAGGTTTCAAAAAATGGTTATTTTTCAGTGCAAACTTATCCACCTTATCCTATTAGCAGTTTTAATCCGATTGATACCTATGCTAGCATTGTTAATGCAAGTATTAATCAGAAAACAATTGTGATGGACAAGGCTTCTGATATTAATTTTTATACCAAATCTCCTCTGGGAGACGTAATTCCTAATGTTGATTTTTCTCTAGCGGGAGGCAGAAAAATTGGCAACACGACAGCCGTGCCACCCTTGCCAGTTTGGTCACTTACGAAAACAACTTTTAATTCAGGAGCTGAAGGTGAGGTTAACTTTTCAGCTGTAAGTCCTGGTCCTTACTATTTTACTTATCCGAGTGGAACTGAAAATGATAAATACCAATTATTATATCTGGATGTCGCTGGTGGTTCTCCCGATGCTTTCAACTTAGCTTCAGATGCGACGCTTGACGCTAATCTGATTTTGGCTAACAAGGAAATTGACTCTCTATTAGTCACAGTGCTTAAAGATGCAGATGGGACTGCATTGGCTGACGCTTCAGTGGAGCTTAAGAGTGTGGTCGGCTCATACGATGTCACGTTGACCACTAATAACCTTGGAGAAGTTTATTTTCCAGATAGCAGTGCAACGCTTGTTGCTGGTAGTTATAAATTGAGCGTGGTTGCCGGTGGCTTTACAAGTATTACGGACCAGGAAATAACAATAAATAAACTCACTAATCAAAATATTAATATGGTGGCTGAATAATTTCAGAAGTTACAAGCTGGGCTGTAAATTTCTGACGCGAAGCTTGTCAACTGAAAAAATTTTATTGGTCTGAGAGTTGTTGACTAAAAAGGTAATTGTAAATAATTTTCAATTAAACGTATAAGTCTTAAGCGTGAAGATTTTAAAGAAATGAGGAACTTAAATAAAAAAGGAATGACCCTGGTGGAGCTGCTCATTGCAATAGCAATTCTTACACTTGGAATTGGGGGCTTTACGATGCTGGCTTCGAAAAGTTGGAAAATGAATTCTTTTGTTATGGAGGCAGGCAATGCCACAGGCAAAGCCACTAGGGCGCTTAATGAAACTATTAAGAATTTGAGAAAAATCAGGCAAGCGGATGATGGTAGTTATCCTATTAAAAGCGTGAGTAATACCAGTCTGACAGTTTATCTTGATGATGATGGTGACAATGTCACTGAGCGAGTGCATTACTATTTAGATAGTGTTACACAAACTTTCAAGAAAGGTGTCACTAAACCAAGCGGTACGCCAGCTTCTTATCCAGCCGGTGACCAAACGGTTAGTGTGGTTACTAATTATGTTGTCAACACTGCAGCGCAGCCGGTTTTTGAATATTATAATAGTGATTATCCAATTGACACTGTTAATAATCCCATTGTCAATCCGGTACCTGCCAATGTCAAACTAGTTAAAGTGCGTTTATGGGTAAATATTAAACCACTTACTGCGCCAGACAACGTCAATCTGGAATCTTTTGTTGAATTTAGAAACCTTAATGATAATAATTAATATGAATTGTTTGAAAAAAATAACTATTGCAAATGAGAAGAAAAAAGGCTCAGCCATTGCTTATGCGCTGGTTATTATTGCGATGGTTTCTATTATTCTTGCTTCCGTGGTGCAATTTGTCGCCAATCAAGCTAAAGTAGCTTATCAAACTCAGAGTAGGGAGGAAGCTTTTCAAATTGCAGAGGCCGGAGTTAATTTTTATCGTTGGTATTTGGCACATCAAACAGATGGAAAAACTGCCATGCAAGTGCGAGCTTTTTGGCAGGGTACGAGTCCAGATCCGCTTGGCTTACGAAGTAATTCTCCATATGAAAGAGAATATGTTGATGAGCAAGGTGGAGCACTTGGAAGATATAGTATTGTTGTTTCTCCACCGGATCCTAGTTCAACAATTGTCAATGTGGTTGTTACTGGCTGGACATATAAATATCCAGGCACAAAAAGAAGCATCAAGGTTCGTTTTCGAAGACCTTCTTGGAGTGAAAATAGTGTGCTGGCTAATGATTTTATGCGTTTTGGTGAAGGAACAACTGTGAATGGCAAGATCCATTCTAACTCCGGTATTCGTTTTGATGGGGTTGCGACAAACGTAGTTTCAAGTTCTTTGAGTACTTTCGATGACCCAGATCATTCTGGTGGCAGTGAATTTGGGGTGCATACGCACGTGAATGTTCCTCCGGCAACCGGAGTTAATGATAATCAAAGACCTCTGGAGGCGCTGCCGAATGCTGTTTCCCAGCGCATAGACGTCTTTAAAGGTGGTAGGCAATTTCCTACACCGCAAATTGATTTTGCCAGTGTAGTTTCTGATATTTCTTTTATGCGTAGTCAAGCAACGGTAAAATTTGACAACAGTGGCGCCGGACGCAGGATTATTTTAAAAACCGATGGCACAATGGATGTTTGCAAAATTGATTCCTTTGATAATTCAACTAATGCTATTTCAAAATATAGCGGGCTTGTTGCTGGGGCTACAGGAGCTTACGCCGGAACCAATGGAACGTCTTGCTCTGGTGCCAACGCTACAACCGTCTGTTGCAACAACACAACAATTCCTTGCAATTGGATTGCAAATGGCACTCACGCCAAGGGAAAATGTTTAAGTATGACTAATTATACTATCCCGAATAACGGGGTTGTGTTTGTGGCAAATAATTTGTGGCTAGAGGGAACGATCAGCAATAAGCGGGTTTCTTTGGTGGCCGCCGAATTGTCAGATGAACCCGGCTATACCGGCGGAGGTAAGAGCGTATTTTTGGGCATGGATAATTTGCTTTACACGAATTTTAACGGTAATGACATCATAGGTGTTATAGCCCAAAAAGATGTGGAAATTATTAGAAATAGTTTGACTAACTTAACAATTGACGGAGCTTTGCTTGCTAAAGAAGGACGTGTTGGAAGAGTCGCCTACACCAGTAATAAAAGTACCATTACCGTGAATGGCTCTATTGCTACAAATGTTCGTTATGGTTTTGCTTACGTTGGGAATGATTACAATTGTGGAGGTGGGGTTTTCGTCGGAGACGGGTACTGTTTTCGCAATCTTAATTTTGACAATAATTTGTTGTATTTTCCGCCACCATATTTTCCAACCGGTACGCAATATTCCATTGATCTTTGGGAAGAGTTGTGATTGATTGTGAAAAATTGATTATGAATTATTGAAAAAATAGTGTAAAATTAAAGCAGACATAAAAATAAACATAAGCGAAAAATAAAAAATGGGGGTTTTAAATAGAAAAATTTTTAGCAATTCTTCCAGTATTTTTGGTCTTGACTTGAGTGATCTCTCGGTCAAGCTTATTAAGTTTGAAAAAGACGGCTCTGAAGAAAAAATTGTCAGTTACGGTTCAGTGGCTTTGCCTGTTGGGGCGGTGAGTGATGGTGAGATAAAAAAGAAAGATCAGGTTGCAGGCGCAATAAAGAAGCTTGTTGAAATTTCAGGACCAAAAAAAATCAAAACAAAAAAAGTTATTTGTTCATTGCCTGAGACGAAGGCTTTTTTGCGGATCATAACCATTCCAAAAATGAATGACAGTGAGATAAGTGAAGCGGTGAAATGGGAGATGGAAGCAAATATTCCGCTTCCGTTGGAACAAGTTTATTATGATTGGCAGATGGTTACCGAAGCTTTGACTGCTGAAAAAAACAAAATAAATCTTTTGGTTGTTGCAGTTTCAAGAGCAACTGTTGATGATGCAATAGAGGTAGTTGAATTGGCCGGGCTGGAAGTTGTTGGTTTAGAAATAGAATCAATTGCGCAAACTCGCAGTCTGCTTTCCCCAGGTGATTATAATAAAACAGTTTTAATTGTGGACATTGGAGATAGGCGAACAAGTTTTTCAATTGCAAAAGAAGGCGTGCCGTGTTTTACTTCCAGCGTTCCTCTCTGCGGACAGTCTTTGTCAGATGTTATTTCCAGAGGAATGAGTGTTTCATTTGAAGAAGCTGAGAAGATAAAGTTTAATCATGGCATTGGTTGTGATTCCAAAGATGATGCCTTGTTTAAATTGGTTCAGCCGATTTTGGAGAATTTTTCTCAGGAAATTGAAAGATCAATCAATTTTTATTTATCCGGGTTAGGATATTCAAAAAATATCGATAAGATAATCATTTGCGGCGGCGGCGCTAATACCAAGGGGATTGTGCCTTATTTATCAAAAAAATTGGGAAGAGAAATTGAATTAGGCAGTCCTTGGTCAAATGTGAACTTGGGAAAAAAATTGCCGATCATTGAAAAGAACCAGTCATTGCAATATTCGACCGCGATAGGCTTAGCATTAAAAGGACTCCAATATGAAGATTAGTCTGGATTTACTACCTCAAAACAAAAAAGACGCTATCAAGCGAGATAAGCTTTTTCGTGAAATTTTGCATAAAGAAGTGCTTTTTGTTTTTCCAATCTTGGTATTAATTGTTATTTTGATCAATATTTTTTATTTGCTGAAAATTCAAAGAGATTCAAACAACACGACTTATGCAACTCAACAAAAACAGACACAATATCAAGAACTAAATAAATATGATAAGGATTTTAAGGCCATTAATGATGCCTCTAGCCTCTTGATAAAGATTCAAAACGGTCATTTGCACTGGGCGAATGTGCTTAATCATTTGGGTCAGGTTATCCCCGCCGGAATCACCGTGGATAATTTCACTAATAAAAATTACGATATTTATTTGACCGGAAAAGCAGTAAAACGTGATCAATTGCTTGAATTTAAAAGTAATCTTGAAAAGGATGCGTGCTTTAAAAATGTTAACGTTCCACTCTCTGATCTTGTTGTGAAAGAAAATGTTGATTTTCAGATGGATTTTGTTGTAAGTCAGGATTGCTTAAAAGTGCAATAAAAATTTGAATTTGAAAAATTATTTTTTATAATTATTTGTAGAATGAAAAAATTTCTAAAAACTCAGCGAGAAATTATAGCCCTAGCGTTATTTTTTCTGATAGTGGGGGTCCTCGCGGCGTTGGTTATTTTGCCATTGTTGAGAAAAATAACTGCAATCAAGGATGAAATAGAACAAGGGGCTATCAAGCAAAATATTACAAATCAGCGCTTGTTTGACTTGCCAAAAATAGGTAAGCAATACACGGAAATTAATAATCAACAAGATAAAATAAATATCTTGTTGGACAAGCAACAGGCAGTTGCCTTGATTGAGCGTTTGGAAAAACTTGCGCAGGAAACAAACAACACGATAGCAATTACCATTCAGGATGCACCTCAACAAAAAAATCTTCCAATTGCTCCAGTTGCAGCGCCTGGCACTGCGCCTGTTTCGGACAATGCTCTGCTCGACTCCTTGCCCAGTAAGGACTATTTGAAATTAACTATCATGTTAACTGGAGATTACAATGGCTTGTTTAAGTTTATCAGCAGTCTTGAAAGCTTGGAATATTACTCTGATATAACCTTAATTAACATCAGTCATTTGATTGACAACGCTGATGCTAACACAGTGACGAGTAGTGGCGGTAGTGGCGTTTTGAATCCTTTTAATCCTAAAGATGTCAGCACGTCAGTAACTCCGGCTCCAGCTAAAAAAATCGGTAATAAATTAAGCGCCTCCTTGGAAGTTGTATTTTATAGTAAAAAACAATAGCTATATGAAACTTGATACATCAATCAATCTTGAGAAGGAAAAAATTATTTCAGGCTTGGAATATTTCTGGAAGCGGGTTTATAAAATCTTGTTTTTTGTTTCGTTGGTTTGCGTGATTGTTTTTGGCGCTTATATTTGGAATCAAAATTTGTATTCTTCAACCTGGAGCAATGCGAAAAAGCAGGCCTTTATGGGTACTCAAGATAAAGGTGTGGTCTTTAATGAGAATAACTACCGAAAAGCGCTCGAGATTATTAGTCAGCGCAGTCAAAACAATGCTAAAGCGCCTGACGTGGGCAAGGATTTTTTTCTGCCGTATTAATTTGATTGAAGGCAGGAACTTAACTTAAAAAAGTAATGAAAAATCCCAAATTAACCCGGGATTTTTTTTAAGGATTCTGAAAAGAAAAAATGTTGCCATTGATTGTGTCTCGCTAGTTAGCTTTTTCAGTAGTTTTCCAGACAAGCTTGAAAATTTGTTGCATCACGTCAGCAATATCTGGGTTTTCAATTAGAATTCCTTGCAGGTAGCGATGAGAAATTATCTGCGTGAAATTATCATAAACTTCAATTGAAATATTACTTGAATATTCTTTTTCAGGCAGTGGTCGCAAATTCATCCCGAATTTTTTCTTGGTTTCTGCTAGTAGATAATTTTTAATTGAAGGGTGCAGTGTGGTAATGGCATTTCTTTTGATATTATTTTTTGCGTAGACTTCATTCAATTGAAGCCAGTATTTTTGCAAAAAATCTGAAGTGTGTTTTTGATGAGCATAAAAAGCAATAAAAGATCTTTCCTCGATGGTTTTTTTTGCATGTTGGCGATAAGTTGGTCATACATTTTTTTGATTCCTTCAAATCCTTCGAAATAAGCGACGCTGACTTTTTCATCGGCTTTCTTTTGAATTGCCAAAAGTTCCGGCAGCATTTCTTTAGTGGTGGATAGTTTTTCTTGGGCGATAGCGATGCATTCGCGCGGTGATTTGGCAATGAAATAATGTTTATCTTTCTGGGGGATTTTAAGGGCGAATCCTTTTGACACTAAATTGTTCAGCACGACATAGGCGGTGGCATTTTTTAGTTTGCTTCTAATTCCAACAGTGTAGGCTGTTGCTTTTTCCAAGCCCAAAAGAGCCAAATAAACGTTGGCTTCTTTTTCGGTTAGGCCTAAATTCAACAATCCTTCAATCAATTCCATAAAATAAATCTAGCATATTTTATTCATTTAGTCAACAATTATGATGACTATAAACTATTAGTCTATAAATAGGCTTGATAAAGCCATATATAATTAATTAACACATCTTTAAATTTGATTATATTTGCGTTTAAGCATAATAATCAGTTATTAGTTGCTTTAACAATTTATCTATTGGAGGGTATTATGGAAAACTTTGCAATGAATTTGTGGCTCGAATATTTTCTTGGAAAACCTGAAAAAGATGATATTGGAGAAATGTATGCCCAATTAGCAAGGGAATTGCCAAAAGTAATGTCTGTGGTGGCAACGCGGCATTGCAATTTGCAGTGCAAGCATTGCATTTTTCAAAAAGAGCGGCAATATTTTTCCAATGGAGTTGCTCTGGAAATCGCAGCAAAAACTATCGTTAGCCAAATGTTGCCTAATCCAATTGTTGTGCATGAGGGTCGAATTTTTGAGCTGAAACATTTAAGTTGGCTTCAAGAAATTCGTCAAATCAGACCAGATAGCAAAATTGGAATGATTGATAATGGTTCATATTCTGAGCATATTAGCAAAATTAAATCAGCCGGCTTTAAATTTGATTGGCTGGACATTTCAGTGGATGGCCCAGAAAGAATTCATAATTTTCAAAGAGATTCCAAAAATTCTTTTGCAACAGCGATTGAAGGCATAAGAAATGCACAGGAAATTTTGACAACAGGGGGTGAGGTAAATTCCTTGATGACGCTGACGAAAATAAATTATGCTTCAGTGCTGGAAACTTGTAAAACACTTCCAGAGCAAGTAAGTCAATGGCATATCACAACTGTCACACCAACTAGGTCTGAGTTAAAGAAATTAACTTTAAGTGGAAATGAATTTAAAATTAGTTGGAATCAAATCAAGTTGGTAAATGTTTTGAGAGTTGTTGTCTTGAAGATTTATGAAGTCAGTGACATGTTGAAATTGGTCAATGCTGTTGGTGGCGTAAAATTTTTTGAAGCATTTGAGAAAGCTCAAATAGGCTTTTCATCTGTAAGTTTTGTTCTTGATGGAGTTTTGGTACGTTATTTTCCAAAGTCGATGGCACCAAAAGAAACTTTCATGCTTGACGCTGATGCAGTTTATCGCGTGCCGTATGTAATTTCTCATACCCTAGCGGAATTAAATAGGGAAGCGCTAGGAAAATATACAATTGGGAAAGTAACTGCAGAAAGTAATTTCCGCTTGTTGTATAAAAAGTGTGTGATAGGGTGGCGAGAAAATTTTTCTCGGGAAGCTTTCAAGGAAGAAGCTTTTATTTTTCAACAAATAAAAAATTTACAATAAAGGGGGTGATTAAAATGTCAGGAGCTAACACTGGTTCAAAGGGTTCAAGAGGCGGTGCGAACACTGGAAGTGTCGGAAGTTGATGCCGTTGGAGGTGCATACATTTATTATTGTGTGCACCTCCTTTTTTGTTCAAAAAATTGATTTAATGTGGCAACAAAAAATCCCGACGAAAATCGGAGTTTTTTCTTTGTGCGCTCGGCAGGACTCGAACCTGCAACCCCTTGATCCGAAGTCAAGTGCTCTATCCTTTGAGCTACGAACGCAATTTTCGAAATTTTTGAAAACCAAACGGGGCGAGTACTGGGAGTCGAACCCAACTTCTCGGTACCACAAACCGATGTCTTAACCGATAGACGATACCCGCCATGTTAAAAATGGAAAATGCAAATCTCAAAATTAAAAATTAAAAAATTCGTGAACGAAGTGAACACTAACATTTTAAATTTTGATTTTTAAATTTTAAATTATCTCCGTACCCCCACCAGGAAAATCTCACTCGCTTCGCTCTTTGAAGCCCATCGGTTTCAAGACTTCCGCCGCGGGAAAACCTAGTTTTTCCCGACCCCTTTTCTGTTCGATTCCTGCTGGGTGTTCAAACTTCCATTTTGTACCCCCACCAGGAATCGAACCTAGATCTTCAGCTTAGAAGGCTATTGCTCTATCCGTTGAGCTATGGGGGCGTAGCTGTGTTTATTTTTCAAAAAGTCAAAAACTTTTTGAAAATTGTGCGCTGTGAGGGATTTCTCCTCGCTCCGACTCGGAGCCTGGGCGCTGCGCACAAAATGCTCGCACACTCGCATTTTACTCGCGCCCTTCAAATCCCTTTTAACTTTTTTTATTTTTCAAAAAGTCAAAAACTTTTTGAAAATTGTGCGCTGTGAGGGATTTGAACCCCCGACCATATCCTTAAGAGGGATCTGCTCTACCAACTGAGCTAACAGCGCAAACTTTATTAATACTAATTGATATTTGGTTGATGGCTTGTTACACCAACTGACCAGCCTGCATCGCTATGCGAAGCATTGCGGGCAGGGCTAACAGCGCAAATTTTAATAACTAGTCAAGCGTAACACTTTATTTTCGTTTAGTCAACGGTGGCCAGGATAGTTTACTGTCCTGCTTTTGCCATCTCCTTCAGCATCTTTTTATAATTCTTCCATTCATCCTCTGACCAATTTGAAGGTTTGGCGCTCAAAACCGGTCCGCCTGGGTGCGGATATCTGTAAGGAGAGTTGTAGGAACTGTTAAAAACATCATTGATGAATTCTTTGCCATCTTTATCGACAACATGTTGAGTGAAAGTAGCCTTTAAAGCACCATCTGGTTGACGCTCGGTAATTTTTGGTCCATCGACGGTTGTTTTGCGACCATCGTCAGTTCCATAAAAATCAAAAGTCAGAATTGTGCCGACAATTTTTGTTTGAATAAGAATATAACCTGGTGTGTTATTTTTAAAGCGAAGATCTGGACTTGGAACATACACAGTTGAATCCATGCCCTGAGGATTATAGTAGGAAACTGGATAAGCGTGATTTTTGCGAGCGGTAATTTTCAGTCCTGAGTATATCGCTGCGCGAAAAGCGGTGGTTGAAACTTGGCAAATGCCACCTCCGAATTCGGGCTCGGTGACGTTATTTTTAATGACTAATTCTGGCAGATAACCATGATCACCGTCAACCTCTCCAAGCAGTTTCACGAATGAAAATTCTTCACCAGGTTTTATCAGGACACCATTGTATCGGTCAGTTGCGACTTTGATATTGTGAATTCTGTTGGAGGGTGAACCTTTGAAATTCGAAGTTCCTTCTCCAATCAAAGAGGCTATGCCAAGATCATTAACTTCCGAATAGTTTACTTCTGGTTTTTTTGAATCAAAATTGAGGGAAATTTTTTGGGGAAGTGTGTTTGATTTCAGAGTTGTAATAATTGCTTGGACGCTCTTAGCAACATCGAGGGTGATGCCTGCTTGTTCTTTGGAGAAAGTTGTCACTTTCCCATCAGCAACAGTGAACTTTGCATCAGTTGGATCATTGTTGACCTTTCTGGCTAAATCTTCCAGGTAGGCTTTGATTGCCGCTTCATCGATGAAATTTTCTGATTTGAGTTGGATATGGCTGCGAACTTGGGTGTTTAAGGTTAAATCGCAAAAAGTTGGGTCAACTGGACAATAAGACGTGTTTTCAAATTCTGTTTTGTAGTCTGGTGATAAGCCCAAGCTCGTTTTTTGTTTTTGCCATCCATTGAGGGTATCTTCGGAAATTTCTTCTGAATATTGATCAACAGAGATTGTCAGGGTTTTTGCTGGCAAGGCACCATCAACAACCGCGGCCGGCTTGGTTTCTGCGGCGCTGGCGATGTTTTGGGTGGCCAAAAAAAGCACAACAAACAAACAAAAATATTGCCTGGTATTCATGTCTTTAAGAATACCGCATTTTGGGGGATATTACAAGAATTAACAGGTAATGCTTAATTTATGGTTTTCGAAAACTAAGTTAGAAATTTTTATTTCTCTTGTTTGCTTTTTAGGACACGCTCTTGGCTAGGAGTTATAGCCAATTGCTCAGAATTCGCTGTCGCTCATAGTGGTCTAAAAAGTAAACAAGCTCGTAAAAATTCAGAGATAATCTTTGGTCGGAACCATAGATTGCGTATGATCAGAATTAACTATAATTCTTTTCATCTAAAACAAAAAAAGAAAGCCTTACGACTTTCTTTTTGATTGAAAAAAATTTTTGGAAGAATTAGAATCCGCGGACTTGGATTTTTTTGATTTTGGTCACATCAGCTTTTGGCAAGCGAATGGTCAAAATTCCGTTTTTCAGAGATGCCTCGGCTTTGTCGGAAATGATGTCAACAGGCAACACCACGCTGCGAGAAAAAACTCCCCAGTAGCATTCTTGATAGTAATAGTTTTCGCCGCTAACCACTTCTTCGTTCTTTCGTTCACCCTTAATGGTAACCATGTCATTGTTAATGGAAACATCCAAATCTTCAGGTTTAACCCCTGCGATAGTTGATTTGATAACAACTTCACCTTCAGTTTGATACACATCGATAGTTAGCTGTCCTTCGGCATCATTGGAATAGCTAGTTTCTTCTTCGAAAGCGTTGAAGCCTCGGTTTCCGCCACTGGAATTGCCGAAAGACGATCCCCCGTTATTCATGATCATTTCAGTTTCTTCTTCCTCGGCATAAATAGGCATGGAGCTTTCGCGTTCCCGTAAGTTGTTAGGTTCAACTGAGGATGCGCCGGTTACTCTTTCGAAAAATGATTTTTTTGTTTTTAGCATTTGAGTGAATGTGAATCTTTGAATTTTTGGTCAAAGATTGCCCTTTAAAAATTATTTAAACTGTTGAAGGTCTGCTTTTGACTGGTCAATGTTAAGCAATATAAAGCAGTATTCTTCTGTGATTTTATTATATGATGATTTTTAGTCTTGCGCAAGCTCTTGATTGAAACGAAGAAAAAGTTTTAAGTCAATGAAAAGCAAAATTATTAACAGCGTGATGGCGAAGTAGTTGGAAAGCTGATTTGCTCCAGCAATGGCCAGATTGTAGAGAACATGTAGGATTGTAGCAAGCAGTAAAGCCAGTAGTGAAAAGTTGGAACCTTTGGAGCTTCTGGTTGCAATGAAAAAGCTCATGAAGATGGTGGTGCCAAGGTGCAGGGCGGCAATTCCGGCAGTGGTTGGAAGTTGTAAGGTAGGTGAGCTTGCCAAAATGAGCGCAAACTCAACGGCAAAAAAACCAAGTCCGAACAAGAAAGCATTGAGCAGAAAATTTCTTTCTGAGGAATGTTCCAGAATTCTTTTACTGAGGAGTAGATACTTGAAAAGTTCTTCGATAAAAGCGGTAGTGGCGATGAACACTGGAATAGCGAAAAACTGAGCATAGGATAAGTTGCCAGTAGGGTCAGCGAAGGTTGCAAACAAAATGAAAAAGACGAATTGAACAACTCCAGCACCGAGGGCCGCGATGATTCCCCAGAAAAATGATTCGAATTGCTTCATGATTTTTTGTTTTTTTGATGGTTATTTTTTCGCTCGCGTACTTTTTTCTCTTTGTCCCAGTGAAAGTGTTTCTTTCATTATCAGAATTTTTAACATCAACAGGAACCACTTTCAAGCGAAAAAAGAAAAAATATGCTTGCTCAAAATTTTTTATGTAAGACTAGCTAAATGCTTTTTGAGCTCGGCAAGTTCGGCTTGTTTTTTGGTCAGGGTTTCTTTTTGTTGGTTGATGACTTGCGTCGGTGCTTTGGAAACAAATTCTTGGTTTGAAAGTCTGCCGGAAAGTCCTGCGATGAAATTTTCCAAATTGGCAATTTCTTTCTCAGCTTTAGCGGTTTCTTTTTCAGTGTCGATGGCACCAGTGAGATCAACTAATAAGGTGTATGTACCAACTGTTCTTTTAAGCATATTTTTTAATCCAGCTTCTGGTTGGTTATAGCTAATAAATTCGACTCCTGTTCTGAGACTCATGATGATTTCTGCTTGGTTAGTTTTTTCAATTTCTTGAACTGCATTTATATTTCCATTGATGACAATTCTAATTTTTTTATTTGATTCAATTTTATTTTCAGCCCTAATATTTCTCAATGCGGTAATCATTGGTTTTAAATTACTTTCAATAACATTGTAGCCTCTTATAGTGACCTCGTTCCATTGACTGTTTTCTTTATTAGGGTTTACTTCATTATTTTCATTCCAAATAAGTGTTTTTGGCCAGCTTGAAATCATCAGCATTTTTTCTTGCTGGGCTAATGTCCAAATTTGTTCAGTAATAAAGGGCATAAACGGATGCCAGAGCCTTAGAAGTTTGTCTAAAACATAGCCAAGAACTTTTTGATTTTTTTCGATTTTATTGATTTCTAAATACCAATCAGCGAAATCATTCCAAGTGAAAGTTTTTAAAATATCAGCAGCGACAGCGATTTGTTTTCTTTCAAAAAGCTTGTTAATTTCAAAAATATTTTCATCTAATTTACGAATTATCCAACTATCTGATTCTGTTTTCAAATCTTCATTTGAAATTTCTTCCACCAATTCAAATCCTTCTTGTGTCAGACAATAGCGGGAGATGTTCCAAAGTTTGTTGGCGAAATTGCGGAAAGTTTCGATTTTTTCTTCATAGAGTCGTGAGTCTTGACCGGGAGCAGAGTCCATAATCAAACTCATGCGCAGGGCATCGGCGCCGAATTTATCAATCATCGTGAGCGGGTCAATGCCGTTGCCGCGAGATTTGGAAAATTTGTGGCCTTCTTTGTCGAGCACTAAGCCAGTGAAAAAAAGATTTTTGAAAGGCACTTTACCAGTAGCATAAAGGCTCATCATGATCATTTTCGAAGCCCAGAAAAAAAGCAAATCGCGGCCGGTGATCATCATGTCGGTTGGATAAAAAGTTTTGAAATCATCGCCGTGAGCTTGCAAAGTTGTGTGCACCCATTGGCCAGAAGTAAACCAGGTGTCAAAAGTGTTTTCATCTTGAACCCAACCAGCGCCCTCTGGTGGTGTTAACCCTACATACATTTCCATATCGTCATCCGTGCAACCAGCCCTAGGCTGGTCGGCCTTGGGCCGATACCAAACTGGGAATTGCGGTCCCCACCAGATTTGACGGCTGATGCACCAATCGCGCATGTTGCCAAACCAATCAATGAGAATTTTTTTGAAATTGTTGGGAAAAATTTCAATCTCGCCATTTTCAATTGCCGTGATGGCTTTTTGTTTCAAGGTTTGAACATCAATGAACCATTGCTTGGAAGTCAGGGGCTCGATGGTAGTTTTGCAACGTTCGCAAATTGAAACGCTGTGAGCCAGGTCTTCGATTTTTTCCAAAAGATTAAGTTTTTCCAAATCTTTAACAACCGCCTCGCGAGCTTCGTGAGTTGTCATGCCAGCATATTTTCCACCAAACTCAGTAATCAAGGCTTTTTCATCAATGATTTGAATTTCTGCAAGGTTGTGATCTCGGCCAATTTCCCAGTCGAGCGGGTCATGAGCTGGTGTGATTTTCACAGCGCCGGTTCCAAAAGCAAGGTCAATTCGATGGTCAGCAATGATTGGGATGATAGTGTTTTGCAAAGGCAGGATGGCATTTTTGCCAACCAAAGTTTTAAAGCGCTCGTCTTTGGGACTAACGGCAATGGCTGTGTCACCAAGCATGGTTTCAGGACGGGTGGTGGCTACGGTAATAAATTCTTTTAATCCGCCTTGGGTGGAGTCTGAATTTTCGAGCGGATATTTGATTAAATATAGTTTGCCTGGCGTGTCTTTGTGCAAAACTTCTACGTCAGAAAGGGCTGTGCCGCAACGTGGGCACCAATTGATGATGCGTTTGCCTTTGTAGATCAAACCGTCCTCATGCATTTTTACAAAGGTCTGGAGGGCGCTTGAGAGCACATCTGGGTCAAGCGTGAATTTTTCACGTGACCAATCGGCACTGATGCCAATCTTTTTTTCCTGGCTGCGCATATAGTTGGCGCGATCCAGGCAGAAAGCATAGGTTTTTTTGTAAAATTCCTGGCGGCCAAGTTCCTGTCTAGTTATGCCGAGCTCGGTTTGCAATTTTTTTTCAAAAACTACTTGAGTTTGAATGCCAGCATGGTCTTTGCCAGGCAAGAGCAAGGTTTTCTTGCCGTTCATGCGATTATAGCGGCCAAAAATATCCATCACGGTGTAGCCACTGGCGTGTCCAATGTGAAGTTCGCCGTTAGCATTCGGTGGTGGCAGGATATTACAGTAGGTCTCTCTCGTGTCAGGATTATCAGCTAGATGCTGACCAGCCTCTGGCTGGAAGAAGCCGCTTGCTTCCCAGCGGGCATAAATTTCGCTTTCAACTTTTTGCGGTTCGTATATTTTTGGCAGTTCTTTCATGGGGGAGGTAACTAGTAATCAGTAATCGGTAACTAGTAATTGGTAACTAATAACCAGTAACTGTAAATTGTAATTATATCCTTATCCTAGCAAAGACGGGGAGATATTTCAACTGCAAAGGACGCCTTTCGGTTTTTTGGTTTGACATGGAACATCCAGGCGGTAGAATATAAATAGAAGTTAATTTCCTGAAAGAAAATGTTATGAATATTTTTGAAATGCCGAAAAACAAAATTGAAGAACCAGCTGAGATTTTGGGAGAAGAAATTGCAGCAAAACAGCAAGAAGATATGACAGGCAAAAAAAATGGTAAAATCATTAATTTTGAGGAGGAACGCAAAAAGATAGAAGAGAGGGATGCTGAGCAGTTGAAAGAAGTTCGTCAAGAAATTGCGGAAAGTGGCGGCGAAGAAAAAACTAAAGTTGAGGTTGCAATTGAACGAGGAAAGATTTTGGAACAAATTCGCAATTGGCAAGACTTTTATCAGAAAGTTTTTGGGGTTGAGCTTAATGTTTCCGAACTTGAAATTCCCGAGAAACTTGAGGGTTTTGATGAGTTGATAATTATGAAAGAAGGCCTGACTGCTCAGGAAATTTTTGAGAAATGTCAGCAATTTTTTGATATTCGCAAACGTATTAATAATGAAGAAACTGAAGAAATGAGCTTGAATGATATCATTAAATCAGATCGCAATTCCAATGAGAGGGCTTATGCAGTTTGGACTCCGAATGATGTCGAGGCCAACGCTAAACATGAAAATATTTCCACGGAAGATATTGAAAGTGGCAAGGTGCTAACGATGACTTTTGAAGAGAGGCTTTTGCTTGAAATGTTTTACTTTCTGAAAACCGGCAATCATTTGGACAATAAAATGATAACGCTTTGCGCCGGTTCACACTTTGTTAAGGATGGCAAAGTTCCGGGTGTCACTTCTTTTGAAGGGCTGCACAAAGTGGTGATAATAGTTTCGGAATTCCTGGTCAACAGAACTAAAAACGGAAACCTTGATGTACGTCCCGTTATCGTTAAAGATAGTCAGCAGGCCATTCTTAGCCAAGCAGCTTAAATTTTCTTATTTCATTTTCAAATTAGCATTGGGTTGAAGCGTTTTCCAGTTGGACAGCGCTTTTTCTTTTTGGACAGCGCTCATTTTTTCCCAGCGAAAAGCGGCGGCGGCTCCAATCATGGCCGCGTTATCGCCAGTCAGTTCTAACTCTGGGATGCAATAGGACACATGGGGCATATTTTTTTCAAGGGCTTGGCCAAGTTGCGTTCGCAGCTCGGTGTTGGCACTGACGCCGCCAGCCAGCAGAATGGTTTTGGGTTGATATTTTTCAGCAGCTTTGATAGTTTTGGCAACCAGCACATCCACACATGCTTGTTGAAATTCATGGCAAACCTCGGCAATATATTTTTTGTCAAATGAGTCTGGCCCGCTCGCATCGCTACGGGAGCAATTATTTTGTAATGAGTTTTTATTTTGAGCAGAGCTCACTTGCGAAGCGTTGCGGGCGAGATGTTTTTTGGTTTCATAAAGCACGGCCGTCTTGAGTCCGGAAAAAGAAAAATTGAAATTTTGTTTGTTGAGCATTGGACGAGGGAAGACTAGCTTATAGCTGTTAGCTTCATTAGCTTTTAGGTCGGCCATCATCTGGTTATTTGGATTTTGAAATTTTGCTGCATGTTCCATGTTCCATGTTTTGTGTTTTGCTGCCCAAGTGGCGACGGCTGGTCCTCCTGGATAGCCGATGCCAAGAATGCGGGCGACTTTGTCAAAGGCTTCACCAACAGCGTCATCAACAGTTTGGCCGATGATTTCATATTCCAAATGATCTATCATCAGCGCCAACTGAGTGTGACCGCCGGAAACTACCAAACATAAAATTGGAAAACGCAAAGCAGATTTTAGATTTTTGATTTTAGATTCTAGAATCGCATTTGGATTTTTTTTGGAATTTGTTTTTTGGTTATTGGAGCTTGCGCTAATTTTATCGGAGATAAAATTAGCGTAGATGTGTCCTTCAATGTGGTGAATTCCAAGCAGAGGTTTTTCCCAAAGATAGGCTAGGGTTTTGGCATAGTTAACGCCCACCAAAAGAGCCGGAATTAGGCCCGGTCCTTGAGTGACTGAAATAAAGTCTATATCGGTCGGTACTACTTTTGAGTGGGCCAGGGCAGTCGCAAGGACGTGGTCGATGTTTTTTGTGTGTTCGCGTGCAGCCAAATTTGGCACGACGCCTCCCCATTTGGCGTGTAGTTTTATTTGAGACGAAACCTCGCTGGAAAGAATCGTAGGGATATTTTTTTCGTAGCTAAGGACTGAAATTGCAGTTTCATCACAAGAAGTTTCAATGGCAAGAACTAGGAGTTTTTTTGTTGCCCTTGTTTTTGCTTTTAATTTTTTTTGAGAAATAATTTGTCTGGTTGACATAATCAGCTTATTATTATATTATATAGTCCTCTAGAGCCATTATACCCCTATCCATTTTCGGATAATAGTTAATCGATACTAGCATATGGCCGTCAAAAAGAAAAGCGTTGCAGTTGAAAAAAAGTTGAAAACTGCAAAAAAGGCAACAGACAAGAAGAAGTCGTCATTGGCGGATTCGGAAGTGTGTTTTTCTCGGCGCAAGAAAGGGGTGGTTGAAAACTTGCTAAACCTTGGAAAAGCCCCTGAATATGAAGTTTTTCTGATTGGCAACAAAAGATTTTATCGCAAAAGAACCAAGATTAGAAATTGTGATGAACTGAGCGACGCCGAATTGATTGAAATTGCCCAAAGAGAAAACCGCGAAGTTTATAGCGATCTTTTCAAGCGTTATCAACGAAAACTTTTTGTGTATATTTATCGCCTGACCAGAGATCGGGACGAAACGGAAGATATTTTGCAAAATGTGTTTGCCAAAACCTACAAGAACATCAAAAATTTTGATTTGACTCGCAAGTTTTCATCTTGGATATATCGCATCGCTCACAATGAAGCTGTCAATCACTTGAAACGCAAAAGCAAGCGCTACACTGTGTCCTGGGAGGATATCACAACCAGCAAAGACAAATTGGACACGGCTAGCAGTGAAGAGCCAATTGAGGCGGTTTGGCTTCATCAGGAAATCACGCAAGAAATAACCGAGGCCCTCAAGAAATTGCCAAAACCGTACCGGCAGATACTCTACATGCGATATTTCAGAGAGTACTCTTATCAGCAAATTAGCAAAGCCCTGGGCAAGCCAGTCAACACGGTCGGAACCATCATCAATCGTGCCAAAAAGAAATTGTTGGAGGTAGTGAAAGAGGACAAGGAAGATAGAAAAGAAAAGAAAACCTAGCTTAAAGCTAGGTTTTTTGTTGGATTGGAAATTCTTGGGGTTTAAGCTATGAGATTTTTCCAGGCAACTTTGGTAACAAGAGCCTAGCGCAAGACAGTCACTCGGGAGCTTTTACTTTTAGATAGATTTGCATTTGTTGAAATATGGCCCTTGTCTGATGGTACTATAATTGCAGCGTTGATATTTGCCAAAAGAAACAATGATTAAAGGTTGAGTTTTGAGATAAGGTAATTAAACTAGCGGAAGTGAAAAAATATGACAATTATTACAAAAGAAACCACAAGCATCCCAGGAACTAATGCAAACACAATTGCGAAAACTCCGACCAGCAGAGATGCGACAAATTCGCTGACGTCTGAACGTCTGGTCTATTTTTTGTTTGGAATATTGGGGGTGCTGTTGGCTTTTCGCTTGGTGTTTAAATTAGCTGGCGCAAGTCTGACAAGCGGTTTCGTGAGTCTCATCTATGTTCTCAGTGGAATTTTCATTTTGCCTTTCGTTGGCATTTTTCGCAGAGGTTTTGCTCCAGGAGTAGAAACAAAAGCAGTTCTCGAACCTGAAACCTTGGTGGCACTTATTGTTTATGCAGTTGTGGCCTGGGGTATTGTGAAATTGATCAGGATTCTTTCCGGCAATCGCCAAATTTCTTAAAAACAAGTTTTTATTTTTGATAAATAATAATTAACTTACAAAAAAATATGTGGACAATAATTGCAGTTTTGTTGATTCTTTGGCTTTTGGGACTTGTTAGTTCCTACACACTTGGCGGCCTGATTCATATCTTGCTTGTCATTGCTTTGGTCTTGATTGTCGTCAGGTTGCTGCAGGGCAGAAATGTTCTTCAGTAAAAAACAATGTGAAAGGGATTGAAAAGCATTCGAGGAACATTTTTGTGCTCCTCGATAATCGTAACTTGATTAGATTTTGTTTTTTTATTGGAATTAATTAAGAAGGAGCTACTGTAAAAACGTAGCTCCTTTTAATTGTTCTGGTATGTTTGATTTTTTCAAATGACCTCGTAGACTTCCTCGATGGGTGTTCCTTCATAGGTGCTGAGTTTTTCATCTCCCGACAGGCGGAAGAAGATTTGCTTATCGTCCTGAAAGTCGACAAAACCACCACCTTGTGCGTATTTGTGTCCGTGCGTCACTCTTACAATTTCCATTTCGGAATCAATAGTTCCGAACGCAACCTTGGTAGAGATTAGCTCGTTCATTCTTGTCCCTTCAGGAAACAAACATTCTTCTGCTGGTCCAAACACGACGCAATATCCTCGCCGTTCGTTGATTTTGGCAAAAAACATAGTTACATTGCCATTGGGCAGTCCCTGAATGACCGGTTTACTATTCTCAATAACGATTTTCATCAGCAATCTCCCTTGTTAAATTAAGCTTCATGTTAGAAGCAAGCTACTAGTTTTATAGGGTATTTTGCATTGCATGTCAATATTTATAGAAAAAATAATTGTATCACGTTATTTTTTGTAAAAACGTAGTCCACAATAGAGATGGTACTCTGAAAGTTTATGTTGGTCTGGTTTTTTTATTGCCAGATAAATAAAAATCTCTAGCAATAAATGCTGGGGATTTCTTGTTTGTAGCGCTAAGGAGAATCGGACTCCTGTTACCAAGATGAAAATGAAATTCTAGCAGATGATGGTCCTCCATAGGCTTCTCTATATTAAGCAAGGTCTTGTCTTCATTTATATTATAAATCATTATTTTTCATTAATAACAGCTAAAAAGCTGTAATATGTTCATAACTTGTTATTAACTTCTTTCTTATCTTGGCTCAATTTTCAATCCTATCGGTCTGGTTCCTTTGTAGTTTAAATGTAACTTAAAGGCCTTCTTAGGGGATTTTTCGTACTTTTGTTTGTGTTTTCGTTTGACAAAAAGTCAATAAAATGCTATCCTTTTTTGTTGTTCTTTGAATTATTGTGGTTTCACTTTTAGTAGATTGCTTTGATCTTTTGTTGAGAGCTTGAGGCAATTTACTAAACTTGAAATTAAAAAAAGGAGGTATTGTGAAAAAGCAGCCAATTAAAGATTCCGGCAATCTTGCTGTTGTGTTGATCGACATGCAAGAAAAGTTTGTTGGAAGGTTAAGAGACGGAGAGGCTGAGCGCATAATAGCAAGACAGCTTGCCGTCTTGAAGCATTGTGTGAGGGCTAAGATCCCAGTTGTAGTTTTGGAATTAAAAAGTTATAACTATGGACACACTATTAAAATTCTTTTGAGAGCGGCACTGAAGGCTCCTAAATGTCGCGTAATTAAAAAAGATTACAACAGTGGCTTTCAAGAAACTAGATTAAATTCTTACTTGAAATCAATTGGGGTTGAAAATCTTTTAATCATGGGGATTAATGCCGATTATTGTGTCAAAAGCACAGCAGAGCATGCAATTTATCTAGGGTATCGGATTATAACAAGCAATGAAGTTATCTCAGGTCAAAAATTCCATAGCCTTGATAATAGCATTGAGTGGTTTAAGTCTAACGGCAATTGTATTGATAATGTTTTGGAATTTTCTATGTCTGTTTAACTTCTACAGTTCCTTGGCTGCTTTTTTATTTGTGATGCGGTTATCTATTAAAGATAACCGCATTTAATTTTTCATGTAGTACACATCTAGGAACTATTTTTGAAAAAGTTTCTTTTGTATGGTGGTTTGTAATATTAAGATTAGACACTGATGGAGGATGGTCCTCTGGAAGCTCCCATTATCGTTAGGCAAAAAATCCCCAGCAATAAATGCTGGGGATTTTCTGTTTGTAGCGCTAAGGAGAATCGCTTCTTCGCTCTGACTCGAAGCTGGGGCGCTACACACAGAATGCTCGCACTTGCTCGCATCCTACTCGCGCCCGTCCGATTCTCTCTTATCTCTAGACAAATTTAAAAGCCCCATTTCGTGGGGCTTTTAAAAATTTGTAGCGCTAAGGAGAATCGGACTCCTGTTACCAGGATGCCACCCAGGGGGTGGTCAGCCTCTGGCTGAAAAACCTGGGGTTCTAACCGAAGATTTATTTGGTAGCGCTAAGGAGAATCGGACTCCTGTTACCAGGATGAAAACCTGGTGTCCTAACCACTAGACGATAGCGCCATATACTAAAAATTTTCAATTCTATCTAATAACTCTTTCTTTCTAAAACTATTCTTCTTTAAATCAATTTCTCTTGTTCTAGCTAAAACTTTCTCCCTGTATGCCTCGTAATAAACAAGTTCAAAAGGAATGAGATGTTTTATTGATTTGGTTTTTCCGCTATTGTGTTCTTCAAAACGTCTTTTTAAATCTTCCGTGCTTCCTATATAATAATATTTTTTTAACTTGCTTTTTATTATATAAACATAGTACATAATTGTAGTCAACGCTAGGATGCCACCCAAGGGGTGGTCAGCCTTTGGCTGAAAAACCTGGTGTCCTAACCACTAGACGATAGCGCCATGGAAAACATGAATTTGGAAAAAATAAAAAGACCAAAAATTGTCTCAAGTCAGTAACAGTGGATAGTCTATCATAGATAAAAAATAAATCAAGGGGAGGGCATGCTTAGCGCATTTGTTGACATTTTATCGTTGTCATTGTACACTTCAAAGTCATTTTTTGTTCTTGAAAAATCAAACAAAGGAATTCTCATGAATAAATTGAATTATTCACCCAAGCTTAGAGCAATGCTCGAAAGTTTTTTGAAAGATCGTAAAAGCCGGTGTCTTATGAATGTCTTATATGCGGTTTGGCATGTGTTTATCTTTGCTATGCTTTTTAAGGATATGGCCTCACTTTTTATCGAGCTTGTTCTGTATGTTTTAGTGATAGTCGAATGCGTTGCCTTTTACTATCTTTATTCTGTCGACAATATTCTCAGGCCAAGATTTCAAGCCGGGATTATGTTGATTAAAAATTCAGAACAAAAGCTTCTCTTGAAATGGGCGGGGAAAAGGGGACCGGATGAGTATCGAGAAGCAAAATTTTTGATCTCCGAACTTTTTGAATCTAATTCAAATCAAATGGAAGAGTAGCTGATTCAAAAGAGGTTTTTTGTTTAACAGATTATTCCCATATGGGCGCAATCTGTTTTTATTTCCCGATCCGTCGTAGAATAAAAATATATGAATCAACTCGGACAATTGACTCTTGATTTTCTCAAACACTACGGCTATTTTGCGATGCTGCCGCTTATGATTGTGGAAGGAGCGGGGGCAACCATTGTGGCGGCGGTTTTGGCCTCGTTGGGAGTTTTCTTCTGGCCCTTGGTTTTGTTTTTTTCAATTCTGGGAGATTTGATTGGCAATGTGATTTTGTATTGGGTGGGTTATCGTTGGGGCATGCAGTTTGCGGCCGGCTGGGGAAAATATCTGGGGCTTAATGAAAGGCGAGTGCTGAAAATGGAAAAATATTTTCACCGGCACGGTGGCAAAACTCTTTTTGTGGTCAAATCAATGACAGGCCCTTATTTGCTGGCTTTTATCACAGCTGGGATTGTGAAAATGAATTTTGAAAAATTTTTGCGCTATTCTTTTTTGGGCGCGATTGCTTGGAGCAGTTTTTTTGTGGCGATGGGCTATTTCTATGGTTATCTCTGGAAAAGCATCGCGCGCTATGTCAGTTGGGCCGGGATTGTTATTTTGGTTGTCACAATTGTCATTTTTGTCGTGCTTGGGTTTTATGAGAAAAAGCAATCAGAAGAATTTTTAAAATAGTTTTTTGCTTTCAATATTTATTAACTAGGTTTATAATTTAAAAATGGATCCGGTAGTGAGAATTCAAAAAATATATTCTATAATTAGTTCATTGCTGCTGGATAAATTAATAAGTCAACTTTAAACATTGGAATTTTACTGGGCATAGCCCATTTGAATTTCTACTACCGGATGGAGCAAACAGGACAAATCATTTTTCAATTTCTCAAACACTACGGCTATTTCGCCATGCTGCCGCTGATGATCGTGGAGGGGCCAGTTGTGACCATCATTGCGGCAATGCTGGCCTCACTAGGGGCTTTTGCTTGGCCAGTGGTGCTTTTGTTTTCAATTTTGGGTGATATGCTTGGCGATGTGCTACTTTATGGCGCAGGGCGCAAATGGGGTATGGGTTTTGTGCACGGTCCAGGAAAATATCTGGGCATTACGGAAAAGTTGGTTTTGAGAATGGAAAAATATTTTCAAAAGCATGGCGGCACAACAATTTTTGCAGTCAAATCAACCACGGGACTTTGTTGGGCAACTTTCGTCACTGCTGGCATTGTGAAAATGGATTTCAAAAAATTTCTGCAATATTCTTTGTTGGGCGGAGTGGTGTGGAGCGGCTTTTTGGTCGCAATGGGATATTTTTATGGTTATCTTTGGCGAAGTATCAAGCAATACATCAGTTGGGTTGGTTGGATTATTTTTGCAGCCGCCATCATTTCTTTCATCGCTATTACACTTTACAAGAAAAAACAAGCAAAGGAATTTCTAAAATAGTCATAATAAGTGTGCATTTTTCAGGCTGCCATCAAGTGCAGCTTTTTTCTTGCAAAAAGACGCTAAAAAGGTTAGAGTTGGAAGTATAAAAGCATGGTAAAACAACTCCTAAAATTTGCAGAAAAGGCTGTTGGAAAAGCGAAAAGTATTCTCTTCGTTGATCCAAAACTTTTATACAAACAAGAGCGGCAGCTGATCAATCAGCCGTTTTTTTTGGCAGGCCCGTCTGCCGGTGAGGCAGGTTCAAATGGCAAAGGAGTTTTGTTGGTGCATGGTTGGTCATCAACAGCTTATGAAGTTCGCCGACTAGGGAAATATCTCAATGAAAATGGTTATACCGTTTTGGGTTTGATGCTTTCCGGTCACGGCACGGTGCCAAAAGATTTGGAAAACGTGACGGCTCAGGATTGGATTACTGACGTGGAAAAGGGCTATGGGAAATTGAAAGAAACTTGCGACCAGGTGTATGTGGCCGGCACTTCCATTGGGGCAAGCATCGCCTTGATTTTGGCGGAGCAAGAAAAGGAGATGGCTGGCCTTGTGCTGATGGCCACTCCACACAAATTGCGCCACGAAAAAATCGGAGTGGTGTTGGTAAAACTAGCGCTCTGTCTTAATCCAAAGCAATACCGCACCAAATTTTATCCGCCGACTTTCGGTTCAGCTGAGAGTATCACCAGGATGATTTCTTATCAAAGTTATCCGGTGGCCAGCGTGTTGGAAGTTTTTGAGTTGGTTAGGCGGGCGCGCAAAAATCTTGGCAGCATTTCCCAACCATGTTTGTTGCTTCAATCTACCCATGATCACATGGTCGCCAAAGATAGTATGGAAAAAATTTATGAAAAAATAAGTTCCAAGAAAAAAAAGAAAATCTATATTCAAAAAGCCTATCATACTTTCATTCCCGACATCAAAAATGAACACGTCTTCAAAGATATTCTCAATTTTCTTGAAGAAAATTAAACAGCTTTTCAGCTTTCTGGGCATTAGCTTTTGGATTTTAAAAAGCTAAAAGCTAAAAGCTAAAAGCTAAAAGCTAAAAGCTATGAAAATTGCCATCTTTACAAATAACTATCTTCCTAACCCATATGGCGTGAGCGGTTCGGTGGAAAGTTTTCGCCAAGAATTAGAAAGGCTAGGGCACATCGTCTATGTTTTTGCGCCGAATTTTAAAGGCTATGTGGATGAAAACAAGAATGTTTTTAGATATCCAGCAATCGATTTGAAATTTAAAAACGTTAGATTTCCAGTCGCTATTCCTTATTCCTATCAAATTAGTAGGCTTTTAGAGAAATTAGAAATAGACGTGATTCATGCGCAGCATCCAAACTTGTTGGGCTGGTCGGCCAGACATTGGGCCAGAAAAAAAAGAGTGCCATTGGTTTTCACTTGGCACACTCTTTATGATCAATATGCGCACTACACCCCCATTGTTCCTAGCTTTTTAACTGCTTGGTGGGCAATCAGAAACGCCAGAAGCTACGCCAACGGCGCGGACTGCGTGATTGTGCCAACGCCATCTGTGAAAGAGATAATTTTGAAATGGGGCGTTACAAATAAAAACATAGTAGTAATTCCAACCGGGGTTGATGAAAAGCAGTTAGCTAATCCAGACAAAGCTTTGATTCGCAAAAAATATGTAATTGCCGAGGATGAAATTTTGCTAATTGTTATTACTAGATTTACCCAAGAAAAAAATTTAGAATTTCTTTTTGAAGCCGTGGCTGAGGTTTTGAGAGAAAATAAAAAAGTGAAATTTTTGGCGGGTGGTGATGGTAACCTCACTGAAAAATTGAAAAATTTTGCAGCCAAGCAGCAACTTTCCGCGCAGATTATTTTTCCCGGAGTTGTTGCCAATGAAATCAAAAAAGAATATTATATAGCTGGTGATATTTTTGTTTCTGCTTCCAAATCGGAAACGCAAGGCATGGCAATTTCCGAAGCAATGTATCTAGGATTACCGATTGTCGCTGTTGCTGCTCCAGGAGTTAAGGACTTGGTTGTTAGTCAGGTGACCGGCTTGTTGGTCAGGGAAGATAGAGAAGAATTCGCCAATGCAATCAAGCGCTTGGTGGCAGATGACATTCTCAGAAAGAAATTTGCGGAAAATGCCGGTAAGATTGCTCGACAAGGATACACTTGCTCAGTTTGCACTGCAAAATTAATCAAGGTTTATGAGGGGCTGATTCTGGCAGGCAAGGAAAGAAAAAAATAGAGGAGTTTGTAGTAGAGTTTGCGAGTCTTAATAAATTTTAAAGAAAAAACATATGAATGAAGATTTTCTAGAGGAAATAGAAGAATTTTACGATAAGCCGATTATTGGACAGCATCTCCCTGGTTTGGAGCTGGAAATTTTTCACAAAGAAGCTATGAAAAAAATAAAATTAGCAGACTATAAGGGTAAGTGGGTAGTGTTAATTTTTTATCCAGCCGATTTTACTTTCATCTGTCCAACTGAGTTGGCCGCAGTTGCCGAGCTTTATCCTCAATTTCAAAAGGCTGGCGCAGAAGTTTTTTCTGTCAGTACTGACACCGTTTTTGTGCACAAAGCTTGGCATGACAACTCTCCATTGATTAGGAATATAACTTTCCCGATGATTGCTGATCCAACAGGCAGACTTTGCAAAGCGCTCAGGACATATCTTTCGCAAGAAGGTTTGTCACTGCGAGCTACGGTCATTGCTGATCCTGATGGAATTATTAAAGCCATGGATATTCACGACAACAGCATTGGCAGAAGCAGTGACGAAATTTTGCGCAAACTTCAAGCAGCAATTTTTGTCAGGGAGCACAAGAGCGAAGTTTGCCCAGTCAACTGGCATCCCGGTTCAAAAACCCTTAAGCCAGGATTGAAATTGGTTGGAAAACTATAGACAGCTTTTTAGGCTTTAGCTTCTTAGCTTTCTAGAATTTTAAATTTTTAAATTATAATATAAAAAGGATTTTTTTCTTTAGTTTCTAAAAGCTAACAAAAATAATTCCTAAAAGCTAATTCTATGTACGAAATAAAAAAATTTGAGCATCTTTTGGGGTTAGATGGTTTTTCAGATGAGCTGCTGAAGAATCATTTCACTTTGTATGAAGGCTATGTTAACAACATCAATAAATTAGTCAATTTGACAGCTGAGTTAGTTGAAAATGAAAAGGGAACGACACCTGAATTTGCCGAAACAACTCGCAGGTTCGGTTGGGAATTCAATGGTATGAGATTGCACGAACTTTATTTTGAAAATCTGATGAAAGGCGGCTCAACTCTCGAGAGTGCTTCGTCTTTGGGCAAGAAACTTGCTGAAGAATTTGGGTCTTTCGAGAAATGGGAAAAACATTTTCGTGCCATTGCATTGATGCGAGGAATTGGTTGGGTGGTTTTGTATCGCGATAATTTCACTGGGGCATTGAACAACGTGTGGATCAATGAACATGACGGTGGGCATTTAGCAGGCTCAACTCCGATTTTAGTTTTGGATGTTTTTGAACATGCTTACATGCTTCAATATGGTCTCAAAAAAGCTGACTATATCGAAGCCTTCATGAAGAACATTTGCTGGCACGTTGCCAGCGCTCGCTTTGCTGAGGCGCAATAAGATTTTTGTGAAAATAAAAAAGAATAAAGGCTCATCACAAGAGATGAGCCTTTTTGATTAAGAAATCCAGAAGATTGTTAATTTTTAACTCTCCAGGCAGTTTCACCACCACCTAAGAAAACAGGAATTCCAGCAATCAGCTCTGGAATTTTTTCCGTTTCCTTGATGAGCGTGATTTTTTCGTTGCTCGGCCTTGTGCCATAAAACTCAGGACCGAAAATTGAAGCAAAATTTTCAAAATACTTCAGTTTGCCATGAGCACCGAAAAGTTCTGCATACTTTTGAAGTGAGATAACATCGGAAAAGATGCCAGCGGCTGGAGTTGCTTTCAGAATCTTTGCTTCCAAAAAATGAGGGGCACTGTCAGTGCCGAGGAAGAATCTTGGATCCCCACTAAACATGGCTTCAATCACTGCCTCCCGATCTTTTGGATATTTGGCAATTGGTTTGCAATATAGCCTTGAATCAAGGAAGTTTCCTTTTCTATCAGCAACCATGCGATAGAGAATAAGTGCATGATGAATTGCCAGGGTGACGCCTATTTGGTAGCGACGAGGCAACCTTTTGATGAATTGAATTAGCTCTTTTGATGAAGCGTGTTCAACTGCGATGATTAGTTTCGGAAAGTTTTCAAGCAAATATTGCAGAAAGCGGATGGCATGTTTTTCTTGGCACCTTGGATCAAGTTCTTTGTCGTTGATCAAATCAAGTCCGACTTCGAAATGACAAGAAAAAACACAATCATTTTCAATCAGCAACTCAAAAAATTCTCGAAAAACTGGCGTGTAGAAATCAAAAAGTGACAGGCCAGGAGCTCCATTAGTAGTGAGTCCTCCAGGGATGAACTTGTAGACTCGAATGCCAAGTTTTTTGGCTGCTGGGATGATAGTCTTGCAATTTTCAAGCAATTGACTGGTTACCATCAAAGGAACAGTTGGCTTGAAAAATGGAGCAATAGCCATAATACCTACTCTGTAGGCTAAATTTTTTTCAATTGTGTCAATGACTGCATCGCCTGGCAAATTTCCCATACAGACACCACCAAAATAGTGTTGGGCGGTGTAGGGCACAACGTCTCGCATCATCTGGCCGCTGCGAAAATGAACGTGGGCGTTAAACGGTTTGGTAATTGTAATTGTTTTCATTGTTATCTCCTCCAAGAGATTGAGTTGGCTTGTTGAATGATTGCTTGAACGTTCCAAGGCCGCAGAAATGCAGCTGAGCCGATTGCGATTGCACTTGCACCAGCATTTTTCAAGAGAATAACGTCGTCAGGGCAAAGGATGCCTCCGCCAGCAATCAAGGGTATTTTGATGCCACCGTCGCGAGCTTCCTTGATCCATCTTTCCACAATTGACAAGAGCGGCTTTCCAGAAAGACCCCCTGGCTGTTTGAAACCCCTCTTTATCAGAGGAGAAACATCGGAGCCAAAAAGTTTTTTCCAATTGATCCACTCTGGCATTTCCCCGAAAGGAATCGTGTTTGAGCAGGTGATTGAATCATAGGCTCTTTCTTTTTGAATTGCCTTGATGGCTTGTAGCTTGGTCATGGCATTGATTTTGAGGTCAATTGGAATCTCTCCCAAAATCGATCTTAAAACATAGCCAAGTTCAGTTGCCTCTTTAATGAAAAGGGCGAGATCGTGATTCATGTTGGGACAGGAAATGTTTATCTGAATCCCGAATTTTGCTTTGAAAAACTTCTCGTTTTTTTTGATTAAATTAGCAAAAGCTATTGTTTCCTCAAGACGTTCTTGCAGATTTTTTCCATCTGCCGGTGCAAAGGAAATGAAAAATGGCTGCGTCATTCTTTGCCACTTTTCGGTTGCGAGTAGGGCATTGATACCTGGATTGCTGAGACCAACTGTGTTTAGTGCGATACCTTTAAATGGATTAGCATAAATGCATTTTGGCAAAAATTCCCGAGGTTGGAAATGCTCATCAAGCGGCATGTTGCCTTCCCGCGGAGCATCTGTGGTAGTTTTTGAAACAAAAGTTGCTCCAGTGAGATCAAAACTCTCCGGAAACAATTTTTTGAGATAGGCATGATAAGCATAACCTTCGTTGAAATTGCCGAGCGTCCCTGAGGCCCCAAAGATTGGGTTAAATCTCAGGCCCCTCAAAACAAGACCGTTGTGTGACATAGTATGTCTCCCTGATAGTGGTTAAATGTTGATGGTTGTTTGCTGAAAATTATTTTGTCAAAGACCTTTTCTTTTTTTGATTTTGTCTTTAATGATTACACGAAAACGGCTAAAAAAGCAAGCGTTGGTCATTCTTGCTTTTCCACAAGAAGGCCATTTTTAACAGTATAAATTAAAATGCCTGGCTCTTGAGAGTCAGGCATTATGTTTGAGAAAACTTTTCATTCTGGAGTTCAGAATGATGTTAGAAACCTTAAAAAACACATTTTTCAGAGCCCCGGCCGGAATTAGGTGGATTAGAATGCCATTTTCTTTGAGCGCGCGAACGTCTTGGTCCCAATTTTTTTCAAATTGAATTCTTTTTTCAATCGCCGGTTCACTCAGACCACCTCTTTTGTGCATTCTGCGTCTGGCCTCAGCTTTAGTCGGAGCCAGCAGATGAATGAAAACAGTTTTTTCCCCAAAATATCGATACCAATCAGAAATATTTTCAGGCGTAACTGAACGAATGGAAATTGCATTGTCTATGAACGACCTTTCAACGGCTGAAAATTTCACTCCGTAATAATCATCCTTCTGTTGCTCATTGGTACTGGCTTTTCTCCAAGAAACCAGTTCTTTGTTGGTTATTAATTTTTGGAATTCTTCAGATGAAATATATTCATATTCTGAAGAATCATCTGGTCTTGGCGCACGAGTCGTGACGGCTTTTACGAATCCTGTGTTGTCAAAAACATATTGCAACAAATTCATGAGCGTCGTTTTTCCACTCGCAGATGTTCCAGTGATAATCACAAGCATAGTGAGCTCCTTTGAGAGTGGATTGAGTTTTGGGATTTAAGGATAATTTTGCTGATAAAGAGCTGAGAGATAACCGTATAGGATATTATAGGATGAGACTTTTGTCAATGCAAAAGAGAGCTCAGGGCCTCCCTCATTCTTTCTGCAGGACAAATAAAAAACTCTCCTTCGGGGGAGAGTTTTTTGGAAGATGGCAACTGTGGTGCCTGTTTTTTTGATGAAGATTTTTGATAAAGCAAAAATGTCTTAAATTTTTGTAGGCCGTGTTCATTTTTTCATTTTCATGTGCGTGAGGTATATTTTTTTAACCTGGGAAATCAGATCCAAATTAAAAGGTGGGGAATAAGGGAGGGGTTCTTTGCTACTTGTTGAAAAAAGTTTCGGTTTTCGGTGCAAGGAAAAGAAGTGAATGGCAAAATGAAAATTGGTGCCAAACATTTCGCAGGCAAAGAAAGCAAAGGCAATCAGTAGGGTTATGATATATAGCGAGGCTACAAAAGGAACTGGGGAGATGTTTTTTTCTAGTATTGAAAATTTTGCTGTTGCAGCGTTGAAAATCGAGGAAATATTATTTTGGAAATTTTTTGTCAGACTGACTTTGCTTATTGGTGGATTGTTGCTGCTGACTCCGGCAACGGTCTTTTCAATTGGTGCTTCTGTTGTCTTGGCACCGAATTCCTGAACTGTGATAATGGTTTGCTTGCCATTCATGGTGCCAGTTGCAACAGCAACTCCAATTTCTTTGTATTTCAGATTCAAAATATTTTTCTTGTGGCTGTCACTTTTCATGAAAGCTTCATGTTGGGATTGTGGATCAGTAAAATTGATAGCTAGATTTTCACCAGCAAAAGAATAGTCATAACCACTCTGGCCAATCCATTGCCAGGGAGTCACTCCACTGGGTGAAACATGAGCGAAATAGTTGTGCACGAACATGTCATTGGCTTTTTCTGTGGCTGCTTGGGAAAGCTCCTTATCAATCGCAAGTGGTTCGATGCCTCGGTCGGTTCTTTCTTGGTTTACCAACTTAATGACTGCTTGGGCGTCAAAAATGGCCGCTTGAGAGCGTTGAAGAGGTGCCGCCACTATCAGCGTCACCAGAAGCAAAAACCAGCCATTTTTGAGCAATTTTAGAGACATTTTGAAAAAAGAAAAAGGGCGTTTCACCCGAGTGAAACGCCCTTTTTAGAGACATTTATACTTCAATTATACACCTTTTTAGGAAAAAGTCAACTAGACTGTCGGATTTGAATGTCGTTTCTTCCAGAAAAGATAGCCGCCTGCTGAAAGCGCAGCGATGAGCAAGAGGATGCCATATTTCCAAGTATTAACTGGCAAAACATTCTCAGCGTTTTTGTCGGTATTTTCTCCCAGCACAGCGCCGTTATCTTCGTTGGCTGTTGCAGCTCCGGCAACATTTTCTTGGCCATTTCCTGCTCCAGTTAGAAGCGGGTTGTTGCCGTTACCAGTTCTGAAGAGATTGGTTGTTGCAGTTTGTGATTCTGAGTGTTTCTTCCCACCTTTACCAGGGTGTTGTTTGTGCACGTTCACGTTTCGCACAACCTGATCGGCCACGTTTCCAGCAGCGTCAGTTACAGAATAAGTAACAGTGAAATCTCCAGTGTGTCTTGAGTCTACGGTGCTGGTCACAACTATTTTAGCAGTGAGGTCTCCATCGTAGTTGTCAAAGGCAGTTGCACCGGCATCATTGTAGCTTTCACCTCGATGAATTTTGGTGTTTGGGTCACCGAGCAAGGTAATGACAGGCTTAGTGGTGTCAACAACGCGTACAATGCGGTCAGCACTAGCAGTATTTCCAGCTCCATCGGTATATTCATAGCTCAAAGTGTAATCTCCGATAGTATCAGTATCAACTGAACCACTGGTAGCTGCATCAATAGTTCCGCTGCCGTCAAAGTTGTCAGTCCAGGTTGCACCGCTGTCAGTAAATGAAGTGTGTACTTCGATTGTGTCAGTACCTTCGTTGATGGTTAAAACTGGAAGACTAGTGTCTTGGATAACAACATCAAAAGAAGATGTGCCGACGTTTCCAGTTGTATCAGTGGCGGTGCAGGTCACGGTTGTCGTTCCCAAGAGGAAAGTTGAACCGGAGGCAGGTGAACAAATAACATCAACTGTCTGATCAACATTATCCTGGGCAGTTGGAGTTTCAAAAGTCACCACTTCTCCAAGTGGATTTGAGGCTTGAACGAAAATGTTTTCATTTTGAGAAACTGTTGGTGCAATATTGTCTGCAGAAGGGCAATCTTTTTCAAAGGTAATTCTGGCGTTATCGATTTCTTTTCCAGGCGCTGGATTGAAATTGAATATTGCATGATTTGCATAGGTAAAATAGCCATTATGTCCATCATCTTTCACATCCAGTTCAACTTTGGTTATTTTGTAACCACTTTTTGCAGCAACGCTGATAGAATTTCTATCTCTCGAAAAATCAAGAGAAATTTTTGAATCAGCAAAGTCACTGTTTTTTGTGTAGACACTGCTATTGGCTTGGCAAATCGCAGTCACTTCAAAAGTGGCGCTGTCTTTTTTTGAACCACTGCCTGAGCAATTGTCGCCGTCGTGTTCATGTCCACGCTCATGACTGTTTGAAAATTCAACTATTTCAGTTGTCCAAGTTCCAACCGGTGCATCGGAGGCAAGTTTGTATTCTCTTTCGATTGCAGTTTCATGTTCACTCAAAGAAACACAAGAAGAAGTGTATTTGACAGTTGAGAAAGGATTTTTAACCACAATTTTGTAGTTTTTGTCATGGTTGAGATGACTGGCTTTAATGAAAACTGTTTCTCCTTGCGCATAGGAGCCTTTGTTGACATTGTAATTGTCGTTTGAAAAAGTTGCGATAGTTGCAACGAAAATTGTGAAGTGATTCAAATTTGCGCTAACTTGGTCGTTGCTTGTCTTAAGATCACTGCCGGAAATTGAATTTGCATTTTCAAGTTCAGTTACATTTTCAGCATATTTGATTTGTATGTCATTTTGACCGGCTGGTTTTGGCAAAGTTAGGGAATATTCAAAAGTTCCGTCAGCCATGTCAGAAGTGATGTCGTAGGCCTTGTTTGAAAGCGCTCCAAGCAAAGCGACTTGCTTGTCAGTCAAAGTAATTTCTTCAATAGAAAGCTTGCCGGCATCTTTAGGCAGTTTTGTGAAAGTCACACTCACTTGGTCATTTTGCGGAGCGATATAAGTTTTTCCAAGTTCTACTGAGTCATTTGTGGTGGCCTTGCTTTTTTCAGTTGACCAAGGTTCTTTTGATTGCTGAGTTGCTGAGGCGGCAACATTTGTTTGTGGCGCTGCAGGTTCGGCAACACTTGCCTCGGGAGTTGCAGGTGTCGTGTTTGGCACTTCAATTGAAGCTGCTTGCGGGTCGATAGTTGGCTCGGTTGGCACAACTGGAGTTTCAGTTGGCGCAATTTTTGGCTCTTCGTTTAAGGCGGGCTCAGTAACTTCTGGTGTCTTAACTTCCGGTGCAACATTTTCTGCAGCGGGTTGTTCTTTTGGAGTTGAAACTGTTGGCGCGTCAGCTTTCTTTTCCTCTTGCGCAGGCGCAGGAGTAGACGTTGCCTCGGCGGCAACTGTTGTTTCTTCAGCTAAAACCTTGGTTGGCGCTAGCAAGAAGAGATTAAAAGAGGTCATTTGCACCAGAAAAACCGGCAAAGTTAGCAATGCGTAGATTTTTCTGATTAGTCTGAGGTCTTTTTCAGTTCGATTGGCGCGAAAAAGTTTTTTGACTGTCTTCATACTTTTGTTGTTAGACGTTAATTTGATTAATTATATTTAAAATAATTGAGCTTGGAATTTTTCAAACAAAAAAAGCCGATGAAAACTGACGTAGCTGGTTGGCTGCATCACCTTTGATCGACTTTCGAAAATTTTGGATAATTTTCACCCGCATTTCTTTGCTTTCAAATGAATAGACAAGCACCCGATGCTTACTGCCTTTTCTTGTCTGAACCTTGAAGTTTTTCCATCTTAGCACTAAATTATATTCTGTCAACAAATTTGGATGAGTGTTTATGGGTAGTTCCTTATCGTACTTTAACCAAAATACGATGAATGTTCAGATTGTGGGCAATAAAAAGACAAAAAATTTGATTTTTTATAATAGTAAAATGCTATTGTTTCAAACAAGAGGAATGGTTTTAGTGTTATTTTTGCTCGATTTTTACAAGCTTATCTGTGACTTTAAATAAAAATGAAAAATAATAATTAGAGCTAAGAAAGACTAAAATATTGGCATTAGCAAGTTCAAGAATTTAGAGCCCCTTTTTACTGATTGAGTGCGTAAACTTGGTTTGGTGTTAAATAGTTATTAGATTTCCTTGGTCTATTGTTTAATTTTTCTTGGATTTCATAAACATCTCTTTCTGTAATCTTTG
>CAINNK010000022.1 GCA_903851135.1 uncultured bacterium | reverse complement strand
GAATACAAGTTGAAATTATGGAATATGTATTACAACGACCTGGAACATTGTGGACTTGGTGGAAAAACACCAAATGAAGTGCTACAATTAGCCTAATTTCTTAACTTACATGGAACCGCCAAATGTCTGTTCCTAAAACAACCGCAAACTTAAAAATTTTGACAAAAACCCTCTCCGTGTTAAGCTTTTCATTAACAAAGTTCCTAGACAATATTCACCCAAAAATACAAGGAAAATCAAAGATGAATACAAAGCAGGCTGTTACAACAGTTGGATATCATGTATCCAGGGTTATGGTTTATATTTTTTTCATTGTCAGTGTGACAAATTCGGCAAATATCACTTTTCCCAATTTAATCCATTTTGATTTTGCATGGGCAAATATCGTCATATCTAAGTCAATTTGGCTTGAAATTATTTCGATATTTGGGATGTGCATTTCTTACGCACTGACAAAAAAATTCAGATTGAAAGAAAACCCTATGGTCATGGGGTCTAAATTTTTTGAGGATGGCGGAGTAATGCTTTTTATAGCACTATCGGTACCCTCTTTAACTTTGTTAATTCTCTATACGTTAAGTCCTCAATGGCTGTCTCTTTTGTTGGCATTCTCTACATGGATAAAGATATTGGGATTGCTCTGCCTTGCTTCGGTTCTATTTCCGGAGCGATTCTCTCCCTTTACCGTTATACCAAAGTAACTATCATTATCGCCACTCTCAGCGCCTGCATCGCAAGCGCTGAGAAAAATATCTTAAAGTCTGAACACGGAAATAAAACGTGTTTTTTATTTACAAAAAATCTTTATTTTTAAAATTCGACAGCTCCCCATCTTTTTTGCTATATTTAGTTTATAGACAATCTTCCCTATCAAATAAAAAACAAAAAAAATTCATGAAAAATAAAACTGCAATTATTATGTCTGGAGGTGGAATGACCTGCAGTTATGGTGCTGGTTCAATTTTAGCCTTGGCTGAAAAATACAATCTCGAAAAGCCTGACATTGTCATTGCTGGCTCTGGCAACGCTGGCACGCTGGCTTATTTTGTCACAAGACAATATGACTTTATGATTAACATTTGGTCAAATTTGCTCGCAACCAAAAAATTTATCGATCTAGGCAGAATTTCCAAAATAGTAGACATTGATTATTTAGTCGATGAAGTTATCAAAAAACAAGCGCCAATTGATGAGGAAAAAATTTATTCTTCAAAAATCCTTTATCTGATTCCAGCGACTAACGTCGAAACTGGACAAGTGACCTTTTTCTCCAATCATGAAAGAGATGACATTTTTGAAGCAATGCGTGCCAGCAAGGCGATGCCCGTTGTGTATAATAAAAAGATTACCATTGGCAAGAAAAAATATTGCGATAGCTATCTTTCAACTTCAACCGAATTAAACACCCTAAAAGCAATTCAACTTGGCGCAAACCGAATAATTATCATTGATAACACTTTGCCAAGTTTTATTAGCAATTTTGTTTTTTTGCTCTGGCTTAATTTTAAAAGTAAAAAATTTAAAAAAAATTATCTTAAAAGCCTCAAAAGAATCAAAAAGATAAAATTTCCCAAAAAAGTTCAACTGATCAAATTAAAACCTGTCAAAAAACTAAAAATATCATTGTTGAACAACAAGCATGAAGCGCTTGAGCAAGCTATTAAGCAAGGTTTTGATGAAACCTGCGAGAATTTGGCTCTAAAGAAATTTCTTAAAGGAATTTAGTGTTGAAGTCTGAATTTTTTCTTTGTCAATGCGGAAAAAATAAGGTATAATTTAGAAAATAGTAACTAGTAATTAATACTGTGTGTCATGTTGAACTTACCTGTCCGCCTTTGGAGGGTTTCAGCATCTCGATTATGGGAAATTGTGTGAAATAAAGAAAGCAGATTCTGAAACACGACAGCCATGCGGCATCGCTATGGAGTTCAGAATGACAGTTTTTCGTATATTTGTATATTTGTAATTGATTTGTAGATTTGTAGGCCTATGAAAAGTGTTTCATATAAAAACATAACTTGGATCGATTTTTCCAATCCGGGAGCGGATGACGTGGTTTATTTGCAAGAACACTTCGACATCCATCCTTTGGCTATCGAAGAATTCATCACGCCAACTTTCAGGCCCAAGGCGACCAAATACCACAACTGCCTGTATCTGACGATTCACATTCCCCTTTTTGACGTGGACTCTCGCACCACCTATCCTGGCGAAATTGATATTGTCATCACCAAAGACCATTTGATCACTGGACACATGAAAGAGATTTATCAATTTGATAATTTTTTTTCTGATCTTGAAAAAAGCGAAGGCAAACGTCGGATTTATATGGACAAAACGCCAACGCATTTGATTTACTATGTCTTAGAAATGTTGCTGGAATCTTGCTTTCCCCGCTTGGATCACATTCATGAAAAACTAACAGACATTGAAGAACAAGTTTTCAATGGCATGGAAAAAGAAATGGTGCGCGAGATTTCTTTAGTCAAGCGCGACATTCTCAATTTCCGTCGCACCTTGAAACCCCAGCGACATATCATTGAGTCGTTGGCACAAATGGACACCGATCTTTTGCCTGTTGATCTCAAGCCATACTTTCAAGATTTGGTGGGCACTAATATCCGACTTTGGAATGCCCTGGAAAGCAACAAAGAAACGATTGAATCCATGGAGGAAACCAATAATTCTCTGCTTTCCAATAAATTGAACTTAACAATGAAAGTTTTGACAATTTTCAATGCGATTTTTTTGCCAGTCACGGTTTATTCTAATATCATGTCTATGAGTACTCGTGTGCCGCTTGATCACAGTGATGCTGGCTTCTTGATTCATGTTTCAATTATGATTTGTATCTCAGTTTTCACAATTGTCCTCTTTAAAGCTAAGAAGTGGCTATAATTCAATATTTCGTATATCCTATCTAGTATCTTGTATATTGTATAAAATACTGATACCATTAAAAATCAACGATTAACATTGGCTAATTTTCTGTAAACAATGCAATGCTGACACTATATAATACTTTTTCTAAAACAAAAGAAGAGTTTGTTTCATTAAATCCCGGTAAAGTCGGGATGTATAGTTGTGGGCCGACGGTCTATGGCTTTGTTCATATTGGTAATATTAGAGCTTATCTTCTGTCAGATGTGGTCAGGCGCTATTTGGAATATATCGGCTATGAAGTTCGCTTGATCAAAAACATCACCGATGTTGGCCACTTGACTGATGATGATGTTGCGCAAGGAGATTCTGGTGAAGACAAGATGCTGAAAGCCGCTAATCGAGAAAAAAAATCTCCCGAGGAAATCGCCAAGTTCTATGAAGCATATTTCAAAAATATTGAGAAAGAAATAAACATTCTTCCAGCTCAGTATTTTCCTCGTGCTACTGCTCATATACCTCAAATGATCAAAATTATTGAGGGACTCGTTGAAAAAGATTACGCCTATGAAAAAAATGGCAATGTTTTTTTTGATGTCACCAAATTTGCAGACTATGGAAAACTTTCCGGCAACACTTTGGAGAATTTGAAAGTCGGCGCACGCTTGGAAGAGCATCCTGACAAAAAAAATCCTTGGGATTTTGCGCTTTGGCTCAAAGCTCCAGACGGACATTTTATGAAGTGGCCATCCCCTTGGTCAGTCGGTTATCCCGGTTGGCACATTGAATGCTCTGCCATGAGCACGGAATATCTTGGCAATACAATTGACATTCACACTGGCGCTGAAGACAACATTTTTCCTCATCACGAAGCTGAAATCGCCCAGACCCAGTGCTACACTAACACCAAGTTTGTGAAGTATTGGCTTCATGTGCGTCATCTTTTAGTTGATGGTCAGAAGATGGCAAAATCCAAAGGAACGATGTATAGGCTTGAGGACATCAAAGAACAAGGATATTCCCCGATGGACCTTAGGATGCTTTTTCTTTCTTCGCATTACCGTTCTCGTCTTGATTTTTCTTTTGAAAGTTTGCAACAAGCGCACAAAAACCTCCAAAGAATCAATGATTTTGTTTTAACTTTGGAAACTTTTGTTTTGCAAGAGACAAACTTGAAAAATGAAACGTCCTCCATAGCCGAAGATTATAGGGAAAAATTTGAAGCGGCCATGGATGATGATCTCAACACTCCCCTGGCGCTTAGCGTTACCTACGAATTAATTACTCAGATTAATAAGCAAATTGACGAAAAAACTTTTTCTGCAAATGATGCCAAAAAAATTTTGACGCTTTGGAAAAAAATAAATCACGTTTTTGGTTTCATCCTCGCCGGTCAAGCTGAAATTCCCGAAGAGATTAAGGAACTGATCAGGGAGCGCGAAGCCGCCCGCGCCGGCAAAGACTTCCAAAAATCCGACGACCTCAGGGCTTTGATTGAAAAGAAAGGTTTTATTTTGGAAGACACGAAGGATGGGATGAAGGTGAAACAGGCAGATTCTAGAAATTAGATTTTGGATTTTAGAAGAACCTACAAATATACAAATGTACAAAAAAGATTTTAGATTCTAGATTCTTGATTTTAGAATTTGCATTTGCAATGTCATCTTGAACGTAGTTTTTCTGCCCTAAACAGAAAAACGAAGTCGAAAGATCCGAGCCCAGATTCCTCGATTCCACTACGCTTCACTCGGAATGACAAACTCTCTTCTTCTCAATTTCATTAACTTTTTTCTAATCAAGTCTTTGTCATTCCCAGCTTGACTGGGAATCCAGCCCTACTTTATATCAAATAACTTCTTTTTAAAAAACGTAACCTGGATTCCCGTTTTCACGGGAATGACATGGTGAATTTTGAGTATAAAAAATAGCGGAGGTTTTTTAAAAACTCCTCCACTATAATGGTTTTTCAAAAACAAGAACATTTTCGGTTCAGGTCAGAAGACGCTGAACCGACATAGAGTTAGATTCTGGATTTTATAATTTGCATTTCGCATTCTTTTTCCGCACATTGCGCAGTGCGTAGGCAAAAGACGAGTGATGAGCGTTAAGAAATTTTCAGCGAGCTTTTTCAGTAGAAAAAGTGCAGCGGGAATTTTAGCGAAGCAGCGAAGTCTTTGCCCCAGCAACAAGCACGTGCGGGATTTCTTTTGTAACTTTTCTTCTAAAAGAAAAGTTAACCCTGAATTTTGAGCATAAAAAAATAGCGAAGGTGTTTTAAAAACTCCCTCCGCTATAACAACAATTGCCGACTTAAATAAATTCACACCTTGGACCACCAACACAATCAGGAATTTTTTCGATAAGAAGCCCATGTGTCTCAGCCAGGATAAGGGCGAAAAAAATAAAATCTTCCTCATTCCGTAGGAAATTGGCGATTCTTTTGTCATCACCATTTGGCCAAAAGATGCGACTCCCATCACCTTCGCTTAATGTCAAATAATGATGCTCGTCGCGAAAAACAATAATATCACCCTTCTTTAGTGTTGTAGGCTGAAAATTACTATCAAGAAGTTGTTTTCCCATTTTTTCGTCTCCTTTATAAATTGTGTAAAAAATTCCACGTTCTTTAAAATAAAATTACACCCAGCCTCGAAACGACAAAATAAATCCTCATCTCAAGACACTGAACCAACACAGAGCTACCACGACAACATTTCAGCTGCATCCTTTTTTTCATCAAAATACAATGTAAATGCGTTGTCTTTAAATTCTTCAGAGATTTCAAAAACGCATATACTTTTTTTGAGTGCTGTCGCATAAAATTTTACGTCATTACCCTGCTTATCATAGTAATGAAGGAAGAAATTTTCTGGACAGCAATCCTCTACTCTTCTTGTATGAAATGCTTTAACGCCATATTCTTGAAAAAATGAATATGTGTTAAACACCACATAGTATCTCCCGTTCAACAATACAGTCGCTGAATTGCTTGAATCAAGTCTGTAATTGTAGTTTTTATGATTCAAATTTTCGTTTATATTCAATAAGCATTTCTTTTCCATTTTTAAACGGAAATTTTTTATCAGCAATACAAGAATTATTATGATCATCGCAAATCCGATAATCATTACCCAAATAGCATTTTCCTGTGTCATATCAAGCTCCCTTTATTTTATTTGATTTGAAATTAATTACACCCAGCCTCGAAACGACAAAACGAATTCCCATCTCAACGCCAGGCGCAATTTCTCAAAAATTTAGTTTTTAAGTTGCAACAGCTGAGCTTAGCATATTTTGACGAAATGTCAACAATCTTGCCTAAAAATCCCTTATTTGGGCCAAAAATTTATCCCCCTTTTGTTCACAAAAATGCCGATTTTCTACCATTGCTCAAGCTGGTTTCAGTTGCTATAATGAACAGACGATGAGCTCTAAATGTTGTAATTGTTCTAGTTGTTGTAGATGTTCTATTTGTTCTAATGATTAGATAACTATATAATTTAGTTTACAATTTGTAAATTTGCCCGTCTGCCGACAAGGCAAGTAGCTAATTTGTACATTTGTAGAATTTTCTAAAATCTAAAATCTATCCTCTAAAATCTGCCCTATATGGCTCGCGACAACAAATCAGACTTCAAATCTTTCAAGCCGAAATTCACCCAAACCAACACTAACGTTGGCGAAGTTCGCATTCCGCCCCAAAACATTGAGGCAGAACAATCAGTGCTTGGTTCAATCATGCTCGACAAGGATGCTATCATCAAGATCGCGGACATTTTGAAGGTTGGTGATTTCTACAAAGACGATCACAATATTATCTATGAACTCATTTTGGAACTTTATGAACAACGCGAACCGATTGACGTGCTTAGCCTTTCCAATAAACTGGACGAACAAAAACAATTGGAGAAAATTGGTGGCTCGAGTTATTTGGCTTCCCTGGTCAATGGCGTCCCTTCAGCTTCGCACATTGTGCACTATGCCAAAGTCGTGCAAAAGAAAGCACTGCTGCGAAGACTCATCAATGCTGCTTCAGAAATTGTCGAGGCTGGTTATCGCGAAAGTGAAGACGTGGAAAAATTGCTCGATGAAGCTGAGCAAAAACTTTTTGCTGTTTCTCAGAAATACATCAAACAAGATTTCATTCCAATTCGTTCCATTTTGGAATCAGCCTTCAATCGCATCGATGAATTGCATCGTGATGGCAGCAAGTTTCGCGGAATCCCAACTGGTTTTGCAGATTTGGATGGCGTTCTGGCTGGTCTGCAAAAATCAGACCTTATTATTCTTGCCGCTCGTCCTTCAGTTGGAAAAACCTCATTGGCGCTTGACATAGCAAGACATGTGGCCGTGCGTGAAAATGTGGCCGTGGCTATGTTTTCCTTGGAAATGGGTTCTGATCAACTTGTTGATCGCATGTTGGCGGCTGAAGCCAACGTTGATTTGTGGCGTTTGCGAACCGGGCGACTGACCAGTGAAGGACCAAATAATGATTTTCAACGCATTGGCGAGGCTATGGGTATTCTCTCAGAAGCCAAGATTTTTATTGATGACACGGCTAGTGCCAACATTATGAGCATGCGAACCATGGCCCGCCGTCTTCAAGCCGAACATAATTTGGGACTCATTGTGATTGACTATTTGCAGTTGATGGAAGGACGTGGCGGTGACAATCGCGTGCAAGAAATTTCGGAAATTTCCAGAGGTTTGAAAAACCTGGCTCGAGAATTAAATATTCCAGTTTTGGCACTTTCCCAACTTTCTCGTGCGGTGGAAGCTCGCTCTCCGCAAATTCCAAAACTTTCCGATCTGCGTGAATCCGGATCTATTGAGCAAGATGCCGATGTGGTGCTTTTCCTTTATCGTGAAGATCGCGAAAAACCTGACACCCCAAACAAAGGTATCGTCAAAATCATTATCTCTAAACACCGCAATGGTCCAGTCGGCGAAGTCAATGCTTTCTTCCAAGAAAATTCCGCCTCATTCAGATCATTGGATAAAATACACATGCAGCAATAGACTCAAAATGTCTAAATCCTAATATCTAATTTCCAATAAAATTCCAAGTTCAAATGCCAAAATTATGATTTGGAATTTTGAACTTTATTAGTCACTGGAAATTTAGATTTAGGATTTAAAATATATTTTTTAAAAAATAAAAAATTAATCAAACATGTATCCAAAAGCTTTCAGTCGACTTATTAAGAATCTAAGCTCCCTGCCCTCAGTTGGTCCCAAAATGGCTGAGCGTTTGGTGTTGTTTTTGTTCAAACAAGACCCGGAAAAATTGGCGGAATTTGCGGAAAATATCTTGGAAATCAAAAATCTGAAAATTTGCAGCCGTTGTTTTAACATTGCCGAAGGAGAACTTTGTGAATTCTGCAAGGATCCCAAACGTGACCAACACTCAATTTGCGTGGTCGAAGAACCACTAGACATCATTTCCATTGAACGAACAAGGTCATATGCTGGTCTTTATCATGTGCTAGGCGGGGTTATTCAAGTTGGCAACGCTGGTGAGGAATTGAAAATCAATGAACTGCTTACTCGCGTTGAGAATGAAAAAATCGTCGAAGTGATTTTGGCTACCAACCCAACCACTGAAGGTGACGCCACGGCGCTATATTTGAAAAGAAAACTGCAATCACTTCATAATATTGAAACAAACCCTGTTGAATCCGCCGAAGGCGGTCTGCCTAGGGCAGAATTCAACAGGGTGAAAATAACCCGTCTCGGCCGCGGACTTTCCACTGGCGCCGACCTTGAATATGCCGACGAAATCACACTTTCTTCAGCGTTGACAAATCGAACGGAATTGCTATAATTCAAAGTCATATTTCAGAAACCTCAAAACAAGGCTTGAAATAGACATACTTCTTTAAAATTTTTATTTTCATTTTCACAAAAATTCTAACTAGGGAGATTTAGCATGACCGACAATAACACATCTGGAAATATAAACGTAAGCTTTGCAGAGCTTATCCAGCATGATATCAAGCAATATAACGAGGTTAAAACTCTTAAAATACTTTCTGGCGAAGATGAATTAGGTTCATTAATAAAACCATTGGATTTTGTAACTTTACGAAAAGACGTTGGTAATGAATTATTTTATTATTCTGGGCAGAAAAAAAGTCAGCTAAATTATTCTTCAGTAAACGCTGCAAACATGGCAGAAATTTTCGATTGCATGTATGCAATGGCAAAACTGCCAATCTCCATTCTTACGAAACAATTAACAACAGAGACAGATTTTGAAAAGGTTTCATTTGAAATTAAAATAAAACCATACATCAACAATGAAAGTGGGAATGAATTATTTGTTTTTTTAACGGTGAAAGAGTTTTTTCCTGGAGACTCCCTGTTTAATTTCCGAGTTTCCGTAAATGGAGATGGCGGTAATGATTACAGTGTTGTAGTTGCAGCATTCTGTAGAGAAACTTTCAAAAAAAGTTTTAAAATAGCCGAAATCCCCTTTTAAAGCTTTTCATAACCCAACAAAAAAGCCGCAGCTCCCTCAGGAACTCGGCTTTTTTTCATGACTCGAAGTGAAAAACGAGGCTATTTTTCGCTTTGACAAATCGAACGGAATTGATATAATTGGATATCGATATTTTTTCAATAAACAATATTGAAATTGTTCTTTTTTATTTAATCAAAAACAGAAAACGAGGTTGACTATGCCACTAACCCCAGAAAAGGTTCTCGAATTACTAACCATGGGTATAAGCCCTATGCTAAATTCAGAGGAAATTAAACTATTTTTTTCTTCTAAAGAAGAACGCTCCAAAGAAAAAACACTCGAAGAAAAACCAGTAGTGCCAATTGAAGAAAAGCCCCTTATAAACATCGAAAAATTGAGCATTTTAAAATACACTGGAAACGGAACCTTGGGCGTAACTGGAATTAAAACAATTAATGAGGCAGATGCAAAAAGAAAACATGCTTATCTAAAAGTTGAAATTGAAGGGATAATAGTAAATATGTAATGCTGAGAATTGCATTTTGTGCGATAATATAGCCATAAACAGTAAATAACTTAGAGTATGGCTACAAAAAAACGCTCGAATTTGCATAAAATGCAGTTCTCAACACACAAAGAAGTATG